>DATATW010000001.1:0-8064 GCA_036268595.1 Terriglobales bacterium
CGGACCAATGACGTCGATCTGGCGATCGGGAGTTCGGTCAGTTTGCGGAATAAGATGGCTGAATACCGCGGTCCAAAATTCCAATTCCTGCACGGAGAAAAATTTAATTTCGGGAGGAGACTCCACGCGGTCGACAATCACGGCCCGGGTTGCGTCGTCCCAGAATGATTTTTGCGAAAGCGTGCTGAAACCGGAATAGTAGCCGGGTTGGCGGCGCGCAGCCATCGGTTCCCCGGAAGACGGATCGCGCGGGCAGGTTAGTTGGTCGGTACGTTCCTGGGTCTTCATGTGCGCCTTCTTCTGAGCAAGCTGGCCAGCAGGCCGAGCATTCCGGCCGCGCCAAAAAGCAGAGGAGCAAAAATCGGCGGCCCATACATCACGTTGTAGAGAAGATGTTTTGCCCCTCCTGGCCGGCGAAGCACGCCCCGCCCGTGATAATAAAAACCAACCGCGGCATCGGCGCTAGCCAACACTGAAAGCGCCGGCAGAGCAGTGCGTGCGACCCTGCGACTTTTTACAGATGTAAAGGCCGCTGCCGCCAGCGCTGGTGCCAGAATGATGGGCGTCCACTGCACGGCGAAACGAAAATTATTCTTGTAGTGGGAATAAAAGGCCTCGAAGCCGCTAAGCAACGCGCTGACTCCGGTCACAATAGCGACCTGCCGCTGGAAACGGCCTTCGCGTATATCCTGCTCGGACGAGAGCAGGTTGCGGCCCTTGGAATTCGGCCAGACTCGCGCAGCGAAAGGATCGCGGCGTGATCTTGATCGACGCGAAGATGTTTCGCGCCGCAGATAGGAAGCAATTAAACCAAGATAAGCGCTGGTCCCGAAAAGAAGCGGAGCAAAAATGGGCGGTCCCATAATCATGTTGGTCATGGGAAGGCGCCAGCCGCCCGGCTTGCGCTTGACCCCGCGAATATGAAAATAAAATCCGATGCCGGCATCGGCGAGGGTGACTGCTGAAACAGCCCGCAGAAAAGTACGTGCTGCTCTTCTGCTAAAGAAACCGGCGACGCCGGCGACCGTCAACACCACGCTCATAATTACCGGCGTGTACATTACCCGCCGGCTATAACTGCCCCGATAATGTTCGTAGGCCACCTCCAAGCCACTTAAAATGCTAGTTGCGGCGGTGAGCAGAGACAGGCTGCGCTGGAAACGCCCCTCACGGATGTGATGGCTGAGAATCTCAAAATCACGGCGAGGATGCCGAATTGAGAGCGCAGCTCGGCTCGCCATCGTTTACACAACCTCGCGAACTTCGTCGAGCGCAACCGTTTTTAGAATTTTTGCCGCATCTTTTTGTCCGCGAATTAAAGCCTTGGCAAAATTAATGGCCTGTTCGGTAGTGACCTTTCCCGGCATCGGCGGTTCATTGGGATCAACTACTGCCTGCACCACACTGGGACCTTTGTGATTCAAAGCCTCGCGCAGAACGCGTTCAGCGTCATCAGGCAGTTCCAGCGTAAAACCTCTTGCTCCGCAGGCCTCGGCGACTTTGGCGAAATCGATGGGCTCAAGTTCGACTCCGTATTCAGGATTGCCCTCGAGAATCATCTGCTCCCACTTGATCTGGCCGAGCACGTTGTTCTTTATCACGACAACAGTCACTTGCAGGTTGTATTTCACCAGGGTCGCGAGCTCCGCCATCAGCATGCTCAAGCCGCCATCGCCCACCACACACACCACTTGCCTGCCGGGATAAGCCACCGCTGCACCGATGCTGTACGGCAACCCGTTCGCCATCGTCGCAAGCGAACCCGATAGCGAGAATTGCATGTCACCGCGTATTTCGATGTATCTGGCGCTCCATGTGGCGATGGTTCCGCTGTCAGCAGAAACAATGGCATCGTCTTTCAGAAGCCGGTTGAGTGTATGAGTCACCACTTGCGGCTTCATGGGCATGTCTTTGCGCGTGCCCCGCTCTTCCATGAGCTCATTCCAGTCCTTCATATTCTTCTGAGCGGCTTCGAGAAATTCGGGCTTCTTGGTTTTAATGAGAGGAAGCAGCGCGGTCAGAATCGTCTTTGCATCTCCGACAAGGGCTGCATCCACCGGATAACGCAGTCCGATCCGCGTCGGATCAATTTCGATTTGCACGCATTTCGCCTGCCCTGGCTTGGGAAAAAATTCCATATAGGGGAAGCTGGTTCCGACCATGATCAAAGTGTCGCAATCATTCATGGCATCAACCGACGCCGCCGTACCAAGCAATCCGATTCCGCCGGTGGTGTAAGGACTGCGGTCCGGAAGCACGGCTTTGCCCAGCAGAGCTTTTACGACTGGACCGCCAACCGCGGCGGCAAGTTGGGTGATTTCTTCACGGCAGCCGAGCGCGCCACGACCCACAAGAATTGTGACCTTCGACCCGGCATTGATGATGTCAGCAGCCTTACGCACCAGCGCCTCTGCTGGCTTGGCTGTCGAAGGAGCGCTCCAGTCGCCACTGTGGTGCTCAACATTCGCCTTGCTGCGATGGTTCTTCGAGACTTCCCACTCCTGAATGTCTTTCGGAATGCAAATGTGGGCGACGCCACGGCGTCCATAAGCAGAGCGCACCGCCATATCAACCACATTCACCGCGTGCGCCGGGCCCATCACCCGTTCATTGAAGACAGCTACATCCATGTAGAGTTTGTCGAGATCGACGTCCTGCTGGTAGTCCATGCCAATCAGGTCGTGAAAAGTGTGACCGGTGATGGCCAGCACCGGCTGCAGGTCGCACTTGGCGTCGTAAAGACCATTAAGAAGGTGCACGCCGCCCGGGCCCGAAGTCGCACAACATACCCCAAGTCGACCGGTATACTTCGCGTAACCCACCGCCGCGAAAGCTGCGGCTTCTTCGTGGCGCACCTGAATGAATTTCAGTTTGTCTTTGTGGGTACGCAACGCTTCAAAAAAACCGTCGACGCCGTCTCCCGGAAAACCAAAAATTGTGTCCACGCCCCATTCGATCAAGCGTTCAACAATCAGATCAGACACCAGCTTCGCCATAAGTTATTCCTTCCTTCATTTGCCCGCCACGCCATGGATCAGAATTTGATTCAGCATCGAAAAGGCTCACAAAACGCGGCGCAAACGCCACTGCCCAGGCGTGCTGTGTGATACCGAGCGATAATCCGGCACTATTTCTTCGATACGATTCACCGAACAAGGTTGGCCCGAAATTGCACTATTTCTTCATTCGTGCATCCAACTCAACAGAGAGCGTATGCTGTGCTGCTCTTGGTAAGGAATTAGGAAAATTACACAATTCAGCAGCTCTGCTTTGCAGTGACTATGGGCTGCGGCGGATAAAACTTAAAGCCAGATTGGCAGATTCAGCGCGCTCCGGACGTCGCAACCAGCGCGTTCATCATCCAAATCGACAAGCAAAAACGTTTTGAATTCGAAGGCCAAAACTTTATGAAGACTTTATAAGAGGGAGGCAATAATGAAAGATGAAGTGGTAGTTGTGACCGGCGCATCCGCCGGATTGGGACGGGCGATTGCGCGTCATTTTGGAAGCAAAGGCGCGAAGGTTGGATTACTGGCGCGGGGAGTCGATGGACTCGAGGGCGCGAAAAGGGAGATTGAAGCAGCAGGGGGGTCCGCCTTGGTATTGCCGACGGATGTGGCCGATGCCGATGCAGTTGAGGCTGCAGCCGCGAAAGTCGAGGAGCAATTCGGACCGATCGACATATGGGTTAACAACGCAATGGCCTCAGTATTTTCTCCGGTGAAGAAAATGAAGCCGGAGGAATACAAGCGGGTCACCGAAGTGACTTATCTCGGCGTGGTCTATGGCACACTCAGCGCATTGAAGCGAATGCTGCCGCGTGATCGTGGCACGATCGTGCAGGTGGGCTCAGCGCTTGCTTATCGCAGCATTCCTTTGCAGTCGGCGTATTGCGCGGCGAAACATGCAATCTCGGGATTCACTGACTCGCTACGCTGCGAGCTGATTCATGACCAGAGCGATGTGCGAATCACGATGGTGCAGATGCCGGCTTTGAACACCACCCAATTTGGATGGGTCAAGAGCCGGCTGAAGCACAAAGCGCAACCGGTGCCCCCGATCTTTCAGCCGGAAGTAGGAGCACGCGCGGTGTACTGGGCGGCTCACAATCATCGCCGGGAGCTCTACGTCGGGTTCCCCACTGTCGAGGCGATTGTCGCAAACAAGATAGCACCCGGAATTCTCGATCATTATCTCGGGCGTACCGGATATGATTCGCAACAGACTCACGAGCCTGAAGATCCAAACCGGCCGAACAATTTATGGGAGCCCGTGCCAGGAGATCACGGGGCACACGGAACGTTCGACAACCGCGCCCACCCGAGAAGCTTTGAACTGTGGGGGTCGCGATATAAGAATTGGCTTGCAGCAGCAACGTGCGGCGCAATTGCCGGCGCCAGTTTCTATCTCGCGTTTAAGTCCAAAAAGAGTTATCGCAGAAGAGTAAAGCGCATGTTGCCGGTATTAGGACGCGCGGCATAGTCACTTTGGATAGGCGCTTTTCGCAATTCTAAGCCGAGGTCATTTTGCGGTAAGCCTTGTCCACGCTTACCCCAAATATAACGTGCTCGGCTAAAGCGTCAGCCCGTGTCGCGAGCGTGAAGTCTGCACGCTCCAGTATGCCGGCGGCCGGAAGCAGCAACTCATTTCCAAGGAGCCAGATGGCAGTTCCAAAGCAGGCTCCCACCCAGGGCGAAGCTTTTTTCCGCCGGCGTCTCAGAATTCCGTATACAACTCCCGCCGCCGCAGCAGTGGTGTAGTGAACAATGGCCGCCCCGTGTTTGGTTTGTCGGGGCGAGAGCTTCCACCCTATGCGAGCGGCAGCAGAGTTTACGATTCCGCTGGTTGCTGCCCACTCCTGCGCGCCGTAGGGAAGCGGCGAAACCGATAATCGGGTGATTGCGATTTTCAGTCGGTTGTAATCGTCCATCGCAAGCGCGCCGATCAGTCCAGCCGAAAAGCCAGACTTCATCCTGGTCGCGAGCGGAATCGCAATTGTTTCCTTCGACTTTGAATATCTTTCTCGCAAGTTCGACCGCCTCATCATGCGAGTTCGATGCATTATGAGTTCCCCTAAGCCGTGTCCCGATTTACTTTCTTATCCGGCTGAACTGCAGCGTCTATACTTTCGTACTCTGGAGTGATATTCACCTGGTCTTGTGAAGAGGAGCCAATGAGAGTTTCTCACCGTAACCTGCTTACATGCGCTTTCGCCGTGTCGATTATCAGCCTCACTGCAGCCGGTCAACAAAAAGCACAAGCGGCTGACGACGCACCTAAATATCGCAATCCGAAATTGTCGATTGAAGACCGCGTAGCGGATTTGCTTTCGCGCATGACTCTCGAGGAAAAGATAGGCCAGATCGCGCCCAGTGGAAAACCGGCGCTGGTCATCGATCCCACGGGGACATTCACCAATGAAACCGCGCAATCGACGTTATCGCGATGGTCGGATCCAGATCTGGAGTTTCCTGCGAAGCGCGCCGCCATTTTGCGCAACGGTTTACAGCGGTATGCTCGCGAGAAGACGCGCTTGGGCATTCCGGACCTTCTCATGGGCGAGGCCCTGCACGGCTTCATGGAATACGGCAGCACCAGCTTTCCGCAGGCGATTGGTCTGGCGAGCACATGGGACCCGGCGCTGGTGAAACAGGTGTTCACGGCGGCCGGCGACGAGGCGCGCTCGGCCGGAGTAGACCAGGTATTCGCGCCGGTGCTGGGACTGGCCCGCGATCCGCGTTGGGGACGAACTGAAGAGACCTACGGAGAAGACCCCTTCCTGGTCTCACGCATGGGAGTTGCAGCGATCACCGGATTGCAGGGCGATGAATTCTTGATTGGCCCTCATCACGTGGTGGCGACGATGAAGCATTTCGCAGTCCATAGCCAGCCCGAGGGCGGGACGAACACCGCGCCCGGAAATTATTCCGAGCGGGTGATACGCGAAAACTTTTTTGTTCCGTTTGAGGCTGCGGTTAAAGAGGCCAACGTCGGAAGCGTGATGGCTTCTTACAACGAAATCGACGGCATTCCCGCGCATATTAATCACTGGCTGCTGGATAAAGTGTTGCGCCAGGAGTGGGGATTCCAGGGATTTGTCACTTCAGACGGCGACGGACTGCAGATGCTGGTAAAGGTGCATCATGTCGCGGCGACGAAAGCCGATGCGGCGAGGTTGGCAATCGCGGCGGGGGTGGATTACGACCTCTCCGACGGATCGGTTTATCGCACCCTGCTGGCGCAGGTGCAGCAAGGCATTGTTCCAGAGAGCGAATTGGATCGGGCCGTCTCGCGGATCCTGGCGACGAAGTTCAGGCTGGGATTATTTGATAACGCCCTGGTTGATCCGGATGCGGCCGAGCGCGTCACTAACAGTCCTGAGCATCGCAAGATCGCACTCAAAGCCGCACAGGAAACCATCGTTCTGCTGAAAAATGACAAGCAGTTGTTGCCGCTAGATCTGAACAAATTGAAGACCATTGCCGTCATCGGACCGAATGCCGACGGAGTTCATCTTGGTGGATACAGTCGAAATCCACTGAATGGCGTGAGCGTTCTGCAAGGAATTCAGGAACGCGTAGGATCGAAAGCTAAAGTGGTTTACGCGGAAGGTTGCCGGTTCACCGACAAGCATCAGGATTGGCACGGCTGGTTTGACGACAACGTGAAACTAATCGATCCCGCGACGCAAACAGACAAAATTAGAGAGGCAGTGGCGGTCGCAAAGAGCGCCGATGTTGCAATTCTCGTAGTGGGTGAAAACGAGAGCACCAATCGCGAAGCTTGGTCAGAACAACATCTCGGAGATCGCGATTCGCTCCATCTGCTGGGCGCTCAGAATGAATTGGTGAAGGCAGTAGTCGAAACAGGAACCCCAACTGTCGTTTTCCTTATTAATGGCAGGCCGCTGTCTATCAATTACATCGCGGAACATGTTCCAGCGATACTTGAAGGCTGGTATCTAGGTGAAGAAGGCGGCACCGCGGCGGCAAATGTTTTGTTCGGAGATGTCGATCCTGGCGGAAAGCTGCCCATCACATTTCCCCATTCGGTGGGCGATCTGCCGGACTTCTACAATCACAAACCCTCAGATAACAGAACCTACGCCTTCAGCACACGCCAGCCATTATTTCCTTTTGGCTACGGCCTAAGCTACACAACTTTTAAATTTGAGAATCTACACGTGGATCCGCCGCAGATTTATAACGGCGGCACGGCGAAGGTGACCGTCGATGTAAGCAATACCGGAGATCGCGCCGGCGATGAGGTCCCACAGATCTATGTTCATCAGGAAGTTGCGTCAGTTACGCGTCCCGTGATGGCGCTGAAAGGATTTCAACGCATACACCTGAATCCGGGCGAAACCAAGACGGTGGAATTCGCGATTACGCCGGACGCGCTGTCCCTTCTCAATGCAGATATGCACAAAGTGGTTGAGCCGGGAATTTTCGACATCATGGTTGGGCCGAGCTCTGCGCAGACGCAGACCGTTTCGCTAAAAGTGGTGGGCCCGGAGGGACAGTTCGGACAAACGGCCATGGCTGCGGGACCAGAAAGCTCAGTCGTGAGCAATTTCGATGACCTCAAAACAACCGCGCAATATGGATCATGGTCGGTTAGTTCTGATGCCGACATTGGCGGCAAATCGAAAGCAACCTTGCAACCGGTGTCAGGCGGAGCCAATGGATCAAAAGGAGCTTTGCAAGTGACGGGCGAACTGGTTCCAGGAGCAGCTTTCACCTGGGCAGGAGTCGCGTTTCATCCAGGGGCTTCGGCGGATGAGGCGGTCAATCTATCCGGCAAGAAAACATTGTCGTTCTGGGTAAAGGGCGACGGCAAAAGCTATGCAGTTGCGGTGATGACTGAGAGCAATTCCGGACAAATGCCTGGAATTCAGCCATTTGTGGCCGGTCCGGAATGGAAACAGTACACCTTCGCGTGGTCGGACTTTAAAACCGATGGGCACGACGTGACCGGGATTGCGTTCGCACATGCGCAAGAGCCGGGGAAATTTGAGTTTGAAATTGATGAAGTGGAGATCAAATAGTGTCGTGCAGGACGGGC
>DATATW010000002.1:0-73775 GCA_036268595.1 Terriglobales bacterium
GGCAACGGAAATGGTGGCCTGATGAACATCCATGCCGATATACTTCTCTTGACTCATAAAGGCGCTCCTCTTCGGTAGGTGTGGTGTTCCAACGACTCACAACTTACCGTAAAAGTGGGCGCCTTTTTATATTGCGTGATATGGGGATGTTCCCTTGTTCGGGTTCCTGGACCGGCTGTCAGTAGCCCGGTCTAAACAATTTGTGGCAACGCGCGGAGTTGGGCAACTAGGCCGCAGCTCTAAACGTCCAAAAACTGGCACTCTGCTTGCATGTTTTTATAACAGACGTTTGGTTCGCCGAGGCGAAATATTAACTCCGGGGTTGTATGCTGTTTCAGTCCGATACGCCGGTAAAATCTTCAGTCGCGACATTTTCGGCTCGCGCAAAAAACTCCCAAGGTGCGTATGAATTATAGGAATTTATGGGCCCCGGCGTTGCTGTTGGTGTTCCTCGCTTTTATTTTGCCTGCTTCCGCTTCCGAGCGTCTGTGTGACGTCTCGTTTGAAGATTGCCGAGCACAGTTAATCCAGCTGATTCAGAACGAAAATGTCGAAATCGATGCCGCATTTTGGTTCATGGACGATACGGATATTTCGGGCCCGCTCATCAAAAAGATCCAGGCTGGCGTCAAGGTGCGCATGCTGGTGGATCCGCGGGCAGACGATACGCCGCCGGCCAATCAACAAATTCTTCAAAAGTTCGCGGCGACGCCGCCGCCGGTTCCTATGCGGCAGACGGTTGCCCCTGGGATCTTGCACTGGAAAATGATGCTGTTTGCGGGCCAAGGAATAGTGGAGTTCAGCGGCCGACGCGACCATTGCGGCATTCAGGCGCGGCCTTCCGGAGCGGATGATCGTCGATTCATCGGAATATTCAAATCCGGTCCGAGTCTGGGACCGCTACAACGTAGATCGCTTGTTCGCAGCTGGTGTTCCGCTGAAAATTACCAAGCATGGTGGCGAGAACCATGAAAAGTCAGTGCTTTTCTATGGCCAGAATCTCGCAGTTTGGGGTTCTTCAAATTGGACTTCGCCTTCATTCAATAGCCAACAGGAACACAATGTTTTCAGCACGGCGGCTGTCAAGCCGTGGTTTTTCGATTGGTTTGTAAATCAGTTTGAACGGAGATGGAATTCGCCTCAGGAGTATCGGGCATTTGTTCCGATCGGCCCGGGGTTGCCGGTCAATAAGATTCCGGCGAACGGGGCGACTGGCGTAAACCAGAGCTTAAGTCTCAGATGGGACGGCACCCGTGCCTAGGTAAATATCGAACCGCTGGCCCCACGGACCGCACACCTCGACGTCCTTGTCCGCTGAAATAATTCCAGCTATGCCACGTCGGATCAGTTTATTGTCATCTGCAATGAGAACTCTCGTAGCCGACCTCGGTAGTTACAACACTCAAACAGCAGTTTGCAAAGGCTCAGCCTTGCTGTCCTCCTCTGGAGATGCAACCTTTGGGACCGGGATTGTCGCGAAAACGTGCGTCCCTGAGCCATCCGACTCGATATTCAGCGTTCCTTTAAATTGACTCAGACGTTCTCGCATCCCTCGAATCCCCAAACCAGCGTGTCCCGATTGAACCTCAGCCAAGCGCTCGTTAGCCATCCCCCTGCCTTGGTCACGGACTTCTAATGTTATCTGGTTCACTTTCTGAGCAAGTCTGATCGAAGCACTCTTGCCACCAGAATGTCGGTGAATGTTTGTCAAGCACTCCTGCACCAGCCGAAAAATCACCAGTTCCATTTCGCGTGGAAGTCGCCCAAATTTCTCTGAACAATCCAGACGAACGTCCAGGCCGCTGCGTTCTTGGAGGCCTTGTACATACCAACTGATGGCGGAATAGAGACCGCTCTCGTCCAATAGTGGCGGATGCAACAGGTAAGAAGTGGTGCGTATCTCGCGGTGCAACTGTTGAACTGTCTCCTGAATCTGTTCAGCGTCACCGGCGAGCTCGGGTGCCTTGCGCCCAGTCTTCTGAGCGAACTGCGCAAGGCTCATTCCCAGCACGGTCAAAGTCTGGCCAGCACTGTCGTGCAATTCGCGCGCGATGTGCCTGCGTTCTTCATCTTGAGTTCTCAGCAAACGCCATGAGAGTTCCCGCAACTGATTCGATTGCCGCTCCAGTTCCCGCGTGCGATCGCGCACCTCTGCATCGAGTGTTTGGACCAGCATCCGGTATTTTTCCTCGGCTTCTCTTCGAGCCGTGACATCGCTGGCCGCACCGAACCACTCCATGATTTCACCGTTTTCGTTGAGTAGAGGTACTGCCCGTGAGTATGTCCAGCCCAGCGTTCCGTCGGCGCGGCGAACACGATGTTCAAGCTGGAAGGCACTCTTTGACCGTACCGCCTCGCGCACGGCTTGCAACACAAGAGGCTGGTCGTCGGGATGAATGTATTCATTCAGCCAATCTTTCCTGGGCTTGCTGGCATCGGCGACGAAACCCCTGCCATCGAGTTCGCCCATTTCGCTCCAGTCCGGACTCATGTTGTAAACCATATCCGAACTGGCATTCACGAGTGCGCGGAATCTCTCTTCGCTCTGACGCAGCAACTCTTCCGCTCGCTTACGTTCGGAAATGTCGGCCGTAATGGCAAGATGAACTACGGTTCCATCAGCATTTCGTAAGGGCGCGGCGTGAGTTTCCATCTGCCGCCGTTTGCCCTCCAGTCCGACAATTTCGAACTGTAACGAACCCTGCTCGCCACGGCAAATGCTCTCATTGAACATTTTGTATCGCGCCCGATCCTCAGGCGCGACGAGATCATAGATACTTTTGCCGATTACTTCGTCAGCGGAAGCAGCGCCGACCAACCGCAAGCCGGACAAATTCATATGCAACAGAGTACCGTCTGCCGAGAGCAGTTTGACGCACTCTGGCGTTGTTTCAACAATCGCGCGAAATCGCTCTTCGCTTTCGCGTAATGCCTTCTCGATCCGTTTTTGCTGCGTAATGTCATTGTTGGTTTCGAGAACGCACCACCGACTTTCACCGCCTGTCTGATCGAGCACCCACCGGCTGGCAACTATGACTTTCGTGCCATCTTTCGCTAGATGGACCAATTCGCCGCTCCATCGCTCATGATGATGCAGTTGTTCGTCGATGTTTTCCAGAGGTGCGGGGAATTGGGTGCACAACAGATCGTGGGATATCTGGCCCAACGCCTCCTCACGCGTAAAGCCATAGAGCTCGGTTGCAGCCCGGTTCCAATACGTAATGCGGTCGGCCCCGTCGCGAACGAAGATGGCATCATTGCTCAGATCCAGCAGGCGAGCCTGTTCCGATAGCGCGCGCTCCGCTCGTTTGCGATCAGTGATGTCGCGGGCCACATTCGATGCTCCGATCACCCTGCCTGTCCCATCGCGAATGGGGGAAATCGTCAGCGAAACATCCAGATTGGTGCCGTCCTTGCGTTTGCGAGCTGTTTCAAAATGATCAACACGCTCACCTCGTGCCAAACGCCTGAGAATATCTTCTTCTTCGGAACGTAGCTCCCACGGGACGATAAGGGTAATGTGCTGACCAATGGCTTCCTCTGCCATGTACCCGAACAGTCGCTCGGCACCCTTGTTCCAACTGGATAACGTACCGTCGAGCTTGTTGCTGACAATGGCATCATCTGAATAGTCCACAATGGCAGCCAGAAGCGACGTTGTCCGCTGCGCCTGTTTTCGCTCAGTAATGTCCTGGAACGTCATGACGACCAGAGCATCCGCATCTCGTGCCAGTCGACGAGCGTCAAGCACGAACGTCCTTTTCCCAATTACTGGAAACTCGCCGTCGATCTCGATCGCTTGAAATTCAGTTTGGCTAGAAAGAGTTGTTTGGATGGCCTTCCACGATTCGGACGTTTCCCACTCCTTGTTTCCCAGTTTGCGGATCGGAATGCCTTGCGTCTGATCCCGCGAAAGTCCGAACAGTGTGTAGAATGCGCGGTTCGCAGTCTGGACATGCAATTCGGCATCGAGAACAACCAACGGATCGATTACCGCATTGAGGATCGCCTTGGTGTATTCCCGTTCATAAATCGCTTGATCAATGCTTGCACGAAAGGCCGTGATGTTCGTGAATGCGAGTACCGAGCCTGCCACCTGGCGATTCCTTCCGGTGTAGGGAGCTATCCGAAGAAGAAAATACCTATCGTTGTCGCGGGTCTCAATCCGGTGGGGCGCTCCATCAGCAATCACTCGCGCACAGACCCTATCAAGATTTTCCACACGGGGTAGAGACTCACTAACCCTACGACCGACATCCGTGACCTTCAAGCCTAGCACCGTTGTGGCGGCTCGGTTGATGCGGGCAATAGTGCAATCGCGGCTGATTACGATTATCGGAAGATCGACAGCATCAAGCGGGTCGTAGTTGAAGAGTATTCCGTCAAGAACAGCGTCGCCCGATACTGTGCCGTCTCCAACGAATTCATCCTTCTGGGCCATCGAGTATCTCTATCCTTTTTACTAACCAGCATTAAGCAGTAGCTCGATACAGGGTTCGACTCCGTTTCAGCACATCATCCGCTACCGCTGGCAGAGTCTGCCGCAATGCCAAAAGCAACGCCTGTGATCGCGGCATTTGGAACGGAGCAGCAAAGCGCGAGAGAAGCTGGCCTTCCAGGACACTAGAGTCATCTGGACCGACCGCATCTCGAAGTGCTTCGGACACCGCTCGCTCAAGCCGAGAGTAATCCTCGACGGGAATAAGATGAGAGTGATTCTCACTAAGCCTTGGCAGCATACGGGCGTGCACGTCTCCGTCGAAGTTATCCATCAAGAACGAGCAGAAGATCGCAATATCCTGCTCATGAGCAAGCTGGTCGAATTGATCTTCGAGCTGCATGCTGGCGGCAACATCGCCTCGCTCCCAAAGAAGGTTAACCATCTCACCCCACCAACGAACTTTCGGGTAGCGACCGTTTCCGCGCGCGTGCGAGATTACGTTCTGGGCTAAACCCAAGAAAACCGGGGAATCCGGCATTCCGTCCCGCATGAAGGTCGGCAGCAGATTGTCCGCGTCTACAACCGTGAGTTGGCCCCGTTTCTCTGCGGCTTTCACATCCACGCCCTCCCTTTCCAGACGAGGCCGAAACGCGTCCCAGTGCGCAACCGTCGGAACTAGAATCACGCCTTCACCGTTCGTAATGGCCGCAGCCGCAAAGCGACAAACGGCACGATTGAGAAATTGCTGATCCTGATAGAGTTGGACGATGTGATCGCGCGCTGCGGCACTGTTTAGAAGGCCGCACCACGGCTCGGCGTGATCCGCTGCGCTTTTTGTCTGGTGCAAGCTGCTGTTATTTTCCACTGCTACCCTCCCATTGGACGATTCTGCCTTGTGTGCAATATTCGCTTCATGTGCTTCCGGTTTCGCACTCCTGAATTTTTCGATCGTCGGAAGCAAATCTCGGGCCAGATCGGATTTTGTTACGAAGCCTTTCGCGTTAGCGCTACGAGCTTGTTCTCGCGCAACCGTAACGTCGTTTTGAGTAACAATGATCACATTGCACTCAGGAGCTTCACTTCGAATAACTCGAGTCGCCTCCAGACCGTTCATTCGAGGCATATTGATGTCCATCAGCACGATATCAGGACGGAGCTGGCGCACCCTTTCAATCGCTTCGACTCCATCGCCAGCTTCGCCACAGATATGATAGTCCGGTTGAGATTCAACCAAGGATCGAACCATCCGCCGAAACGGCTCCCGATCATCGGCGATCAAGATTTCGACTGAGCTCATTCCTGTCCCCACATGTTTCAGAGCTACTGGCGACCGCCAATTCGTTAATTGCTACGCATGCAAAGACACTTAATCCGCGTCGCATAGAGGCGCAAGAACGCGCACAGTTTCAACCATAAAAGAATGCATGAAGGCGGAAGCTGAAGACCATACAGTATTTTGGGTATTGACAGCCGGGTGCCCCGCCGTGATTCGCTGCCGCAAGTCATTTTCCGCGCAGATGTGTCCACGCGGTATCCAATCGCCAGGAAACGAAACAGGATGAGCCCAGTTACAAGCAAAATAGATTTCGTGATCGCGTAATCATTGCTTTTCGTGAGATTCCGCAACCTGTGCTAAATCCCAATTGTATTTACGATCGGCATTCATCCCGGTCTTCAGTTTGATAACGGCGTTATCTATAGAGTTGACTTGCATCTTGCGATCATGCTCACTCCGGTCGGCAATCCGATCGAGGCTACTCCGACTCAGCTGATCTTCGGCAGTCACGAAATTCATGGTTGGGCTGCGGGACCTCCCCCCGAATCCGAAGACACGCTGAACTTTGCCAAACTGACTGGCGTTGGTCCCATGATCGAAACCTATCCGCTTGAAAAAGCGGAAGAAGCTACGCGCATGATGAGCGGCAAGGCACAGTTCCGTGTCGTTCTCACGATGTGACACTGAGGATAGACCGCGACAGAACTGAATCGAGTATCAAGGCTTCAACAGGGATTTTCCGTAGCCGATCGGGATCGCGAAATTCGATCCGCCGAAGTCTCGCACCATGGCGAAGTTGATTCCGATCACCTTGCCTTCGCTGTTGAAGAGAGGACCGCCGGAACCGCCGGAAGTCGTTTGGGCGTCGTAGATGATTTTGTCCGGCAGCACATCGCCGATGTGCCCCTGGGTGACCACCGGACGAATCAAGCGGCGTCGGGCAAGCTCCTCAACGATCTGCTTCGGATCACCTTTGGAAGCAGTGGCGATTGACTGGAGAGTCTCTTCGCCAGTGCGAGCCAGAATTGCGTCCAAGCCCGTCGGATATCCGAGCAGCACGACGGGACCACCGCTGATCGCAGCTTTGTGTCCATCAGCGAAGGCTATCTGTTTGATCCCCGCTTCCGCCGCACTCTCTTTTAGTAGAGCCACGTCGACAGCAGAGGAAATTCTTTCTGTTGTGATCGCAATGCCATGGTTTACCCCGGGGAAATACGCGGTCATCTCAATAATGGTCGGATCTACGCCCTGATCGGTCATTGCCTTCAAGTCATCGTCTGCCCACCAAGGTTCAGCGACGTGATGATTGGTAAGAATTTCGCCTTTATCTGAGACCAGAAATCCGGTACCGAAAACATCGAGGTGCACCTCAGGACCGGTGCCCGTAATACCCAGCAGAGGATTGTTATGCTCATCGGTTATTGGCTCGCCTGAGCTTGTGACCCCGGCGTAGTGTAACGGAAGCCTAGTTGTGTGATCGGTAAAACCAATCACAACGTGTATAAGGCAAACGCTGGATTCGTAGCTCTGGATGATGTTTTGCGCGACTGTGCCTTCAGCTTCAAGCCGTTGCAGCCGACCTTCAACCGCACTTAACTGGCTTCGCAGGGAAGAAACATTGTCGGCGCTGCCGGATGCAATTTTCGATCTCAGATCTTCGCTCTGCTTACGAAGCTGGAGCTTTTGCGAATCCTTCGCCAATGATGGATCGTGCTGGGCTTCTTCCAGCGCACGATGTGAACTGTCCATCAATTGCTGCTGCGTAAGCATCCCGCTCTGTAATCGCGTAATCGCAGTGTAAACACGCGTATTTTCTTGCTGTGTGTGGTGGTAGAAAATCAGAAAGGTCGCCGCGGCGACGGCTAGTGCGGCGAGCGCGATTAAGCCGCCTACACGAAGCGTCCGGCGCTCCTCATTCACCGCGGTCACTACCTGCTGAGCGACACTTCGGTTCTCTCCCGCCGTGCGTGCCTGTTTGTGAAATTCGTCAACTGCCTTTTTGTTTCGTAGTTGCCAGCGCACCCGCGATAGCAACTCATGGGGCTCAAAGGGGAGTGACAGTACATCGTCGGCACCCAGGTCCAGGCCTCGGCTGCGTTCAGCTGCCCCGCCATGAGACAGCATGATCACCCGTATATTCTGAGTGTGGTCAGAACCCTTGATTTCTGACAGAAGATCACAGCAGTCGAGCTGCGGCGGATCGGCGCCTAAAATTACGACGTCAGGATTGAACGCCAAAACAGACTTCATTCCCTCGCCGTAATCGGTCGAGACTTCGTATCCGCCACGCTTGAGTGTCTGGAGGATGCTCTGCTTGAGAACATCGTCGCACTCTACAACCAGCAGTTTTTCAGTGTCGAATGACATGTACGCTCATGTGTGAGATGTTTTAACACCTGTTCAGGATTCGTTTTGAGCGTCCCGTGATCAACACTTGAGAAATTTTCCTTCTGGGTTGGATTCAGCCGAATTTTACCTTTAACCGGGTCAGTGATTCACTTTTGCGGCGACGACGCTTTGCGCAGACTGCGGAATCTCGGGTACCTGCATGCTGATTAATTCCTGCACTTGCGACCAAGCCTGAGGATCGCATTCAATCGACGTGTGCCCTTTGAAAGCAGCCGATCGTACCGGGGGTAAGCGCGGCACTCAGGCGGAGCTTTTGCATGCTGCAAACGAACGTTGCCCAAGATCTTGGTGCTGCCGACCTGAAATGGAGAACTAGACTCCTCGGATCACGACCATCTAGAGCGGGTTCGGTGCCGCCTCTCCCGCACCCGGAAAAGAATGATGGATCGTCTCGGCGTCTGCTTAGAACCTAGTTCTGCCACCGTCTCCGTCGATGATATTCGCCGCCACCAACGCCGCCGAGGTCAACCACAACGGCGACAATCAGAATCAGCAAATTAATGCCAGCTATAGGCTGTCGTGTATTCGCCATCCACGCATACACTAACGTGGTTAGGGGCAAGAACAGAAATCCAAGCAAGGGCAATAGCAGGCCGTGGTAGGCTCGTTCTAAATAATTCGAGAAAAAGAACAACAATGCGAGTGCGATTCGAGGAAAGGCAAGAAAGACAATGAGGAAGAGGCAACCCACAATATTTCTCCACGCGCATCATACTCTTTCCAATCAGACAAACGTAGACATCATTGCCTCCCGCTTGCCAGACGCAGGTCGTCATGTTCAAAAGCTGACGCCATGCGCGCGATCTCCGCAGAACTCGGCCGGGCCAACGACCGATTGACATTCCATCAGCCAGCCAACGGGAAAGACCTGCATGGATACTGAAAGGTTCCGGACGTGTGCGCCAGTTGTGTGTCCGATTCGGCAACTGGAAGGCCGGCCGGCAGTTAGCAACTCATGTTCTGACGGAAACACAAGGTCCGCCTTCACATTGTTCTTGCAATTCTGTGAGATTCTATAATAGACTAAGTCAATAAGACTAAGTTCATTTCGAGCACTATGAAAACAGTAAACATTCACGAAGCGAAAACTCAGCTTTCAAAACTCATAGAAGAAGCCTCAAAGGGTGAAGCGTTCGTTATTGCCAAGGCCGGTAAGCCGGTCGTGAAAGTCACTGCCCTTAGTTCTCCCACTGGCACTCAAATACGGCGGCTCGGTTTCATGACGGGGCAGATCTCTGTGCCGGACGACTTTGACCGCATGGGCAAGAAGGAGATCGAGCGAATCTTCGGCGGTGGTGGTGCATGAAACTGCTGCTGGATACGCATCTTCTTCTGTGGGCAGCCGGTGAACCCAAGCGACTTTCAAGACAAGCCCGAACCTTGATCGACAATCCGCACAACGAGCTTCTCTTCAGTGCGGCTAGTTTATGGGAAGTGGCGATTAAGCGCGGGTTGGGCAGGGAAGATCTCAAGGTCGATGCGAGGTTGCTGCGCCGCGGCCTCTTGGACAACGGGTACACCGAGTTACCAATCATCAGCGATCACGTCGTTGCCACCGAGAGTTTGCCGCCGATTCATAAGGATCCTTTCGACAGGGTCCTAGTGGCACAGGCGACTGTCGAGGGTGTTACGCTGTTGACCATTGACTCCTTAGTGGCGCAGTACCCGGGGCCTATCAAGACAGTCTAGGAATCTCCGCTACCCCGTTGGGGTTGTGTGCCAAGCTGTGGTGCTCTCTTGGTGCGTCACAACTGAGTGGTCGCAAGCTAACTCTCACTTCCTAATCAGCGAAACGAGATTGACTCCCCTGACGGCCGGTCAGCTGGCAGGGCAGGAAAGACGCGCATGAAACCTCCAGTCCGAAGCCATAAAGGGGCCTACAGGCCAAAGCGAGTTTCATCAAAACGTCGAAGCCGTTACAAGGCAACTTGCCGCGTTTCCGGCAGACTCGCGCGTTACGATCGTCGGAATTACCGATGCGAGCTTTGCACAGCCCTGTATCGTCGATGCGCTCGGTCTCGCCCTTCACCATATCGAGCATCTTTTCGACTAGCCACTGAGGCGTGAACACCTCCCCGTGGTCTGCCACGCGCCTCTTGGACTTGATCGGATTGATATAAGGATAGCCCGCTATCTCGACCAGCAGAACGTGGCGGAGCAGCTGCGACCTGTTGACACATCGCACTTAAGGATTCACCCATTCCAGCAAGAAATTAATAGTTACAGTCTCAACTTCAACACTCTCGACTGGACAGTCCTCTGCCGGGTTTCTTCTCGACTTTTATCAGATGTGGTTTGACGCACGAGCGATCAACTCGTCCAGTTTCGAAAGCAAGAGCTTTAAGATGGAAGACTGGTTCGACTTTCTGTAGCCGAGGACCAGTTCGACAGGCCGACTAACAACTGTGCGACATTGCACATTGTTTTCAGCGTTGCTCATTTTCCTACGTCCTCTTGCCATATTCCACCGGGAAAATGCGCCGGCTGGCATACGTCCTAATAAATGAGATTTGTGACACCGGAATGCGGACTGTGGAACTTAGGAAGTGATACTTTGCCCCGGTGATGACACGAGTTCAGGGTATTGTGAAAGTCTTCGAGGTGGTACTAGTGGCGCCGAACTGATCGGTCACTGTGGCGGTTGCGGTGTAAGTACCGGGTGCGGCAAAGGTCTCGAGCGCAGCGGGCGTTGTAAATACGCTGCCGTTTGAGTATTGCAGCTTGTGGCTGCTGATGAAGCCAGTCGAAGCAGCGGTGCAGCCGAGTACCGTCGTAGGCGAGATGTTGAGCATTGGCGTAATGACGATATCGGCAATTGGCGGAGTTTCTCCGGGTTCAGCATTGACGGTCAGTGATGCTGTGCTGGTAGGGTTTCCCGAGGAGTCGAGTGACTGTACGGAAATTTGGTGCGTGCCGGTGAACACCTTTACGTCCGTATTGATGGTGTCCCCGTGTGCCGCATAGGCCACGTTACCGTCAATGAGGACCTGCATTGCAGAAACCGGCGATCCCAAATTCGCAGAAGCCACGATCGGCGTCGGCCAGTTTACGGTCGAGCCGCTGCCGGGAGAGAAGATGGTGATTCCGGTGGAGGACGCTTTGGCGGATATCCGCTGCACCGCGACTGACGAAGCCCCTGCTGAATCGAACACCGTGGCGGTGATCAGATAATTTCCAACAGTAGTATAGGTGTGCGAAGCCGATGCGTCGTTGACAACAGTGCCATCGCCGAAATCGATGACAGATTTCACAACCTTGCCTTGCGATGCTGACGTCGATGCGGTGTACGTCAATCCGCTGCTCTGTGATACATCGAGTGAAACTGCAGGCGGGTTGTCGCCGGAATGGTAAGCGATGGCCGGCGACATTTTATTTTGAATACTAGGAAGACCGATGGCCTTTACAAAAATGAAATAAGTCGTGCCCGCAGATAGGCTCAGTTTGCTCAAGTCAATGGCATGCGTGCCACGTGGTGCGTCCGCCAAGTGCGATAAGTTGTTGCCATCGGTGCTGATGAAAATTGCGTAGTGGTCGATGGTGTTTTCCTGGCCATTGACAGCCCAGCTTATCGTGGCGCCCGATTGGGATGGAACCAGATAAACGCAGTTGTCAATTCCCGCCTCTATGGTTGTTCCTTCTTCGTAGTCATTCCAGGTTGCGATCTGTAACGCAGGCAGCTGATTGTTGGCGGAATAGAACTTGCCTATTTCGCTGAAACTCTGCAGCCATGTTTGACCACAGTTTTGGTCGATGATGCGATTGGTGCCCCATGAGGCGAGTGTGTCGTTGAAGCCTTTGTACGCCGTTCCCACTGGGTATCTTTGAGGCGCTTTCTGAGCTGCCTGAAAGAAGGTATCCTGCGAACTCAGCTCGGGATTGAACGGATTATCCTGCTGGATATTCATCCAGGAATAGCCGCCATCCGATGTGCTCCTGGTGAAACCATCGGTGCCTCGAAGAAGCACTAGCGGATTCCCAGGAACGGATGAAAGAACGCGAGGCCAATCAATATAAAAGGCGTCCACACCGAAGAAATACACCACTGGCCGGCCGTTCACTCGTACATATGCCGATGAGGATTCGTATTGCGATGCAATGTAGCCCAAATCAGAGATGAGCTGATCGGTAACATCGCATCCGTTGCTCCTGGCTGCAGAAGCCAATGCGCCCCCGTCTTCCATGATCGCAAACTGGAATTTGCTGGAACTCGCCTCGGCTTCATTTCTCAGTAAGGTCGTGGCATTTTCGATAGTTGCATTGCTGACGCCGTACCAGTCCGCTATGGCGCCAGCTATACCGCGGCTGATCATGTCCTGGACTTGCGCATGTACCTGAGCTTGGGTGTCAGAGATGTAGCCCACGCTGATGTGATTCGGCTGTCCGAACCAGCCAAGCCAGGTGGCATAAATCTTTGTCGTTGATCCGCTGTATAGCAGAGAACTGATCGGGAGCTTGCTGATATTCCCCGCCGCGGCGTTGCCGTTGGTTTGACCGGCAAAGGAATTGGCCGCGCTTGTGTTATTCCCAGTCTCGGCTTGGAGAGTGGTGCTCGCCGACGGAATTGGCCCTGTGGGAGTCGCTGTGTGCGCCCCTCCGCAACTAGCTAGAAAGATTGTGAGACAAAAACATGCGACGCCGGTCAAGGGAAGAGAGAGGGTTCGGGTATTCACGGCAACTACTCCGATGAAAGCTCAACCACAACTACTGATTTCTCGGGCACTCAAGCAATGGGTTCCGTTAGTTTCCGGGGTATTAGATGCAGGCTGCTACCGACTCTGGATGCATTTTTTAGCCGCAACGGCTTTCGCCATTCACGCGGCTGGACTCACAATTTGGCAATTCAGCGAAAATAGCTATCTTGCAAAGGTAAGAACGTTACCGGCTGTTTCGGCAAATTCGGAAATGAAGGAGGCGAATTTTAGGGAGGTGGCTCTGCTGTTACTCATGCCTTCGCTGCGACGGGTTTGCCCTCAATTGCACGCTCGGGATCCACGATCATCCAAGCCAACGCCCCGAACAGACATAGAGCGGCAGCAACTAAGAATGATGCAGTCCAGCCGAACCGGCTGGCAATGAAAGGCGTTAAAGAGGCTGTGACCATGCCGCCGATCTGGGCGCCCATGTTCATGAACCCGGAGACTGAACCGGAAGATCGGCCGGCCAGGTCTGCGGTCACCGACCAAAACGAACTCTGCGCAAGGTACAGAGCGCCCGCGCCGCCGGCCAGCACAACACTCGCGAGCCTGGCGCTATCAACTTCGGAACCCATTACCAGAAAGATCCCCGCCATTAGAATGACGGCTGCCGCCAGGTAGCAGCGTCCTACGCGTGCGCCCCATTTTTTTGTAAGTCGATCGCTGATGAGTCCTCCCAGCGGACAACAAGCAGCCATGGCGAGGAAGGGAAGCATCGCGTAAAAAGCGCTTGCCTTCAGATTCAAATTTCTGACCTGCGCAAGATAGAGATAAAACCAACTGAAGAAAATCCAGGCTACATAGCCGAAACTGAAATAGCTGAGAGTGATCGCCCAAACTTCGCGGCTCTTTAATATGGAACTCCACGCAATCAGTGGCTGATCTTTGTTGATGGTGTCGCCCGCAGAAATTCCGTGGCGAATGAACTCCAATTCAGAGGCAGAGACGCTCGGGTGCTCGGCCGGGTCATCTTTCGCCCAGATGAACCAGACCAGGCCTGCGAGTAATCCGATCACCGCACAAATCCAGAATGATGCCCGCCATCCGTAGTGGAGCATGACGTAAGTGATCAGCGGCGGAGATAATCCGGCACCCGCGCCTACTCCGGCGAAGATCCAGCCATTGGCGATTCCGCGCTCCTGCACCGGAATCCAGCGCGCGACGAATTGGTTCGAAGCCGGATACATCACCGCCTCGCCGGCCCCCAATAAAAATCGCGCGGTCACGAAAAGCCACAACGCACCCAGGATTTGCGAAGGCACGGATGCGGTCAGGGCAGTGAAGATTCCCCACCAGATGACTCCTCCGGCAAGAACGCGACGCGGACCCAGTCGGTCTGCCAGGCGTCCGCCAGGAGTTTGAAAAAGCGCGTAACCGGCCAGGAAAGAGCTGAACACCCAGCCCAGCTGGATATTGCTGAGGTGATAGGCTTTCGCTAAAGACCCGCCGGCGATCGAAATATTCACGCGATCGAGAAAAGCCACCGCGCTCAAGACGAATAGCCACGCGATAAGACTCCAGCGCACGTGGCTGCGCGGATGGTTTACCGCGTTCCGGATTCGAAGATTCTCGATCTGCTCAGCGGGCGTGGGCGCCATGATATGCGGTAACTCGTTGCCGTGATTCGCCTAGACCATCGATGCCGAGTTCGACGATATCACCAGCCTTCAGATAAACCGGCGGATTCATTCCCAGCCCAACTCCGGCGGGCGTTCCGGTGCTGATCACGTCCCCGGGCAGTAGAGTCATAAAATCGCTGACGTATGAAACCAGGGTTGCGACATCGAAGATCATATTTGCAGTAGAGCTGCTTTGTCTCGAAGTTCCGTTGACCATGAGCCACATTTTCAGATTGCCGACGTTCGGGACTTCATCGCGCGTCGCCAGGAATGGGCCGAGTGGAGCGAATGTATCGGCGCTCTTTCCTTTTACCCATTGACCGCCATGTTCAAGTTGAAAACTGCGCTCGGAATAATCATTGTGGAGAGCGTAACCGGCCACGTAATCCAGGGCGTCTTTTTTATCTACGTAGAGCGCACGTTTGCCAATGATGACCGCGAGCTCCACTTCCCAGTCGACTTTGGACGAATTACGCGGCATCACCAGCGAATCGTTCGGTCCGGTCAGCGACGTGGTTGATTTAAAGAACAGGACGGGTTCCTTGGGCGGCTCGGCTTTTGTTTCTGCGGCATGATCGCGATAGTTAAGGCCGATGCAGACAATTTTGCTGGGGCGGCACACCGCTGGCCCAAGCCGTACGCTTGGCTCGACCTTTGGCGCCGAAGAGGCATTTTTCTTAAGCCAGCTTTCCAGTTTCTTTAAACCGCCCTCAGAAAAAAAACCCTCATCGTAGTCTGAACCGATGGCCGAAGTATCAATTCGACTTCCATCTTTAAGCAATACGCCCGGCTTCTCATGTCCCGGCTCCCCAAAGCGAATGAGTTTCATTTGCGCCCCCTCGGAAGTTTCTTGAGAAAATAATTCGTCGCTGTAAGCCTTTACCTAACGCCACTGTCGAACGCGTGGGAATGTGCTTCAGAATTTCGTGCTCGACAATCATCATATAATAATTAGAATAGTGCTCGACCATTTTTTTGCGTTTCGAGTTTCGACCAGGAGAACTCGCTCCATGCAGAGAAGAATTCTCGCATCTTCAATATTGATTTCCGCCATAGCCATATTATTTTCTTCTTTGGCGGCCGCGCAAACCATCGGCGACACCATTGATCTTTATTTTGCTGACTGGCACTCCTCATCGCCGCGGACCATCCGCAGCGGGCTGCAGGGCCGAGATATTTTTACTCGCGGCGATGCCAAGGCGCCTACCAAAAAAGGCGCCGTGCTTCGTTTTGTTAATTCATACATCTACGCGACCGTGGCGCCGCACGGTACGACCCAGGCGACCCGTCTCGATGGACAGCAGGAAATTTACTTCGTTGAGTCCGGGCGCGGCACGGTGACTGCTGCCGGGCAAACATCCGAGCTATTCCCCAATATCGCGATTCTAGTCCCCGCGAACCTGGAGTTCACGATAAAAAACACCGGCGATCAACCGCTCAATATGTATTTGATCAATGAACCGGTACCTGCCGGGTTCCGGCCGAACAGCGGCATTTTGGTTCGTGATGAAAATAAACTGCCCATCACTTCGAGTGATGGCCACTGGGCGCACATTGTGAAAACTCTGTTCGTAACCAGTGACGGCCTGGCCACGCTTGAAAGCGTGCTCACGGTTGCGCTCGATCCGCTTACCATCGGGCGCCCACACATCGCCGATCATGACGATATCGAGGAGGTCTGGACCGCGCTTCAGGGCACCAGCATAGCTTTCGTGGGAAACCAGCTTCGCAGGCAGACGCCGGGAATGGCGTTTTATCACATCCCTGACAACAAGACGCCGCACACCAATATCAATCAGAATGAAGATTCGCAGGTGAGATTTCTTTACTTCGCCCGATATCATCCGCATGAATTGCGCAAGTGATGTGCGGAAAGAGTTCGGTAAAAAAGGAGATCTCAATGATGCGGCGTGCGATTCGATGGTCGGGGTTGTGGATAATGGCGTTAGCAACTTTCAGTCTGGCTCAAACCCCAACTCCGCCCGCGACCAGCGGCAACCAGAATGCGATCAACGGGATCAATTCATATCCCGGCCCGGGGCTGGTGAGGTATGAGCCGGACCGCGAGCCCAACGACCGCCGGATCGATTTGTTTCTGAGCGACTGGCAAGGATCGATGCCGCGGTCCGAGCACGGTTCTCTGGTATTGCGCGATATTCTGACGCGCGGGGACAATTTTGCGCCTCCGCAAAAAGGCGCGGTGCTGCATTACGCGAATTTTCTCGCCATGGGACGGCTGCCGGCAGGGAACAGCACGGTGCCGTCGCGCCTCGAAGGTCAGCAGGAGGTCTACTACATTCTGAGCGGGCAAGGCGAAATTACCGCCGGCGGAGACACGGCGCAACTGCGCAAGGACATTGCGATCCTGATGCCGGCGGGGCTTGAATTCGTGATGAAAGCCACAAGCGATGCGGACATGACGATGTACGTGATCAATGAGCCGACTCCCGCGGAGTTCCATCCCAAAACGAAAATGGCAGTCAAGGACGAAGCCGGCGCGCATCAGCGCACTCCAGCTGGTGGCGATCCTTATATTGTTGGCGGGGCGTCAGGACATTGGGCGCATATCGTGAAGGAACTTTTTTCGCCCGCTGATGGATTGGCCACCGAGCAAAGTGTGATCACGGTAACCGTGAATCCGTTGACACTAGGGGAACCGCATCCGCACAAGCCGGGTCAGGAAGAAATCTGGGCTGCCATCGACGGCGACAGTCTGGCATTTCTTGGCACCGAGCTGCGGATCCAACGTCCGGGAATGGCCTACATGCTTCCGCCGGACGCGACCACCATTCATTCCAACATCAACCCCGGCGACAAGCCGGTAAAATTTCTTTACTTCGCAAAATTTCCGGAAGGCGACAATTACACTCACGGAGCTCCTGCCCGCAGGTAGGAGTGCGATGACCAACCTATGCGCGTGAAAAATAAATTTGCACTTCTATTCTGTTCGATTTTGTTGATGACCATCTCAGCCTGGAGTTCGCCGGCGGCTTCGGATGAATATTTCGTGTACTTCGGCACCTACACCGGCTTCACATACATGAAGGAAGGGCTTCCGGCGGGTGGGAGCCATAGCAAAGGGGTTTACGTTAGCCGCTTTCATCATGCAACCGGAGAACTCAGCAAGCCCGAGCTGGCGGCCGAGATTGTCAATCCGGCATTTCTGGCGGTCCATCCCAATCAGAAATTTCTTTACGTGGTGACTGAGGACCCGCTTTCTCTCGGGCCGGACTTTGATCACGAATCTTTTGTGACCGCGTATGCCATCGATCAATCGAGCGGCAAGCTGACCCGACTGAATAGCATGCCCACTGGTGGCACCAGCACCTGTTATCTCTCGATCGACAAGACCGGACATTTTCTTCTGTTCGCGAACTTCGGCAGCAGTAGCGTCACCGTGTTACGTATCAACGATGACGGAACCATCGGCGAACAGACCGCGTTCATGAAGCACATCGGTCATGGCAAAGATCCTGCATTTCAGTCGAAGGCCCATCCCCATTCGATTGACGTCTCGTCGGACAACCGCTTTGCCATCGTTTCTGATCTGGGAGTAGATAAAGTTTTTGTTTATCACTTCAACGCTGAAACCGGGGCGCTCTCGCCTGAGCAGCCGCCATTCGTAGAAGCCGAGCGGGGCGGCGGTCCGCGTCATTTTGTTTTCGATTCATCGGGAAAGTTCGGATATTCGCTGCACGAGATGAGCGGCTTCGTCACCGTGATGGCATGGGACGGCGCGAATGGAAGCTTCACGAAAATCCAGGATGCCAAAACCCTGCAGCCAAATTTCGTCGGCGCCAATGATAGCGCCGAGATTGCGATTCATCCCAACGGAAAATTCCTCTACGAGTCTAACCGGCGATTTCGCGGGCCTGAGATGTGGGGACCAGATTCGATCGGAGTGTTTGCCATTGATCCGATCAATGGGACGTTGACTGAAATTGAGCAGGTCCCGCCGGGCGGCACGATGCCGCGGAGCTTCGCCCTAGATCCGACAGGATCATACCTATTTGCCGCAAACGAGCTCACTGGCACCGTGGTTCTTTTTCACATCGATGCCACTACCGGGCGGCTTACGCCCGCGAACCGGGAGATAAAAATTGATGTCCCGGTTAGCATCGTGTTTGTGCCGCACAAATGAATGCGGCTAGAAGATTGAAATAGTTAAATGAACTCAAAAATGAAAACCAAAAAGATAACCGGATTCTCAGTGCGAGTTCTTTGCTTCGCGCTTGGCCTCAGCTTCATTGCAAGCAGCGCAGCCGTCGCAGAAGGCAACAACTATTTCGTTTACATCGGTACTTATACGGGGTTCAGATACGTGCATCACAGCCGCACCTGGGGCGTGGGAGAGTCGCACAGCAAGGGAATCTACGTCAGCCGATTTAATTCCGCTACCGGCGATCTCAGCGAGCCAGAGCTGGCTGCGGAGATCATCAATCCATCATTTCTGACGATTTCCCCCGATCATCGTTTTCTTTATGCCATCAGCGAAGATCCGCTTTCGCTGGGGCCGCCGCTTGACCATTCTTCTTATGTCAGCGCCTTCGCGATCGATGCTGCGACCGGAAAATTGCGCTTGTTGAATACCGCGCCGGCCAGCGGCACCAGCACTTGCTACATCTCGATCGACAAGACTGGCAAATATGTGTTCATGGCGAACTTTGGAAGCGGAAGCGTTTCGGTCATTCATATAAAGGATGACGGATCGCTGGGCGAACTGACATCGTTCATTCAGGACGTCGGGCACAGCGTCGATCCGTCGATTCAGACCGAACCGCATACGCACTTCATCGGCGTGTCGCCGGACAACCGGTTCGTCATTGTTTCTGACCTAGGGCTCGATAAAGTGTTTATTTTTCACTTTGATGACAAGACCGGAAAACTTTCGCCGCCGGATGCGCCTTTCGTCACGGTATATCCCGGCGGCGGACCGCGTCACTTCACGTTTGATCCGGCGGGGAAGTTTGGGTATCAACTGAGTGAGATGAGTGGAAACGTCGACGTATTTGCCTGGAACCCCTCGCAGGGAAGCCTTACCGAAGTGCAGCGAGTGCATACTGTGCCCCACGATTTCTTTGGCGACAATCACAGCGGCGAGATCGCAATTCGCCCCGACGGAAAGTTTTTGTATGAATCGAACCGCAGGACGCGGGGAGAGAACGTCAGAGGCCCGGATACTATTGGTGTGTACTCGATTGACCCGGAGACCGGAGTTCTGACGCCGGTTCAGGAAGCGCTCTCCGGTGGAATCATGCCGCGCACTTTCGAGATTGACCCGACCGGCAAATACCTCCTGGCGGCCAATCAGCTGAGCCAAAACATTGTGGTGTTTTCAATAGACCAGACCACCGGCAAGCTGGAGAATACCGGCAAAGAAATTAAAGCCGATACTCCGGTGTGCCTGAAATTTATGCCCGCAGGGCAGTGAGCGAGCATATTTCGCAGATGAGCAAGCATCCTGGGAGCCGCACGAATTTCGGCACACAGGCTCAATTGTCATATGATATAACTGTAGAAACTGACGGATATTCTGAATGATCGTCCGGCCTAACTGCTCCTGTGAACTGCTTTTGAAGGTCTTCGTGCCGATTCTGGCATTGGGCGCGGGCCTTGCGCCGTTGCAACTCACCGCGCAGGACGCGGCTTTTCATAATGCGCCCGCGAGCGCGATAGCTGAGAAAAATCCTTATGCGGGACAGGCGGCCGCAGTCGATGCAGGCAAGGCTGTCTACTCGAGCACCTGCATCACTTGTCACGGCCCCGCGGGCCAGGGGACGGGCAATGTGCCGCCGCTGGTCAAGGGTGCAGCCCAGTCCGCTTCCGACGGCGAAGTTTTCTGGTACATCACGAAAGGCGACATTGAGAATGGGATGCCCTCGTGGAAGAGTTTGCCGGAAGAGCAGCGGTGGCAGGTAGTCACATATATAAAGTCTCTGAGCAGTGGATCTTCCGCACCGAGCGCGTCGGCTCCCGCAGTTGCGCCACAATCCGCGCCCGCGGTTTCGAATGCGCCTCCGCCAACTCCGCCATTTACCGACTACCGCTACGAGAGTCCAGGCACAGTTCGGCACATCACTATTAAGGATTTGCCGCAGCCTTTTGCCACGCAATCGGCTACCAACGGTCCGAAGGTTGTTGCGCGGCCCGAAAACGCGTGGCCGAAGACTTTGCCCGGCTTCAAAGTCAATCTGTTTGCGTCGGGGTTGACCAATCCGCGCATCATGCGGATCGCGCCCAACGGAGATATTTTTCTTGCGGAAACCAGCGCAGGTGACATCAAAGTCTTCCGCGGCATGACCTCTGACGGCAAGCCCGAGCAGGTAAAAGTTTTCGCTACCGGACTAAACACCCCGTTTGGCATTGCCTTTTATCCGCTGGGTAAAAATCCCGAATGGGTTTACGTCTCCAACATGGATTCGGTGGTGCGCTTCCCCTATCACAATGGCGACATGACCAGCAGCGGGCCGCCGCAGCATTTGCTCGATCTTCCCAGCGGCGGCCATCACCGTTCGCGCGATATCGTATTTTCGCCGGACGGGAAGAAGATGTTTGTGTCGGTGGGATCAGACCAGAATGTCGATGATGCACCCACGGAAAAAAATCGCGCCGACATTCTTGAACTGAACCCCGACGGCTCCGGCCTGCGTGTGTATGCCTCGGGAATTCGCAATCCAGTTGGAATTGCCATCAGTCCCACTACCGGCGAGTTGTGGTGTTCGGTGAATGAGCGCGACGGGCTGGGAAATAACCTGGTTCCCGATTACATCACGCACGTTCAGGATGGCGGCTTCTATGGCTGGCCGTGGTGGTACATGGGCCGCAATCAGGATCCGCGAATGGCCGGGAAACATCCCGAGCTGAAAGACAAAGTCATCACCCCCGACGTGATTTTGCAGCCTCACAACGCCTCGCTTGAAATGACTTTCTACGATGGCAAACAATTTCCCGCCGAATACGCCGGAGACATCTTTGCCGCTGAACATGGCTCATGGAACCGATCGCCGCGGGCAGGGTACGAAGTGATTCGTGTACCGCTGCACCAGACGGGGCATGCGACCGGCGAGTACGAAGATTTTCTAACCGGCTTTGTGGTTGACGACCAGAGCGTCTGGGGCCGCCCGGTGGGAGTTGCAGTTGCGCCCGACGGTTCGTTGCTGGTAAGCGATGACGCCTCGGGTTCGATTTGGCGGGTCAGCTACAGCGGAAAATGATTCACACACTTGACCACAAAGAGACGGAACGCGGCTTGATTCGATGACCAATACTCTTCACCGTTACGGCGATTCTGAAAGCTTTTATGACGACTTCATTATTTTTGCCACGCCCAGCCACGGCAATAATGAGCGTGACAGCGTGCCGAAGCTCAAGGCTTTTCTGGAGATGGCCCTCCCTTTTAACCCAGTAAACCTTGGCGATCCGGCGCATGGCGGCGCTCTGCGGCCTTCGCGCAAACTGACCACGCTTTCCAACTGGAAGCGCGACATGACGCCGGATTTTCGTGCTGTGATCGACGGAATTAATGAGCCCGCATCGGTGGCCGCGATCTTCGACAATCAGGAAGCGGCGGAGAAGTTTCTCAAGGCAGTGGTGGAGGCTGATCTCGGCCTGTCAGTGAATGTTTCAACTTCGATTGAGGGCGCAGAGGACTGTTGTCGCTATGCCGGCATCACACGTCATAGCGTTGGATATTCGCTGGGCTTTGAGGGTTCAACAGAAAAATTACCCAACACCCAGGTGCTCAAGCTTATGACCATGTGCGGGCACGGCATGGTGTCGTCGAACCTCGCGCGCAAGATGATTGACTGGGTGAAAGAAGGTCGCCGCACTCCCTCGCAAGCGGTTACGTATATGGCGCGATTTTGCTCTTGCGGGGTGTTCAATCCAGTTCGTGCGCAGCGAATTCTTGAAGATGCGCGCAGCAGGATGGAATGAAGCAGCTTCGTCGAGCATTCGCGGAACGATGCGCGGCCCAGAAAAACATCAGGCAGGGAAGTACGCAGAATAAATCAGGCACGGGTACGAACTTCAATCATGGGGGCCGAAGTTGAAATTCGGCGTATTCACTGCTTTTCTTGGCTTGCTGATTCTTCCGATCGCACCGGCAAGTGCGCAGACCGACTGGCCGATGTACGGGCACGATTATGCCAGCACGCGCTACTCGCCACTCAATCAAATCAACACCCAGAATGTCCAGCACCTGCAGCGCGCCTGGACCTATCACCTGAAAAAAGAAGGTCCGCATCCGCTGTCGGCGGGAGCGGTGGGCCGGGGTGGCGGACGGCGATCTTCTCAAGCCACGCCGATTGTGGTGAATGATGTCCTTTATATGCCGACGCCGTATGGCACGGTCGTCGCCCTCGAGCCCGAGACAGGCAACGAAATTTGGATTTACAAGCTGCCCCACGGAAGGCCCGCTGGTCGCGGCGTTGCCTACTGGCCGGGAGATGCGAAGACTCCGGCGTCGATTTTATTCGGCACCTCAGAGGGCAAGCTGATGTCGATCGAGGCGAAAACCGGAAAGCCGACTGCTGGGTTTGGTGATGACGGCGTAGTGAATATCAAACCCATCGTGCAAAATGGTATTGCCACCGCGCAGTTCGATATCACTTCACCAGTTACGGTTTACAAAGATTTGGTTTTCACGGGCGGCCAGTTGCAGGAAGCGCCGGGCGCCGGCGCATCTGGAGACACTCTCGCCTGGGATGTCCACACCGGAAAACTGATCTGGCGTTTCCATTCCGTGCCTCATCCAGGAGAAACTGGGAACGACACATGGGAAGCCGAGGCCTGGAAAAACCGCTCGGGCACCAACGTGTGGGGATTCATGAGCATCGACGTGGAGCGTGGCCTTTTGTTTCTTCCCTATGGTTCGCCGAGTTCTGATTTTTATGGCGCCGATCGCAAAGGCCAGGATTTGTTCGGCAATTCGCTGGTTGCGGTGAACGCAGACACGGGAAAGCTTGTCTGGTATTTTCAAGCCGTCCATCACGACAACTGGGATTACGACCTGGAGTCGGCTCCAATCTTGATGGATGTGACGAAGGATGGGAAAAAAATTCCAGCGGTTGCGGTCACGGGAAAGTTAGGGCTGCTCTTTATTCTCGATCGCCGCGACGGCAAACCGATTTTCGGAGTAGAAGAGCGGCCGGTTCCAGCGAGTGATGTGCCGGGCGAGCATAGTTGGCCGACGCAGCCGTTTCCCGTTAAGCCGGAGCCGATTGGTCGGCATAGTTTTTCTCCGGATGCAATTGCCACGGTCACGCCCGAGCAGAAGCAGTTTTGCACCAATCTTCTTGCGACCGAAGGCGGAATGGCAAGTGGTGGTCCATATACGCATTACGGATCGAAGTTGACCATTGTTTTTCCGGGAACCATCGGGGAAACCAATTGGCCGGGAATGTCTTACAATCCCGATCTCGGATACCTTTTTCTTAATACGGTGAATCTCGCGGACGTTGGCAAGATTGCGAAGTCCGACGAAGGGTCTGATCCGCCCTACGATCGCGCCAGCCCATGGGGAATGTATGCGCGCTTCTGGAATCCCGACAAATTCTGGCCGTGCCAGCAGCCGCCGTGGGGCGAGTTGTGGGCGATCAACGCAAACACCGGCGATGTCGCCTGGAAAATTCCATTCGGAGTTGAGCCGGAACTGGATGCAAAGGGTGTTCATGGAACTGGAACATTAAACTTCGGCGGATCGATTACGACCGCAGGCGGACTACTCTTCATCGCAGCTACGCGTGACCAAATATTCCGCGCTTTCGAAGCGGCTACCGGAAAAGAGTTGTGGGAGAGTAAGCTCGAAACCGGCTCATACACGGTCCCTATGACGTATCGCGGCAAGAATGGCAAACAATACGTGGTTCTGGTTGCCACCGGCGGCAGCTTTTATGATCCGACCGCGGGCGATTCGGTTATCGCATTCACGCTGCCCTGAGCGGCGACACTTCCGTAAAGCTAGAGCGCGATCATTCGAGTGCGTGCGGTTCTTGGCAAGCAGAAACTCATTCCACTCAGAACGAGAATTTCCCAAAACACTCCCGCGAAGAACAAGAAAATCGCCGGGTCTCGTTCGAGATACCCGGCGACGTGACTTTGAAATTAAATTACTTCGAACTCACTGTTTGTCGTAAACCACCATCTCGTGGAAGGGCTTGCCGTCTTTGTCGGTGCCGTCCATGGTGAAGGTGGTGGTCTTGCCGTCCTGGGAGAGAACCGCTTTACTCTTGGCGGACTTTCCGTTGAAGTTCCAGGTTTGTTCGTTAGTGTGACTGTTAACTTTTCTTACGATGACAGTGGTGTTGTCCCGGCCTTCCACGTTCACCGGCTTTCCGGCGACCGGAGTGTAGTGCCAGGTACTGCTCTTACCTTCAGAGTTGGTTTCATTCACCGTGACCGTCCCATCGGCGTCGACTTTGCACTCGTCGACCTGGGGCGGGGTTCCGGGGAATTTGGATTTCGAGAAATTCACTTTCCAGTATCCGGCAAAGCCGCCGGCCGGCATGGTGGCAGTTAACTGCGAAACAGCCAGGAATGTGAACGCGGCGGTCAGCAACATCAATGATCGTGATTTCATGGTTCATATGATAATATAATTGGAAATTGTGTCAACAGTTTTGCGTTCTACGCAGGCACATCACCGCCGGCGAATCTGCGAATATTTCTTCTGCCCTTAAGTTGAAAGAAAAATGGAGCCGCGTATGCGCCGGGTTTTCCTGATTCTTCTCTTTTCTTGGTTGGTCGCTCTCACCGCTCAGGCTCAATCTCCTGCCAACACTTCATCCCACGGATGGTTACTGGTCGCTAACAAGGGCGACAATGCTTTGGGAATCATCGATCCTCGAACCGAAAAGCAGATTGCGGAAATCCCTGAAGGCGGCGTGACTGGACACGAGATTGCCACTTCGCGCGACGGGAAGCTCGCGTATGTACCGATCTACGGGAATTCCGGAGTCGGGCAACCGGGAACCGACGGCAGCAATATGGTCGTGATCGACCTGGCAGCCCGGAAAGTGATTGGAAACGTGGATTTCGGAAAAGGCGTGCGGCCGCATCTCCCAGTCTTTGGACCTGAGAATGGAATGCTCTACGTGAGCACCGAGCTTGAAAAATCAATAACCATTATCGATCCCAGCACGCTTAAAATTGTCGGCTCGGTGCCAACCGGACAAGAGCAATCGCACATGTTCGCGATCACGCATGATGGCCACCGCGCGTATTCGGCTAACGTCGGCCCAGGAACGGTTTCGGTGATCGGTCTCGATGCACGCAAGGTGCTCGCGGTCATTCCTGTATCTCCCCAGGTGCAGCGCATTTCGCTTTCCGTCGACGACAAACTGGCGTTCGCTTCTGATGTGACCAAGCCGCAACTTGCGGTCATCGACACTGATACCAACAAAGTCAAAACCTGGATTCCGTTGCCCGGCTTGGGCTACGGAAGCGCCACCACGGCTGATGGCAAGTGGCTGGTGATTGCGTTACCTTTGGTGCATCAGGTGGCCGCCATCGATCTCAGCACAATGAAGGTTGCGCACACGATTGATGTAGGGATGAGAACTCAGGAAGTTCTACTCGCGCCCGATGGCCAGACCGCTTATGTATCGTGCGATCAGGCGGGAAAAGTCGCGGTCATCAGTCTTGCGGATTGGAAAGTAAAGCATGTGATTGATGCGGGCAAGGGCGCCGACGGTCTTGCCTGGGCGGCTGCGAGTCACTGAAAAGTTCGCGGCAGGCAGCATTGGCTATCTTAACTTTTATAAATGCATTCGAGGGATACCATGAATCGAGCGCAAACAGGGAAGTCGCGGTTCCGCAATTATGGGTGCAGTCTTGCTCCGTTTCTCCTGGGTGCGGCGTTGTTGCCTGCATGTGCACAAACGCCGGCCAAGCCTCCGGTCAAGACTCCGAGCACCGGCGGGAACAGTTTCAATGGACCGGGCGACGTTCGCTATCAGCCGTCGCGAGATGTCGAAGAGCGGCGGATCGACATGTTCATCGGCGACTGGCGCGACTCCATGCCTCGCCATGCCTATGGTTCGCTGGTGCTGCGTGACATTCTGACTCGAGGGGACAACTACGCTCCGCCGCAACCCGGCGCGGTTCTCATGGCAGCAAATTACGTAGCCTACGGAAGGCTGGCGGCGCACAACAGTACGGTACCAACCGCGCTGCAGCACGAACAGAACGTCTTTTATATTGTCGGCGGGACGGGCGAAATCACGGCGGGAGGGAAGACGGTTGAGTTGCGGAAAGACACCGCCATTTTTATCCCCGAGAATCTCGAGTTCATGATGACCAGTACCAGCGATAATGATCTCACCATGTATGTGGTGAGCGAGCCGGTTCCCGATGGCTTTGTGCCCGCGAAAGCGATGCTGGCGATCGATGAAAGCAAAGTTCCGGTCCGTACTCCCATGGAGGCGTCTCCATTTACTTTGCCCGGCGCTTCTGGCCATTGGGCGCACGTGGTACGCGATCTCTTTTCCCGAACCGACGGATTGGCCACGATCGGCGATCTGATCACGGTAGATATCAATCCCATGACCATGGGCGAACCGCATCCGCACCGCGCGGGACAGGAAGAAATCTGGGTGGCTATTGACGGGACTAGCCTGGCTTTCATCGGAACCGAGCTGCGAGTGCAGCATCCCGGAATGGCGTACATGATTCGTCCGGATGAATCGATGACGCATTCGAACATCAATACCGGAGACAAGCCGGTTAAGTTTCTGTGGTTCGCGAGTTCTTCGATAAAGAAGTAGTTGTTTAGCGATCAATCGCTGGCTTGTCATTGATCGGGCATTTCCGCATGCACAACCGCTTCCAGATTCGTTCTGCGACTAGAGTAGCTTTCTGCCTGGCACTTCTCCTGATCGCGCTTCCGCCGAATGTTGCAGCGCAAACCGCGCCCATCACAATTCGCTTAGCCGGAGACGAATGGTTTCTGCACGCGCTAACAGGCACGGGATTGATCGATAGCTATGAGCGCGAGAGCGGAGTCCGCGTCCAGGTCATATTTAAAAACGACCGCGCGATTCTGGGCGAGCTCGATAAAGCGTCAGACGAGAACAAAAAGGGTGACGACGCGCCGTTCGACCTCATCGTGGTGCGGCATCGCTTCCTTGGAGCGCTGGTCGAAAAACATGAGGTCCAGCCGATCGATTCCTTTCTCGCAGACCGCAGCTTGCACGATCCGGCATTTCGTCCTGAGCAGCAGCTCTACGCGAATTGGTGGAAGGAGCTAAGCTCCTACAAGGGTCAGATATACGGCTATCCGTTTACAGCGCTGACCGCCTATCTTTGTTACCGCAAAGATTTGCTCGCAGACCCCGCGAACCGGCGCGATTTTCTCGCCCAGTTCCATCGTCAGCTGCGGCCTCCGCGAAACTGGAAGGAATATTCAGAGTTGGCGCAGTTCTTTAACCGCCCAGATCAACATTTTTACGGGACGTACATTCAAGGCAAGCAAAGCCTGGCGCTTTGGTACGAGTGGCTGAATTTCATTTATGCGTTCGGCGGCAATGTTCTCGATGCCAAGCACGGCTGGCAATACGGAGATATCGTGGTCAACTCTCCACAAAATCTTTCGGCCACTCAGCAGTATCTGAAGCTGATCGCGTTCAGCCCTCCGGACACGCTTACCTACGGATGGAATGAGGCGCAATCGGCGCTGCAGCAGGGGCATGTCTTCATGGGAATTTTATGGAGCGATCAGGCGCCGTTTCTCGAAGATCCGAAAGTGTCGAGGGTCGCGGGGAAAATTGGTTACGCGCTTATACCCTCGAACTCGGCCCAGCAGTTCAGCCAGTTGGAAGGGCTGACTTATCTGATCACGGCAAAGTCGCAACATGCGCGTGAAGCGTACAAATTTCTCGAGTGGACGCAGTCACAGCGAGTTCAAGTCGCCCAGACACTGCGGGGAAGTTCGTCGATCAGGAAAGCGACTTACCATGACCCGGATGTAGCGAAGCTGCCTTATACGGCGGCGTTCCTTGCCAGTCTGCCAATCGCCAAGCCCAAGGCGACGGTGCCTGAATCTGACGCAATGACCCAGGCTGCGGTAAGGCATCTGTCCGAAATTGTCAGCGGCAAAACTTCCGCTCAGCAGGGACTCGATGCGCTCGCGGTTGAAATGCAACGAATACTAAACGGAAAAGCGCGTCTGCACTACCCGGTAAAGCAACTCGCTAAATTGTTTGTCAATGTAGAGCGGACGTCCACCTCCGCCCACTTCATCCCGTTTCGCTTCTTATAATGCCAACAAAATAAAAAGGTGGAGACCGGAACCGCGTCTCCACCCTTCAGAGTGTCGATAGCCTTAATTAGAAGATGAACTTGGCGCTGATCTGACCGATGCGCGCGGGTGCGGTATTTGTCACCTCACCGAACTGGCTGCTGTTAGCGTTACCAATTACAGAACTCGACAGGAAGTTGGCATGATTGAAGACATTGAACATCTCAAAGCGGAAGTTCAATGCCGTGCTCTCCGTCAGCTTAGTGTCCTTCTCCACCCCTAGATCAGTGTTGATCGCGCCAGGTCCACTGAAGGAATACTGCTTCGCGCTGCCGGTGACACCACACGCTTCATACCCGGCATTCCCATTGCAGCTTGGGAGGTTCATAGCGAAGGCGGAAGTCGAGAAGTAATCGTGTGCACCGCCGGGAAGCGCGGTATGCGGGTTAACTTTCTGGAGCGGTCCGACAAAGGTCGGATAGTCGAGGCCAATATTGGTAAGAGCAAAGTCGCCGCTGCTCTTCAGACTTATGGGAGTGCCAGTATTGAAGCGGCTAATGCCGGTAATGTGCCAACCGCTGGTAATCCGCCGGTCACCAAATAACCGGGCAAACGGGAGATCCCAGTTGTAGCTCACTACCAGGTTGTGCCGCATATCGAACGTCGAAGGTCCGTAATTCCGCGACGGGTCCCGAGGATCGTACTTGGCAGAGTAACTGTCCAGCGAATGCGCGTAAGTGTAGCTCATCAGTAGGGTCAAATCGCGAGCGCGGCGTTCGGCAGAGACCTGCAGCGAGTTGTAGTTCGAGTTCGCCGAGTTCTTCAGGTAAGTGGCCGAAGCGAAGGCCACAACCGGATCTCCATTGGAGTTTGTATAGTTAGGGCTGATGGCCTGGTTATTTATCAGACCGGTGAAGGTCCCGTAGTAGGTCTGGCCACCTTGAGTGTAGACGCTGCCTTCGCCTCCCGGCCCGCATCCGGCGGATGCGAGAGACTGGCAAAGCGGCCCATTGCCCCAGAGAATGTCCTCTCCGCGTTGAATATGGTGTCCCTGGGTTCCCACGTAGGCCACCGTTAGTACTGTCGATTTATCAAGCTGGCGCTGGATGGAGAGGTTGTAGTGTTCTGCCATCTGTGTCTTGTTGTGGTTGTAATACCCAGGCAGATAAAGAGGCATGAGCGATCCGAACTGGAAGTTCGGGAAAGGTCCGGGTCCGGACGGGAAGGTAAAAGGGAAGTGCTGTCCCTGGGATATGCCGGTCGCCCGGGTTACATAAGGACTGTTGAACTCGGTTGGCGCCGGCGAAGCCCAATACAGACCCCACGGTGCGTCGCCGATGATGCCGAAGTTGCCGTTGTCAGCGGCGCCAAGGTAGTAGACGCCATAAGCTGCACGGATGCTGGTTTTGTTTTCACCCCAAATTCCACCCGAGGGGGCGTATGCGATTCCAATCCGCGGCCCAAAATTATTCCACTGGGTCGGCGAAATCGTGCTGGGAACGTTCGGATCTCCCGGGACGACATTGCCCGGAGGTGAGTTGGGGAACTTAACTGACTGTTCTCCCGGAACCGGCGCAGTCAGGCGACCGTAAACGTCACTCCATGGCCTGGCAACATCCCAACGAAGACCAAGATTGACGGTGAGATTGGATCTCGCTTTCCAGGTATCAGAACCAAAAAGCGCGCCGTAGCGGGTACGGTTATCCAGAAGCTGAACGGAACATTGTACAAAGCTTCCCGGAGCGCCGATGTAGTAGTCGGAAACATCCGAATTGGTTTCGTTGCCACTGAACTGGAAATATCCGTTCGGTCCGCACTCATTACGTACGTTCAACTGGTAGTAGCGGAAGTCGCCACCAAAGCTGAGTGAATGGGCGCCCATGGTTTTGCTGAAAGTGTCGCTGATTCCGTAGGTGGTATCGGGTTGATAAAGATTGAGCCAGTTGTTACCGACGGCGAAGTTGTTAAACAACAACATTGGCAGCGATGAGGGGTATCCTGGCGTTCCGGTATTGATAAGGCCACCAGTGGTGGGATCGGTGTTAAACCCGAATTGACTGTAGCTTGAAATCTTCGAAGTGGCCGACGGTTGCGAGGTACGAGTAGCCGTGCGGAAAAACTGGATGCGGGCAACGTTGACCGCGGTACTACCGAAAGTCTTGGTGTTGCTCATCGCAAACAGCTGGTTGCGCGACGGAACCAGCGCCGGAAACCCTGGAACGTTGGTTACGCCCTGATATGCCTGCTGGTAGATCGGCTGGGTCGCGGTCGAATCATCGTAGTGATAGTAAAACGACCAGTTGCCGGTCATCTGGTTCAGGTAGTCAATCCGCTGGGCCATGTTGGTATCGATGAGCGATCCGCTGTGGCTGGAGTCCGAATAGTCGAAACCTCCGGGTAGATTGGCGGCGGGTATAAATTGCAGTGTCGCTGTGCTGATCGGGTCTATGTAGGCAGAGATGTCATGCCCCGGGACGGCCGCGCCTGTACTATCAACCGTGGTAACGGCAGTACCGAGTTGATTGTACTTTGTGGTCCCGGCAATGATTGATCCGCCTCCGCGATTCATAAGGGTTTGCGCCCAGGCAGCACCTTGCACCGGGGTATTGAGAACGCTGTCGGGAAAAATGCCGTTACGTTCATCGTTACTTAGAACCTGCATCACGCCTGTGCTGACGCCGGCTACCTGACGGGTTTGTTGAAAGTCCGTGAAGAAGAAAATCTTATCTTTCCAGATCGGACCACCCAACACCCCGCCAAACTGATGCTGCTTCAATTCGGCCTTCGAATTGTCGAAATAGTTGGTCGCGTCCATTCCTTGATTTCTGTAGAACTCGAAAAGGGTTCCGTGGAAGCGGTTGGTCCCTGATTTTGTCACTGTGTTCATGACCGAACCAGTGAACTTGCCGTATTCCGCGCTGAAGCTGTTGGTCAGCAGGCGAAACTCGGCGATTGAATCTGCGTTCGGAATCAGGCCGGCGCCCATGTTCTTGGTTTCGTTGACCTCGGCGCCATTCACCAGGAAAGCGTTTGCCCACTCAGGCTGCCCATCGGTGGAGACGTTTCCTGACGAACTGTAGAGACCCGATGCCGGGCTGCGATCAGAGTAGCCGGTGTTGGTATTCGTCGGAGAAACACCGGCCTGCAAGGAGAGCAGATCCAGATACGAACGGCCATTGAGCGGCATGGCCAGGATTTCCCGCGATTCAATGGTCGTGCCAGTTGCGGTGCTGACCGTCTCGACCTGCAAGGCATTGGCCTCGACCGATACCGTCTCCTGTGCCCCACCTACTGCGAGAGTAAGGTCATATCGCAGCTCATCGTTGACTTTAAGATCGACGTCGTTAAGGGTGGCTTGTCGAAAACCAGTAATGCTGGCGTTGATTTTGTAATGTCCAGGCGGCAATGCCAAAAAGGTGTAGGCCCCTTGGCTGTCCGTGTTGGCCTCGCGCTGAAAGTTCGTCGCGGTCTCGGTGACTGTAACGCGGGCACCGCTGATTACCGCGCCCGAGCTGTCACGAACATATCCCTGGATAGATCCAGTCACGTCCGCCATCAGGCTGGCGCTTGTGATGAAAACCAGCGAGCAGAGAAAGAGAAACCGGCAGGTAAGACGTTGCATAAGCCCCCTCGATTTACTGTTGTGCGATGCCAACTTTGCCGAAGTCATACGAACCCCACGTTTCCTTCGAGCGCGAGCACTTTCGAATTAAAATAATTGGCGATTAGTTCTCCTCGGTAAGCGGCGGATTCCGAAAAGCGTTCTGGGGAAGCGCATAAGCCCCGCTACCGAGCATTTGTCATATAATACAATGTATTATTCTCTGTCAAGCTAATTAAACAAGGGTGCTATACATTTCGACCCCTGAGCACTGCGTCTTTACGGACGGTGCTGGAGAGCCCAGCCGCAGTGACCGCTATACCTCCGTCGCGGGGAAAGTGACCGCTTGTGTGAGCAATGACAGGTATTAGGGAGCAAAGGTTGTTGAGTTGTGGCCGCAGTCGAAATACAACTTAGGGGGTCGGAAAGGGACGCCGTGTCTGACGAGAAGCGGGGGAGTGCGCAGCCAGCCTGGTTTGACTATACCGATAGCTATGAATTCATGAAGCGTGTGCGGTCAGGAATGCCGCCGCTTATTATTTGCGTTGCCTGCAACGGTGGTATCCAGGGCAAAGAGGCGAACGAGTTTATTCCGGAAACTGCGGATGAAATCGCTGAATCGGTGGGTGGCGCCTATGACGCCGGCGCTTCTATGGTCCACATTCATGCGCGGGATCCCAAGCAACTTACGCAAGGCGCCCGCGATACCGAAACCTGGCGCGACGTACTGCGAAAGGTTCGAGCTCGCTGTCCGGAAATAATTATCAACTCCACCACCGGCGCCGGTCCCGGAATGACGATGGAAGAGCGTTCGGCATGTCTAGCGGCGGGCCCGGAAGTGGCTTCGTTAAACCTTGCTCCTGATATGAGCAAATTTCATCTCAAGGAGCGCGCGGCGCCATTGGCGTTTCCGCGGCCTGCCCTCGACATCGATGAATGCATACCCTTCACCTACGGTCAGATCCATCAATTCGCGGCGGAGATGAAGCAGCGCGGGGTGAAGCCGGAGCTGGAGCTTTACCATCCCGGCTGCGCCTGGGTCGTGCGTTACCTGATCGAGAATGATCTGCTCGACAAGCCGTACTGGATGCAGACCGTCATGGGCTATCAGACCAGCAGTTATCCTACGGTCGAAAATATTCTTCAGATTTTGAAGGAGTTCCCCGAAGAATCGCTCTGGTTGTGTTCAGCGATTGGACCGTTCCAGTTGCCGCTCACGACACTGGCTACACTAATGGGCGGCCACGTACGGGTCGGCCTGGAAGATAATGTTTATTATTCGCGCGGGCGGAAAGCGACGAGCAATGCCGAACTGGTGAAGCGATCGGTCCGGGTTGCGCATGAACTGAACCGCGAGATAGCGACTCCGCGGCAAGCGCGTGAAATGTTGGGCCTGCGGATGCAGCCGACACGATATTAGAATGAAAGCTGCTGCCTGGTTTTATTGTCCCAATCAGTTAATTAGCTTATGATACGATGATTCGGTTATGCTCTCGCTGACCGTGCTTCTCTTTGCTGTCTCAGCCACCTCGCCGGCGCTTCCTCCAGGGGAAGGGAAGCCGATTGTGGAGCGCATGTGCAGTTCTTGCCATGCGTTAAAAGTTGTGACATCCAAACGCGCCTCTCCAGAACAGTGGGCCCAATTAGTTGACCAGATGGTTTCGCGCGGGGCTGAGGGGACAGACGAGGAAATCGAGACCGTCGTCGAATATCTGTCAAAGAATTTCGGCTTGGACACTCCACCGCCGGCCTCGGAGAAACCAGTCACCTCGTCCGTCCACGTGAATCAGGCTACCGCGGCCGAACTGTCAGCGGCGCTCGATCTCCCCTCTGCTCAGGGAGAAGCTATTGTCTCCTATCGCGAACAGAACGGAAAATTCAAAGATTGGCACGATCTCACCAAGGTGCCCGGGGTGGATGCCAGTAAGATTGAAGCCAACAAAGATCACCTGATTTTCTGATTTCGCGCAGGTTCTCCGCTATGCGATTTGGTCACTCAACCGGCGCTCGTGATCTTCCGCCTTCCGCTGCCCTGGTGATTGTCGACTAATGACTGAGACGGCGATCACAAGTCGTTCAACCCTTCGCCCTACCCATTCTCGCCATTTAGTGCTCGCCCTAGTAGTCGGCGCCTACATGATCACGTACATGGACCGCGTGAACCTGGCGTCAGCGGTGCCGGTGATCCAGCGCGAACTCGGTTTCTCGATGATCACCATCGGCTGGATCTTCGCCGCTTTCCGGTGGGGATATGCATTTTTTCAAATTCCCGGCGGATGGATGGGAGACCGCATCGGAGGGCGCCGCGCGCTTTCGCTAGTAGTCATCTGGTGGTCGATTTTCACTTCGCTTACTGCGTTCGCATGGAATGCGCTCTCGATGGGAGTGTGCCGATTTTTATTTGGCATGGGCGAAGCCGGTGCATTTCCCATTGCCACCCGCTCACTTTCTGGGTGGATGTTGCCGACAGAACGAGGTTTCGCGCAAGGGCTTACCCATGCCGCATCGCGCGTCGGGGCGGCTTTAACCCCGCCTCTGGTCGTGCTGCTGATGCTTCGTTTCGGATGGCGCGCGCCGTTTTTTTTGTTTGGATTGATTGGAGTGTGCTGGTCGGCGGCCTGGTACTGGTACTACCGCGACACTCCGTCGGAACACCGCTTTACTAATGACGCCGAAAAATCGCTGATTGAGAATTCTGTCGGCGTGCGTGCCGTGAGAACTCAAGCTGTCCCTTGGGGTCGCATTTTGCGCAGCCCGTCGCTCTGGACTTTGTCCCTGATGTATTTCTGTTATGGCTACAGCATTGATATTTATCTCGACTGGTTCCCCAAATACCTGAACGATCATCGCGGATTCAATCTCACGCAAATGGGGTTTTATGCCAGCCTTCCCTTGCTGGCTGGCGCGGCCGGGGACTTATTCGGGGGTACGGTGTCCGATCGCTGTGCCCGGCGCTTTGGCAATCTGAAGCTTGCGCGCCGCGTGGTTGCCGTGGCGGGATTTATCCTGGCCGCGATTTTTATTCTTCCGGCTACTTTCACTGCCAATTCAACAGCCTCGGTGCTGTACTCTTGCGTGGCGGTCTTTGGTCTGGAGGTGACCGTTGGCGTGGCTTGGGCGATTCCCCTGGATATTGGGGGAGAGTACGCCGGAACGGTGGCCTCTGTGATGAACACATTTGGCAACCTGGGAAGCGCGGTTTCTCCAGTGCTGCTGGCTTACCTGGTGGGAGTTTACGGCTGGAATCTGCCTTTTGTGGTGTGTGCTGTGATGTGCGTGGGCGGCGCGGCGTTTGGCTTGGCCATTGATGCGGACAAAAAGATCGTCTAACGATATGATTTCGCCATAGGCCGTAAAAAGCCATTTAAGCGAGCGATATATTTGATTCTAGGGAATTATTTGACCGTGATAGTATTATATGACGATTACAAGGCACTGATAGCCACTCGACCGCGATGAAGATCAACCCAGATAAATGTGTCGCCTGCGGGAACTGCGTTTACGTCTGCCCGGTTGGAGCAATCTACGTCGACCCTGTCATCAAGCGTGCCACCATCGACCGCAACGAATGCGTTGAGTGCTACGCTTGCTACTACGGTCTGAGCACAGAACATCTCAATCCGGGGTTCGTGCGCACGGTACGAAAGATATTTCAGTTCGGGCGCGTGCGTTTCGATCCCGAACCTGACGTTTGTCCTACCGCGGCGTTTGAACCCGATCAATTGCAATGGCCACGTGTGGTACGGCGGGCATTCTCCGATCCTCGCGCTACCCACGAATCTACCGGAGTTCAGGGCCGCGGCACCGAGGAAGTAAAGACCAACGACGTGACCAAGCGGGTGAAGCAGGGTGAAGTTGGCTTTACCATCGAGTTCGGCCGCCCCGGTGTCGGAGTATGGTTTCGCGATATCGAAAGGATGACGCAAGCCTTGGCGAGTGCCAGGATTCCCTTCGAGAAACGGAACCCGCTAACACTGCTAATGAGCGACGTAACAACGGGAAAGTTGAAAGACGACATTCTTGACGAAAAAGTCCTATCCGCCATCGTCGAAATCAAAGTCACTGTCGATCGCACGGAAGAAGTGATTCGGATCGTGCACGAGGTGGAAAAAGAAATCGATACCGTGGTGGCCCTTGGTGTCGGCACTCGTTGCGACGAACACGGCGACGAAAATATCGTCGGGCCAATCCTCGAACGCCTGGGATACCGAATCGCACGGGCGAAGACCAATACCGGCTTGGGCAAAATTACAAACCGTGATCAAGAAGAAGCACTACTTCAGGTCGAGACAACAACCAGCTGAGTGGCAACTGATGCTTAGCAGGATCGCGTGAAAGATCAACCGTTGACGCCCCCCGCCGCCAACCAGCCTGAAACACTCGATAGCTCCCCGGTTATTGATTTGATCGAGGCATTCCGCCGCTCGAAAGCCATGTTTGCGGCGGTTTCTCTCGGTGTTTTCGATACTCTCGAAGATGCCCCGGCCAGCGTGGAAACCCTGGCTGCTGTCCTGCAACTTCAGCGCGAGCCGCTTGAACGCCTGCTTAATGCGTGCGTCGGACTTAAGTTGCTACGAAAGAATGGCGTATCGTATGCCAACGAACCCATCGCCAGTACGTATCTGTGCCGCGGTAGCGATCGCGCTCTGATCGGCTACATTCTTTACTCCAATGACGTTCTGTTTCCTTTGTGGAGTCATCTCGAGGATGCGGTCCGGGAAGGCACGTCGCGCTGGGAGCAGGAATTCGGCGGTAAGGACGGCATCTTTGCCAACTTCTTTCGTACCCCGGACGCGAAAGCAACATTTCTTCGCGGCATGCACGGATTTGGTCTGCTCAGCTCACCCAAAGTCGTTAACGCTTTCGATCTGTCAGAATTTCGGCGGATGGCCGATGTGGGCGGCGGAACGGGGCATTTGGCGATGGCGGCTTGCTCGCGATATCCCAACCTGCGGGCCGTGGTATTGGATCTTCCCGATGTAGTCGAAATAACGAAAGGCTATTTGGATAAATCTGGATTGCCTGCGGAGCGCGTATCTGTCACCGCAGGTGATTTCTTTCGCGATCCCCTACCTGAAGCTGACTTGGTCGCCGTGGGACGAATTCTTCATGATTGGTCCGACGCCAAGGTTGGACAGTTACTGGCCAAGGTATTCAAAACTCTGCCATCAGGCGGCGCGGTTTTGATTGCCGAGAAACTTTTGAACGAACAAAAGACTGGTCCGACCCCTGCGCTGCTTCAATCCCTGAATATGTTGGTGTGTACTGAAGGACGGGAACGAACCTTGAGCGAATACCGTCAGCTTCTGGAAGCGGCGGGCTTTGAACAGGTGCAAGGACGGGTTACAGGCGCTTACCTCGATGCAGTGATCGCCAGAAAGCCTTGACTGTGGCCGCAAATGACCTTACCCGGAAGGAACGGAACCACGGTTCGACTGGACAATGGTGTTATGATACCGGGAACGGCACGACCGCGTGTAGGTTCAGCCGGAGGGTAGGCGCCTGATTCGAAGACAGACGATTACCGCCCAAGTCATCAATTACATTCTTGATCTCATAAAAAAAGGGCATGTAAAGCCCGGCGAGCGACTCCCTACGGAGAAGCAGCTGACGGAAGAACTTTCTGTCAGTCGAACCTGCGTTCGCGAGGCCATCAAGTCGCTGCAATCTCTTCAACTCATCAGCGTGAAGCCTAAGATCGGCGCCGTCGTGCTCGAACCTACTCCGGTTGCACTGATCAATGCCGAGTATCTTTCAACTTCAGCTTTCATGCAGCAGGCCGAGTCTCTCATCGAGTTTCGCAAGGTGCTCGAGTTAGGATTGGTCGCGCTGGCTGCGGAGAAAGCTTCCGAGGCTGACTGGACTGTAATGCGAGGAATTCTATCGGAGCAGGAAGCCGCGCTAAAGATGGACCGCAGCACCCGACATGGCAACACGGTTTTTCACGACTCGATTAATGGAGCCAACCTCAAGTTTCATAAAGCGGTAGCTGCGGCTACACGGAATCCCCTGGCTATTATGGTGCTGGAAGCAATCTCGGCGCCGCTCGCCGAAGTCAGCCGACGCACCAACGAAATGCCCGGCGTGCCCGAAGCGGGCTTACGCCAGCACTGGGCGATTTACCGCGCAATTCGCGAGAACAACCCGGAAAAAGCTCGCCGCGCCATGCAGACGCACCTGGCCGCCGCCGAACGCAATGCCCACATCCTTGAGAGTGAAGATCACGAGGAGCTGCCGAAAACGCACGCATCTCCGGCGCGCAAAGAACATCCAGTTTTGCAGCGATAAGCATCGCCGGGCGAGTCAGGCTTTGCTTTATTTCTGAAAGCCGATAAATCTACTTCGAATCTACTTTGATCACCGTGTAAGTGAAACTCTTCGAAATTTTTAGTTGATGCGGTACCTTTGCGGGAATGTGCACGATGTCACCCGGTGCGAGTTGTTGACTTGTGCCGCCCTCAATCGATTTGCCGCGAATCTCGTGCGGCTTAACCGTTTTCGGATCGACGACGGTTCCACCGATTATGAGAGTAGCCTCGCCGCTATCCACGATAAAGATGTCAGCCTGTGTTTCGTGCACTTCAGCGCTGCCGTCGGCCTCGCGATGTGAAATTCCGATCAGATGATTGTCGTAAGTGCCGAGCGGCTGCCAGGCAAACTTCTGATCATCCATTTTGCTGGCGAGCTCCTGATCAGCCTTCTGACCCGTGGCGCCCTTCCATACTCTAAAACCTTCGGGGTCACCGGCGTGTGAAAGATTTACAAATGCCAGGATTGCGAAGAGCACGAATAATTTCTTCATCGAAATGCCTCCATGACAGTTTTCGAAGGGCTGCTCTGATTCGGAATAATAGTATAATATGACCTGCATGCCGCTCCCGCATGTGCGCAAAACCCGCTTTCTCAATCCACTACTCGCGATAATTCTCGCCGCCACATTCGGAAATATAGTCAGCGCGCAAGATCAAAATGCCAATCCCAGTGCCAACTCCGGCCAAGCGTGGGTTGGTGCGCGGATCATCGACGGCTCTGGCCATGCGCCGATCGAGAACGCAACGCTCTACATCCGGAATGGACGCATTGCGGCGGTCGGCAAGCAGTTGAAACTTCCGCGAGGAGTTCGCCGCATCGACGCGTCGGGCAAAACAATTATTCCCGGGCTGATCAGTGCGCATAGCCATATCAACGACCCCAGTCAGTTCGGCATTTACTTGCGTGACGGTATAACGACTGTGTTGAGTCTTGGCGGCGATAAAGAATTTGTCCTCCGCGAGCAGGCTGCGAAGGCGGAGCCTGGGACCGCACCGCATTTATACGTCGCCGGGCCTATTCAGGATTCCACCGCGATCCCGGGTGCAGTTGCAGTAACTACTCCGGAACAAGCGCGCAAGAGCGTGGACGAGTTGGTCAGCCACAAGCCTGACATCGTGAAACTTCGCGTCGATGACTTTCTTGGCGCGCGTCCCAAGATGCCGCCCGACGTTTACGCCGCGGTCATCGATGAAGCGCACAAGAATGGTTTTCGAGCGGCTGCGCACGTGGTTCTGCTGGACGACGCCAAGGGCCTGCTGCATGATGGAATCGATTACATCGCTCATAGTGTTCGCGACCGCGAAGTGGATCAAGATTTTATTGGCTTAATGAAGGCACGCGGAGTTTTTTATTGCCCAACCCTGACCCGCGAAGTATCAGTTTTCGCATATTCCGAGACGCCCTCCTTCTTCAGCGATCCTTTTTTTCTGAAGGAAGCCGATCCCGCCGAAATCGCCAAGGTGGAAGACCCAAAGCACCAGGAGGCAGTGCGAAATGACAAAGGCGCGGCCTGGTACAAAGAACATTTTCCGATTGCGCTTCACAATCTGAAAACTCTTTCCGATGCCGGGGTTGACATCGTGATGGGAACGGACAGCGGCGGCGGTCCAGGCCGCTTCCAGGGTTACTTCGAACATCTCGAACTGGAATACGAAACCAAGGCTGGCCTCACACCTATGCAGGCGCTGGTTTCCGCGACCAGCGCTCCGGCGAAATTACTCCGAATCAGCGACCGCGCCGGGACGCTTGAAAAAGGCAAGTGGGCGGACTTTGTGGTTCTTTCCGCCAACCCATTGGAGGACATTCGCAACACCCGCAAAATCGACTCCGTTTGGATCGGCGGAGTGCGCGTCCCCGCAAAGCAGTAACCCACCTGTAGCTTTATGGCTGCGGTTTAGGCGGAAAGGTGTAGAAGTCGTAGCGAATCGTCCAGTGCGCCTCGTTACCCGGTTCAATCTTCAAGTGGATATAAGGTTCGATCGCCGCGACGGTTGAAATGGCCCAAAAATTCACCTTCAGCAACGGTTGATCGCTGGTGAAATGGACGCCCGCTCCAGTCTTCAGATTCTCAACTTTGAAGTCGTAATCTTTAACATCGTCCTGCGATCCCGTCAGCTCGGAAAAAACTCCGTTCTTTCCCTCGATATCACGCGGAAAGTGAATCTCGTCTCCCACAATTTCCGCGCGATCTTTGAAGCCTCGCGTCGCCACCGGCGCGAACACGAATTTGGCCACCACATCCGGGCCCACCGTTTCATGGTCGATCACAAAAAAATTGTGGTTGTATTGCGTCGTATCGATAGTTTTTTTGCCGGTGTTTTTGAGTGAATGTTCCAACAGAAGCTGAGGCCTCCCTTTCACCAGCCGAACCGTCTTGGTATACACATATGCGTAGCCCTCATCTGAGCGCAGCCGCTGCGTGAACTCGATACGATCCTTGTGCTTGCGAATCGTCCATTTTCCCGGATCGACGATTTCATAGGTGTCATATGGACGGTAGGCTTTCTCGTCCGGCTTGCGAACCGTACCGATGCCGATGCGGACAAACGTTCCGCCCCCCTTGGCTTCGTCGTATCCCAGCCCACTGTCGTTGGTGCGAAATTCTTCGACCGGGCCGGTAATCGCGTCATGAATCTTGGGATCGTGATGCTCGTACCAGCGGGCAAAATATTGATGGTCTTTGTACTGCAGGCTGGAAATCACGCCCGACCAATCAAAGCGCGTCCCTTGATAGGAGCCGTGTTGGGCGTCAGGCAGCATGAGTTCGGCATGGATCAAGCCATTTGTGATTTCAGCTTTCGGGTAGTCCTGGCCGATGAGGAAACAATTGCAGAGACCCACCACTACAAACAGATAAATTATTTTTCGCATTCTCGCAGTGTAATGGCTAATCGCGGAATGTAAAAACAAAATGCACGATCAGCGCCGCTTGAGCGCTTCGAGTTCATCCAGAGTGCGGGGCCAGTCAGAACCCAGCAGGCGGGAAAGGCCGCGATCGGCAAGCACTTTGCCGCCGGTCTGGCAGCGGGCGCAATAATCAGTTTCGTTGTCGGCGTAGCGAATGCGCTGGATCTTTTCTCCGCACCGCGGGCAGGGTTGCCTAAATTTCCCGTGTACCGCCATATCCTTGCGGAAAGCCGTGACTTTTTCCGGAAACTTTGCCTGCGCTTCAGAACGTAACTGATCGACCCATTTCTCGAGTGTGGACCGAGTTGCAGTGAACAGACGTTCCCACTCGGACGAATTGAGTTTGCGGGTGAGCGCGATCGGCGAGAGCTGAGCAGCGTGCAGAATTTCGTCGGAATATGCGTTACCGATACCGCTCAGGATGCGCGGATCGGTGAGCGCCCTTTTTAGAGTTCGATTTTCGGCTGTCAAGGCCGCCTGAAACGCCACCAAATCGCTGGCGAATACATCGATGCCGCCGGGATCGATCTCACGCAAACCTTCTTCACCATTGAAAACATGCAGCGATGCGCGGCGTTTGGCGCCCGCTTCGGTCAGCACAAGTGAGCCATTGGGAAAATCGAATGCCGCAAGCTGATTGCGGCCCGCCAGCTTTGCTCCCGCATCACGCCAGTGCAAGCGACCAGCGATCATCAGGTGAAGCACCAGCCACAAATCGCCATCTACGCCAATCGCGATGCGCTTGCCAATACGTCTCAGCTCACGCACCTTCTTTCCCTCAACAGTGATAAGCGGCGGTTCTGCGGTGCGCAGCAGGAAAGGGCTGGCAAGTCGCACTTGCTGGATAGGCTCGCCGACAATCCGAGACTCAAGCGCAGTTATGTACGCGGCAATATCGGGCAGTTCGGGCATGAAAGATTGGCAGGCGCGAATGTATTGCCGCCAGTCTTATGCTAATCAAAAGCTAGTACATTAGCTGCATGGGTGTTTTTCACGATTGCGTCACTTGCGACGGCCCCCGATGAAAAAACCGGAGAAACGTAACGCAGGTCCCGGGGTGCGGCATCGGCGTCCGCCGCGCTTCTCGCGCGAACTCGCGATTATTTACGAAGACGACGCGGTAGTGGCGGTCAATAAACCAGCAGGTCTGTTGGCTGTGCCTGCGCCGGGATCGGATGCGCCTTCGGCTCTGTCTCTTTTGTTGCAAGATTTGAAGCCTCGCAGGCAGCGGGCGCTGATAGTTCATCGCATTGATCGATTTTCGTCGGGAGTTCTGCTGTTCGCCAAGACTAACGCCGATCGCGAGGCGTTAGTCCGGCAATTTCTTGCGCATACGCCAGTCCGTCAATACCTGGCAGTGATCCGTGGCCATCTTCCCGCAAAGCAGGGAACACTGGTGCATTACTTTCGGCGGGAAGGGATGCATCAAAAGTTAAGTACAGAAAGAGATCGCAAAGCTGCGCGCGCGGAACTCAGCTACTCCATCGAACAGAATCTGCGGGGAGCTTCGCTGCTGAGAGTATCTCTACTTACAGGGTTGCAGAATCAGATTCGGGTCCAGCTTGCCGCACTCGGTCATCCGGTGATTGGCGACCGGAAATACAGCGCGAAAGAATCGTCCGAACGTCGGATTGCGCGGGTTGCCCTTCACGCCGCCAGCCTGCAGTTTGTCCATCCGCGTTCCGGAGAGACGGTTTCTTTAAAGTGCGAAGCTCCTTCGGATTTCCGATCCCTGCTGCAGTCACTCTCGCCGCCAAGCCGCGGCAGTCGCTAACTTCAAGCATGATCGCGAAACAGGACTTTGACGTAATCATCCTTGGCGGTGGGGCGGCCGGCCTGATGTGCGCCAGCGAGGCAGGGAAGCGGGGAAGGCGCGTGGTTGTGCTCGAGCGCGCTGCACGCATCGGCAAAAAAATCCTGATTTCCGGCGGCGGCCGGTGCAACTTTACTAATCTTTATTGCCAGCCGGAAAACTTTATCTCGGCCAATCCGCACTTCGCCAAGTCAGCGCTGGCGGCTTATACGCCCGCGGATTTCATCCAGCTGGTCGAAAAGCATCGCATTGCATATCACGAGAAAACTCTTGGCCAGCTTTTCTGTGACGGCTCTGCTCAGCAGATCGTTAACATGCTGGAAGACGAATGCAGATGCGCGGGAGTTCAAATTCTGACTAACGTCACTGTCGAAAGCGTTGAGCTGGAGAGCGGGTTCACCGTTCGTGCCGGTAAAGACGAGTTCCATGCAGCAGCCCTCGTGGTCGCAACCGGCGGTCTGTCCATTCCTAAGATGGGCGCCACCTCATTTGGCTATGGCTTGGCGCGGCAGTTCGGCTTGAAGATTATAGAAGCCAGGCCGGCGCTGGTTCCGCTGTTATTCGATGAGCGAGACTGCCGGCATTATGCTGACTTGACCGGAGTTTCGACTGAAGTGGTAGTCACGGCGGCCAAACAGCATTTCCGCGAGAAAGTGTTGTTCACTCACCGCGGCCTGAGCGGTCCGGTTATTCTGCAGATATCGTCTTATTGGCATCCCTCGACTTCCGTCGCCATTGACCTCGCTCCCGGAAACGATGTCACCGAGGTGATTCGAAATAACAGCGCGGTCCGGCGCGATCTTCCGGCGTTGAAAGCTGCATTGCGCGCTATCCTGCCTCAGCGATTGGCAGAGCGCTGGCTCGAGTTGCATCCGCCTGCAGCCTGGACCAACCATGGCCTAGCTGATTTCGATCGGCAACTGCACAACTGGACCGTGACACCGCGGGCTACAGATGGCTACGACAAAGCTGAGGTTACAGCGGGAGGTGTGGACACCAATGAACTTTCGGCGAAGACGATGGAAAGCCGAAAGATCCCGGGTCTGTATTTCATCGGCGAGGTGGTAGACGTGACCGGGCATCTCGGCGGCTTCAATTTTCAGTGGGCCTGGACGTCGGGTTTCTGCGCAGGCCGGGCTGTGTAGCGGCAAACGCAACCGTGGCCAGGGCGGGCCAGCTAATTTAATATTCGTATTGCAATGACCCCTCATCCCACCGTGTCCACTCGCGAAGTGCCTTCATGAACGACGTCACAGCCCGGTCCCGGTCGCCCGAATCTCGCATCATGCCCGACACCGGTATCTCGCTTGGACTTGGCCTTACCAATGAATGTAATCTCGCCTGTTCCTTCTGCTACCGCGATCCCACTCGCGCAGATCGTTTATCTCTCGATCAAGTCAAGGCGGTGATGGAGCGTTTGCCGGTGCGGTCGGTGAATCTCGGCACCGGTGAGAACGGCATGCATCCCGACTTCAAAGCAATGTTGAGCTACCTGCGAGCGCAGCCCGTGAAGCTCACCATCACTTCGAATGGCCACAGCGTTGCAGTTTTAGATGACGACGAGTTGCGCGCATTTCATGACATCGAGTTCTCCCTCGATTACCCGACGCCAGCCGAACAGGATGCACAGCGCGGCGACGGCAATTGGGAATTGATCCAACAGCAGGCGCGACGTTGTGTGAAGCTGGGTGTGCCGGTGACGATCATTGCCGTCATGATGCAGCCAAACTATTTGCGTTTGGCGGATGTGGCGCGTGTAGCGAAAAAGTTTGAGGCGCCGCTGCGAATCAACGTTTACCAGTCCGTCCGATCGGATGTTTATGCTCTCAGCTACGAAGAATATTGGGACGGCTTTCGGCGTCTGTTTGAACAGACCGATGTAATCGCCATTGGCGAGCCGCTGGTCCGTGCCATGGCCGGGCTTCCTCCGCTCCACGCCGGTTGTGGTGTGAGCACCGTTCGGGTGACGCCAAGAGCCACGACACAGCCCTGCGTTTATTGGCCAGGATCGGGAGAACCGCTTTCGAAGTTAATCTCGATGGGACCGAATATTCTTGGCTCTACGCCCTTTGAGCAAGCCCGCCTTCTTCCTGACGCGTGCCAACCGTGTGAGTTTCGTGAGACGTGCCACGGCGGCTGTGCAGGACGGCGGCGTCTGCAAGGCGCACTGCTCGAGCCCGATTCTTATTGCCCAATCATTCGCGAGGAACGCCCGAAGCTGCAAATCCGAATGGCCGCCAATCGCGATCTCCCCAAGCTGAGCAGTTCGTGTACGACGGTGGTGATTGCCAGGTGATTCGATTCGGCTTTTCGGGCGATCGGCAGTAATACGGATTTATTGAGTACGCTCATCTGAAAAGTTAACTTCCAAATTAACGTTGACTTGGACGCAGCGCGGACACCGAGTTGCGCATGAGGGTCAATCTTCAGTGGGGTAAGAATCGGGCGCGCTCGAGCAGAGAGATGAAGCGGGGATCGGAGCGAAGGGAGTCCCACTTGACGTCATTGGGCAGGAACGCGAGATGGACGTCGCGCATTTCGAATCCACGTTCCAGCCAATCAAACGCGGCATCATAGTGACCGAGCCCAAGCTGAATGAGCGCCGTTGCATAAGCGGGAACATAACGCTCTCGCGAAACGGATTTCAGAATCTCGATTACCGCGTGCGCTTCTTCAGTGCGCCCGTTTCTAGCGAAGATGTACCCACGCAGCCCGAGAGCTTTGCTGTTGCCGCCGGATAGGCGGGCGGCATCGTTGAGGGCGTCAAGTGCGAGTTGGGATTCACCAAGTTGTTCGTAGGATTGCCCCAGCTGCATATGTCCTATCCAAAATTCTGGATCGATGGTGATAGCCTGCCTGGCAAACTGGAGCGCGGCGCCGTATTTGCGTCCCATGAATGCAATCTGAGACGAAAGGGCATGATGGCCCGCCACCAGAGGATCCAACTCGCGAGCGCGGCCTATCGAATGCTCTGCCTCCTCGTATCGCCGCATGTGCCCGAGCACGATACCCAGCAGGCGATGCGCGAGAGGATAGTTAGGATCGAGATCAATCGCTAGCCGAAAGGCGGCCTCGGCGGCGGCCCATTCCCAGTCAAGCCAGAACTTCACGAAACCCAAAGAGGTTTGAGCTTCGGCGAGTCGCGGATTAGCATTGACCGCGTGCGCAACTGCGTCTCGTGCCGGAGGCGCCACTTGAAGCGGAGGAGCGTCTCCATTGATCGGACTCGCAGTATAGGAGTCGCCAAGCCCGGACCAGGCGAGTGCATATTGCGAGTCGAGTTCCGTGGCGCGAGCAAAAAATTCACGAGCTCGCCGAGTGGTAGCGGGTGAGAGCTGGTTCCAGAAATAGCGTCCGCGTAAGTAGAGATCGTAGGCCTCCGCGTTTCGAGTTTGCCGGCGAGCGATAGCAGAGAGGCGTTCCGGGGAAAGCTGCATCCGAACCCGTTCTCCGATGGCTGAGCTGATTTCGCGCTGGAATTCAAGCATGCTGCCGGGCTCGGCGTCATAACTCGTAGACCACAGTTGCACCTGGTCAGTTACGCGAATCAGACGGGAAGTAATGCGAACACGCCCACCTTCAAAGCGAATCGAACTCTCAACTAGATAAGTAGCGTTTAGCTCATTGCCGATCTCTGCAAGGGTTTTCTTCGCATGCTTATAGGACATCATCGTGGTGCGGCCGATGACGCCGAGACGCTCGGGATCGATCTGGCCGAGAGCGGCAATAACTTCTTCGGTAAGACCGTCAGCAAGGTATTCGCGGTCAGGATCAACCCCGAGTTGGTCGAACGGAAGCACGGCAAGCGTTATTCGATGTGCCGGGAGTTGCCTTCGAGCAGAAATCTCGACTGGGGGAATGAAGAGATATCCCCTACCCGGAATAGTACCAATGTAGCGATTCTCCCCCCGCCTTTCTCCGAGAACTCGCCGCAATGTCGAGATGTTCTGGTCCAGGTTGTTCTCTTCGACGACGGTGTCGGGCCATACCGCGCGCATCAAATCGTCCTTGGCGATAATTTCCCCTTGATGTCGCACCAAATGGAGAAGCGTATCGAACACCTTAGGGGTAAGAGCGACTGGTTCGCTTTCGCGAAAAAGCCGACGCGTGCACGCTTCTAAACGGAAATCTCCGAATTCGTAGATGTCTGAAGGTTGTGGGTTCATCGGATCGGACAGGAGTTTCAGATTTGTTCAGAGACTTTCAGGACGATTCTAAGGACTTTGTAGGCACAAAGGAAGAGGATGGCGACGTGGCCGGGAAAGAATTTGGCCACAATTCTACGAGGAGCGAAACATATGCGGTCTAACATTGCGAAGGGTTTATTGGTCCTCACGTTGGGATCTGTGGTTATGTTGGCGTACGGGAATCGAGCTTCGGCGGAGCCCCTCGATCAGAGAGCCAGGTTGCTGGGAACTTGGCGTGTGCAGGTAACGCTGGTGGATTGTCAGACGGGGACATCCCTTTCACCATCAGCTTTTCCATCGCTGTTGACTTTTGCATTGGGTGGAACCATGGCGGAGGACACGAGTAACCCAGGGTTTGGACTCGGACAACGGAGTGCGGGCCAAGGTGAATGGCATTACAAGGGTGGCGGAGCATATGAGGTAAGAAGCGTGGCCTTCATCACCTATACAACGCCAGCAAATCCTGTAACGCACAACCCGGGTTTTGAGGCAGGAGAGCAGATCATCCAGCAGACTATTAGGTTCCAGAATGGTCACAACGCATGGAGCAGCACGGCTGAGATCGTCTTTACCGACGCCACAGGTACCGTGTACAGGAGCGGATGTGCGGTGGCAACCGCACAGCGATTCTAATACTTCGGCACCGCGATTCTCGAGTTGTTGTTAAGGGGGAGACCCACTCAAGCTTGCTCTTCGCTTGAGTGGGTTAACTACTTTACCTCACTGAGGAAAAATCTGCGACACAGTCTTCATGGTCACGAACCGGTGATTGGGGAGGTTCGCCGCACATGCCAAGAAAGTTACTGTAAACGGTATGTGGTTAATTACTCACAAGCAGTTTCTCAATCATGCAGCGCCAGCAAAAATTAGGAGAGCTGCTGGCGCGCTTCCGCGACGAGACCACCAAACTCTTCGAGAAGCACGGAATGAAGGTAATTGCCTACTGCACACCGCTTGATGAGCCCGACAGCGCAATATGCTCATCTACATTCTTCAGCATCCCAGCCGCGAAGCTGCCGCCGCCAACTGGAAATCATTTTCGAGTGGTGGATCTGTGGGTGAGGTGTAAACCTTTGCACCAGTGAGTGCCAGGTCGGTAGTACGAGCCATGCCGCTGGTGACAAACACGAGACTCAAAAGAGAAAATCCGATTCGCATACTGGGGATACGATTTCGATACGGGCATTGTTTCAAATAGCCGTTCAGAACCGCACGACCATAGGCTGACCCATCCATTGATCTTGCCGATTGAGTCATGCCACTGAGGCTGCATCAAGAACATGAGATCCGCAGCTCATAAACCGTGGTTGCCGTTTGCTTAACGTCTCCACGTTGTGAGGCGGCGAAGAATGCCGCCGAAAGCAATGGCAAAGAGGAAAGCGATTCCAGCAATAGCCGTCTGGTCACGGCAGGCATTTTAGCAAATAGTTAGAGGATGATGATCCCCACTCAAGCCAAAGACGGACTTGAGTGGGGCAGCTGACGCAACTGAATCCGGACAATGGCTTTTTCAATATCGCTTGATAATGAACACCGTCTTGTCATCGATCAAGGCCCCGTCGCCACTCTGTCGTAGACGTTCATCTTCCTTTAGAGCGTGGTCTAACAAAGCATTGCAGATGTCCCTCGCCGGCTTACGATAGTGCTCGCGCATAACATTTTCAAGTTGCTCGCGCTGCTGTTCATCGCTGCCGTCGTAAACTCCGTCGGTATAGAGAACGAGAATATCTCCTGGGCTCATCAGCGTGATTTCCGAGAGATCGCTGGAGTCAAACTCTTTTTGCCGAAAGTTCAACGAGTAGTATTTCTTGCGGTCCGGATGATCTGTGGGGATCTCCAATCCCAGCGCAAGGAATTGCACCATGCGGCTGTCATCTATTTTTACAAATTTGCCAAACTCCGCTGAGAACACCAGCGGTGGTGGATGCCCGAAGTTCGCAAAGCGAAAAAGACCGCCCGGACGGACTTCGCCATACAACATGGTCGCGATTTCGCGAGCGCTTTCTTTTTCAGTGATTCCCAGCGCGTTGCGGGCGGTCACCGATTGCGCCAGTCTTAGGTTCAGATTTTCGAGGAGCTCAGGCGTTGTCTTTCCGTAGCGGTCCAATTCGGTGAGCATCAAAGCATGGAAAGTATCATGCACGGTGGAAGCGATCTTCGCGGAGATGATTCCGTGACCCTGCGCGTCCACCAGCAGAACCCCAGCGGTTGAACAAAGTTCGAAAAGGTTTTCCGCGACTCGCACCTCGTCGGAACTCCGTGCGAATCTATACTCGGTTTCCATCTCCGGCCTGTAGCCCGGAGTTGTCATCAGCCATTGCAAGTGATCGTCTACCGAGTTACGCACCGGAACGCCCGGAGGAAGCGGTTCGAGAAATTCCCTTGATAGTCGTTGCGCCCGCTGAATCCGCGCGTCAATGTCGTAACGCTGTTGAAAATTGATGTACTCAAAAAGATCACCGCCGACAGTCCCCGCAGGAATCGAATTTCCGAACATCTCAATACCGGGAATGCGCGGAATCGCGCCTTCCACCGGCATTAGCCGGTCCCGCAAGTATTCGTCGATAGTCGGAACTATGTTGGCGCGTGTCATTGTTTATGGGGCCTCGACAAGTGAACCATCCTTCGTTTTCCTTGAGATCATCCGTCCTGAGGGTGCCGCATCCTTGGGTTCTTTGCAAGGGGGAACATGCCCCTTGCGTAGTAGGGAGTTCCGCACTCAAGCCAACGACGGGCTTGAATGGGACACTGTGCGGGACGGGCGAATTGCCCGTTGCTCCATGAGATCACTGCGCGCCTATTGCGCGGGCATCCACTTATCTGCGCCCGTCAGCTTGACCGAAACATTCGTAATCCAGAGGTGAAAAGGCTTGCCATCGGCGGTGCCGCGGTGCTCGGTTGAAACCAGCAGCGGACCCGCTTTCTTGTAAGCTGCCCAGGTTGCGTTGACTCGGCTTGGCTTCTTGTCTCCGCCGTGTTGGAAAGCGAGGTATTCGACGCGATAGTTTTTGCCGACGTAGAGGTCCCAGGTGTCGCCCGGGGTATAGCCGCCGGCTTCGGTTGGATACTTCACCGAAACCAGCGTGGCCGAGCCGGTGCCGGTCGGCAGTTTCTTTGTACCCTGATTGGTAACTGTGGCGCTTTTGTCCCAATACGCATGGAACGGGAACAAGAGCCAATAATTGTCATTGACGAAAGCCGGTTCGACTTCGTTCTTTACCTGGTCGGGCTGGCTGTTGAGCTGAGAACTATCGTAGGTCACCTTTACCGGCTTGCCATCCTTACCCGTAGTCTCGAAGGTGATCTTGCCGGTCTTCGGCTCCCACTCCCATTTGTGGGCAGCTTTAAACAGTCCGGGAATCTCGACGTTCCAGGTGTAGCGGATGGCTTCGATGTTGTCATACGAATCAAGTCCGTATGCTTTGGCAATGTTTTCAATAATTGGATCGCGCTGCTGCGCCCAGGAATTTGCGCCAGAGAGAAGCACTGCGAAGGCGAGAGCACGGACGATCGTCATGCGGTTCTTTGTCATAGATCGCTCCTTGAGAAACTTGAAAGGATAAGGCCAAAGATGATGCAGTGAGATTAAAGATGCATTAATTCGTACGAGCGCGGCGCAGGTTACACAACGTCGCTGGTTGAGTATGGCACCGTCCGCCTCCTAATCCGGCGCAGAACGATAATTGCGGCAGCTATTATGACGCATCCATATTCCAAAAGCATTACCCAACCAGGAAGCCTGCCCCAGGTGCCGGCCGTCGCGCGCAGGTGCCACATGATATAAGTGGCGCCAATGCTCACAGTCCAGACCATGATCGGGAGCGTAGAGGCCGACGTCAGAAATGGCAGCAGCCATAGCAGATACCACGGGAACACGACAGGCGCGAACAAAAGAGCAGCTGCCATGGGCCATACAAATTGTTCCGCCGAAAGTTCGGGTGCCGCTGTTTTTATTCTCAGCCAGGACGCGGTTGCTAATCCAACCAGGACCGCAAAGATCACCAGCAACTGTGGAGGCGCTATGTTGTCTAGCATTGCGAACACGGGGCCATTAAAGCGGAAGCCCTGTACATACGCGCCAAGCGAGCCAATCGGAATTCGGCCATGATTGAGAAACGGGACGTACAGAAGTCCGAATATGATTGCCGCGAGCGCCGCGTCGCGGATGCGAACCCGCTTCCAGTAGAGCGGCAAAAGTACGATCGGCAGAAATTTCACTGCGATAGCCAGCGCAAGTGCGACCGCCGCAGCCAACCGCCATCTACGCGTGAGCGCAGCTACAGATACCACCAGCAGCAGCGCGCCCACGATATCAATATGACCGCTTCCCGCTACTTCGATAGCTAACAGAGGATTCCAGGCGAACGCCAGAACGAGATGCGCTGGTCTTTTATTACGACGCAAAACGTCGAGCAACACGAGAACGACTGCGAACTCGCAAAGTACGAATGCCACTTTCATCGCAAAAGTCGATTCGTGAACCGCAGTGACGGCGCGGAAGAATAGTTCAGCTCCCGGTGGATATGGGGTCGGTAGATCCGGATTATTCAGCGTACGGGTTTCGGATGTGCGCAATCGGTCGAACGCAGGATCGCTGGGAACGACAAGGTAAGGGTTGTAGCCGAGTCGCTGCAGACGCCCATCCCAAACATAGCGATGGATATCATCATCGGCACCCGCGGGCAGCCGCAGAAATTCAACATGCCACACGGCGGCCAGGATGAGTCCGACGATGACCAGGCGCCCCGAAAGTGTGGCGCTGGCGCCCCGCCCGCGAAAAAATTCGAGAACCGCTAAGAGGTAGGCAATTCCCGCGAGCGTCAAGGCGGCCATGAAGTATGGCCCGCCTCGATCGCCGAAGTGTCGTGAGCAGATGGTTAGCGCCCCGAGCAACGTCGCGCCGAGTGCGTACACTCTCGCAGCGGATGTGATCTTCAAAGTCCTCTCGTGTGGAGCGGGCACTCCTGCCCGCTTTCCTTACGGTGGCAAGCGTTAGCGGGCAAGAGTGCCCGCTCCACATAGTCTCTCCCACTCTTTGAGCCAAGCCGCCGTTCGTGGCGCTTTCGCCGGAGCGAGACGTAACTCGTCGGCGAGGCGAGTCAAGTCGTCTGCGACGTCGATGTCATAAAAGCGATCTGCAAAACTTATGGATAACTCAAGCGCTTGTGCTCGCGCCAGAAGTCTCTCCAGCGCGCTGCTGGTGCCCAAGCCATCGTTTCCGAAAAGCGTTGGATAGGAAGCTTTCGCCCCCACCAGATAGTAGCCTCCATCGTGCGTTGGTCCCACGACCACATCATGCGCAGCCAGGGTTTCGAATGCGGCTTCGAGAACAGAACGCGGCAAGTGCGGACTATCGCTGTTGAAGGCGATAACGCGCCGTTCATTGCCGTTGGTGAAGTGCGCGAAAACTGAAGTGAGGCCAGCGGCCAGACCTTCACCGTTCTGTGCAACGACGCTCACCTCACTGCCTGATGTTTCCGTAATTGAGAATCGCGCCAGCTCGTTAACGTCGTCCGCCGGACACATGATCGCAACTTCCACATCGCTCAGTGATCGCGCCAACGCCAGCGTATCTTGCAAAAGGCAGCAATAGAAATCAGTGACACCCGCGGCAGAAATGCCGGATGCCAGCCGAGTTTTGACCGTACCCGGCCTTGGCGCTTTCGCCATAATTACCAGTACCCGGTCACCTCTGTCGAACCCGTTACCGTCTGCGCTTGCGGATGGCATAGATTGTTGCGGCAATAATATACGACGAGCGGCTCACTCAACCCGCTTCAATCGGGAGCGAAATATTCAGATCTTCCGACGCGCAAATGCTGTAGGACCGCGCGTTTTTAAGGGGAACGCAAGATGAATACCAGGTTGCCTGTTTAGGGCTCGAAACCAGAGTGACGAGAGCCGACGATCCTTACCTGCTGGAGTATGCCGATATGCGGTGGGAGCTCGAGGCGGTTGGCAGCGACACGCGCCTGACTTTGTGGCACGCGATCGATCGGCACTTCATATCATGGGGCGCGGCGGGCTGGCATATCTGCTTCGATGTTCTGGATCCCCTGCTCAGCGGAAGGCCGATCGTCGTGTCGTCGGCGCGGATGCCATGAGGTTCGCCGGCTGGAAAAAGCTGGTTGCGGAATACGCCAAGCAGTTCGGCGCCGACACGCCAGCTCGGCAGCCTAAATCAGCTCAAGATTCCGACCGGCTTGGCGTCCTCCTGGACCTGAAGTTCTCTGGAATGCTAAGTCTTAGCGCGCACTGTCGTCGTCAATCCAGTACTCGCGTCGGGAGATTATCACCAGGTGTCGGTGCCCCTTTGTTTCCGCATGTAGCGCGTGCAGCCCCGGCGTGGGCTTCGTTGGGCGGAAGCTCACTACATAGTAGTTGGGTACGTCGTTCGATAACGCGATGAGACCTGCCTTCAGGCTCTTGGCATCGTGGAAGTGATGGAACTCGCCTCCGGCGAGCCGCGCGACGGATTCCGCGGTGTTGGTGCGCAGAGCGTTGCGTGCGGTAATGAAGCTCATGGTGGCCAGCCGAAGAGGCGGGGCAAGCTGGCTGATGCAGTCGAGTACCTGTTTGTTGTAGTGCCCCTCGTACTCAGGATCGGCTCCGTCTCGACTGAAACAGCCATGCGAGGGGCCCGGTTCGTTGCTATTGAACTTCGATGCCTCGTGGGAGACCGCGGATCCCGTACTGGAAAACGCGAAGCTGTAAATCTGTGTATTCGTGTCGCTGACGAGACGGAGAGCTTCGCTAAGACTTGTTTTACTGCCCTGGTCGATAGTTTCACTGATCAGCAGAATCGCACGGCGATAGCGCGGGGGCTGCGTCCGAAGCTGTGCTGCGGCTAATGCAATCCCGTCCAGAATGGCTGCCCCTTGATCACCTGCATCCAGGGTCCTAAGCTGCTGGGAAGCATCGTCTGTTCTTGGCGTGAAACGCATGACCAGATGAGGGCCGCTGTCGAAGGCGATGATGGCAACTCGGTGTTCTACGTCGCCGATTAGCGCGTCGAGGATCGAATCGAGCTGGCGGTAATCGCCGAGATGTCGTGCTCCGGCACCTCCTGTTTCTACAACAATGGCTAACGCCAAGGGCTGCGAGTCGGTGTCCTGATCGAGTGTGAGATGTTGCGGTATTCCATTATCGGTGACAAGGAAGTCGTCAGCCGTGAGCTGAAAGACTTCTTCTCCTGCCTTGGTCTTCACCAGAATAGGAACCTCAACCAAAGTTGAGCGCACTGTAATGGTAGGCTCATCTTTATCGCTCTGTTGCGTTCGTCCGACAGCGGCGAGCGAGAGCAAGACAACTAACGTACAAGCAACTCTCATAACGGAGCTTTCATTCTAACCGCGTCAGTTGGCGCAATCACGATAGCGCTCATCGTCGTGGTCTCGCGCTACGGAACGGAGCTAGTCAGGCATCCACCTCTTTAATGTGAATATCGCTTCAGTTCCAGATCCGGTCCGAGGATAGACGTTCGCATCTCCCCATACTGTCATCCCGACCGGAGCAGATCATCGCGAAGCGACGATCTGCGGAGTGGAGGGACCTGCTGTTACACCCCGGCCATGAGGGATCGACTGGAGTGGGAGATGTCTAAGATATGAAACCGCGAAGGCGCCGTGGACCCATATCCAGCCATGGAACTGCGCACTCAAGCCAAAACCAGGCTTGAATAGGCCAGCCGCTTATGCTGGCCGCGCTGACCCGAATTTTCCCCGCCGGAAACGGTAGCGAGCGATCAAGCTGAGAATGGACCAGCCGGCGCCCACCGTTCCTTTCACGGTACCGCTGATCTTTGATTTTCCGATGCGCGGGTGATAGCTTACCGGAACTTCGACGATGCGGTAACCTGCCAGTGCGCCTTTGAGGATCATCTCCACGGCCCAGCCATAGGTAGTCTCTTCGAGCGCCAGGGCGCGGAGCATATCTGCGCGGGCGGCGCGAAATGGTCCGAGATCGCTAATCTTCAGACCATAGAGAAGGTTGATCAGGGCAGCGGCGAGACGATTACCGAATACCTGATGCGAGGGCAGTGCGCCGGAAGAATTCCGCGCATGCAGCCGCGAACCGAGGGTGATGTCGGCCCGGCCCTCGATGATTGGCGCTAAAAGGATCGGCAGTTCAGAAGGTCGGTCGCTGTAGTCTCCATCAAGGAACACAACCACATCAGGAGAATTCGCCGCGGCCAGGCCGGTGAGGCACGCGCGACCATATCCGCGGCGTGGTTCCAGAATGACGCGAGCTCCCATTCTTGCGGCAATCTCCGGCGTGCCGTCATTGGAGTTGCTGTCAACAACGATGACTTCGGTTCCGAGATCGGACGGAAGATCCGTTAAAACACGGTCAATCGACAGCGCCTCATTATGGGTGGGAATGATGACGCAGACTCGCACAGGGCATCAGCTTAAATCAACCACCGCGGAGCGGACGGCCAACGCTGTGCCAGCCACGCGTCAACGCCCCATCTCCGGCCGGCGGATCCGATAGCAAGCCCGAGCGATGCCATCACCGGGACCAGCAGTTCCCAAATCCAAGAAGTGCCCCACTCCGAGACCCAAAGGCTGCCGAGATAAAGAAAAGCCACGAAGGCGGCGGGACGAGTCAGAAGTCCAATGACCAGCAGGGTGCCGAGACCAATCTCAGTCATCGCCTGCAGAGGAGCTGCCATCGCAGCGTGGCTTGCGGCCGAGGCCATGACGGCTTTCCATATGGCCGGTGAATGGCTGTGCTGAATGTAGTAATTAATCAAGCCCGCGTATCCCGCACGAGTGTAGAGGCCCTTGCCCAGATTTTCGAAAAAGACCCACACCAACATTGCGCCGATTGTCAGCCGCACGATTGCCAGACCGTTTGCTGCCGGTGGTTGAGTTACATCGCTTCGCAGCGGGGTTGCGATGGCTGTCATGGTGGACCTCGTCCAGTGGATGCTATAACAGATTGGAAATATTCGACAGGCTCAAATACTGTTTTGCTGCGCCAAAGAAAAAATGCCGGTGCTCATCTACTGTGAATTTCAGCGACAATTCGTCAATCCATTTTCCCGTCACGCCTACGTGGTAGCCTCTGCTTCTGGTGTGGACGAATAGGAGGATCTTTTGGCCGATGCCATTAAAGTCTTTCTGCTTACCCTGAGCGCGCTTTTTCCGATCGTCGACCCGCTTGCCGGAAGCCCGTTCTTTTTGGCTTTGACGGAGAAGTACTCACGGGCAACCCGCAAAGCGCTGTCATGGCGGGTCGCCTTGAACAGCCTATTTTTAATGGTCGGCTCTTATTTCATCGGTACCCACGTCCTAAACTTTTTTGGTGTTTCGCTACCAGTAGTGCAGCTCGGCGGAGGCCTGGTGGTCGTCTCCATCGGCTGGGAAATGTTGATGCAGAAAGAGGAGGCACACGACGAGACACGCAAAAATGTCCGGTCGTCGGCCCATGACGTTTTTGGTCAGGCCTTTTATCCTCTGACCCTGCCACTCACCGTGGGTCCGGGATCGATTTCCGTGGCCATCACGCTGGGCGCCAATTCGACTCCGCATTATGGATTACGCATTTGGCCCATTCTGGCAGCGCTCATAGCCATGGGTCTGATCGCGGTCAGCATCTACCTTTGTTATGCGTTCGCCGACCGGCTAGCCCGGGTGCTGGGAAAAACTGGGATGACAGTCATCATCAGGCTCTCGTCTTTTTTGCTGGTTTGCATTGGGGTCCAAATTATGTGGAATGGCCTCAGCACACTGCTTTCGTCTTTACAGTTCCATGCCTTGTAGTGGAAAGGTGACCTTGGTAATTTCTCGATCTGACCCCACATCGCGCAGAATGGCTGTAGGCTTGATTAATTTAGGCCGATATTCAAGAGGATCATCTAAGAAAAGATGGACGCGATCGAAGCAATCCGCGAGCAGGTTCGCAAGGGTTACATAATCGGCGAGTGGGAGGCCTTGGGCAAAAAAGGCATCTCTCTTACCGATCGCATGAGTTTTTTGGAAGATCTATTTCTGTGCGGATTCCAAGCCGCACAGCGCGCCGCCGGCGTTACTCCCGAATCGCCCGAGTTTGTGGTGGATGTCCACATCGAACTGGCGCGAAATGGACGTCAGGCTACGGGAGAAATCCAGTCCTGGAACATTCGTCGCCAAGATGGCACTTCGGAACATCTGGAATTCAAAGCGGTGAGCCGCAGCGACAGGCGGAACCGGCCATCCGGATCAGGCCAGTCGAAGGGACAAGGCGCCTGACCAGCTTTCGCAAAATCCACTTTCCTTCGTTGCTACTGCTGACCTCGTAAAACTTTCCGTATCTCTGGCAATTCCTACCGGGAAGATCTTCACCGCCCATTCGTATTTTCAACCACTTAAGAATGGCCCAAAGGATGCAACCTTCTTAGCAGACGAAGTGGCGCGCAACGGGGCGCACTTGAGAATAACTTCGGCCAGAGGTTTTCTTGGGCGCCCCTTGCATTAAAGGCCCTCCCCCAAACTTAGGCCAACGCCAGCCGCTCCAGAATATCAACGCCTGCTCTCCGCAGTAAATTCGCCACCACAGGCTCTTTAAACCGCGAAGCATCATATTCCACGCGCACGGTGTTCAGTTTCTCATTAAAGCTGACGCGCCTGATTCCATAAACTTCGCGCATGTTGTCAACTGCCCGCATAGCGTTTTCCGTGGGCGGACCCGCATACCGGTAAGCCACTTCCATCTGTGTCATGCTGTAGTAAGTTCCTCTCCCGTTAAGATACACCACTGGGTCGATAATATCGGGCGATGCCAGCGTCACGAATCATAATCCGCATCAGTTGAATCTATGAATACAGGCCGCGAGCAGGGAAGCAGGTTTTCTCTGCGTCTCAACGAAGTCTCTGCGATCTCTGCGCTTAAAAACTTTTTTTGACTTGATGACCACACAACCCAATCTCGCCAAAGATCCGGTCTGCGGAATGACGGTCGATCCCGCTACGGCCAAAGCCACCGTCGAACACGCAGGCAAAAAATATTACTTCTGCTGTACGGGATGCGCGCAGAAATTCCAGTCGAATCCCGAACAATATCTGAAGCCCAAGCCGGCCTTAGTGACCATCGGCGGACCTGCAATGCCCGCGCCAAAGCCGGTGGTTGAGCGACCGAGGGTAAATTCCAGAGCCGCGAATTCTAAACCTGCCGCCGCTTACGTTTGTCCAATGTGTCCGGAAGTGCGCGAATCGAAACCGATCGCATGCCCAAGTTGTGGCATGGCTCTGGAGCCTGAATTCCCCGCAGCGCTCACCAAGACCGAATACACCTGTCCCATGCATCCGGAGATCGTTCGCGATCAGCCGGGCGCCTGCCCGATTTGCGGCATGGCACTGGAACCCCGCACGGTTACCGCGACCGAGGAAGACAATCCCGAATTGCGGGACATGACGCGGCGCTTCTGGATCAGCGTGGCGCTTACAGTTCCGCTGCTTGCAATCGCCATGGCGAACATGTTTTCTAGCACGTCGCCGCGGCGGCCATTTCTGGCCGCGTGGCTGCCATGGATTGAGCTTTTGCTGGCCACGCCGGTTGTGCTCTGGGCTGGATGGCCGTTTTTTCAGCGCGGTTGGGCTTCGATCGTGAACCGCTCGACCAATATGTTCACGCTGATCGCGATCGGAACCGGCGTGGCGTATTTCTACAGCCTGGTAGCGACGCTCTTCCCTGGAATTTTCCCGGCATCGTTCCGCGAGATGAACGGCCGCCCGGCAGTTTACTTCGAAGCCGCGGCCTCGATTGTGACTTTGGTTCTGCTCGGGCAGGTGCTGGAACTCCGCGCCCGCAGTCGCACCGGGGCAGCCATTCGCGCGCTGCTCGACCTGGCGCCACGCACGGCACGAGTGCTTCGGAACGGGAGCGAACAAGACATTCCTCTGGATCAGGTCCATGTAGGCGATCGCCTGCGCGTTCGTCCGGGTGAAAAAATTCCGGTTGACGGTGTGGTTCTCGAAGGTCGCAGCTCGGTCGACGAATCGATGATCACAGGCGAATCCGTGCCGGTCGAAAAGGTCGAAGGCGCGCAGGTGATCGGCGCGACGGTGAACGCATCTGGTTCCTTCATCATGCGTGCCGAGCGCGTGGGCAGCGAAACCCTGCTGGCGCAGATCGTCAACATGGTCAGTCAGGCGCAGCGTAGCCGCGCGCCTATTCAGCGCCTTGCGGACAAAGTCGCCGGATGGTTCGTTCCTGCTGTCATCGCGCTTGCTGCGCTTACGTTTATTGCATGGGCCGCTTTAGGTCCAGAGCCGCGCTTTGCTCATGCCATCGTCAACGCGGTTGCGGTGCTTATCATCGCCTGCCCCTGCGCTCTCGGGCTGGCAACGCCGATGGCGATCATGGTGGGGACCGGTCGCGGTGCGCACGCGGGTGTGCTGATCAAAAATGCGGAAGCGCTGGAAACTCTGGAGAAGGTTGACACGCTCGTCATCGACAAAACCGGCACCTTGACGGAAGGGAAGCCGCGGGTAACTTCTTTGTCCACCGAAAATGGCTTAGGGGAATTTGAGCCACTGAGGCTTGCTGCGAGCGTGGAACGCGCCAGCGAGCATCCGCTGGCAAGCGCAATCGTGGCTGCAGCCCAGGAGCGCAATCTGAAACTCTCAGAGGTTCGAGATTTTGAATCGCGGCCGGGCAAGGGAATCGTCGCTTCCGTCGACGGTAAACGAGTGGCGGTGGGGAATGCGGCGATGCTGTTAGAGGTAGGAGTCCAACAAAAAGCTCTCTCGGGCGGGGATGCATCGATAGGCACCGTAGTTTTTATCGTGGTGGACCATCAATACGCCGGATCCATCAGCGTTTCCGATCCTTTGAAGCAATCAGCAAAGGCGGCGGTTCGGGAGCTTAAACAACAGGGCATGCGGATCGTTATGCTCACCGGTGACAACCGGGTCATCGCCGAAAAAGTCGCCAGCGAAGTTAGCATTCAGGAATTTCATGCCGAGGTTCTGCCCGGCGACAAGGCGAAAATTGTGAGCGATCTGCAGAAGCAAGGGCGCGTGGTCGCAATGGCTGGAGATGGCATCAACGACGGGCCGGCCCTCGCACAAGCCGACGTAGGGATTGCCATGGGCACGGGGACCGATGTCGCGATCGAAAGCGCCGGAATAACTTTGCTCAAGGGTGATCTCGCGGCGATTGTTCGGGCGCGAAACCTAAGCCGCGCGACCATGAAAAACATTCGTCAAAACTTGTTCTTTGCTTTTATCTACAACTCGATCGGGGTTCCGATCGCGGGTGGCGTGCTGTACCCGTTTTTTGGAATCCTGCTGAGCCCGATCCTTGCCGCGGCTGCTATGAGTTTCAGTTCGGTGTCGGTGATTACGAACTCGCTGCGTTTGAAAAACGCCAGGTTAGGCAAATAGGCCAATCCATTTCACCGGCAGATGGGCAGCGACAGCATTCGCCAGACCCTCGTCGGCCCGTGACAAATTCGCTTCAAAAGCTTTTAACCGCAGAGATCGCGGAGAACAGGAGGCTCTTCCTCAGTCCAGGTTCCCCTGCTCGATTACCACGTTTTCCCGCACGATCAGCCGGTGCGCGGCCATTTCCTTCAGCATCGGCAACACGCGGCTCACGTGTTCATCGGTGTCTACAAAAATAATGATCAGAGGAAGTTTGCCCCCTGCGTCTACCAGGTGACTGGACTTCACGCGCTGCCGCCCCAGAAATCCCGCAGCGGTATGCAGAACGCAGGCGGCGTAGGCATTTTCCGAGTGTAGATAGTTGAGGATCGCCATATGCAGCGGCTTGCCCTGCCATCGGTCGGCCTCATTGATATAAATCGTGACCTGGACTGCCATAGGCACTGGCATTCTACAGCACCCGCGCCAGCGCCATGCCTGCCAGTGCGGCCCCCAGGCAGAGAAGATTGTTGGAAACGAAATTCGCGGTCATCATCATCCATTGTCCTTGCTCGAAGTAAGCCATGGTTTCGAAGGCGAAGCTGGAAAAGGTGGTGAACGCGCCACAGAACCCGACAACCACCAGAAGCCGCCAACGCGGGTCCACCAGCGCTCTTTCCGTCGCCCAGATCATGAAAAATCCGACGATGAAGCTGCCTGCGATGTTGATGAAAAGAGTGCCGAAGGGAAATGCTGGGCCGATGAACTTGGCTGCCCAGCGGCTGATTAGCCAGCGGAAATTGGCGCCGAAGACTGCGCCGACAGAAATAATGAGCACATCGCCGAGGCTACGCACGATAGAGTTCTCCTACACAAATGGTAGGAGTTATCAGCGCGCCGGGTGGCGGGCGGTTGTGGCGAACTCCATCGCCTATATTGGTTCTATCACACAGTAACGATGACGAGAAGTCACCCTGGTCACGTCTACACCCGGGCTTCCGGCATAGCGACTTCGCGGCTCATTTTGTATGCGTTCGAAATATACTGCAGCAGCATGCGCTGGGTATTGAAAAATGACCCATTCAGCGCGATCGAATTGCGCATGATCTCGGTGTAACGGTTGGGTCGACCGTAAAACATGGGTACGATCTCGCGTTCCAGCTTGTCGTAAAGCGCGGCCACTTCGATGGATGGATCTTCGGCCAGTTCACTGCTTCCGATTGCCCAGCCGGTTACCCCTTCGATGAGGCCCTCAGCCCACCAGCCATCGACGACGCTGAAGCTGGGAACGCCATTCATTGCGGCTTTCATTCCGCTGGTGCCCGAGGCTTCCTGAGGACGCATGGGCGTATTCAGCCACAAATCGACGCCGGAAGTAATAAGCTTGCCCCACCGCATATCGTAGTTTTCCACGTACACTGTGCGAATCACATCAGCCAGCGATGTCGCACCGGCGATCACGCGCCGGATCAAATTTTTTCCGCCCTCGTCATGAGGATGCGCCTTGCCTCCATACACCAACTGAATCGGCCCAACCTCGCGCACGATCTTCCGCAGCCGCTCCGGATCCTGGAATAACAAATCGGCGCGCTTGTACGTGCTGGCCCGCCGCGCGAAGCCAAGTGTCAGCAGCTTGGGATCAAGCTGAACTCCAAACACCCGCGAAATTTCCTCGAACAGTTCAGTCTTCGTCTCCGCATGCGCTTCACGGATTGCGGGCAGCGGAATGCTGATTGCGTATCGCAAATAATTGTTATCAGTGCGCCATCCCGGAATAAAAGAATCAAATAGCTGGCTGAAGGCGGGCGAAGTCCACGTAATCGCATGAACCCCGTTGGTGATCGCGCTGATCTCGTAGGCCGGAAACATGCCGCGCGAAACTTCACCGTGCCGCATTGCCACGCCATTTACATATCCCGAGAAGCGCAGCGCCAGGTAAGTCATATTCAGCGCTTCGCCTTCCCATGCCTCGGCTTCGTCCAGCAGGCCAAGCTGTTCGCGGCCTAATATTTGCGAAACCAGGCTACGCGGGAACTGATCATGTCCGGCTGGCACCGGCGTGTGGGTGGTGAAAATGCACATGTTGCGCACGCCATCAATGTCGAGTTGCTTCACTCGCCCCGCGAAGCTCTGGCTCAGCCTGCGCGCCAGCAATCCCAGAGACAGGAGCGCTGAGTGGCCTTCGTTCATGTGGAAGGTTTCAATCTGGCCGGCATAGAGCTTGTGCAGAAGCTGAAAGCCTCCGAGGCCAAGCACTATCTCCTGTGCCAATCGATAGCGTTGGTCTCCACCATAGAGGCAATCAGTCAGCGCGCGGTCATACTCGCTGTTTTCCGGCAAATCCGTATCCAGCAGGTAGACCGGAACCGTATCACCAGAAATTCCGGTAATGGTGTACTTCCAGGCCCGAACCGAAACTGGCCGACCTTCGATCTCGACCATGGCGCGCGGTCCGACAGCACCGAGGTGTTGCTCAGGGTCCCATTCCTGGGGCTGCTCAAACTGGTTTCCAGCCGGATCTACGATTTGCCGGAAATATCCCTTGCGGTAACAGAGCGTCACCGCCACTACGGGTGCGCCCAGGTCGGCAGCCGAACGAAGCGTGTCGCCCGCAAGAATGCCCAACCCCCCCGAGTAGGTCGGAACATCCGGCTCCAGGGCGATTTCCATCGAAAAATATGCGATTCGCGGCGAAACCGTCTTCTTCATTAATCCTTGTATCGGCTGAGTGCGAGATCTGTATAAATTGCGCTTTTGAGCGCGTCTTGCGGTAAGTATAACGTTAAGGTGCCTGTGAGTTCCAGAATTGAGTCAACTCGCACGCTCGACTAAAAAGCGCGCCAACTCCTTTAAAGTCGATGCCTTGACTGCGAAGTCCTCAAGCTCAGCATCAGCATCCTTTAGTAATGCGAGTGCTTTTTTTTGCGACTCATCCAGCCCGAACAACGCCGGATACGTCGCCTTTTCTGACGCAACGTCTTTGCCGGCGGTCTTTCCCAGCTGTTCAGAGGTTTGGGTCACATCGAGGATATCGTCTACGATCTGGAAAGCCAGCCCGATCGCCTGGCCGAAGCGCCGCAGGTTCTCAACCTGTGCACGACTGGCGTTGGCATAAATTCCCCCCGTGACCACGCTGGCGGTGATTAAAGCCGCAGTTTTTGAGCGATGAATATATTCCAGCGTCTCGGCATCCGGCTTCGTGCGCTCTGCCTCGAGGTCGATGACCTGTCCTCCAATCATCCCATTCACCGTGCCGGTCCCGCGCGCAATTTCTTCAATGATCTTCACTCGCGCTTCGGCCGAACATTTCAGTTGCGAGAGCACTTCATACGCCTGAGTCTGCAGCGCATCGCCTGCGAGGATCGCGATCGCCTCGCCATAAACTTTGTGGCAAGTTGGACGTCCGCGCCGCAGATCATCATTATCAAGCGCCGGAAGATCATCGTGGATCAACGAATACGTATGCAGCATCTCGAGCGCGGCGCCTAGGTCTTCGATTCCGGAGGGCAGCGATCCCGCAACTGCGCGGCCGGCTTCCATGCATAAGATTGGACGGATCCGCTTTCCTCCGGCAAACACGCTGTGCCGCATCGCCTGATGAATCGAACTCGGACGCACGTTCGCCGCCGGCAGCAGCCGTTCGAGCGCCGCATCCGTAAGCTTGCGTCCATCTTCCAGCGTTTGCGTCAGCATGAAGGTGAGTATAACAATCCGGAATTATTCGACGACGCCGGACCATCAGGATGCGTTATTATCCACCACACAATTCCTATGACCTTTAAAACACAATCTCGTGGGTCGTGTGGCGACGGGCGTCCACGCCCGTTCTTCCTATTGCTTTTCATCATCCTGACTTTCTTCACCGTGCTTTCAGCCGTCGCGCAGACGCCCACTTACGATGTCATCATCACCGGCGCCCGCATCGTCGACGGCACCGGCGCAGCCTGGCACTATGGCGACATCGCCATCAAGGGAGATCGCATCGCTGCGATGGGTGATCTTCAAAAAGTATCCGCCGGTCATCGTATCGACGCTCACGGCCTCGTTGTTTCCCCCGGCTTCATTGACGTCCAGGGGCAGTCTGAATTCAACATCCTGGTCGACGGCCGCGCCGCCAGCAAAATCACCCAAGGGGTGACTACTGAAATTACCGGCGAAGGCACCTCGATTGCTCCGTTAAATGATCGGCTATTAGAAGACATTCGCCCCGAAGCGGAGAAATATCACGTCGATCTCGATTGGCATTCGCTCGACGAATATTTCCAACATTTCGAGCGGGCGCGTCCGGCGATCAATCTTGGGACTTTCGTCGGCGCCGGAGGTCTGCGCGACTATGTGATCGGAAAAGATAATCGCCCCGCCAGCCCGGCTGAGCTGGAACAAATGCGCCAGTTAGTCGCGCAAGCCATGCAGCAAGGCGCTTTCGGAATCAGCACCGCACTTCAGTATGTTCCAGACGTTTTCGCCAGCACCGACGAAATCGTCGAGCTCGCCAAAGTCGCGCGCAGCTACGGAGGCGTGTACTTCACCCATCAGCGTTCGGAGTCCGACGTAATTTTTCCCTCGCTCGATGAAGTGTTCAATATCTCGCAGCGGGCAAATATCTCTACAACCATCTGGCATCTGAAGACGGCTTACGAAGAAAACTTCGGCAAAATGCCCGAGGTACTGCGCCGCATTGAAGCCGCCCGCGAAAAGGGAATCGATGTTGCCGCCAGCGTCTACCCCTACACTCGGGCTTCGAATGGTTTGATTGCCTGCTTTCCCAGTTGGGTGGTCGAAGGCGGCATCGACAAAATGATAGCCCGCCTCAAAGATCCTGCGCAGCGCGCCCGCGCTCAGAAAGAAATGGAAACCCCAAGCTCAACCTGGGAAAACCAGTGGCTCGGATCCGGAGGCGGCAAAGGCGTGATGCTGGTCCATATTTTGAATCCCGACTTGCATAAATATGAAGGCATGAACCTCGAAGAGATCGGCCGCCAGATGGGCAAAGATCCTAAAGATGCCGCCATGGACATCGCCATCGCCGATCGCGGCAACAGCCAGGTCGTAATTTCAATCATGGACGAAGCCGACGTGCGGGCTGCGGTTTCGAATCCGCTGGTCACGTTTGGTTCGGACTCACAAGAGCAGGCCGAGGACGGCCCTTTGAGCCAGACAAAAGCTCACCCGCGCGCATTCGGAACCATGACGCGCGTGCTCGCCGAGTATGTTCGCAAAGAGCACGACCTCACGCTTGAAGATGCAGTGCGCAAGATGACCTCACTGGCTGCCAGCCGCGTCGGCATCACCGATCGCGGAATTCTGCGTCCCGGCATGATGGCGGATATTGCGGTTTTCAATCCAGCTACGGTTCAAGATGTAGCCACCTACAACGATCCGCTGCGCTATTCGGTAGGAGTGAAATATGTTTTCGTGAACGGCAAGCCGGTAGTGTCCGAAGGGAAAATCACCGATCAGCGCCCCGGCCGAGCCCTGCGAGGCCCCGGATATAAAGCTTCGAATTAAATCTTGAACATGGAGCGACGGGCGTCCACGCCCGTCCACCCCAAACGTTAGAGTTCATCAAAAAACAAAAGGCGCCCGCAGGCGCCCGGATCCACAAAAGTATTTTTACGCCACCATGTGTTGGGCCAATTGGTTATTGCGCACCGCAGACGACAGTATCCCGCGCGTATCCGACGACGGGCAGCAATCATCCGCTCCGACGCTCAGTGAGCGGGTCCACATTTCTTCATCCGCCACGCGGTGATTGCAGATAACACGCACGCCTTCGAATTCTTTCTTCAGGGTCTCGACTTCCGCCAAGCTCGCCGATTCCAGATCCAGCACGATCGCCGCCGGCCGATATTTGACTGCCGTACTCCGAAGTTCATTCACTGACCGGGCAACGTGCACCCGATGAAAAGATTGTGAAAGCATCGCCGCCAGAGTGTGCGCTATGTGAGGATCACTTTGGAGCAGTACTACGTTGGTGTGCTGCATGGGGAGGACTCCTAATCTTCTCGCCGTTTACTACGGCTGGCTGCGCTCCAGCAGACTTAACTGCAGAGCAGGGAGTTTTACCGCAAAGCACGTCGGGCTAAGGACGCTCGAACGGCTCGGGCTGAATTTTTCCGTTTTGCTTGAGCAATATTTCCACTTTGCCTTCCGCTTCTTCCAGTTCCTTGCGGCAGGAACCTGAAAGCTGCATGCCTTCTTCGAACAAGGTCAGTGACTTCTCCAGCGGCACTTCGCCTTGTTCCAGCTCCTGGACAATTTTTTCCAGGCGCTGAATGCATTCCTCAAACTTCGGCAAACTGAATTTGCTCCTTCCTTAAATACTACAGAAATAACCGGTATTTTCTATAGGTAAAACACTGTAGCAATATCGTTTTGGGAACTAAGGTAGGTAACATTCAGGTAATGCAGCGACGGGCGTCCACGCCCGTCCTCATCTTAAATTTAAGGAATATGGCGACGAGCTACTATTGCCCGGCCTTTGCCCCAGACGTCCCCAACGCCTCGAGCACATCTACCGCAGCTGAATACTTCCCCTGAGGCGCGCTTATCTGCGCTCCCTGCACCATGTGCCGCACCGCGATCAGCATTTCGCGAGCTATCGCGATGCCTTCCTCTTTGGCCGCCTCGGGGGAACTCGCGTGCGTCATGCGCTCCATAATGCTTTCCGGCACCGAAACCCGCAGCTCATTTTTCATGAACTCAGCATTGCGCGCACTCACCAGCGGCCAAATGCCAGCGACCACGGGAATTTTGAAATGTTCAATCCTTCGCAGAAATTTCTCTAAGAGTGACAGATCGAACACCGGCTGAGTGACCGCGTACTCCGCGCCCGCCTCGACTTTGTATTCGAAGCGGCGGATTTCCTCATCGATATTTGGAACTCCCGGATTTGCGCCAACTCCGATTACAAATTCCGTGCCCGCGCCCATGGGGTTGCCGCCGATATCGAGTCCACGGTTCAGGTTGTGAACGATGTTCACCAGACCGATGGCATCGACATCGAACACCGCGGTTGCATCCGGATAGCCGCCCATCTTCGGCGGATCGCCGGTTATGCAAATTAAATTTCTTATTCCTATTGCGGCCGCACCCAGCAGGTCCGACTGAATGCAAAGTACATTGCGGTCACGGCAGGTGTAGTGCAGGATCGCTTCAATGCCGGCCTGTTGTTGCAGCAGCAAAGACAGCGCCTGGTTGCTCATGCGCGCCGAAGCTCGCGGGCTGTCCGGAATATTGATCGCGTCCACCCCCACCGACTTCAGGAACTTCGCACCTTCGAGTTCCTTGTGAATGCTGGTTCCCTTGGGCGGAACAATCTCCACCATAGTGACGAACTCGCCGGTGGCAATCTTTGTGCCGAGTCGTGACCGTTGCTCGAGCGGAACGGACGCAACTACCGGCGATGCCGGCTGTTTTGTGGTGCTCGACCCGGCCGTCCGTGCCCGGGCTTGAGTCACTCGCAAAGCCGACTTCATTACCCGGATGTGCTCAGGGGTGCTGCCACAACACCCGCCGATCAGCCGCACTCCCGCAGTCACGAATTTGCGAGCGTAACTCGCCATATATTCCGGCGAGCACAGGTAAATGTTCCGTCCTTCTACCGAGCGCGGAATTCCAGCATTAGGTTGTGCCGAAAGCGGCAGGGAAGTCGCCGCCCGAATTCGCTCGACTGAATCGAGCATGGTGACCGGACCGACACTGCAGTTGCAGCCGATGACGTCAGCTCCCCACTCCTCGATCCGAGGAGCAAAAATCTCTGGCGTCGACCAGTCGAGGCAATTCGATTCTTCATCGAGCGTGACCTGGGCGACGATGGGAATTCGGGGATCCAACTCCCGTGCCGCATGAATTGCCTGATGTAATTCGTCGATATACCCGAAGGTCTCCAGAATCAGCAGATCGACGCCGCCTTCAATCAGCGCCGCAATCTGCTCCCGGAAAATATCTCGAGCTTCCTGAAAAGACATTTTGCCCAGCGGCTCAATGCGAATCCCGAGCGGCCCAACCGCGCCGGCGACCCAGGCGTCAAAGCTTTTCGCCGCTTCCTTCGCTAACCGCGCGCCGTGATAATTGATGTCGTGAACTTTATCCTGCAACCCATGCCGCTCAAGTCGCACCGAATTCCCACCAAACGTATTGGTCTCAATGACCTCCGCCCCGGCCTGGAGGTATTCATGGTGAATGCCGCGGATCAGGTCGGGCTGCGAAACATTCAACTCGTCATAACAGCGGTTGATGAAGATGCCTTTGGAGTAAAGCAGCGTGCCCATGGCTCCATCGCAGAGCACGGGAGCCGTTTTCAGTCGGGATAGAAAATCTCCGGGCATATGATTGAGAATACAGGAGGAACTCGGGTTTTGCATCGTAGGCAGATGTCCCACGCTGGCGGAATCTTCTGCATCCCTCTGCTATAATCCGCCTTTCGTCGCATCTAACTTCCTTATTCCACCTATGTTTCTGGAGTCCCAGGGTTGAAAAGAACCTTAAGCTCTTTTTTTGTCCTTATTGTGCTCTGCACAGGTTTGGTCTCCTGCGGCGGCTCGAGCAACCAAGCCGCCCTTACTAGCAGCGGCCTGACTTTCCGTGCCTTCATCTCTAACCCGGTCAATCCCAGTGCTAATGGCGGTGGCTTTCCAGGCTTGGACATCATGGACGCCACCCAAGACATTCTGAGCCCGTTTCAGGTATCACTCTCCGGCCAAACCGCTGGCGCCGGCATGATGGTCGAAACCCCAAAGCGGGACAAGACTGTGGTACTGAGCATCACCGGAAACAGTAACGCCCTGGGAATTGTCGACAACTCCACCGAAAGCGTTTCCTCCGCTATTACACTTCCCGGCCCAACCGAAAGCCTATTTGTGTGGATTGACAACACGACCCTGTTCGCTGCCATCCCCAGCGATCCGGTGAGTGGCCAATTGCCGGGCGCGGTTGTACAGGTGAGCCTCGCAGGTTCAGCGATCACCGCGACGATTCCAGTGGCCGGCGCTCGATATATTGTCCCCAGTCCGACCGGAAATCAGATCCTGGTTCTATCAGACACGGCCAACACGGTGACGGTTTTATCGCCGGCCCTGATTAGCACCGGAGGCGGACTCACACCGGTCGCCACGAACCCTCCTAGTACCTTTTTTGATAGGCCGGTGTCGGCAGTATTCAGCGCCGACGGTTCCACAGCTTACGTGATGAATTGTGGCCCGGAGTGCGGAGGAACAGGATCAACGGCGAGTATTGCAATTGTGGATATGGCGACTGCAACAGTGACTTCAGTCGTTCCAGTTCCAGGCGGCGCAACCACGGGCCTTCTCAGCGGCGGCAATCTCTATGTCGCCGGGACGCCCCCCGCCACAGGAGCAGATTGCCAGGCCAATCTTTGCGGAGTGCTGAGCGTATTTCCTGGCGCGAATGTCACGGCCTCCCCGAGCACTCTCGCCATCACTGACGGTTATCACGATAACCTGGTAATGGCGCAGAACAATCAGCTGTTCATCGCCGCCAGGAACTGCACCGATGTAATCGCCGCAGGCTCGACTTTGGGGCGTGGCTGCCTCTCGGTGATGAACACCGGCGGCGGCACCATCTACACTGCTGCACAAAACGGCGATGTAACAGGGATTGAGCCTATTTCGGGCCGCACGGTGGTATACGTGTGCGAAGGTGGAGTTTTCACTATTTACGACACCGCCCTGGATTTGGGTGATCACCGGCAGCTCAACCCGCAGATCACTCAGGTCACCATCGTCGGCCAGGCGGTCGACGTCAAGCAAGTCGACTTCTGAACATTCAACAGAGCTTTTGGCTCTTAGCCCTTAACTCGCGGCTTCATCGTTTTTGGTTCAAGCTAAAAGCTAACGGCTAAAAGCTAAACCTCGCTACTTTGGCCTCAGCATTACCCTATGCGCCGCTGCTTTATCCACCGCGGACTTTGAAAATGGAAGCGCAAACGTAAATCCCGTGTACCACGCATTCCATTGGTCCATGTAATAGGGGCTAAGAAAATTTCCCGCGTTTCCGGTCACTACGTTCAAAGTTGAAGCGTCGAGGTCCGACAAATCGGCAGTGAATCTTTCCGACGGCCCATAGTTCCGCCCAGCCGCCTTCACCGTGTACTCGCTTCCGGACTGCGGCTGAACGCCAGGCTCGGCCCAGCTGCGAACCACCGGAATTCTTCCCAGCACTGGATTTTCTATCGTGACCGTGTGCTCAGGTCCCCATTTCCAGCTGGCAATCTGTTGAGGTGCGTCTTTGACAGTTGCCTCCAGTGCGGCTGCCAGCAGATCGTCGTAGTTCGAAAAGCCAGGCGGCAACCAGCGAGGCGGCTGTTGCGCCAGAACATTTTCCAGCCACACCGTCTCCATCATCCAGTGATAACTCTTCCAGCTCAATTGGCCGGAGTCCTCATCCGCCGGGGCTGCTCCCAGCTTCGGCTCCAGCAGCAACCGCATCAGTTCATCCCGCGCATGGGATGCGATGGTGGGAGCCGCTGACTCGGCGGACATTTGCCCGTTCCAATCACGCAGAATATCCGCCGCGGTACGGGCCCGCTGCGAAACGGGCTTTGCGTGATCCACGGCGTAAATCAATTTCTCCGCGACGTAATGGTCCAGCTCGGAATAAATATCCATCTCCAGCCCAAGCATGTCGGCCGCCGAAAATTTCCGCCCCGAACTTAGTACGCGATAGATGCGGTCCGTCCGCCAGGGTGCTTCCCATTCGATGCTGATCGAGTATGGATACCCGTCCGGCGAAATGCGGCCGTTGGCTGTGGCGATGATGCCCGAAGCTGGATTGAATACGCTCGGCAGCTGGTCGAATGGAATAAAGCCGGTCCACTCATGCGCGTCAGTGCTGCCATCAACCGGCAAACTGCCGTCACCTGCTGCACGAATCGGAATCTTGCCCGTCGTCTGATATCCGATGTTGCCGTCGACATCGGCGTAGACCACGTTTTGCCCCGGCGCATCGAATTCCGAAAACGCCCGCCGAAATTCCTGCCAGTTCCGGGCAAGAGCCAAATGAAAAAATGGATTGCGGATTCCATCATAGAAAGTCCACCGCAGCGCGATTTTCCGGCTCTCGCCAGGGAGCATTTCCGTAATAATCGGCCCGTGCCGCGTCACCTGCACGTCCAGGCTTACATCCGGATTGCCCTTTACATGAATGACCTCGCGACGCACCTCAGGCGACTTCCATCCTTGTGGCGTCAGGTATTGCCCCTGCTGGTTGAACTTTTCGATGAACAGGTCTTCCACAGTTGGCCCGACATTGGTAAAGCCCCACGCGATATTCCGATTGTGCCCGACCATTACATAGGGATAGCCCGGCAGACTTACGCCCGCGACATCGAAATCACCGGAGCGCAAATGAGTTTCGTACCACAGGTTCGGAACCCGGTGCCCAAGGTGCATGTCATTTGAGAGCAGCGGTTTGCCGGTTGTGGTATGCGCACCGGACACCACCCAATTGTTTGAGCCCTCAGGCGCTGGCTGATCTCGCAAAAAATCTTGCAGCCACGGCCGCAGAACTTCCGGAGCTTCATTTGACGACGCGACTGCGCCCGGACTACGTTCCGGTTGCTCAGAGGGAGCGCTGTCCAGGTTTTTCAATGGCATAGTGGGAGGATGGTCCCGCCACGAATTATTCACGTAAAGATCGGCCGTAAGCTGCGGGCCCAACTTGGCGAGAATCTTCTCTCGCGTGAGCGCAGATTTCGGGCTGGTACTCAGCGTCTCAACCATCTGATAAGCGACCGCCAATGAATCCGCCAGCGTCCACGCCGCGGGCGAGTACCGCAATATGCGGAACTCCAGCGGGAGATGATCGCGATGCGATTCGATATACGCATTAACTCCGCGCGCATAAGCGGTTAGGCGGTCCCGATCTTCAGGAGTCACGACCAGGGCCGCTTTATCCGCGGTCGCTCTAATTCCCAGGATTCTTTGTTGCCGGTCATGCTTCACGGCAACTTCTCCCACGATTTCTGCCAGCTCTCCTTTGGACGCGCGTCGCAGCAGGTCCATTTGGAAAAGCCGGTCCTGCGCTGTGACATACCCTTGCGCAAAAAAAAGATCATCGACGGTAAGCGCATCAATGGTGGGGACGCCGTGGGCGTCGCGAGTCACATTTACCGGCGCGGACAGGCCTGCGACCGCAACCGCCCCGTCGATCTGTGGAAGAGCCGAGTGCGCGATGGAAAATAACCAAAGCAGCACAATCGCAATAAGGCAGAGCAGAACGATTGCAAGCAGAGCTGCCGCACGCCAGAATTTAGTGCGACGACGCGGCGATCCAACAGAAGAGAAAGTACCAGCGTTCATTGCGGATTCCGATTGTAGGCTGCGGTTGTTCAAATGACAATTTGGGATAGTGTGCCGGCTTTCGTCGCAGATTTGGCCTGCGCCGCCGTCGCCCAGTATGATCTCTAGTACTCGATATGATCTGCTCGAATTGTGCCGCTCCAATGCCCGATGTGAGTGCGTTCTGCCCGGTATGCGGCCATTCGGTTGGCCATGAACCGGCCATTGCTTCCCGCGACAAATTACTCGGCGCGATCGCTTATATAGGCATTCTTCCGGCGGCAGTTCTCTTGCTTGTGCCAGCGCTTCGCAAAAGCGAGTTTGTTCGCTTTCATGCCTGGCAATCTTTGTTGTACTCCGTGGCCGCGGCGGTCACGGGCCTGGCGCTCAAATTATTGTTCGTCATCTTTACCATCATTCCAGTAATCGGATTTTTGCTGGCATGGCTGTCCCTTGGGATTGGATCGCTGGGAATCGCTATTTTATGGATTGTGTTGTTCGTCAAAGCCGCGATTGGGCAATATTACGAATTACCCCTGATCGGTCCACCGGCGGCGCGGCTAGCCAGCCGCGTTGATTCTTAGGGACTTAGCTATAGGGAAACGTTCGTAGCTTGACACGCACCCCTTCCA
>DATATW010000003.1:0-15044 GCA_036268595.1 Terriglobales bacterium
GCATCTCGGAATCTACGCCTATCGCAAGCCTTATCTGGAAAAATTCGTAACCCTGCCGGAGTCGAATCTGGAGCGCGCGGAACGCCTCGAGCAACTGCGCTTTCTCGAAAATGGGATCCCCATCTATGTGGCTGAAACCGCCCACGACAGCATTGGAGTCGACACCGAGGAGGATTTCTTCCGAGTAAGCAGGCTGCTCGCGAAATAGGCTGGGGCGCGGTTCACCGATGACTTGGGTTTGTAAGTGTAATCGCCTTGATTTCGTCAACTATCCCTTACAATCTGCAATCATGCGAGGAATAGAGTTTGAGGTGGTCTGGTTCGATCAAGACGTAGTTGAATACCAAGTCACATGCTCAAACGGGCCTTTTCGCGGTGCAACTAGGATGTACTTGGCTCATGATGACCTGTCCAAGACTGCGGAGATTTTGAGTGGCTTCCCTGTGGACATCAGAGACACCCGCGACGTTGAACTCGGAGCTTTTGGGCCGCATGTCGCGGGAGGCGGGATTCACATGAGTCTCCGCTGCATAGATTCCGCGGGGCATGCTGTCGTGGCCGTAAGGCTCAGGGCTGATGGTTGCAAGGGACCTACTGAACCCGAGTCTGTTTCTCTGTACGTTCCAGTCGAGGCTGGTTCAATAGATTCCTTTGTGGCGAAAGCTAAATCGATCAATAACACGATGGGAGCAAAGGCGTACCTGCATATGGCGGATCACACTGTTGGTTGGGTTCAAAGAAACTTTCCCAGCCTCGTAAGGTTTTCGGTCCCTAGTTGGCGATAAATCGCCCTACACTCACAACAGGTCGAAAATTCGTAGCAGCTGATCTCAGCCTTTTGCCTTCGCCCAAGCTTCCGCGGCCGCTACCCGCCGCGCAATCGCCGGATGCGAGTGAAACCACCACTCCACCCAGCGCGACGGCGTTCTCTCCGCAAGGTTCTGATCAGCGAGCTTATTCATCGAGGAAATGAACGGCTCCGCGCCGGCGATATTAGATAACGCGTATCGGTCAGCCTGGCGCTCATGGAATCTCGACAGCCCATTCAATGCCGGCATCAGCACGAACGATAGCACGGTGAACGTGAGCACCAGCAGCGGCAGGTTCGCGAAGTCTGACAGCGATTCGAACATGTGCCAGCGATTGATCGCGTAATGTAGCGTCCAGTTTGCCGCCCAGAAGCCAACGAAAGTGACCGCTGCCTGTACGCCAATGCTTTTGAGAATGTGTTTGTGAACGTGATGGCCGAGTTCGTGGGCCAGCACCGCTTCAATTTCATCCGGCGAATAGTTCTCGAGCAGCGTGTCCGCCAGAATGATGCGTCGCGTCGCTCCCAGCCCGGTTAGCGCGGCATTGGCCTTCTTGCTCTTCTCCGACAAATGCCACTTGTACACCCCGCGGATCCGCGTTCCCGCGCGCTCGCCCAGCCGGACCAGGCGCAACCTCAGATCCTCATCATGCAGCGGCTCGAACTTATAAAAGATGGGAAACAGCACCACCGGAGCCAGCTGCGCCATGAGGACAGCAATCGCAAGAAATCCGACCCATGCCACCAGCCACCAGTGCGCCGGAAAGTCACGAATGATCAGGTACAACAACTCAACCAGGGCCCCGCCCAAAAGCGCGGTCAGCAACAGACCTTTGACTTCGTCCCAGGCCCAGGCTCGCAGACGCTGATTCGACAGTTGGTAACGGTGCTCCACGCGAAAGCCGTAATAGTCGAGGCCCAGCGAAACCGCTTTACTGATGGCGATCAGCATCAGCACATATAAAAAAAGCGCGAGCGCATAACTTTGAAACGCAGTCTGCCATGCCAGGTCGCGCAGCCATGCCGTCCAGCCGGTGAGCAGCAGGACGACCAGCAACCCTAGTCCCAGCAGAAACTCGCTGACGCCAACCCGCCGCCGAATCTGGTTGTACTTGCGCGCCTCCGCGGAATCGGGAGGCTGGGCTTTGTCCGGGGAAGCCATAGGCTGATTATTGCATCGCAGGCAAGCGGGCGCGAGGTACGAAAGAGGAACCCGGGCGTGTACTACGCGCTCTGCACAAACGCTTCGCCGGTACCCAGTATTTCGTCGACCAGTTGCGGCGAGGCCGCTTCGGCATACACCCGTAACAAGGGTTCGGTGCCTGAGGCGCGAAATAATATCCACGCCTCGGCGCCATTGCCATTGGTAGGCGCATCGAGAAAGAATTTAATTCCGTCGAGCCCTTCTTTTTTGATCACGCCATATTTGCCGAGTCGCTTGGTGGATTCCGATTTCGCCCGCTCGATGGCGCCAAACTTAATATCGTCAGCAATGTGCAGATCGCGCCGGCCATAGTAATGAGGTCCGTATTCCTTCTGTAATGAGGCCACAAGTTCTCCCAGCGGCTTTTTCTCTTCGGCCAGCACATTTGCCAGCAGCAGTGAATTCAGAATTCCATCGCGCTCCGGCAGATACCGCGAGTATCCGATTCCGCCGGACTCCTCGCCGCCGATCACAATTTCGCGCTCCATCATCAGATCGGCAATATGTTTGAATCCGATCGCGCATTCGTTCAGCTTGCGTCCGTGTTTGGCGGCAATGCGATCCAGCATGCGGGTGGTATTGAAGGCGCGCACTACCTCTCCCGGCCATTGTTTGCGGCGCAACAGCCAGTCGAGCAGCACAGAGAATATTTTGTGGGAATCGACAAAGCTGCCGTCTTCCGCCACCGCACCGATGCGATCGGCATCCCCGTCAGTCGCAAAGCCAGCATGGCAGTGTTCCCGCACCACAGTTTCCTGCAACATGCGTACATGCGGCTCAATCGGCTCAGGATTAATTTCGGGAAACAGCGGATTGACTTCCTGACGTATCGACACAAAATCAATTCCATGATCTTTAAATATTTGCGCCAGAATCCCGCGCCCCGAACCGTACATTGAGTCCACAGCGAATTTAAATTTGGCTTTTGCAATCAAGTCCAGATCAGCAAACTTGCATATCGCGCGAATGTACGCAGGCTTCAAATCAACTTCCTCAATGCTTGCCTGCTTTCCATTCGGCATCGCCCCAGCAGCAACTTCCTGTTCGATTACCTTCATGATCGCTGGAGTCGCGGACCCGCCGAACTTTGCCTTGAACTTAACGCCATTCCAATTCCATGGATTATGGCTCGATGTGATGACCACGCCCCCCGCAGCGCCGGTGCTTTTCACGGCAAATGAAATTGCGGGCGTGGGAGAGTAATCGCTTGCCAAACGGATGGGAATGCCGGCCCCGGCCAGCACTTCCGCGGCAAGCCGCGCAAATCGCGGCGATCCAAAACGCGTGTCGTAACCAACAATCAGCCCGCGAGAAGCGTCTTCGTGTTTCAGCACATACGAAGCGATCGCTCCAGCAACCTGGCGCACATTCTCAAAGGTGAAATCGTCGGCGATGATTGCACGCCAGCCGTCAGTGCCGAACTTGATGGGAGTCGCGCCTTGCGTCGCACGTCGTGCGTCGGCAGCCGTTCGTTCTGGAGCGGAGCTCTGCCGATTCGGATTCGAGGTCGACGGTTCTGTATTTGCAATCATAAGTCTTCAATTCCAACCCATAGCGCGCGAGGTAAGACGCGCGACACATCGACTTTCACACCAGTTTCTTGAGTTTCTTCTCATCCAGAAACTTCACGACTTTACCTACGTCCTGCGAGTTGGCGCGCGTCGTGACCAGCAATGCGTCCTCGGTTTCGACGACCACCACATCATTCACGCCCACCACTGCCACAAATTTGTGCGGCGCGTGAACATAATTTCCGCTGGCGTTCAGAGTGAAGATGCCCTGCGAAGAAATCAGGTTGCCGTCTGCCGGAGTGCTCTTCCCGACGTGGTGCTCGTGCAACGCGGTCCACGATCCCAAATCGTTCCAGCCGAAATCTGCTCGCAAACAAAAAATGTTGGACTCCTGCTCGCCCTTAGCCGAGCGCGGCTCAAGGACGGCGTAGTCGATGCTGATGTCCTCGCATTTCGGATACAGCCGCTTGAACGTTGCAGCAAACTTGCGGGTTCCAAAGTCAGCCGCGATTTTTTCAAGCAGGGCAGCGGTCTTCGGCAGATGTTCAGTCAGCGCGGTCGTCAGCGTTTTCGCGCTCCACAAAAAGATTCCGCTGTTCCAGTAAAAATTTCCGGAGCGCACGAACTCCGCGGCTCGTTCTGCGTTCGGCTTTTCCGTGAAACGCAGCACGTGGCGGGCGTTTCCCGAAGACAGCGATCCGGCTTCGATGTAGCCATAACCGGTCTCGGCGCGCGAAGGTTCGATGCCGAGTACCACGATGTTTTCGCCTGCGGCGGCAATTTCAATGCCTTCGCTCAGGATTTCACGGAAGCGGACTTCGTTGCCGATGACGTGGTCAGAGGGGAACAGTCCGATTACCGCGTCAGGATTATTGCGCCGCAGAATAAAAGCCGCTAGCCCGATCGCGGGGGCGGTGTTGCGTCCCATCGGCTCCGCGATGATGTGCTCGGACTTCAGTTTCTTCAGCTGACGCACAATCTCGGGACGCAGATCTTCGTTGGTAATGATCCAGAATTTGTTCGCCGCGGCCAATGGTAGCAATCGTGCTACCGTCTGCTGAATCATCGTCTCTTTGCCGTCGAGCGCGAGTAATTGCTTGGCGCGTTTTTTCCGGCTGAGTGGCCAGAAGCGGGTGCCGCGTCCTCCGGCAAGAATTACGGGATAGAAGTTGGCTGGCATCAGGAAGTAGCGAATATAGATTGCAGATTGCAGATTTTAGATTTCACTTCGAACTCGCCCTTCCGCTTTAGCAACCTCAATTTTCAATCTATCTAAAATCCAAAATCTGAAGTCTACAATCTTCAATCGATGTATGTCTCCGGTGGCGGCAGGGTCTTTCCCGGCACGTACGATCGCAGAAACTGCACTTCACCTTCAGGCTTAACGTTAAACTGCGGAATGCTGGCGGGAATCACGACCGCGTCTCCCGTACCAAATTTCAACGGCTCGCGTCCAGTCGCTGTCAGCGTCGCCGATCCCTTAACCGCAACCAAAATCTGCGCCGAAGTTTTGCCCTCACCTGCGAAATCAAACTTGTGCTCGCCGTGCAATTCCAATCGTTCCACCGAAAAATAAGGTGACTCGACTAGCGGCAGCACCCGGTTTCCGTTCATCCCGGATTTCGAAAACGCGCGCGGCCTCACCTTTCCCGATGCGACCTGCTCTTTGATTACTCGGAGTCCATGTTCCAAATGCAGTTCGCGCGGCCGTCCGTAATCATAAAGCCTAAACGTCGTGTCGGACTGTTGCTGCGTCTCCACGATAATCGCGCCCGGTCCCAGCGTGTGCACAGTTCCGCCCGCCACATAGATCAGGTCGCCGATCGCAACCTTGATCCAGTTAAGTAATTCCTCGGCGCGATTTTCATGGATTGCCTTTTCGAACTGCGCGCGCGTGGTTCCGGCTTTCAGTCCCAGGCCGATTTTGGCTTCCGGCGTGGCATGGGCCACATACCAGCATTCCGTCTTGCCCCATGGTTGGCCGATGGCGCGCGCGTCGGCATCGTCGGGATGCACCTGTACCGACAACTTTTCGTGTGGAAATAAAAATTTGGCCAGCAGCGGGAAGCGGCTCGCGTCTGCGGACGCATCCCCTACCAACTCCCGTTTATATCGTGCCGCGAGTTCCGCCAGCGATTTGCCCGCCAACGGTCCATTCTGTACTTTGCAGTGGTCGCCGGTCAGCCAAGACTCGCCGATTTTCTCTTCGAACTGCCGCGGATAGATGGGAGACAGGTCGCGGGTGCCCCAGGGCCGCGGATCGAACAGCGGCTGCATTAACAATGGATAGAGATCGCTCATTCTCAGTCGTGCTGCTCCGAATTAGAAGCCGAACCGAGCAGAGAGGCTGCCCGCAAAACTGAAAGATTGAAGCCTTGGCGCACTCCCGTGACTTCGAAATGAAGCATGCGACAAAATTTGTCACAGTTGCGGTCGAACTGAGGGCTCGGCCCGGAAACTCGCGCCTCGCTCAGAGCGAGTCCACGAAGTTTCTGATCCGCTCCAGCCCGCGGTCCAACTCTTTTTGCGAAGTCGCATAGGAAAGCCGAATGTGCTCGTGGGTGCCGAACCCCTCGCCCGGAACGCTGGCCACATGGGCCTCGTGGAGCAGCTTTCGCGCGAACTCGGCCGGCGAATTCAGATCCTTTCTGCCGAGAAATGCAGAAATATTGGGATAGACGTAAAACGCGCCTTCCGGCCGCGCGCACCTGATCCCCTTGATTGTGCTCAGTCCGGCGAGCACGTGATCGCGGAGCTGAATGTATTCCTTCCGCATCTCGGTCACGCAATCCTGCGAACCATTGAGCGCGGCGACAGCGGCCTTTTGCACGATCGAAGTCGGATTCGATGTCGACTGGCTTTGCAGCTTCTGCATGGCGGCAATCACCTGAGCCGGCGCAAGCGCGTACCCCATGCGCCATCCGGTCATGGCGTAAGTCTTTGAGAGCGATCCCACGACCACCATGCGGTCCCGATATTCGTTCAGCGATCCCACCGAAAACTCGCGGCCGGTGTAATTGAGATAGACATAACATTCATCCGAAATAACCCAAATGCCGCGCTCCGCCGCAAACCGCACCACTTCGGCCATGTCCTCGGGCGACATCACCGCTCCCGACGGATTCGAAGGTGAATTGAGAATGATGAGTTTCGTGCGCGACGTGACCAGGCGGGAAACCACGTCTGCCGTGACACGGAAGCCAGCGGCTTCGTCGCTTTGCAGCAGCACGCAGTTGCCGCCGGCGTAGCGCACAATGTCTTTGAACGAAACCCAGTAGGGCACCGGCAGGATGACCTCGTCGCCGTGATCGACCAGCACCTGAATGGCATTGAACAGCACGTGCTTGCCGCCGACCGAGGCCATCGTCTCCTCGCGCTTGTAGCGAGAACCGAAGTCTTTCCCATGGCGTTGCAGGATCGCATCCTTCAATTCCACGGTGCCGCCGACCGCGGTGTAGCGCGTGAAATTCCCGTTGATCGCGGCAATGGCGGCATCTTTAATATGCTGCGGGGTCGAGAAGTGCGGTTCGCCCACGCTCATATCAACGACATCTACGCCGGCTTGCCGCAGCTTGTCGGCTTCGGCCACCACGGCCATGGTGGCCGAAGGCTCAATGCGGTTGATTCGCTCTGCAACTTTCAATGTCGTCGGGACTGCCGTGACTGTGCTCATGCTTTGCCTGCCTTCGTTTTTCGAGTTTGAAGCTTGTACGCGGGATCAAGTTTCGCCTTGAGCCGCCGTTCCACAATTTCCGGGACCAGTTCGCTGATGTCGCCGCCTAACCGCGCCACTTCCCGTACCAATCGAGAACTGACATACGAATACTGCTCGGCGGGCATCATGAAAACCGTTTCCAGATCCGGCCGCAGTTTGCGGTTCATCAGCGCCATCTGCAGCTCGTATTCGTAATCGCTCAAAGCACGAATGCCTCGCAAAACCGCGCCAGCTTTGACTTTAGCCGCGTAATCGACCGTGAGGCCATCGAATGTATCCACGCGAACGTTCTTAAAATGGCCTGTTAAATCTTCCAGCATCGCCCGTCGCTCGCCAATGCTGAACAGCGGCGTCTTGTCAGCATTTCTGAGGATGGCAACCACCAGTTCCTCAAAAATGTGGCTGCCGCGCTCAATCAAATCCAGATGCCCGTTGGTCGGCGGATCAAACGACCCAGGATAGATGGCAGTAACTTTCCTCAATAAGCCTCTGATTGCAGTCTAAAATACAGTTAGGCGAGTAGATTGATTTTAGATTGGCGAGCCGGGCGATGGCAATTCAGGGGCGTGCGGTATTTTAGAGATCGACGGTTTATTTATTGACTTTGACCAGGTCGGCGATTTTGTCATATTCCGGCTTGCGGATGACTCGCCGGGTCAATAGATCACTGACTTGTTGGTAGGGGCGCGCCGCAATCACGCGGTCGGCTTCTGTTGAAGTCAGACCCGGAAGATTCAGCAGATCGTCTTTGGTGGCGGAATTCAGGTCCAGCGGCTTATCGCGGCTCCATCCTTCGCGTATGCCTGACGCGACGGCTCGCGCATCTCGTTTCATTTCTTCCGTGGCCCGCGCGGTTTCCTCTTTAAGCTTCTGAGGGTTTTGTTGCTTTGCGCAGCCCGGGAGCGCGAGCAGCAGCAAAATTAACCCGAACCGGCAATGCGTGAGGAGGCTCATTGGTCGGCGGTAAGATGCCTGACAGTTTGAGAGTAGTTGTTCGCGATGACACGCGATTACGCTCGCGATCCGGAATGCTGCTACGAGTCCTTTCGGTAGAGCAAGTCCCGCATGGCTTTCCTGCGCTCCTCGTTCAGGCCTTTATCTGCGACACGACCGGGGTTCGACGCACTCGCCGCAGACTCGTCTTCGCTGCAGGCCGGGCAGCGGTTGGCAAAGCCCGGTTTGCCCGGTTTCAGTTCAAATTCCTCAGAGCAGACGACGCACACTTTGACCGGAAACGCCATGGCCTGTCGCAATACCTCCGATGGCAATTATGATAACTGTCTTTAACCGCAGATTGCGCTTGCGTTCCGGTTTGACCGTATTCCTCTCATCACGTTAAACTAATTGAGTTTGCCTGTACTTGCGGCTCTGTTCTTCCACCTCAGTGCAAAAATGCGTTTCGGGACCTCGGGTTAGGGCCGTCCGCTAACAAGGTTGGTACAAGTAAAGACCGGCGCGGAAAAACAGCAAGCGCACAAAATTTAGAATTGTTCACAGGCTGACTCCGGCGAGGTATGCCCGAGTCCCGTTGAGCAATTGGAGGCATGAGTATGTACGCGGTGATCCGCGCTGGCGGTAAGCAATATCGGGTAGCGCCCGGAGATGTGCTTCGCCTGGAAACCCAGGCTGCGGCCAGCAATGGCACGGTGGAATTCAACGACGTGCTGGCAGTATCAGCCAGCGAAGGCCAGATTGCGCGCCCCGACGCGAACGCGGTGGTAACGGGCGAAATCCTCAACGAGGGCCGCGCGAAAAAAATTCTGGTCTTCCACTACAAGAAAAAGAAGCAGTATAAGAAGATTGCCGGACATCGGCAGCCCTTCAGCAACGTGCGCATCACTGAGATTGCATTCGATGGCCAGAAGTTCAGCGCGCCTGAACTGCCCAAAAAAGTCGCCAAGCCGAAGAAAGTAGCCAAAGCCGAAACTGAAGAGAAGGCCGAGACGAAAACGGCGAAGCCCGCGGCTAAGAAGAAGGCAGCTGCAAAAAAGGCTGCGCCGAAAAAGAGTGCAGGCAAGAAAAAGTAGTTTGGTGCTTGCTGTGAGCTGACAGCCGAAGGCTGAAAGCCGGTTTCAAGATTTTGCTGATGGCTGACAGCTCTAGCTAAAAAGCTAAGAGCTAAAAAGCTTAGGAGCTGATTTTCAATGGCACACAAAAAAGGATTAGGCAGTTCACGCAATGGTCGTGACTCAAACGCGCAGCGCCTGGGATTCAAGGCGTTCGGCGGCCAGACCGTCCCCGGAGGCACGATTATTGTTCGCCAGCGCGGCACCCGCGTAAAGCCGGGCCTCAATGTTGGTCGCGGCAAAGACGACACTCTGTTCGCCAAGATCAGCGGCAGGATCGTATTCAAAGACCGCGGCTCGATGGGTAAGTTCGTGATGATCGAACCGCTGGCAGCGAAATAGCTGTCAGCCGTCAGCCGTCAGCCATCAGCAAAACCCCAACGCTCCGGCCGCATTGCCGGAGCATTTTTGTGTTTGAATTAAGCATTAAGTAAGGTCGAACGAGTCGTTTTTGCCGACGACCGAAGTCCGAAGACCGACGACAATTCCGAGCGGCCAACGACGCACGACGCGACCAACGACGTTTTTCCTGACGGCTGCGAGCTATGTTCATCGACGAGGCCACAATCCGAATCAAAGCCGGCGATGGCGGCAACGGCTGCCTTGCTTTTCGCCGGGAGAAGTTCGTCCCGCGCGGTGGACCATCCGGCGGTGACGGCGGCAAGGGCGGCGACGTCATCATGGAATCCAGCGAACGCCACAACACGCTGGTGCATTTTCGTTTTAATCCCGAATACAAGGCGCAGCGCGGGCGTCACGGCGAAGGCTCGAACTGCACCGGGCGCGAGGGCGAAGATGTCGTGCTCAAAGTCCCCGTGGGCACCATTGTTTATGACGCCGACTCGGGCGAGCGCGTGCACGATTTTTCCTCGCCCGATGATCGCCTGGTGATCGCTCGCGGCGGACGCGGAGGCCGGGGCAATGCCCAGTTCAAAACCTCTGTGCATCAGGCGCCGCGCGAGCACGAAGACGGGCGTCCCGGCGAAGAGCGCACCTTGCGGCTGGAACTCAAGCTGCTGGCCGACGTTGGGCTGGTGGGTTATCCCAACGCTGGCAAGTCGACTTTGATTTCACGAATTTCCGCGGCGCGGCCCAAGATTGCCGACTATCCTTTTACGACTCTCGAGCCGAACTTGGGAGTGGTGGCCGTCGGTGACCCGGCCCACGAAGTGAGTTTCCTCGTCGCCGACATTCCTGGCCTGATCGAAGGCGCACACGAGGGCGCAGGCCTGGGCATACAGTTTCTGCGTCACGTTGAGCGCACCCGCTTGCTGGTGCACCTGGTCGATGTTTCCGATGCCAGCGGTCGGCCCGATCCGATAAAAGATTTCGAAGTCATCATGGGCGAACTCAGCAGCTTCGGCGCAGGTCTGGAAAATAAGCCGATGATTGTGGCAGCCTCCAAAATCGACGTCGCCAACAAGACCAAGTTGGCGAAACTAAAGCGCTACGCGAAATCGCATGGCCTGGAGTTTTTTCCGATTTCGGCGGTCACCGGCGAAGGCATCGAAAAATTGAAATATGCGATGGCGGAGAAAGTGGAGCAAGTGAGGAGCCAGAACGATGGCAGGGCGGAAAAACAGGAAGTGTCTTAGAGCGTCGCCGAATGACATATCTTAAAAATATGACATTGTGCTAGAATAATGTCATGGAAATCGAAGAGGCGCGGCTGGTCGTAAACGAAAATGGACGCGTGGTTATCCCCGCTCAGTTTCGCAAGGCACTCGGGATAAATGCCGGCGATGAAATTGTACTGCGCCTGCAAGAAAACGAACTGAGGATCACTACCCCAAAAAACCGGTTGGAGCGGGCTCGCCGATTGGTGCGAAAGTACGTGAATCCCGGCAAGTCTCTGGCTGAAGAACTAATCAAGGACCGTCGCGAAGCTGCTCGGAAAGAACGATGAACACCGTCGTCCTGGATGCATCCGCGATTCTGGTCGCGCTCAATAGCGAACCTGGCAGCGAGAAGCTCACGCCTGCAGTCATTGAAGCCGCGGTCAGCAGCGCGGTAAACCTGGCCGAGGTGCAGGCTAGACTCGTAGACCACGGCATGGATGCATCCGAAGCCTGGGAAGCAGCGCTGAGTTCGGTGAACAAAGCCGTGGACTTTACCGTGGCTCATGCTGAAATCACGGGAAATTTAGTTTCGCAAACGCGATCGTTAGGGTTATCTCTAGGTGATCGAGCTTGTTTGGCTCTCGGCATTTCGCTGGGAGCGCCAATTTACACTGCGGATAAGTCCTGGAAAAATCTGAAGCTGCCGATTAAAGTCCACGTAATCCGCTGACGGTTTTTTACCAAAACGACGACCGACGACGCACGACCCACGACGAATTTTATGAACATCGGCCTTTTCGGCGGCACATTCGATCCCATACACAAGGGCCATCTGGCGCTTGCGACCGCCGCTCGCGAACGCTGCCATCTGGGAAAAATTTATTTTGTTCCCGCGAATGTTCCGCCACATAAAACTACGCAGCCGGCTGCCTCTTACTTTCATCGTTACGCCATGACCGCATTAGCCACGCAAGACGAAAAGGCTTTTGTACCTTCACTGCTCGAATCCCCCGGCGAATTCGTTTTGCACGACAACAAAAGCATGCGCGGAAGTGTGACCTCTACTCCGAATTACAGCATCGATACCATTCGAAAAATAAAGCAGTCGCTAAAAAAAGCCGACCGGCTTTTCTTTCTGATCGGAGTTGACGCATTCAAAGACATCGCGAAATGGCGTGAAGCCGAAGCCCTGTTCTCGGAATGCGAGTTCATCGTCGCCAGCCGGCCTGGTTTTTCGCTGGCCGATGTGGCGGCCTCGCTCCCCGAAAAATTGCGTCCCCGCGCCGAGGTCACCAAACCGTTTGCGAAGCAGCCAGCCGCCGGGGACCTTGTCCTGCCCGGTCTCACCCTGCATCTGCTCGACAATGTGAACCAGAACATATCGGCGACCGCTATTCGTCAGGCCGTTGCCGCCAAACGCCCGATCAAGAAATTTGTTCCGGAAAGTGTGGAAGAATACATCAAGAAAGAAGGATTGTATGGTGGCTAGCTGGCCAACTAGCGAAGGTATTGGCCAAAGGCCGATGACTCGCATGAAGAAGACTGATTCGAAGAAGACCGATCTCAAGAAGAAGAACGAACTGAAGAGCCAGGTCGCGCTTGCTCTTGCCGCCTGCGAAGACAAGAAGGCCGAGCAGATCACGGTGCTCGAACTGGAGCAGAACTCCGGCGCCTTCACTGACTATTTTCTGATCTGCAGCGGCACCAATCCCCGGCAGGTTCAGGCCATCTCGGATGAAGTCGAGCTGCGGCTTAAACGCTCCGGACTTTATCCCAACAATATTGAAGGCCACCGCCAGGGTGAGTGGGTGCTGATCGACTACGTGGATTTCGTAGTCCACATTTTTTCTGAGACGGCGCGCAAATATTACGATCTCGAAAGACTCTGGAAATCGGCCAAGAAGATTGAGCCTGCCGACTTCGTTGTCAAGCCTCGCAAACGCTCTGCTGCCCGCTCGCGCGCAAAGAAGCCGGCATAGGCAAAAGCCTTTAACCGCAGAGAACGCAGAGAATACCTGGAGTTCTCGTTGCCAAGTTTCGGATGTTTTCTCTGCGTTCTCGGGTTTGCGTTCTCAGCGTTCTCTGCGGTTAAAATCTTTCCCAACCTCGTGAAAATCACCATCGCATGGATCGGCAAAACTAAGAACCCCGCAGTCCAATCTCTCAGCGATGAATATCTAAAACGCCTGCAGCAGTTCTCCGAAGTCGACGGCGTGTTACTAAAAGACGAAGCCGCACTGCTAAAACTCTGCGGCCGTGAAGGAAAAAATCCCCGCCGTTATCTCCTCCTGCTCGACTCTCGCGGCAAGCAGCTCTCTTCTCAAGAACTGGCGCATTTCATTCGCGCTCATCAAGAGCGCAATCCCACGCCGCTCCTGTTCGCGATTGGCCCCGCCGACGGCTTTGCCGAGAGCACCCGAACTCATGCCGATTTCACCCTGTCTCTTGGAAAGATGACTATCGCCCATGAACTGGCGCGCGTGGTTTTGCTCGAGCAGCTCTATCGGGCGTTCACTATTTTGAAGGGACATCCGTACCACCTCGGCCACTGAAAGCTTCAATCCGGGACTGTACTTTTGTGATGTTTCCCGCGCCCCTGCCAGCCCGTAGAGTGCTCACCTAGGCCCTCCCCTAGAGGATGCCCATGAAAAACCCAGTCGAAGTTCTTCGTCGCAAAGAAGCCGAGTTGCGTAAGTTGCAGCAGGAAGTGCAAGGCCTGCGCCTGGTTTGCACATTTGTAAACGAACAAAAGCAGACTGGCGGTTCGATCGGCACGCTGGTGCAGATTCCCCACATTTACACGGCGTGAGCGCAGCTGATTTCTGTCGCTGTGATTTCGTTCCTATCACTGGCCAATTGAATTCGATAAACTCCAGTGAGTGGCTTCCGCCGACCAACTCGGTCTCACTTTCTCTTCGCCCGAACGTAAGGTTTGGGTTGTTCGTGACCTGGTGGCCGCGGTGCGTACTCGCCTCGAGCGCGAGTATAGCGATGTCTGGGTGGAAGGCGAGATCTCGAACTTTCGCGCCCACGACTCCGGTCATTTTTATTTCACACTGAAGGATCAAAATTCGCAGATTCGCGCGGTGATGTTTCGATCGCAGGCGCGCTTGCTGCGCTTTCGCCCGGAAGATGGAATGCAAGTGGTCCTTCGCGGCCGGGTGACGGTGTTCGAGGGACGCGGTGAACTGCAGCTTTCAGCCGAATACCTGGAGCCGAAAGGCGCGGGCGCACTACAGATCGCATTCGAGCAACTCAAGGCTAAGCTCCAGTCGGAAGGGCTCTTCGATGCGTCGCGCAAAAAACCGATTCCGGCCTTGCCGCGCTGCATCGGGATTGTGACTTCGCCCCAGGCCGCCGCCCTGCGCGACATTCTGAATATTTTGCGGCGACGTCATCACAGCGCCAGCATACTCATTTATCCGGCACAAGTGCAGGGCGAAAGCGCGGCTTCTGACGTCACCAGCGGAATCAAATATTTCAATCGGGTAAAGAATGTTGATGTGATCATCATCGCCCGCGGTGGGGGCTCAGCGGAAGACCTGGCTGCCTTTAATCATGAAGGTCTGGCGCGGGTGATCGCCGGTTCGGGCATTCCGACGATTTCCGCCATAGGCCATGAGACCGACTTCACCATTGTGGATTTCGTTGCCGATCTGCGCGCTCCTACGCCCTCAGCTGCAGCCGAACTGGTCATTCGCTCTCGACAGGAAATCGAGGAGCAAGCCGAGGCCTTGCGCCTGAGGCTTACCCGCGCCATGCGTTACCGCTTGCTGATTGCGAAGCAGACGCTGACTGAGGCCGCCCAGCACGGCGCATTTGCCCGCATGATGGAAGGAATCAATCAGCGCCAACAGCGGCTCGATGATCTGCGTTACCGGCTGGAAAAATCCCAGCGCAAATTGATTGAGCAACATCGCCGCAAGTGGGAGCAGGTTTCGGCCGCGGTACGCCACTATGACGCGCGCCGAGTTCTGGCGGGCATGCGTCGTGACCTGGCATCGCACACCACCGCTATCACTTCCGCGGTACAAACCCTCCTGCTCCGCCGCCGCTCGCGCATAGAGCAGATCGAGCATCAGTTGAAGGCTCTGTCTCCAGTTGCGATTTTGGAGCGGGGTTATGCCCTTGTCTTTGACGCATCTGGAAATCTGGTGAAGAACTCTGCTCAAGTCGAAATA
>DATATW010000004.1:0-15831 GCA_036268595.1 Terriglobales bacterium
GAAGAACAAAGCGTCCCCGAGTAGCCTTTCTGGGAACGTGTGTGGCGACCCTCGCCGGCGTTTTATCTCATGTGAATCCATTTCACCGTTGTGGGAAAAGGGTACGGCCTCAATCCTGCCGGTACTTTTCCGGTCCTTCGCAACCCACCGAGAGCAACCTATGTCGTTGCGCATCGGCCAACTTCCAGGTGTGATGTTACCCACGCCTGAAACACAAGAGTTCAAACACATTTTTTTGTGGATGCAAAGGTCTGGCGCGCCCGGAGAGATTCGAACTCCCGACCTACAGCTCCGGAGGCTGCCGCTCTATCCAGCTGAGCTACGGGCGCGTAGTTCAAGTGTACATCGGTAGGTTAGGCCCATCAATTTGCGCGCGCAAAGGTGCGCGGAATTCCTGAACGCCGCGGAGAAACGAAAAGATGCCGAAGGCGATTCTGGCCGAACGTGCTTGTCAATTTTGCAGTGCGGATTAGCAGCCCACAACACCACGCGAATGGTTTACTAACGGCGACCGCCACCCTCGCGGCCCCCGCCGCTGGCACGTTCAGCCTTCGGACGCGCCTCGTTCACATTGATCGCACGACCGCCAAACTGGCTGCCATTCAAACCTGTGATCGCCTTGTCCCCTTCTTCGCCATTGGTCATTTCCACAAAACCGAATCCACGCGAGCGCCCGGTTTCGCGGTCGGTAAGAATACTCACCCGATCCACCGTGCCATAGGGTTCGAAAATCTTGCGCAGCTCTTCCTCCGACGTATTAAAACTGAGGTTCCCAACAAAGATGTTTTTCACGGAACCCCCTTTCTGTCCTCGCGAACTCGGGTGATTACGCGAGTATTGACTAGGTGTTTTTTACCGAGGTCGCGAGTGCGCCGGAAGTATAGCAAATCCCAAAAATTGGGCAAGAGAAAACACGACAAGTTTAAAAGAATTAATCACGGCGCCCTACCACCTGAGAGTGGCAACTTAAACAGGCCGCAAAATCTGCTCTGCACGATCGTCATTCCATGGTCCGGCAACGATCTAGCATTTATCGACTTTCCATTAACCGTCGGCCTGGTAACCCAGTTCCAGCAAACGGTTTTTGGGATCGTGACGTTTTCCGCATCCGGGACAGATCAGGTAGCGGCTCCAACTTGTGCCGCGCCGGTCGTAGTCAGGCGCCACGGCAAAACTCAGCCCGCAACTGCAAGGCACCAGGAGCAGTTTCAGCGCCTCGGGCTGGCTTGATTTGCGATCGGGCACGATTCTATTTTATGCGCAGGCCTGAGGGCCTTAAAACGTCGGCGGCGTGTTCACCCACAAAATCAGCGTTTCCACCCGCCCAAGGTTCGTCCACTTATGTGGAACCGCGCTCTCAAAATAAAAGCTGTCACCAGTTTTCAGGCGGAATTCCTCATCGCGCAGAAAAATTTGCAACTCGCCTTTCAGAATGTAGAGAAATTCCTCGCCCACATGGGTGTAAGATTCGCCGCTGCCGGCATTTGGCGCGACCCGAAACAGGTGCGGTTCCATCACGGTGTTGCCCCACGCCAGCAACTCCATTCGCACCCCGGGACCGGCTTCAAGAACTTTCCGCGATTTGGGTTTGACCAGATTCTGGTTCGGCTCGGCAGTATCGTGAAATTCCAGAATATTAGTTTTGTAATAGCGCGCCAGCTTTCGCAGCGTGCCCACAGATGCGCTCATCTGCGAACGTTCGATCGCGCTCAGAAATCCCACCGAAATTCCGGCCGCCTTGGCCACAGTGGCAAGCGATGCCCGCTTTTTTAATCTCAATTGCCGCAGACGGGGACCCAGGGCTCTCGCGCTTCCATCGCGCGGTGGCTGCGCCAGCCCTTCGCGCTTGAGCGTCTGCACGATCGCGGGTGCATTCATCCCCCGCACCTTGCGCAAGAAACTGGCGCGCTTCAGCAGGCGAACATCCTGCTGTGAATACATGCGGTACTTGCTGGCGGTACGGCGCGGGCGCGCCAAGCCGAGGCTTTCCCACATACGGATCACCGTCGGAGAAATCCCGACCAGCCGTGCGACATCCCCGATTTTTAGATAATCGTTGTGGCTGCGGAGGCCCATATATCGATTAGGACGGCTGCGATCTGCTGAAAAATGGGGCCGTTTTTGCTTGACAGTCTTGCTGACCTGCTACTAACCTTGCTGGATTATAGCAAGGTTCATTTCTCGCTCTATCACCCGTTTTCGCAATTGATTCTTGGCGATGCCTTGGAGGCGCTTCGATGTCTTCCCTCGAACTCCGTCGAGCAGGATTTGTTTGTTGCGTGGTTGTTGCGGTTCTTTGCCTATTGCCTTCGGCACTCGGCCAGAGCACAGCGGGCCGAATCGTTGGGCGTGTGTCCGACTCGACCGGCGCGGTGGTGAGCGGTGTCGCGGTCACATTGACCAATCAGGCGACCGGCGTCAGCCGCAGCGCGAAGACCAATGACACCGGTGATTACAACTTCGTCGAAGTCACGCCGGGAAATTATCGGGCGGAGTACGTGCAGCAGGGATTCAAGAAAGAACTTCGCAGCAACGTAGTGCTCGAAATCAACCAGGTGCTCACGCTGAACGCAACCTTGCAGCCTGGTGGCTCGCAGGAAACGGTGGACGTTTCTTCCGAAGCCCCGCTGGTCGATACCACCAGCACCCAGCTCGGTGCCGTGGTCGGCGAGCGCGCCGTCACCGAACTCCCGTTGAACACCCGCGACACTTACCAATTCCTGCAATTGCAGCCGGGCGTCATGTCCACCGTTGGATCGAGCAACTCCATTATTTATGGCAGCGATAGTCCGGGTGCGGTTTCGGTAAACGGTGGCCGTGGACGCTCGAATAATTTCAGCGTCAACGGCGGCGATGCCAACGATCTGTTCGTGAACCTTCCAACGGTACAGCCCAGCCCGGATAGCATTCAGGAATTTCGCGTCCTGACCAATACTTTCGACGCCGAGTACGGCAGAAATTCGGGCTCCGTAGTTAACGTCATTACGAAGTCCGGTACGAACGGTTTTCACGGCAACGCTTACGAATTTTTCCGCAACAAGGTGCTCAACGCGAGCGGGTACTTTGACGCCGTCAAGCCGCAATTCAATCAGAACCAGTTCGGCGGGACCTTTGGTGGCCCCATTAAGAAGAACCAGACATTCTTCTTTATGTCATATGAAGGACGGCGAATCCGGCAGGGCATACCTTCACCTGTAGTTACGGTTCCCACGGCACAGGAGAGGCCAAGTCCCACGAATGTTGTGAACGGGCAAATCGTTTCGAACTTCTCAGATCTCGGTCCTTTCGGTGGAACGCTCACTGATACCTCTCTTCTGAGTAATCGAACGGGATGCCAGGCTGCAATCTTAGCCATCGGCGGAGGGCAGCTTTCGACCGGCGATTTCAATCAAATCTTTCCCAACCAGCAAATTCCACTCGCCTGCATGGACCCCACCGCAGTCGATCTTTTGCAGCTGGTGCCCACTCCAACCAGCGGAAATACGATTGAGACCGTTCCGACTCAACCGGTTCGAGGCGATCAAGCGACCCTTCGCGTCGATCACCGAATTAATTCTTCGCAGAACCTGACCGCCTATTATTATTTCGACGATGACCACATCGTTCAGCCTTTTGCTAATTTCCAGCTGGCTGGCGCCGACGTACCGGGATTCGGCAGCATCATTCGCGATCGCTACCAGCAGTACAACATCACCCACAACTGGACGCTCAATAACACCCTGGTCAACGAATTCCGGTTCACCTACAACCGCGAGGGCCAGCGAACTTTTCAGCACCCCCAGAATACGCAGCTGATTCAAAACTCGTGCCCGCCGGCGCCTTCATGGCTTACCAGTGTGACCGGTGCGGTCCCGTGTTTCTACGGAGACACTCCCGGCAATACCGGCCCGGATGCAACTGGTATTCACCCCTTCCTTGGACCTCAACATGAAGGTCTTCCATTTATTTCGATCTCCGGCGGCTTTTCGCTGGGCAACAATGCCGAAGGCGAACTGCCGCAGGTGGGAAACTCCTTCCAGTGGTCCGACAATGTCACCAAGGTTTCCGGCAACCACACTATGAAGTTCGGCACCGACATTCGCCGCCAGCGCTTCGATCAGACCCTTTATTACAATGTCAATGGATCTTTCTCTTTTGTCGGCGGCAGCGCGAACGATGTAGGAGCGTCTAATCTTTATCCCAACTTCCTGCTGGGCATGCCGGACTCATACGGCCAAGGTTCGGCCCAGACCGGTAACTTCCGCAACACCGGGATTTATCTTTTTGCCCAGGACAGCTGGAAGATCAAACCCAGCCTCACTCTAAATTATGGGTTGCGGTGGGAACTTAATACGCCGCTGGCGGACATTAGCCGGCATGTTGAAACCTTCCGCCCAGGGCAGAGCAGCACCCAGTTCCCATGCTTGAACACCGTGAATACGGACTGCACTTCTCAGGATCCCATTGGTCTGGTAGTGCCCGGCGACAAAGGTATTCCGACAGGATTGACCCAGACTTATTTCAATGCCTTCGCCCCCCGGATTGGAATCGCCTGGAGCCCGGATAACGGGAAGACTACTTTCCGTACCGGCTGGGGTCTTTTCTATAACCCAATTGAGCAGCTTGTGCTTGAACAGTTCGGCGCAGAACCGCCATTCGGTGGAAGCGAATTCCCGGCGGGCACTCAATTCAATAGTCCATTCCTGGGTCAGGACGGAGTTACAACCTACCTCAATCCATTCAACGGAATCATCACGCCAACTCCTGGCACGCCTCAAGACTGGGGCGTTTACGAGCCCATGCTCTTGTTCGGTGAATTTCAGCCGCACATGAGAGCGCAATATTCGGCGCAGTACAACTTCACCATCCAGCGGCAGTTGACGAATGACATGAAATTGGAAATTGGTTATGTCGGGTCGCAAGGGCACCGCTTGCTGGCGACACATGATCTCAACTACGGCAATTCACAAACGTGTCTGGATCTAAATAATATTTCAAACCTGACTGGCGACACCGGCTTGGCATGTGGGCCGTTCTATGCTGACAGCTCTTTTGCGATTGCCCCTAACGAGATCCCGAATGGAGTCCAGTTGCACCTGCCTAGTGGACAAGTCGTCACCGGTCCCAACGCCCAGGGTATTGGGTTGGTCGGCTTAAGAAAATATTCCTCTCCACAATGCCATCCAATCGGCGGTTGGGATGCCGTGAATCAGACGTTTACCAATGGCTGCCCGGCGACCGGGGTTCCTGTTTTCTCCAGCATCTTCGCCGAAGATACTATCGCCAACTCGGCCTACAACTCTTTGCAGGTCTCAGTTGAAAAGCGCTTCAGCCATGGACTGCAATTCAACGCTGCTTACACGCTGAGCAAGTCAATCGACGAAGCCTCAAGCTTTGAGGGAGTTTTGAATCCACTGCCGGGCGCAAACAATCGCTCGCTTTCGCTGTTCGATGCGCGGCATCGTTTCGTAATTAGCTATGACTGGGCACCACCGCTGCGCCGCTTCGACGGTGCAATGGGTAAGATCCTCAATGATTGGTCATTTTCGGGGATCACGACCTTCCAGACCGGCTTTCCGATTCAGCTGACTTCATCCTCGGACAATGAGCTGATGTACAGTGCGTTCTTCCAATATCCTGGGCAACCAGATCAAATCGCGCCCTTTCACACGCAGCGGCCGCAGGGCAACGATAACTATTTCTTCAATCCCAACAGCTTCACCGAAAATGCCACATCGCCTACCACGCCGTGCACCCAGCAGGCATTTTTTGGCTGCTACGATCCGTCACTTCTGGGACGAATTGGCGATTCCCCGCGCACCGTCTGTTGCGGACCAGGAATCAGCGAAACTGATTTCGCGGTGCTGAAGAATATTCCAATCACCGAACACAAGTACATGGAATTCCGTGCTGAGTTATTCAACCTTTTCAATCACACGCAGTTCTACAATCCTGATGGCTACAGCAGTGATGGTGCGCAGTTTGGCCAGGTCACGCAGGCCAAAGATCCGCGACTGGTGCAGTTTGCACTAAAATTGTTCTTCTAGCTCTAATCCCGGGCGGTCCGCCGCCCGGGCCAATCTAATGGCCGCCACCGCGCGGCTTGAGACTCTTCGGAGACCACGATGTACCCCGAACTACAGAAAGAAATCGACACCTTTGTGCGCCGCACGCCTAAATCGGCAGAGGCCCACAAGAAAAACCTGAAACGCATCCCGCTTGGCGTGGCCAGTAATTACCGCGCTTACGACCCTTATCCGATTTTTGTGAAGGACGCGAGCGGCAGCAAGTTTCGCGATCTTGACGGCAACGAATACATCGATCACAATCTTTGCTTCGGCGCGATCATGGCCGGGCATTGCCACCCCGCGGTGATGAAAGCGGTTGAGAAGCGCCTGAGTACCGGCACCATGTTTGGCATGCCGCATGACATGGAGTGGGAACTGGCCGAAGAAATCTGCAATCGCTTTCCGGTAGAGATGGTCCGTTTCGGCAACAGCGGGACCGAAGTCACGATGCACGCCATTCGCCTGGCCCGCGCCACCACTGGACGCGACAAGATCGTGAAGTTCGAAGGCGCGTATCACGGCCTGCATAACGATGCTCTGGTCAGCGTGAAACCGCATGAGCCCCATGAGTACGGTGACATTCACGCGCCAATTTCCGCGCCGGCTGGATTGGGCGTGCCCAAATCAACGCTCGCCAATGTTCAAATTGCGACCTTCAACGATCTTGCCAGCGTCGAGAATCGTTTCAAGCAGAATCCAGGCGAAATTGCCGCCATCATTCTCGAACCGATACTGATGAACGTCGGTCTGTGCATGCCGGAACCTGGCTTCCTCGAAGGTCTACGCGAGATTGCCACCCGCAACGGCGCGCTGTTGATTTTTGACGAAGTGAAAACCGGCGCGAAGCTTGGCTGGGGCGGCGCTTCGGAATACTTCAACGTTAAGCCCGACATGATTTGTCTGGCCAAATCAATTGGCGGAGGCTTGCCGCTCGCGGCTTTCGGGACACATAAATCCGTGATGGACCTGATTTCTCAGCACAAGGTTTTTCACGGTGGGACTTACAACACCAATCCCGTTTCGATGGCTGCCGGTCTCGCGACTTTCCGCAGCGTACTCACCCGCGAAAACTATGCGCATGTCGATAAGCTGAGCAAAAAGCTGACCGACGGCTATCGCGAGATCGTCGCTAAATCCGGATTGCAAGGCTACATCATCAGCGCTGGCGCGAACGGCGCCTTGATGCTGTATCCGAAAGAGATTCGCAACTACCGCGATTGGCTTGCCGTCGATGTCGATCTGTGGCGGCATTACTGGTTCGCCATGGTAAACCGCGGCGTCATGGCCCAGCCCTATTGGTGGGATGAGCAATGGACGATCTCGGTCCAACACACCGAAGCTGACATCGACAAGCACGTTGCGGCATTCGCCGAGGTCGCGCCCGCTTTGGCCAAAGCGCAACAGGAACGAAGCGCGGCGGTAGTTGCGCACTAAGTAGTCGAGTGTGGGGCGGGCGCCCTCGCCCGCCTTTCGCTCCCAAGGCGCAAAATGTCAGCGGAACACAACCCGACGAATTTGAAACGTGTCCTGGGCCGTTGGGACTTGGTTCTGCTTTTTGTCGTTGCTGTATTTAATCTGAATGTCGTGCCGTCGATCGCCGCCAACGGAGGCGTGACCGTCTGGTTGTGGATCATCGCGCTGATACTTTTCTTTTGGCCGCAGGGAATTGCCGTTATTGAGTTGGCGCATCGCTATCCCGGCGAAGGCGGAGTTTATCTCTGGGCCAAAGAAGTTTTCGGCGACTTCCACGGGTTCCTCTCCGGCTGGTGCTACTGGACCAACAATATGCTCTACGTTCCGACGGTCATGCTCTACTTCGTCGGAGTTTCGGTTTACGTTTTAGGTCCGAGCCATCAAGGCCTGGCTGATAACAAGATTTTTGCCCTTGCAACCTCGACCGTGCTGCTGGCGGTGCTTACCTGGTTGAACATCGTTGGCCTCGGGGTAGGGAAGTGGATCAACAACCTCGGCGCGATCGGCACCGGCATTGCTGCCGCGGTCCTGATTGGGCTTGGAATAGTTTTGTGGCAGCGTTTTGGCACAACCCTCACTGCCGCGGATTTTCGCATTCCGGCTGACCCACGCTTCGTCTTGAATTCCTTTGGCGTTATTTGCTTCGGACTAGTCGGCCTGGAACTGGCGTCTGTCATGGGTGACGAGATCCGCGACCCCGCCCGTACTTTGCCGGGCGCCGTCGTCTGGGGCGGAATCCTCTCCGGCGCGTTATACGTCGGAGTGACGCTTACGCTGCTGATTGCGGTAGGGAAAAAAGTCAGCGTGCTGCAGGGCATCGTGCAAGCCGTGAGCCATATGGCTGCACAAGTGGGAGTGGCATGGATCGTAATCCCATTTGCGCTGATGCTGAGTCTTTCGATCGCGGGCATCGGTTCAGCCTGGATGGGCGGCTCGGCTCGAATTCCGTTCGTCGCCGGCCTGGATGCTTACATGCCTGGCTGGCTGGGCAGTTTGCATCCGCGTTACGCAACTCCTTACGCGGCACTGATCGTGCAAGGCCTGGTGTCGCTGGTTTTAGTGATCGTCAATTTCGCGGCGGCTGGTGGAGTGCAAGCCGCGTTTCAAACCATGCTCTCGATCGCTGTAGTTCTGCAGCTGGTTCCATTTATTTATATGTTCGCGGCTTTACTCAAACTTGCTTTCAAAACTGCCGAAGGCGAGGGGCATTACAGCCGAAGGGTTTTGATAATGGCGGGCAGCAGCGGTTTGATCACAACCATCGTTGCGATTGTGGTTGCATTTTTTCCTGCTAGCCAGATCACATCAGTGCTGAAATACGAGTTGAGCATGTTTGGCTTGACGCTATTTTTCCTTGCGCTCGCCGCATTTTTCTTTTTTGTTTACGGACGAAAAAAGCTGAGCAAGCTCGTCCATGTGGGGACGGCCGCCCTCGGCCGTCCGGTCGAGCCCAGCTCGACGAATTAGTGGTGAACATGTAGGGGCGGGCGTCCACGCCCGCTCTGTCGAACGAAGTTCGGCGACTTAGGAGGAAGCATCATGCCAGCCGGAGTTACATCTGAAGTGAAGACATACCAGCTTTTCATCAATGGCGAACCGGTCGCCAGCAACTCCAAGAAGACGATTCCCGTATACGACCCTTCAACTGAAGAAGTTATCGCACAGGTGCCGGACGCGAACTCTGACGACGTGAATCGCGCCGTCGCCGCCGCCAAAGCTGCATTCGAAGATGGCCCTTGGGCGACGACCACTCCGCAGGACCGTGGCCGTGTCCTGTTCCGCCTAGCCGAAAAGATTCGGCAAAACTCGGCGATGCTGGCAGAACTCGAATGTCGCAACACCGGCAAACCAATTGTCGAAGCCGAGTACGACATCAATGATGTTGCGACCTGCTTCGAATACTACGGCGGCCTCGCCACAAAAATTCTCGGTTACGTAAATCCCGTTCCCGACAACGCCATCAGCCTCACGCTGAAAGAGCCGGTCGGCGTTGCCGGGCAAATTATTCCCTGGAATTATCCATTGCTCATGGCCGCATGGAAACTGGCGCCGGCATTAGCCGCGGGTTGCACTTGTGTTCTGAAGCCAGCCGAGCAAACCCCGCTCACCGCGCTTGAAATGGCGAACTGGTTTTCTGACGTCGGCTTTCCGCCAGGAGTTGTGAACATTGTCACGGGATTCGGCGAAACCTGCGGCGCCCCGCTGGTCAAACATCCGGATGTAAATAAGATTGCCTTCACCGGTAGCGCCGAAGTTGGCAAGATCATTGTGAAGCAAGCCGCAGACACCGTTAAGCGTGTGACCCTCGAGCTCGGGGGGAAATCCCCCAACATCTTTTTCGCCGACGCCGATTTCGAAGCCGCCATCGACGGCGCGCTGTTCGGCGTCTTTATTAATCAGGGCGAAGTTTGCTCCGCCGGAAGCCGCATTCTGGTCCAAAAGCAGATCTACAACAAGTTCGTCGATGCCATGACCGAAAAGGCCCGCGGCATCAAGCTCGGCCCGCCTTTGCAGCGTGAGACCAAGATGGGGCCGCTGGTCAGCAGAGATCAGTATGAGCGGGTTCGTTCTTATCAGGACCTGGGTAAGTCCGAGGCTAAAGTTGCTATCGGAGGCGGGCGGGCCAGCAATTTCTCCAAGGGCTACTACGTCGAGCCGACCATCTTTTATGACGTCGATAACAGTGCCCGTATTGCGCGCGAGGAAATCTTCGGCCCGGTCGCTTCCGTCATTCCGTTCAATGACGAAAAAGACGCCTTAAAGATCGCCAACGATTCGCCGTATGGGCTCGCCGCCGCAGTATGGACGCGCGATATTTTCAAAGCGTTTCGCGTAGTGAAATCGCTGCGTGCGGGAATCGTTTGGGTCAACCATATGCAGCCGACTTACGTCGAAGCGCCATGGGGCGGATACAAGCAGTCAGGCTTCGGACGCGAGCTTGGCCCGGGCGGGATCGATGAATATCTCGAGACCAAGCAGGTGCATATCAATTTGAACGAGCAGCCGATCGGATGGTATTGAGACATGGGAACGATTCAACTTCAGACAAAAGTTCCCGGACCTAAATCCCGTGAACTCGGCGCACGCCGCGAAGCTGCCGTGCCGCGCGGCCTCTCTCATGCCACACCGATTTATATTGCTCGCTCGCAAGATGCATGGATCGAAGACGTCGACGGGAATCGCTTCATTGATTTTGCAGGCGGCATCGGTTCTCTCAATTCCGGGCACCGAAATGCGCATGTGGTCGCCGAGGTGCAATCGCAGCTGCAGAACTTCCTCCATGCCTGCGCCTCAGTGACGCCTTACGAGAATTACATTCAACTGGCCGAGCGGCTGAATCGCATCACGCCCGGCAAGTTCCCGAAGAAAACGCTATTGGTAAACACCGGCGCAGAAGCGGTCGAGAATGCCGTCAAGATTGCGCGCGCTCACACTGGCCGTCCCGGAATCATTGCCTTTGAAGACGCATTCCACGGACGCACCATGATGACGCTGGCCCTGACCAGCAAGACCCATCCCTACAAAGCCGGCTTCGCGCCGTTTCCTTCTGACGTTTACCGAATCCCTTACGGATATTGCTACCGCTGTTCATATTCGCTCAAATATCCGTCTTGCGATGTTTTTTGCGCCCGCCATCTGGAAGACACATTCAAACGCGTGGTGGCTTCGGAGGACGTGGCCGCAGTGATCGCTGAACCGGTACTTGGCGAAGGCGGCTTCGTGAACCCGCCCCCCGAATTCTTCCGCATCCTCATGGAGATTTGCCACCGGCACGGCGTACTGTTCATCGCGGACGAAGTCCAGAGCGGGTTTGGGCGCACGGGAAAAATGTTCGCCAGCGAGCACTACGGCATCGAGCCAGACATTTTGACTACCGCAAAATCTCTGGGCGGAGGGCTGCCTCTGGCCGCAGTCACCGGACGCGCTGAAATTATGGATGCGCCCGGGCTCGGCGGACTGGGCGGCACCTTCGGCGGCAATCCGCTCTCGTGCGCCGCCGCCAATGCCGTTCTCGACGAATTCCAAAATACTGATCTGCTGGCGCGCGCGATTGCGATTGGCCAACGTTTCGAGAAACGTGCGCGGGACTGGAAACAGCGCTTCGACCTTATTGGCGACGCGCGTGGCCTCGGCGCAATGCGTGCCTTAGAGCTGGTGAAATCTCGCGAAACCCGCGAGCCCGCGCCCGAAGAAACCAAGAAGATCACGCAATACTGTTACGAGCACGGCCTGATCACCATTACCGCCGGCAGTTATGGCAACGTGATTCGCGTGCTGGTGCCGCTGGTTGTCACCGATCAGCAAATGGATGAAGGGTTGGACGTACTGGAAGCGGCATTAGCCTCAGTCTGCGAAAAGGGAACAGCGCTCGAAGCAGTAACGAAATAAAAGTCACTCTTAACGATTTGGAAGGTTTCTGATATGAGCACGGTTGTGGCATCACCGCTCACCAAAGTCCCGAATTACATCAATGGCCAGTGGCTCGACTCTTCCGCCAGCGAATGGCAGGATGTCATAAATCCAGCCACTGGCGAGGCGATCGCGCAAGTTCCGCTCTCCGACGTCGCCGAGGTAACCAAGGCCATCGAAGCCGCCGCGGCAGCGTATCCTGCCTGGCGCCGCACTCCGCCCCAAGATCGCATTCAACCGTTGTTCAAATTGAAGCAGCTTCTCGAAGCGCACATCGACGACTTGTCCCGCATCATCACTCAGGAGAACGGCAAGACCCTCGCCGAAGCTAAGGCCGAGTTGCGTCGTGCCATCGAGAATGTGGAAGTTGCCTGCGGCATCCCCATGATGATGCAGGGCTACAATCTCGAAGACGTCGCGCGCGGCATCGACGAGACCATGATCCGGCAACCGCTCGGAGTCGTGGCGGCAATCACGCCATTTAATTTTCCAGGCATGATTCCGTTCTGGTTTCTACCGTACGCGATCGCCTGCGGAAATACCCTGATCGTCAAACCCTCCGAGCGCGTGCCGCTCACCATGCGACGAGCATTCGAATTGCTCGAGCAAACTGGTTTGCCCGCCGGAGTGGTGAATCTGGTCAATGGCGGCAAGTCGGCGGTCGATACAATTCTCGATCATCCCAAAGTCCGCGCCATCAGCTTCGTGGGATCGACTCCTGTAGCTAAATATATCTATGCTCGCGCGGGCGCCAACGGCAAGCGCGCCCAGTGCCAGGGCGGCGCCAAGAATCATGTCATCGTGCTTCCCGACGCAGACATGAAGATGGCCACTCAGATCATCAGCGATAGCGCTTTCGGGTGCGCCGGTCAGCGTTGCCTAGCGGTTTCTGTTGCGATAACTGTTGGCGACGCGCAGAAGACATTTCGCGATTCGATCACTGAAGCCGCGACCTCGTTAAAAGTCGGAAATGGCCTTGACGAAGGTGTGCAGATGGGGCCAGTCATTACCCGCCAAAGCAAATCGCGCGTCGAATCGTTGATTGATGCCGGCACCCGGGAAGGCGCGAAATTATTGCTCGATGGCCGGCAGGCGCGAATCCCGGGCGGCGATAGGGGCAACTTCGTAAAGCCGACCGTCCTCGATGCGCTGCCGGTGAACAGCGAATTGGCCGATACCGAAATCTTCGGCCCGGTCTTGAGCTTGGTGCATGCAAATAGTCTTGATGATGCTTTGGCATTTCTGGAGCGCAGCGCTTACGGCAACCAGGCTTCGCTGTTCACTTCGAGCGGCGCCGCAGCTCGCCGTTTTCGTTATGAGGCCCCGGCAGGAAACATCGGCATCAACATCGGAGTCGCCGCGCCAATGGCGTATTTCCCGTTCAGCGGCTGGAAAGATAGTTTCTTCGGCGTACAGCACGGCCAGGGCCGCGACGCCGTCGAGTTCTACACCGAAAAGAAAGTCGTGGTGGAGCGCTGGGCCAGTGACCACTCGCGCAAGTTTTAAAATCATTAACCACGAAGGATACGAAGGTTCACGAAGGAAAATCGTCTTGGCACAGTTGCGATTTGCTTCACCCGCGTGAGGGGCATCGCCCGATGAAACATAGAATTCGTTTTCGTTTTGATTTTCCTTCGTGAACCTTCGTGCCCTTCGTGGTTAATGCTCTTGAATTTTGATCGAGGCGATCATGTCTAACACGATCCAAAAATACAAAGACTACGTAATGACCGGCTTTCTGAAGTCAGTTGCGCCCATCGTTATCGATCACGCCAGCGGCGTCAAAGTCTGGGATGAAAACGGCCGCGAATATCTTGACTGCTTTTCGGGAATATCCGTCGTGAATGCTGGCCACAATCACCCACGTATAGTCGCGGCCGCAAAAGCGCAGATGGATAAACTCATCCATTGTTCTTCATATCTTTATCATGTCGCGCCGGTCGCCGATCTGGCCGAAAAACTAGCAAGCATCGCGCCGCGTGGGCTTACAAAATCTTTCTTTGGCAACGGTGGCGCCGAGGCAATCGAAGGGGCATTGAAGCTGGCGCGCCTATACACCAGCAAACACGAGTTCATCTCCTTGCACGGCAGCTTTCACGGACGCAGCTGGGGCACTCTGAGCCTGACCGGAAACCAGGGTCGCAAAAAACGGGGTGGGCCTTACGCCCCCGGAATCGCATTCGCTCCCGCGCCATACGTCTACCGTTCCTTGTGGCCCAACGATCCGGAAGAGTGCGCGCGACAATGCGCCAAGTCCATCGACGAAATCATTCGCTTCGCCACCGCCGGAGACGTGGCCGCATTCCTCGCTGAACCGGTCATGGGCGAAGGCGGCATCCTGGTTCCTCCAAAAAACTATTTCCGCGAAGTAAAAAAGGTCCTCGACCAGCACGGAATACTTTTTATTGCCGACGAAGTTCAGTCCGGATTCGGACGCACCGGCAAAATGTTCGCCATCGAGCACTACGGTGTGACACCAGACATCCTAGTCACCGCAAAGGGAATTGCTGACGGCTTCCCGCTCAGCGCCTACACAACTCGTCCCGAAATCGCGTCTGCCTACAAGCCCGGCGACCATCTCTCGACTTTCGGCGGAAATCCGGTGGCCTGCGCCGCTTCACTCGCCAACATCCAGGTGATGGAAGAAGAGAACCTGCCTGCCCGCGCCGCCGAAACCGGCGACTATGCGATGAAAAAACTTCGCGGCCTGCAGAAGCAGAATCCTCTGATCGGAGAAGTCCGCGGCCTGGGCCTGATGATCGGCGTCGAACTGGTACGCGATGAAAAGCTGACCCCCGCAAATACGGAAGCCGAAGCCATCCGCGACGCATTATTGCGCCAAGGGGTGCTGGTCGGTGTTGGTGGGGTCTACGGCAACGTGGTGCGGTTCCAGCCGCCACTCATCATAACCAAAGAGCAAATCGACCATGCCCTAGGAGCCTTCGCGACGGCATTAGCCGAGGTTTCGCAACCTGCGGCTGTGTAGCCGGCTTGCCCGAAAATGCCATCCCGCTGGCCTCTTAACGCCATGCACCAAGCTCAGCAATCTTCTGTCCGACCGTGAGCTTGACCTTCGCGGACTCTTCTGTTGCACTTACGATTAGGACTTTTTCCGCATCTTAGGAAGCGATATGACAATCATCCGACGCAGCATTTTCGTCATCGTATTGGCCGCTGGGCTGGCCAGCACTCCAGCCTGGGCCGTGAACCGGGAGCTGGTCGAACTGCAGACCCAGGTCCAGCAGATTCAGGACCAGATGACCGCCCTCAAGCAGTCGCTTGATGAGCGCATGGGTGTGATCAAAAACCTCATGGACCAGAACACCGACAGCATTAACAAGGTGACGGTCGCTATCACCAATATGCAGGTCGCGATTCAAAAGCAGCAGAGTGACACCAACAATCACGTCGACCAGCTCTCCGGCCAGCTGCAGGCACTCAATGACAGCCTGGACGAACTCAAGGCCCGGCTCGGCAAAGTTACCAGCCAGCTCGAAGCCATGCAGCAGACGCAGCAGACTCTGGCCGCGCAAGCCAGCCAGCAGGCCCAACAAACTCAGCAGCAACAGCAGCAGCTGAGCGTGCCGCCCCCCGACGTGCTCTATAACAATGCACTTCGCGATTACAACGGAGGCAACACCGATCTCGCCAAGCAGGAATTCTCTGATTATGTGAAGAACTACCCCAACACCGACTTATCCGGCAATGCCTATTTCTATCTGGCCGAGCTCGATTTCAAAGCGGGAGATTATCCCAGCGCAATCAAGGGATATGACCAGGTCTTGCAGGCATTTCCCGACGGGAACAAAGCCGCCTCTGCGGAACTGAAGAAAGGCTTGGCGCAAATCGAAGCGGGGCAAAAGGACGCCGGCATCTCGACCTTACGCCACGTAGTGCAACG
>DATATW010000005.1:0-9499 GCA_036268595.1 Terriglobales bacterium
GTGCTCTCAAAAAAATGGCAGTCCGGCCCGCCAACTTTCGCGGCCACTGCCTGGCAGGTGTTCTTCGCGGGGATGGGAAACTCAGTCTTCGCGCTGCTGAACCGGGATTACACGCGCGTCGTCTGGACTGCGCGCGGCATCGGAGCAATCGTTTATCTGATTATCGGTGGATCCCTCATCGGATACACCGCCTACATCTACATTCTGAGTCGCGCTCCCGCCGCCAAAGTCTCGACCTACGCGTATGTGAATCCGGTGGTCGCAGTCTTCCTGGGATGGCTCGTGCTGCACGAGAAAATCGACGCCTTCATCCTCGCCGGAAGTGCAATCGTGATCGCATCGGTGATAGTCGTAACTAGCGCCAGCGTCACCAAAAAACCAAGCACATTAAAGATGTCCGAAGCCGCCGCGGACTAAATTTGCCGTATGGCTCGGACACTCTTGCCCGACTTGTACTGCCTGCGACTCGTCAGGGTTCCCCATCCTTCCCGCGTTCTTTGCGGGAGGGTGGGGATGTTGACTTTCTGAGTTCGTGTGGAGGACAGCCGCTTTTGGCTGTCCATCCGCAAGCACCAACCGTGTGGGACGTCGCTCTTATCCGGCAGCTACGACCCACCACTCACCATAAACACTGACCAGATGGTAAACTTTCGCCGTGAACAAGTTACTTTCGCTGGCGTTATCTTTGATCGCAGTAGCCGCCCTACTTCGAGCCCAAGACATTCCCCGTCCCGATGTCCCTGACCAGATCAAAGCCCCATCGGCCGAACAAGTAATCCTGGTCGCATACGCCACCGGTTCACAAATCTACACTTGTGAATTCTCCGGCGGGACATACGAATGGAAACTGAAGGCCCCCGACGCCGAGCTGCACGACTATCAGGGAACCATCATCGGCCATCACTTCGCCGGCCCAACGTGGAAACATAACGACGGCAGTGAAGTTACCGGCAAGGCCGTCGCTAAAGCCAATTCCCCTCAGCCAGATTCCATTCCCTGGCTCCTGGTCACCGCAACCGGTCATTCGGGAATTGGCGCCTTCACTCGAGTAACCAGCATTCAGCGAGTTCATACCAAGGGCGGTCAGCCGCCGGTCGCTGACTGCAACGCGTCGAAGTCAAATAGCGAAGCGAGAAGCGCCTACACCGCTGATTATTACTTCTATGCGCCGGCTCCGCAGGCGAAATAGTTAAAAAAGAAAAAAGGCCACGCTGCTTTCGCAGCGTGGCCCAATCTGGCAACCTAGAACTGGTTCCACAAAAATTGGTTATAAACCTCGTGGTGGTACTGCACCTCGGGGGCCTTCACAAAAGTTCCCAGCAGGCGTGGGCAGCGGTCCGCCGAAGCTTGCTTCAGATCGGCATACCGCCCCTTCACATCTTCGCCCAGAATCTTATCGATCCATGTCGACTTCTTGAAGTCTTCGAGCGCCGTATAAATATTGTCAGGCAAATAGCGCTCCGCCTGGCGCAGGTTCTTGATCTTCGATGTCGTGCCGTCCACCCCGCTCTTGAAGATCGAGTAAAGCACCATATACGGATTCGCATCCGGGCTCACCGACCTGACTTCCACGCGCATACTCTTATCGTTGCCGATCGGAATTCGCACCATCGAGCCGCGATCCACCGCCGACGCCTTGATCTGGTTCGGCGCTTCAAAGTGCGGATCCAGTCTGCGATACGCATTGACGCTGGCATTCAGCAGCAGGCAAATGTCGTTGCCATGGCTCAAAATCTTGTCGACGAATGACCACCCCAGCTTGCTGAGCTTCTCTTCGCCCTTCGCATCCCAGAAAAGATTCTTGCCGCTCTTACTGATCGAAACATTCGTATGCATGCCGCTGCCATTCACGCCTACCACCGGCTTCGGCAAGAACGACGCCGTCATTCCCAGCTTGGTCGCCACCTCGCGGCAAATCAGCTTGTACAACTGAATCTGATCCGCCGCCGCCACCACTTCGCCGTATCCATAATTAATTTCAAACTGAGAAGGCGCCACTTCCGGGTGGTCTTTCTCATTCTGGAATCCCATCGCGCGCTGCACTTCCGCCGACACATCAATAAAGTTGCGCAGCGGATCGCCGGGCAGAGAATGATAGTACCCGCCCGTATTCACATACTCGAACTTTCCCGTCTCCGAATAATGTCTCTCCGCGTCCGCCCCCTTGAACAGAAACCCTTCAATCTCATTGGCCGCGTTCAGCGTGTAACCTTCGTCGGCATGCAGTTTCTCGGCATATCCCTTCAGTACGCCTCGAATATCGGCGGCATACGATCCGCCCTGCTTCTCGATTACCTCGCCAAAGACCATCACTTTGCCAGGCCCAAAAAAATCCGCCGGCGCCCAGTAAAACGCCGCCCAGTCCACGCCCAGCCGCAAGTCGCTTTCCTTCTGCGCGGTGAATCCGCGGATCGACGACCCGTCAAAGGTTAGGTTGTCCCAGCTCTTGATCAGAAATTTCTTGTCATAATCGAGCATGTGCAGCCGGCCTTCGAGATCGCTGAACAACACGGTCACGGCCTTGATCCGCTTTTCGTCGGTCAAATATCTGATCCGCTGCTCCCGTATGTTCTCAGCGGGAACGCGGTTCTTGCGCTGCTCTTTCGCCTCCAGATTCAAGTCTTCCAGCTCGTCATACGACAGCGCGAGAAAATTCCTCAGTTCGTTGGACAAAGTGTCTCCTTTTTATGGGTAGCCGCAATTTATGGATAGCCGCAGCAGGCCGATTTACGCGACCCGTTAGATTATCCGCCGCAACGCCGCTGCGCCAATCAAAATGCTTGATGGGGAAGATCAATCATTCTTATGGAAGGTGGCGTGGAAATCCTCACTCTCCCGGGATTCCCAGCTGCTCCAGATGAGCTAGCATGTCATCTGGATCGGCATACACGCGAAAGGCCCCGGCGCGTTCCAGTTCGTCTTGACTCGAACCCCCGGAGAGCATCCCGACTCCAAGAGCGCTCTTCCGAACCGCAGCGAGCAAATCCCAGGTACTGTCACCGACAACGATCGAATCTCTGATGGAAACCCCCAGACGTCCCGCCGCCAGGACGAAGGCGTCCGGCGCGGGCTTGGTTTTGGCCACGTCGTCACCTGTGATTACTGGAATATTTTTCGGAATTTTCAACAATTTCAGAAGACGCTTTGTCTGTGCGGAATTCCCGGTTGTCGCGATCGCCCATTTTACCCGCACGGCCGACAAGTGCTTCAACAGTTCCTTAGCACCGGGCAAGGGTTGCAGGCTGGAAATGACTTTCGAAAATTCTGCGTCGTGTTTTTGCTCCAGAACTCTGACCTGACTCGGAGGCAGCGGATTGCGCCCCATCGGCCGCAGCAATTCGCGCAAAAACGACTTCCCGCTCATACCGATGCGGCGATGTATCCTCCACTTCGGCAGAACAATGCCTGCGCTTCGTAAGGCTTCGGACCACGCCGAAACGTGCTCATATACGCTGTCTATTAACGTTCCATCCACATCGAACAGAATAGCGGGAGCAGTTAATGATTCCTTGTTTGTGCTCTTCATATCGCCTAGACGGACTTAAGAGCACAATTCGCGCTGATCGGTTGTGCGGCCAACAACAGCTTGAGTCATTGCTAACGCTTGAAGCATACGCAGCCCTCCCGATCACCAATATCCTGCAGAGTACGCATGCTCTCGATAATTCTGCGAAATGGCCGTCCAGCAGGACTTGGCGCATATCGAATGATGCCGGGCGTGAGCAGTTCGAAAAGCTCATCCCAGTTGTTGCTTCGGCGTGAGAGCTTCCATCAAGTCGAACGATCGCTCCGAATGCCGCCCAGCCATCGGCTCTGCGCAAAACTGCTTGCCACGCTAAAAATGTCGTCGCCTGGCCGCAAATTGAGCGGCGCACGCGAGCGGGTCTGCGAGCAAAATACACGGCCGCCACTTAGCCTTATACATCGCACCTGGGACCGATCATCTCGGCACCCATTGCGGGTGCGCGCTCAGTAGACCATTCACCACGATAATTTGATAGGCAACAAAAATCCCAAAGCCCAGGCTCAGAACTCCGGAAGCCATAGCCAGCCGCTGCAGGAAAACCTGTTTGCCATGCGCCAGCCTGAATGTGGAGGCAATGCTCATGGTAATCACCATCATGCCGGCAATTGTGCCGACCCCGAAAACCAGCAGATACGCCACCGCCCAGCGCGGATCGCGGATCGTCGCCAGCACCAGCAGCGCAACCGCCGCCGATCCTGCCATTCCATGCACCAGACCGATCATCAAGGGACGCATTGGCCTGTAAAGTTTGAAGCGCAGAAACATTCGGTCGAGCCACGCAACCGGATTTTGTCCCGCATGAACGTGCGCATCCGGCCCGTGCGCATGAGAATGAGGATGCGTATGAATAAAATCGCCATGGCTGTGCGCATGGGAGTGAACCATTTCGGTTTGTAGATGGTCAGGCGTTCCCGTCTGCGCGGTTGATCCTTGTGGAGGAGCAGGCGTCCCCGCCCGCTCGCTGGATGAAGGCAGATCCCGGAAAAAACTGACCACATTAATAATGCCCAGCAGGATCAGCATTAATCCCACCGCCAGCTCCATGCTCAAGCCAATACGCGGAGATATCGCCACATCGAAAAGAATGATCGCCGCACCCACCGCGAAAATGGTCAGCGTATGTCCGATTCCCCAGAACACACCAATCCACGCCGATTTCCCGATCTCACGCTCGCGGCTCACAATCGTGCTCACCGCGATCACATGATCGGGATCCGTCGCGTGCCGCATCCCGAGAAAAAATCCCAAAGCAATAATGGAAAAAAAGTTGACCATGAGCGCGTCGCCAAAACAGAGCCCAACTTGAAATTCAAGAATATTACGATTTCATATTTCGCGTCTTGGATTCAGAGAGAAGACTCGACCGCCACACGAATCCAGCCCCGCAGGGGCGATATGTGAAAGCCCGGCACGGAAGTGCCGGGAAGGCGTGCAATACATCCAGAGTCCCGAAGGGACGGCACGTTAAACTACCCGTGGCTATTAGACAACTCCTTCACAATATTCGTCACGAATGCCTTCGCATCCCCAAAGAGCATCAGCGTCTGGTCCATATAATAAAGAGGATTATCGATGCCCGCGAAGCCGGGGTTCATGCTGCGCTTAATTACCATCACCGTGTGCGATCTCTCTACATCCAGCACTGGCATTCCATAAATCGGGCTCGATTTATCTGTCTTCGCCGCAGGATTGGTCACATCATTCGCGCCAATGATCAACGAAACATCGGTCTGCGGAAAGTCGCCATTGATGTCGTCCATCTCAATCAGCCGGTCGTACGGGACGTCAGCCTCGGCCAGTAATACGTTCATGTGTCCTGGCATTCTGCCCGCAACCGGATGAATCGCAAACCGCACATCCACGCCGCGCTTGGTCAACGAGTCATACAGCTCGCGCACTTTGTGTTGCGCCTGCGCGACCGCCATTCCATATCCAGGGACGATCACCACTTTGCTCGCCGCCGCCAGTATGTCCGCAGCTTCTTCCGGCGACGCACTCTTCACCGGACGCGTCTCTTGCACTGCAGCCGGCCCGGTCGCGACCTGCCCAAAGGCTCCGAACATCACGTTGGTGAACGACCGGTTCATCGCCTTGCACATGATCACCGAGAGAACGAATCCCGACGATCCATCGAGCGCGCCGGCGACTACCAGCACTTTGCTGTTAAGCACGAAACCCAGCAGGGCTGCGGAAAATCCTGCATACGAATTCAACAGCGAAATCACCGTCGGCATGTCTGCGCCGCCAATTGGCGTAACCAGCAGCACGCCGAAAGTCAGCGCCACCGCGATCATGATTGGAAATAAAAACGTGTGCGCCGGATTAAATACCAGCGCCACTGCCAGTCCCAGCGCGGTCGCGAGCACCGAGAGACTCACGATGTTCTGCCCGCGATAAACAATCGGGCGCTGCGGCAAAATTTCCTGCAGCTTACCGGCTGCAATCAGGCTGCCCGTAAACGTCAACGATCCAATGATGACCTCGAGCCCGATCTCGCCCATCTGAAAGCGGCCTACCGGCGCGGTGCCCACATAGAATTCGGCAATTCCGATCAACGCCGCCGAAAGCGCGCCGAATGCGTGGCTCAACGCCGTCCGTTGCGGCACGGCGGTCATTTTGACCATGCCAAGTGGAATGCCGACGCTCGCGCCAAGAATCAGCGAAATCACGATCCACTTGTACTGCACCAGTTCAGGGTTGAAGAGCGTGGCCGCAATCGCCATCGCCGACGCGATTTCGCCCGCCAGCACGCCACGCCGCGCGCTCACCGGCGAACTCAGCCACTTGATCGCCAGAATGAATAGAACGACCGCGGCAATGTAGGTGAAATCTAGGTACTGCTGAAGTGCGAGCGTGTTCATGATTGTTTTGATTTGCCGGATTTGAACATGCGCAGCATGCGATCAGTAATGAAGAACCCGCCCACCATGTTGCTGAACGACGCCACCACCGCAATCGTTCCCAGCACCACAGTCAGCCGGGTTTCATGGCGTCCAGTAATGATGATTGCCGCGACCACCACAATTGCATCCAGCGCATTGGTCAGCGACATCAGCGGCGTATGCAGAAGCGGCGAGACCCGCTTGATGAGTTCGAACCCCACGAATCCCGCCAGAATAAAAACATAAAGATTAGAAATAAAATCCGCTGGCATTATTCCTCCTTCAAACACTTTCCGGGATCATTACTGGGTGCCCCATCCTAGCCAGCTTTTGGCTAGGGTGGGGATTTTGACTCCCACTAACCACTGATCACTGACTCACCAACCCCGGCATCCCCAACAACTCCCTTACTCGCGCATTCACCACTTCCCCACCCTGCGTCACCAGCGTATCGCGAATAATGTCATCACTCTCCGCCGGCCGCATCTTCCCATCCTTCACCAGGTTCGCTAAAAATGCCGTCAAATTCCGCGCATACATCTGGCTGGCATGATGCGGCACCCCACTCGCCAGATTAATCGGCCCAATCACCGTCACTCCATTCACGACGCCGGCTTCTCCCGCGCGCGTAACCTCGCAATTCCCGCCGCGCTCCGCCGCCAGATCCAATATCACGGACCCCGGAACCATTCCCTTCACCATCTCCGCGGTCACCAGCACCGGTGCCTTTTTACCTGGCACCACCGCGGTCGTGATTACCGCATCGTTCTCGGCGACGGTCCGTCCCAGCAACTCACGCTGTTTCGCATAAAACGCCTCATCCTGGGCCTTCGCATACCCGCGCGCGTCCTGCGCATCCTGCGTCTCCAGGGGCAACTCCACAAATCTAGCGCCTAAACTCTGCACCTGCTCCTTCGCCGCCGGCCTTACGTCGTATGCCGATACAACCGCTCCCAGCCGTCGTGCCGTGGCAATCGCCTGCAATCCTGCCACGCCCACTCCAATGATCAGCACCCGCGACGGCGTAATTGTCCCCGCCGCAGTCGTCATCATTGGGAAGATTCGCGGAAGCGCATTCGCCACCTCGAGCACGGCTTTATATCCTGCGATCGAGGCCATCGATGACAATGCGTCCATGCTTTGAGCGCGCGTAGTGCGCGGCATCAACTCGACCGCGAATGACGTCACGCCGGTTTGGGCGATCTCCTGCACTTTGCTGGCATCGCTCTTTCCATCTTTAGTCGGAGTTCCCAATGGCCGCAGAAATCCGACCAGCGCCTGGCCTCGCCGCATCAGTCGCAGATCGCTCTCGCCATTTTTGTCGTTCGCGCCGTGACCCAGCACTTGAACAATAATGTCCGCCTGGGCAAACACCGCGGCGCGGTCCGGCAACACCTTCGCGCCCTTTTCCTGATACTGCGCGTCCGGATATCCTGCCGCTACGCCCGCCCCGGCCTCAATTACAACTTCCAGTCCGGCCTTGGCGAGCATCGGCACAACCACAGGGGTCAGCGCAACCCGGCGCTCTCCCGGATAAATTTCCTTCGGCACTCCAACGATCACGCGTGCTCCTTTTCAGAGACACTACTAAGAGTTATCACAAGCTTCTCTTGAGAACCGTAATTGTACTCGCAGTGCCGCAGCGGAAAAAGTGATGCCCGTCACACCTTACCTGGGCACGGGCTTTGCAATGCATTTCCCGCTTCAGAAGACCAGTGGGGCACTTTCGGGCGCGGGCGCGGCGCCCGTCGCTCCATGTTCTCTGTTCTATCTACTGAGCGAGACCATTCGCACTTTTCCGGACATCTTTTTTCCCGGCGCAGGCGTCGGAAACAGGTGCCTTCGAGTTCCCACAAAGTGGTCTGGGTCGGACTGTTTGCCAATATCGCAATCGCGGCTTGCAAGTACGTTGCCGGCGCGCTCACGCGTAGCCCGGCGATGATGTCGGAGGCCTTTCATTCAACTGCAGACGTCGGGAACGAACTCCTGCTGCTGCTCGGTATGCGGCGCAGCCGTCGTCCGCCTGACGCGCTTCATCCCTTCGGTCACGGCAAGCTGCTCTACTTTTATTCTTTGTTGGTTGCAGTTTACATTTTCGGGGTCGGCGGTGGTCTGGCGTTCTATGAAGGCATTCGTTACCTGCGGCATCCTGAACCTTCAACTCACCTACTCTGGAGTTATTGCGTGCTCGCGCTGGCCGCCGTTCTGGATTTCTATTCCTGGCTTATCTCCTACCGCGAACTCCTCGCGCGCAAAGACCCCAACGAATCAACATGGGATGAAATCGTCGGAAGTAAAGATCCATCGGTATTTACGGTTTTTCTAGAAGATTCCGCCGGTCTTATCGGGTTGGCGCTCGCCTTTCTTGGGATTTTTCTGGGGCAAATTTTTCATAATGTTTATTTCGATCCCGTTGCTTCCCTGCTGATTGGCTTGCTGCTCACGGGGCTTGCCCTGCTTCTCGGACGAGAAACTGGCGCGCTGCTCACCGGCGAAAGGACTAATCGGTCTCGATTAAAACAAATCAGAGAAATACTCCTCTCCGATCCCGCAGTGGAACGAATAGGCGACTTGCTCTCCATGCAACTGGGCGCGGACCAGGTGCTGATAAACGTGAAGATAAAATTCGATGCCTCGCTCAGCCTTGCGCAAATTGAATCCCACATCGCACGGCTGAAGCGCCGAATACAGCAACCGGACTCCTCCGCTATACAAATTTTCATCGAGCCCTCTCATCTGGATGAGAAGAGTCATGGTACGGCTCAGCGACCATCCACTGCCGCGTGAGCACTCTGTACCGCGCAAAACGCGGAGCTTTGCTCCGCCGTACAGCCGAGGGCGGCTGTCCCCACATTTACTCAGTTCTGTACGGAGCACAATTCCCGGCAATTCCGTGGCGGGCTTTAAGATATCGCCCGAGTGGGGCTGCGCCAATGCAGTGTTACGATACCAATTCCGAGGGATGCGAGGGATCTGCAGCTACGAACAGTGAACCTCACCGGCTAAAGGCACTGCCACCCTTTTTGAAAACCGCAAAAAGCCTGCCCCGGGTTGTAGTACGGCCAGCAATTGGAATTCTATCTGAAGGGTT
>DATATW010000006.1:0-21062 GCA_036268595.1 Terriglobales bacterium
ATTGTTCGTGACTTTGTTGGCGGCGATCCTGCTCACAACCTCTTTATATGGACAAGGCGTCGCCACCGGCGATTTGCGTGTCACCGTCACCGACCCCCAAGGGCAGCCGATCGCAAACGCCAATGTGAGTGCGCGCGATGCCGCCAAGGGAATTGAACGCGTGGCAGCGGGAAATGGCGACGGCCTATACAACATTCTGGCTTTGCCTCCCGGCGCTTATGATGTCACCGTGAACGTGCAGGGGTTTGCCAAGGCGACTGCGCCTGACGTTGTAATCACCGTCGGCGGCTCGATGGAACTGCCGATTTCACTGACTCTGGCGTCAACTAAAGAAACGGTCGAAGTCAGCGGGGCGGCGCAAGCGATCGAAACTACCCAGACCTCGACCACCGATACCGTGGATCAGAGGCAGATCGACAACCTGCCGATCAACGGCCGTAACTACATCAATTTTGCCAAGACCGATTCTGTGGTCCTTTCGGATGCGGCCCCGAACACCGGCGCCGCGCCAACTTCGGGCATAAGTTTCGGCGGCCAGCGCGCCCGCTCGAACCTGGTCAACGTTGACGGCGCGGACGCAACCGACAATTCTGTCAACGGTGTTCGCTCGACGGTTTCCCAGGAAGACGTGCAGGAATTTCAGATCATCACCAACAGCTACAACCCGGAGTACGGACGCGCCTCCGGAGGCGTAGTCAACATTGTTACGAAAAGCGGATCGAATGGTTTTCACGGCGACGTTTTCGGATACCTGCGCAATCGTAATTTCCAGGCGGTGAATCCGTTCAGCACCGTGCCCAACCCTGCGTATACGCGAGTGCAAGCGGGAACCGCATTCGGCGGCGCGATCAAGAAGGACAAAACCTTCTACTTCTTCTCCTACGAAGTCACTCGCCGGCATGAGACCGGATTCTCCAGCATCGGTCAGGGAAATTTCGGATTGGTTCCGTTCAATACCGCAGCTGTAGGACTTCCCTTTGGCACAATGCAATTGACTCCAGCGCAGGTGGGATTTCTGACTAACCCGACGGTGCTGGCCACAGAAGGGGCATCTTCGGCCTATGCTGGCGAGGTCGGGCAGTATGCAGCCCTCATGGGCGCGTCATCGGGCATGGCGGTGAATGGCGCTTGGCCGCTGGGATTGACCGGTGGCTTCCCCGGAGTTGGAGGGTTCCCAACCTCCTGCGCTGCCCCGCCGTGTTTTGTGCCAGCCTCGTATCAGACGCTGGCTTCGCAGCAGGGCAATTTTCCAGTATTCGAAGGCACCAGTCTTTATTCATTCCGCATCGATCACAACATCAGCAACAGCAACCGGCTGACGTTCCGGGTGAATGTGAGTCCCAGCACCGTCACCGGAATTGAAGTCAGCGGCCAAGACCAGCCTTTCGGACAGAATGCATATTCGCGCACCTCGGAGCAAACTTATCGTGACGTGGCGGGTGTGGTTCAGGATGCATGGACGCTCGGCGCAAACAAGCTGAACGAATTCACCTTCCAGTACGCGCGGCGGGGATTGTCGTATTTTTACAATACGGCGATACCGGGCGGTTCAGATCCAGCGGTGAACATTCCCGGCTTTGCCTATTTCGGACGCGAGCCCTATTCCTATATTCAACGTACCGAACAGCGCTACCAGTTTACCGACAACTTTTCGTGGACGATCGGCCAGCACAACACCAAATTTGGCGCCGACATTAACTACATTCCGCTGACCGCTATCTTCACCGTGAACTATGGCGGAGTTTATGATTTCGGAGCGTTGAGTTCATCAGAGCTGGGTTTCGTGAATCCCAATCCTAATGGCTTGCCTAACTTTCCGCAGATTTCGCCGGTGCAGGCTTACGGAGCGGGAATCCCGGGCGATTTCATCCAAGGCTTGGGCAGCCCCAGTGACTCGTTTACGAATATCCCCATCGGACTTTACTGGCAGGATTCGTGGAAGGTGCGCCGGAATCTGACCCTAAACTACGGCTTGCGTTATGACGTTGAAAAGCCGCCGACCTTCAGGGCTCCAACTGGACTTGCCGCTTTCGGCTACCAGTTCCTGGGATTGCAGAAGGGGATTCAAACCGACAAGAACAACTTCCAGCCGCGCGTCGGTCTTGCATGGGACCCGAAGGGCGACGGAAAAACTGTCATCCGCTCGTCGTATGGGCTTTTCTATGATCACCCGTTGCTGGGCTTGTATTTTCTCGGCGATGCATCCGACGGATCAACCAGCGGACAATTGGCATTCGCGGGGACATCGCCTTGCGCAGGCGCGGGTAATCCAGGCAACCTGAACGCGATTCCGATCTTTCAAGGAACGTTGGTGAATCCCGGCTCGCCGCAATGCGCGCCGTCGGCTTTCGGCCCGGTGAATGCCGCCTTGGGATATTTGCCCAACCAACAGCAGTTCCAGGCTTTGAACTTTCCGCAGTCGGCGTTTCTGAATCAGAACTACCTGAGCAATACTCCGCTGGCCTTAGCTTTCCAGCCGTTTGGATATCCGCAGTCAAACAACTTTGTTTATGCCTATTCGCAGCAGGCGAACCTCAGTATCGAGCGCGACCTCGGCGGCGGTTACACCCTCGATATCGCATACAACTTTAACGGCGGACGCCATCTGAACCGTCCGATCAACGCCAACACCATTCACGGCGACTTGATGGTCACCAACTTTGAAAACGCTCTCGGCGCAGGTCAGACTCCGTCGAGTCCGTTTACGGTAAGCGGTTGCGGAGTAAACCCTGGTAACGGACAACCTTATGTCGATGCATCCTTGATGAACTTCTTCCGTCGCAGCGGCATCAACCCGTCGATCGCCGGCGCTTACATTGCCAGTGGCGGCGCTGCCTGTGTAGGACTGGCGGAGCAGATTCTGCAAGGGCTCAAGAGCCAGGGATTCAACGCGGCCTGCGATCCCCTGACCTCGGCCGCCAACTGCGTTCCTTTCGGCGACATGGACGCCAACTACTCAAGCGGCAGTTCGGTCTACCATGCGCTGAGCGTCAATCTGCAAAAACATTTCCGCGAGCATTACGAGTTCCTCGCTTCTTATACCTGGTCGCATGCAATCGACGATTCCACCGATCTCGAATCCACCCTTACTCCTCAGGACAGCTTCTATCCGAGCCAGGATCGATCGAGTTCAGCCTTTGATGAACGGCACCGATTCGTCTTCAGCGGGGTTTACCAGAGCGGCAGAATCGGCGGCGATGGCTTCGCCGGCAAGCTGCTGAGTGGCTGGACATTCGCTCCACTGATCGAATTCAATTCCGGCAGGCCCTTCAACATCATCACCGGCAGCGGGGACAACTTGCAGCTCTCATCGCTTACCGGTCGGCCGAATACATTTGTGAACCCGGGATGCACCAGCCTTGGTTATCTGCCGGTCTCGTCGAAGTTCTCACCCACCGGAGTTTTCCAGGAGCCATGCATGGCCGACTTCAACGGCTCATTGCTTTCGCTTGACGGGAACCTTGGCCGCAATTCGGGCGTGACTCCGTGGACGGTCTTCAACGACGTACGCGTTTCCCGCCGCATAAGTTTCGGCGAGCGCATGAGCCTGGACGCCATGGTCGACATCTTCAACGTCGCCAATCGCTATAACGTATCTGCGCTAAGTCCGCTGTACACCAATGCTGGCCAAGCCACTGCCGCATACGATCCCCGCCAGATTCAATTGGGATTGAAGGTGAACTGGTAGAACGTAGAGACGTTGCTTGCAACGTCTTGCGGGCAGCTCATGAGGAGCAGCAAGCTGAGACGTAGCAAGCTACGTCTCTACGAATCATGTAGGGGCGCCCGCCCACCGCAAAACTAGAACGACAGCAGCACCACGCCGCACGCAACCAGTGCCGCCGCTGCCCAGCGCCGCAGTCTGACATCCTCGCCGAGGATGTATTTGGCCAGCAGAGTCTCCAGTAAGTAGCTGATTGCAGTTGCCGGAACCGCGAAGCTCACCGAGCTGATCGAGAGCAGCGACAACAGCGCAAAAAACGAAACTGCCAAAGCCGCAAATCCGCCTAGCACCAGCGGATTCCGCAAAATTCGCTTGACCATGACCGCGAAGCTGCGCGGTCCCAGGTTTTCAACTTCACCCTGCCGCTTCATCCCGGCGGTGTTCAGCACGTCGCCCAGGGTGTTGCATATGGCGATGATTGCCACCAGAATCCATTTCATAGCAGCCGCTCCGGTGGGCCTTTGGTGGTTCGATCGGGAGTCTCTTCGGCCAAGATCACGCCCAGCGTGATCAGGGCGATGCCGGTCCAGCGCGCCAAACTGATGTGGTCATGCAAGATAAAGTGCCCGCCAATGGCAACCAGCACGTAGGCGCTGGCCGTCACAGGCAACACAAAGCTGAGATCGGCGCGGCTCAGCAGCGCCAGGTCGGTCAGCATCCAGACGATCAGGACGCAAATTCCCAAAATCGTCCATGGGTTAGCGAAGGCGCGCAGATAATCCAGCGGCGAAGCGGAAACAATCCTTCCCACTTGGTGCATGCCGTGGCTCAACGAAACATTGCCGAGCACATTGGTGACGATCACCACCAGAACAAGGATCTGAGTTTTGCGGGCATGCCCTTCCCGAAACTTTGCGCCGCCGATTGACTTCAAAGACGTTACTGGCATTGCACCCCAAAATGATTGCGGTCGGTCATCACCGGAGACAGAAACTTCCCGGTCACGATCCAGAGCTCGTTTGATTGAGCGATAGGCCGCACATGAAACCGTAGATTTTCAGTTTACCTAAGCGGCAATTGCGCCGATACACCCGGGATGATCGCAGCCGCAGTTGTTGCTCAAGCTGCCGTTCTCAGCGGCGTCCGAGCAAGCCTGGCTGCAATATTCTTTTCCCTCAGAAACAGGGCAGGTGCACTTCGGGTGTGCGCATTTGTTCTCGACTGCTTCGGCCATCGGATTTCTCCTGTACGTTATTTGTTTTACCGTTCTTCGATGCAAAGGCCGTCAGGAAGGTCAAACCGAAAAGCTTATATCTGAAAGTCTTCCATCGATTATGGGATCGTGCGATGTAAGAATCCGGCCAAGTCGCGATTGTACGTTTGGTCGGTTCCGGAAGTAACTTAGGCAAACCCCTTTTGACGTTGACCCGTCCAAAGACAGGGTAGTACGATTTGCTATTCGCCCAACCGGCGACACGGCGGTAAGTGATAGATGCACATGAAGATTAAGCATTTTCAAATGCTGATCGCCGCGTCGGCGGTGCTGCTTGGTGGCCTGGGTTGCCAGACCGCCCAAAAGCCCGCGGCGCGCATGCTTCCGCCAGCGAAGACCGCGCCTCCGCCAATCCAGCAAAACACAGCATCGAAGACTAGCGTAACCGCCAAGAATTCCTCAAATAGCCGGGCCGCTTCAACCAATGCCGCCAGCTCAGCAAATGCCAAGCCCGAAATTAAGCCCGATCGCGTCGCGCAACTGATCGCCGACGTCGAGAAGGAGTACCGGGCCGGCCTCGATCAATACAATGCGGGCGACAAAGACGGGGCCAAAGAGCATTTCGACCGGGCTTTCAATCTGCTGCTGGCGAGTCCTGCCAGCGTCCGCACCGACCCGCGTTTTCAGCCTGAATTCGACCGGGTACTGAACAACGTCAACGATATCGAAGTGGCGACGGTGCAGCAGAGTGACCCAGCTCCCGAACAGAAGGCGGAGCCGGCACCTATCGATGAAGCGAACGAAGTTACGAACTACCCTGTCGACCCGAACTTGACGGCCAAGGCGACGGCGGAGATCAAAGTCACCCACTCTGATCTGCCGCTGATGATGACCGACCAGGTGGCCGGTTACATCAATTATTTCTCGACCCGGGGGCGTCCCACTTTGGAACACGGACTCACCCTCAGCGGCCGCTACCGGGAATTGATTGAAAGCGTTCTCAAGGAAGAAGGCGTTCCCCAGGACCTGATTTATCTCGCACAGGCTGAATCTGGGTTTCACCCATATGCGGTTTCGCGGGTGGGCGCGCGTGGTATCTGGCAGTTTATGGGAAGCCGCGCAAAAGGCTACGGCCTGCATCATGATTTGTGGGTGGATGACCGGCAGGATCCGGAGAAGTCCACTCGCGCCGCCGCACACCATTTAAAGGATTTGTACAACCAGTTCGGCGATTGGTATCTGGCAATGGCCGCCTACAACTCGGGCCCGGGCACGGTACAGAGCGCGGTAAAGCGGACCGGTTATGCGGATTTCTGGGAGCTTTATCGCCGTAACGTGTTGCCCAAAGAAACGCGCAATTATGTTCCCATCATCGTCGCGGTGGCGATCATGGCCAAGAATCCGTCGCAATACGGATTGCAAACTATTGTTCCTGATCCGCCGATGAAGTACGACACCATCCGGATCAACTACCAGGTTGATTTGCGACTGGTGGCGGAGTGCGTCGATGTACCCTCGTCAGAGTTGCAGGAGCTGAATCCCAGCCTGTTGCGCATGACCACGCCAAAGGGCAGTTTTGATCTGCACCTGCCGGTTGGCACTAACGACAAATACCAGGCGGCGATTGCCGGTATTCCGGCCAATATGCGACTGTGGTGGCGATACCACACCGTCGCCAATGGCGAAACCCTGATGTCGCTCGCCCGCACCTATCGCACTCCATTGAAGACGATCGCGTCTGCCAATCAACTGGACCTTTCGGACACTCTCGAAGCCGGCGCCAAGCTGGTCATCCCGATCGCGCCTGGGCGTCACAACGGCGGTGATACACAGACTTACGCGCGACGGCTTACGGTTTATCACGTGCGAAGAAACGATACGCTCGAAAGCGTTTCGAATAATCTGGGGATTTCGCCCACTACAATTCGCCGCTGGAATCGACTGAAAGGTGACAGCCTGGCGGGTCGCCGGGTGCTTTATATTCATCTTCCAATCAGTCCCGTGGTTGCTGCAGCCGAGCAGTCTGCCAAGACTAAGTCGCATCACGCCAGCAAGTTAGCTGACAGCAAGCCGGGATCACCCGTCCATCACACAGTCAAACGCGGAGAGACTCTGTATTCCATCGCCAACAATTACAAGACCAGCGTGAAAGCCATCAAACAGACCAACGCCAATGTTGCGACTTTGCGTCCCGGCATGGTGCTGGTAATTCCTGCGCAATAGAACTCGCCGCATCAAATCAAGAATGCATCTGAAATCGGTTGCGATGGGGTTCGCACTTGGTTATAATCCGCCGTCGCTAGTTTTGTCTTTTTAATTTTCCCGCGCGAGGCAAATGCGCAACCCGGCGCTGCGGCGACCGGAAAATCTGAGGAGGAAAGAATGAATTTCGAGGAAACCCTCTATCTGCGTGACGATGAAGCCGACGAATTTGGCGATTCCGGCGCCTTCAACGACTCGCTCGACGAAGATTATGAAGAGGAAGAAGAGGAAGAAGAAGCCGAAGCTCCCTCCAGTCCCATGCAAGAGCGTGAACCTTTCAGCCCACCGGCTCCGGCTCCAGCTCCGGTGAGCTCCGGTGGTGGAGGCGGATCGAGGTCGGCGCCGCGCAAACCAGCCAAGAAGAAAGCGGCAAAGAAGGCAGCAAAGAAGCCCGCGAAAAAAGCTCCGAAGAAAGCCGCCAAGAAAAAATCAGCCAAAAAGAAAGCTCCGAAAAAGGCGGCAAAGAAGAAGTCAGCCAAGAAAAAAGCCGGCAAGAAGAGCGCAAAGAAAAAAGGCGGACGCAGGCGTCGCTAAGATTGCCTTCGCAAAAAACCGCAGCGCAAAGCTGCGGTTTTTTTGTTTCTTCATTCGGGCATGGCGGCAGCTTGTGTTTTGCATGAACGTCTTACGATGGAACGCGGCCCAAGGCCGCTAGCGTCGAGAAATATTTCGACCACGTGTTTGATTACAGGAAGACGCAGCACCGCTCCAGCAAAGGCCCACCCGAAATTGATGTGCTCTAGGGCGCGGGCAAAAGCAACTACGCCCTGCTCAGCTTCGGTCCCATCCATCGGATCATATGTCATGCGCTGCAGATCCCGAGTGGGATGGTCCTCGGCAGCGACGATCTGCAATGCGAGGGTGCCTTGAGACTCAAACCAGCGGCGCACCTCTGAGCAAGGGCCACAGGTCTCGGCAACATACAATCGCGCCGCCGGACGATCGGGTGCGTGCCACGGCTTGAATCGCAGTTTCCAAGTTTTCACGTTGTTGTGATAGTCCTCCCAAGGCTTGCCAAAACGGATTCTCATGTCCTCACCCTCATCCCACGCGGCCAGGCCGAAGCTATAAAGAAATGACAGGACGCCCCCTGCTGCCAACCATGGGCTTCGAAGCATGCAACCCCATGCAGTCATCACGAGTGTGCATGAGAACTGCATAGGGTTGGAGATGTAAAGATAGAACCCACTAACCACCAGTTGTTTCGGCGGGTCGTAAGGAATGGGTGTACCGTTGCCACGTTGCGCGAACTCCTGAACCGCGGAAACTCCGATAACTCCCAGCAATCCGATGACTTGTAGTTCCAGGTTCCTCAGCCATGCCGGTTCGAAGAACAAAGCGTCCCAACGGTGTCCGGGTCGCAGCGCAAAGACAACTTCTGGTATCAAGAAGAGGAAGACTCCACCGGCTGCCAAAACGTGAAGCACTGCCCGCGCTTTCACTTTTGTATCATTGAGAGTCCAGCGCGCGAACAATTGCGCTGGAACCAGGACAAGACCCAAAGCAACAAATTCACCAATCAACCAACGAGAGTTCAGGACCACAGCCGGGGAGCATGCCGGCATCAGGACCAGGTCTAGCCCAAAGAAAACCGCTGACACCCAAACTGTTCCAGTTTCACCGAAGCTTAGGATCGGAAGTATTCCCCATAGCAGTGCCCATCCGAGGAAGAGATCGACAGGCATTCCACGAAACAGTCCACCTGCGGCGTTGAATGTCCACCAGCCGAAGTGCAGGTTGAGCAATTGAACGGCAAGCAGCGATGGCAGAGTCCAGACAAAACCTAGTAGCGCCGCAGGGAATATTCTTTTCCGGATCGGTCGCAAAAATACGAGAAGGAAGGCAGCCATGACGGGAGCGTAGAATCCCATGAATCGGACGGCGGCGACGCGTCCCATGCTCCTACTCTCCCTGCTTTTGTGTTGCCGGAGTCGCGTTGGCCCGGATTAGATAGTCGGCGGCCAAGCCCGTCGCATATCGCTCCCAGGGACGAAAGTACCAAGCTGGATCAAGTCGCCTCCTGAAATGCAAAGTCCAATTCACGTGAGTGTGGTGCGTATCCACCGGCGTCCAGCTGACCTCCGAGGACTCCCAGTCTAACCAGTGTGCGAGCTTACTGCGGTCAGTTACCGCATCAAACCGAACATATCCTGCCCGTGATTCGCTCACCTTAAGCACAAGATCGCCAGGTTTGCCCTCGCCACCAGCAAAATGAACCGTGCGGGTGGCGCCCACTTCCAGGCCGTCGCCCCATGCTCTGGTTGGAAGAGGAAACCCCATCCTCCCGTAAATCGGCACCGGGGTCTGTGTTCGTAAGCTGTGACTGAGTGCTGCCCGAACGTCCAGCTCCGGGGCAGCAACGACCTCTGATGCTTGAACCGTTTCCTCGCGATTGAACGACAACTTCGGAGAAGTACCCTCAACGCTCATCGGAAGAAGAATCAGCACAAGGCACGAGAGAGTTGCGTGCCGTTCTTCGCGGATCGAATCGACAACAACACCCACCAGTATCCCTACGATAAAAAAAATCGGGGAAGCCATCAAAATGCAAATGAAGCCCTCGCCCAGAAGCGGGCCTGACAGAAGCAGGAAAAGAGTGAGTCCTTTCATGATTCCACCTGTTAGTGTTTTAGCTTTTGGCGTCATCGCCAACAAGATCGCCAACACAGTTGGTATTCCCACGAATAGCGCCGCAGTTTGCTCGAGCCTTCCGCGAACGATGAGGTGGTACATGACGCTGCCCAGACCTACTCCAAGGATCAAGAAAATAAGCGTCCACTGCGAACGACTTAACGATGCTCTCTGCCCCGGATCGTTCATTGGTTCCTCTCCTAGTCCGACACATTGCGCAACCGGCTGCTTACGTCGACCCGAGTTTTCATCCTGCTGTTCTCCGCTAGGAATGGTGGATCCTGGGTCGGGTTTTGTTCTTTACCTCTGACTCCACCGCTTCCTCCGCGTCGCCGTAAGCGATTTCCAATAGGCCGATGGCGAGTCTTCGGACCGGGCGTAGCAAGGGAAATGCCGAAAGCTTGATGAGTGCGGCGACCATAGCCAGACTCTTATCAAAGAGTTTCATGGTGCGCTCTTGATTGGCAGCGCAAGCTGCGTTTTTTTTGTCTGTCGGTTCTCAATAGCCGAAGACGTTCATGCACTAAATTACTGTACTTCTACCGTGATCTCGGATTTCGTATTCGGATGAATCTCGGTGCCGATCGCATGGTCGAGGTGTGTTTTCAAGAGGGCGGGATCGGCCCATTCGAGGTTCCAGCCATTTTCAATTGCGATCAGTTTATATTTTCCGGGCAGGATGTCTCGCAGCGTAAACGAGCCGTCACTGTCGCTCTGGTCACGCCTGAACAGCGGCCAGTTCGAATCGGCATCTTCCGGCACTAAGATGATCATGGCACCTGGAAACGGCTTGCCTTTGCGGCGTGCCATTCCCGTTATCGTGGAGAGCGTGTGCGATAACCGGATGCTCAGGTAAACAGGCGTCGAGCCATTCACTTGAATGCTCTGTCCTATCACCTTTGCCCCGGTCGCAGAAATGGTGCCGACCATCAGACTTTCTCCGTTGATCAAGAAAACAGAATAGGTCCCGGGTATGACGAAGTCCTGGTTAAAGCTGAATTCCCCGTTCGCCGCAAGGGCTGTGTCCACGGCTCCTCCGGTGCGCGAGTTCCAAAGCCGCACGAACGCTTGGGGATCTAAATTCAACTCGCCTTCGATCTGAATCTTCCCCCTTACCGCCGGAAGTACTGCGCTACTATTGGCATCGATAATTGCATCTTCCCCTAGTTCGACTACCCTGCCATGAAGCGCCGCTGAGGCGGATCGGGAGTCGAGTTCCAGGATATATGTGCCGGACGCAATGCCGCTGATCTCGACAGTATCGCCAACAGGCGCATGTTCCGTCGACGCTGCGTCGACTAGCGTTCCGAATATGGACTGTTTCAAACTCACGCCGCTTGAAAAGCTGTCTGCGTGATTGATCGTTATGCGCAGCGCGGGTGTTGGTACCAAAACGAGATCAGCGATAATGTTCTGATTTTCGTTCAGCACGATCGGTGAGGCTGAAGAAGAATCTGTGACCCCTGGATAATAGGTAGCCGGATAAACCATATCCAAATGGAGGCTATCGGCCGCGATTGGATCATATTCTGGTGACTCGTGTAAGGACGCCGCGATCGAGCTATACCATGGTTGCGCCGACACTACAACAAAGTAGCGACCCGAGCCCAAATGGCCAAAATGATAGTAACCCCGGTCGTCGGACATAGTTTGAGCTACTTGGGATGTGTGCATAAATCCACTGTTCGCGTCTCTGCGAAATAGCAAAACTGTCGCATTGGTGACCGCCTCGTTTTCCGAGTCTGTAATTTTGCCCCCGATTACGGAATCCGGATGAAGCCGAAAAATTACATGATCCGAGGTTAGCCCCGGCCCCACCACTATCGCACTCGCAAAGCTCCCGTGCTGTTCATAAGATTGCTCATTAAAACCACTTTTACGCCCGACCAGCAAATATTTGCCGGGCCGCAATCCGGAAAACGAAAAACTTCCGTCGTTCCCGGAAAGGAGTTCTTGTACCGGCTTATCAAGGTGCTCGATAGTTGCGATCGAAACCTCGGCTCGCTCCATGGGCCGACCCGTAACTGCATCGACGACATTCCCCCGAATTGCGAAAGTATCTTTGCCGACTTGGGAGTTGAGTTTCCCCCCGAGAACCACAAGAAGAACGATTGAGCCGATGAGATGTAAACGCATGATCTACCTGCTTGGTCCGAGTACATTCAGCGTGACATTTGCAATAGCATGGGGTTGCAAACTGATGTGGGCAGCTATTGAAAGATATGAATCCAGAACTTTGGGATTCATGTATTCCAACTTGTCAAATCCATCGAAAGCAATCAGCGAGTACTCACCTGGGGCAAGGCCGTCGAAACGAAAGTTGCCCGCTACAGTGGTGACTGCCCTCACGAAATTTCTCGCTCCCCGTTGTTGAACGAGCAACACGGTTGTGTTATTCACTGTCTCTCTCGCGAGCGTTCCTATCACCGTAGCGCCGTCATTCCGCAACGTGATCTCGATGGCAGAAGGCTGGGAACCGGCGGGCACGATAACATCATCGTTTAGAACATCGATGCCGCCACAGGTCGCTGATTCGACCCGCCACTGCCCGAACGTGTTTAGTTCGACCTCATATGTCCCGGGTTCAACGTTGGAGATCTCGCTGGAACGAGCGCCTGCCCACCAAGCGTCACGGTTGAGAATAGAAGGCGCGCTTGACTTGCCATGCATCTTGACCTCAACCATGCTGTGAGCGGTCGAATCGTTTACTTGCTGGAAATCCCTCCCATCTAAATCTGTACGTATTATCACCGGGATGCTAACAGGATAATTCAACGGAATCGGCACATCTGCGGTATCGGAACTGATCACAAAAGAAGGGCCAACCGTAGATATGTGCGCATTTTGCGAGGTATAACCATCAATAGTGTATGAACCTGCGGGAAGCTCGGTCTTAAATTTGCCGTCACTCACAGAGACACTTTGGATAAAGTCGAAATCCTGCCCTGCTTGCCTCTTGAACACAACTCCGGCAGAAATCTCATCGGGGCCACTTAGGGTGCCGGCGACAATGTAAGTCGGCTCTCCAACCAATAAGAAGTTCGCTTCGACCTCTTCCCCTGCGCCCAGTTCAATAGGACTGGCAATGCCAAGCTGCGACACACCTGGATAATAAGATTGGGCATATATCTGTTTTCTGCCATTCGGAATTGCTGATGGCATCCAAGTCGGTTCTTGGCTCTGTTCTGCCGCTACGTAGTAGATCGCTGGAGGCAAACCGGCAATACGGAAACTCCCGCTATCATCAGTCTTTGCCGACATCATTCGGTCAATCCAAACCTGTCTTCCCCCAAGAATTTGCCGTTGAATTGTTTCTATCCGTACACCCTCGATTGGATCACCGTTCGCAGTGGTTATCTTTCCGAAGATTACGCCCGCAGGAACCATACGCAGTACCAGTGCGGACGCCTCGACATTCGCTAGAACTTCGGCTTGGTCCCGTTCATCAAAAAAGCCGGGCTTATCGACTGTGATGGATACGCGAACCCCCGCCAGGTTGTGGAACTCGAAGTGACCGCTTGCGTCGGTCATGGCCGCCCGGTTCAGTCCTGCAAGCTGCACCACTGCCCGATTGACGGGTTCACCCGTCACGGAGTTAACCACGGTGCCGGTTATCACGTCTCTTTGAGGCTCGGGTTTAGAAATCCTGGGTTCGATGCCGCCAACTTCCTGGGTCCACCCGGATATCCATGCACTCCAGAATGAAAGAGCTACGAGTATCATCACCGGATTGGTGAATCTAGACTTTAACCTTCGAGTCTTAGCCTTCGCGGCGTTCATCCCTTAAACCCACCTACCCTTACGGAAGTTCGACAGCTAAATCTGACAGACTCCGGGGATGCGCACTAGGTTCCCGAAGTCACTAATATGAACTTAGATTATGAGTCTGGAATCGGCTTAACACAGGAAAGGCGTGGCCCGCTTGAACCGGCAGCCATGGATCTGTTGTCAAGCCACTAGGGGTGCCTTCGGAGCCGTTTTTCAGGCCACCTCTCCCGTGGTCTGGCCCCCCGCATTCGAATAAATATTCGCTCCGATTCTTTCGTCACACGTCTAATAACTCTGGGCGTACAATTCGAGCGATGCTGGATATTTTTGGCCAAATCTTTCGCAATTTATGGGCGCACAAATTGCGCTCTTTCCTGACCATGTTCGGGATCGCGTGGGGCGTGGGATCGCTATTGCTTTTAGTGGGTGTGGGCGAAGGTTTTCGTTCCGGCAATCGGCGTGAAATGGCGGAGTTCGGCCGAGACATTATGTTTATATTTCCCGGGCGCGCGCCGGCGGTGGCCGGAAGCATGAACTCGGCGCAGAGTTATCTGCTTACTTATGACGACTACCTGGATATACGCAGGGCGGGGCACGTTCGCAATGCTGCTCCTCTGATCTCGCGCAGCGATCTGCACGAAGTAAGCGAGTTCGCCACCGGAAGCGGCGAGATCATCGGCACCGAGCCGCAGTTGAACGAAATCAGCTACCTGCCTTTGAAAGAGGGCCGCTGGCTCAATGCCATGGATGGCGAGCAGCGGCGCAACGTGATCGTACTCGGCAACGAGTTGCAGAAAGCATTGTTCCCCGGACGCCCGTCGGTGGGCTCATTCCTCTTGATCAACGGGCTCAGATTCGAGGTGGTCGGCAGTATGCCGCACCTGGGCCGCGGCGACAATATGTGGCTCAATATGCGTGGCTATATTCCTTTCCAGGTTATGGCGTCAGCATTTCCGATTAAAGGCGAGAACCACCAGAACTCAATTTCATTTGTCGAGTATCAGCCGCTTGTCACCGCTGACCATGTAATAGCGCAGAAGGAGGTGCACAAGATTATTGGGCGCAATCACGGCTTCGACTCCAATGACGAAGATGCTTTTGACGAATGGGATTCCATTCAGGAATCAAAGATGGTGAACACCATCTTTGACGTAATGAATGTTTTTCTGGGCGCGGTGGGAATGGTAACGCTGGCGCTGGGGGCGATCGGCGTCATCAACATCATGCTGGTTGCAGTCAGCGAGCGCACCCACGAGATCGGTCTGCGCAAGGCGTTAGGCGCAACCAACCGCAGCATTCTGCTGCACTTTTTTCTGGAAGGATTGTTGCTCACGCTGGGAAGTGGCCTCATCGGGATGGCTTTTGCAGGTGTGCTGATGGCGGCAATGGGAACCGTGCACGGGCCCGGCGGATTCGATCCACCGAAATTAGTGCCGATGTCGGCCCTGCTGGCGATTGGCAGTCTGACGCTGGCAGGCGTGGTGGCCGGGCTTTATCCCGCACGCAAGGCCGCCATGCTGCAACCTGTCGAGGCCCTGCGCCAGGAATAAAACGATGTTTCATGATTTGCTACAGGAAGCCTACGCGGCCATGCGCCACAACCGGCGTCGTACGGCACTTACCATGCTGGGAATGGCATGGGGAATCGCAACCGTTGTAATGCTGCTCGCGTACGGCGACGGTTTTGGAAAGGCCTGCGCCGCGATCTTCGCGAATTTCGGGACGAAGCTGGTCATCGTCATTCCGGGTACAACCGGGATGCAGGCCGGCGGCCAGAAGGCTGGAGTCCCTGTCCGATTCACCCAGGATGACGTCGAAACGCTGACCACCAATCTTCCGCAGATTGCGCACATAACTCCCAGCGTCGACAAACAATCGACGGTGCAATACGACACCCGGAATTTCACCTGGGATGTCACCGGTAATGATCCCAACGTGTTTGACATTCGGGCGCTCAAACTGGCTCAGGGCCGCTTTTATAACCTGCAAGACCAGATGCAGCACGCGCGAGTCGGTGTCATCGGTTCCGAGGCCAAAGAGAAACTGTTTTCGGGACGTAATGCTGTAGGCGAGCGTATTCGCCTGGACGGCCTCAGCTTTGAAGTGATCGGCGTTCTTGGCGCCAAGATGCAGGAGGGGAATGACGACATCAACCGGGTGGTCTATATCCCGTTCACCACGATGTCGGCGCTCAAAGATACTCGCTATCTGGATTCGATCTGGTTCACCTATCAGACTCCGCAGTACGAGCAACTGGAGCAGGCGGTGCGCACCATTCTGGCGGTGCCGCACAAGTTCAACCAATCGGACCACCAGGCGATCAGAGTTTTCAACCTGATGACACAAGTGCATCAGTTCGAAATCATTACCCTGGGGCTAAAAATCCTGATGGGATTCATTGGCACGCTTACCTTGGGGATAGGCGGCGTCGGCCTGATGAACATCATGCTGGTATCGGTCACCCAGCGCACCCGCGAGATCGGCGTGCAGAAGGCCTTGGGCGCGCAGCGGCGTTATATCCTCACGCAGTTTCTTGCAGAAGCGCTCACCATTACGTTCATCGGCGGCGTACTGGGAGTGATATTGGCCTATGCGGTGGCGCTTTCGGTGGGCAGAATGACGCTGTATAGCGCCTTTGCAAAAAACGGAGAAGCGGGTGACATACGGCTGATCATCGCTCCCGGAACGCTGATTGTGTCAACCCTCATTCTCGGATTCGTCGGACTGATCAGCGGGATGATTCCGGCGTTCCGCGCCGCTCGCATGGACCCAATCGAAGCATTGCGCCACGAGTAGGGCGTTTGCAGCATTGCCATTTGCCAGAAAATAACAACTGCTCCTTCGGGCCATGTCTTCCGTCATGGTGCTTCGTACCATCGTTCACTGAGATTTCGCCGGGCTTGTCGCATACTCAAGTTGTTGTGGAGGCATCGCGGTGTTACTCAGGCTTGATTATTTGTCGTGTGTGCTAACTATCTGTTCCACCATTCTGGTGGGAAAGCGTTGCTGGAAGGGTTGGGTGGTTGCGGCGGTCAATAGCGGAGTAGTTTGCGTGATCGGCTTTCAGACCGGCCAGTTTGGCTTCATTCCGGCAAATGTCTTCTGCATAGCCCTTTATGCGGCAAATCTGCATTCCTGGCGCAAATCAGACGCGCAGTGAGCGATCTGCCAAATGGCCTGCCTGCTATGACACATTCAGCTTGCTGAGATACTCGTAACTCACCTTGATGGCCTCAAGCGGCGATTGTTCGCAGTAGTCTTGCTCCACAAAATAGTGCTGCATGCCGCCCTCTTTTGCTCCGGCAAAGATGCGTTTCCAGTTAATAGTGCCCTGACCGACCGGCGCAAATAAACCCACCTTCGCATCGAGTGTGTGACTCGCCGCCGGCTTGTCCTTCATGTCCTTTATGTGGAGAAGCGGGAAGTGACCGGGGTATTTGTTGAAGTAGGCGACCGGGTCGGCGCCGGCGTGAGTAACCCAGAAGCAATCCATCTCAAACTTCACCAGTTTCGGATCGACCGACTTCAACAGGTAGTCGTACGCTGTGGTATCGCCATATTTCGTGAATTCAAAATTGTGATTGTGATAGCAGAACTGGATGCCGGCCTTTTGCGTGGTCTCGCCGGCCTGGTTAAAAACGTCTACCAATCGTTTGTAATCGTCGAATGACTTGTGCTCGTCCGGTTGAAGAATTGCATTCACCATGTATTTGAGCCCCAAAGCCTTCGCGTCATCTACCTTTTGTTCCCAATTTCCTTTTACATCCTTCAACATGTAGTGGCCGCTTGGGGCAGTCAGTCCGTTGTCGCTGAGGATTTTTGCGAACTCTGCCGGAGACTTCCCATATAACGAATAAATCTCGGCCTCTTTGTAGCCGATCTTGCCAACTTGCTGAATCGTGCCGGCGACGTCCTTCTCGAGTTGATCGCGCAAAGTGTAGAGCTGAAGACCAACCGGTTCTCCATAAGGGCTGGCGAATAAAGACTCGGGGAATCGGGCCGAAATTGCCAGCGTCCCCAAAGCTGCGGTTCGTATGAAGTCTCGTCGGCGCATCACGGAATATGTTCTCCTTTGGCACGTGCGAACTGTAACAACCTACGACTATTGACGAGAAATCTCAAGGTAAAGTGGGAAATGGGTTTCCAAAAACTGACGGAATTGCGATACGACAGGCCTCGGACAACCACTTACTTCCGGCAGCATCTCAGCTGAGCGATGTCTGATTCTGCCCTGGCTTCAGTTCTGCTCGTTCTCCTGCTTCTGGTTGGATTTGCCCAGCTGCTGGGTTATCTGTTCGTTAAGCTGCGTCAACCCAAAGTTGTCGGCGAGATACTGGCGGGCATCGTTCTCGGCCCGGCCCTGCTGGGACGCATTCCATCTTTCGCACATTTAATCGATGGCGCCAAGCAGCAGGGAAACATCCTCGACTTTGTTTACTGGCTCGGACTACTGCTGCTGATGTTCCTGTCGGGGGCGGAAACGCAACAACTTTTTACTCGCGAAGAACGCCGCGAAGTAGGCTGGCTCGGCGTGGTGGGAACCGGGATACCCTTTGTGCTCGGCCTGATCTTCGGGCCCTGGTTGATTCGGCCAGAGCTCGCCGGCCCTAATGGCAGCCGCATTTCGTTGATCATTATTCTGGCAGTGGGCGTCGCGGTGACATCAGTTCCGGTCGTCTCAAAGATTTTCGCGGACCTAAAAATCCTGCACACCCGATTTGCGCGTCTGGTGCTGGGTGTAGCGGTGCTGGAGGACATCGCGCTGTGGCTGGCGTTGGCTGTGGCCACCGCGATGGCGGGAAAGACTGCGCTTAATCCGCGCAGCATGGCTTACCACCTGATCGCAACCATCGCATTTTTCCTGCTCGGGCTCACCATCGTTCCGCGGATCATAAAAAAGATCAACAAAGCGCGCTTCAATGTGGTGGCGAAGAATTCGCCAGTGGGCTATGCAATTGCCGTTTTGCTCGCCTACTGCGCAGTCGCCGGAGCTTTGCAGGTCAGCCTGGTGTTCGCGGCTTTCCTTGCCGGTTTCGCAGTAGTTCACAAGAAAAGAAGATTGTTTGCCGAGGCACTCGACGCCATCGGCAAAGTTTCATTTGCTTTCTTTATTCCGATTTACTTTGCGATTGTCGGTTTAAAGCTTGATCTGATTCGCGGCGTATCGCTGTGGATGATCGTGGCTTTCGTCGTCGGAACCTGCGTGGTGAAAATTCTTTCGGTGTCGCTGGCTGGCCGGTTCGCAGGTTTCCGCGGGCTGGACCTCATCAATCTGGCGATCACCACCAACGCGCGCGGCGGCCCGGGGATTGTGCTCGCCAGCGTGGCGTTTGATGCCGGGATTATCAGCGCGAAGTTTTATACCACGTTGGTCATAGCCGCGGTGCTTACTTCGCAGTTCGCCGGAGCCTGGCTGGATTACGTGTTGCGCAACGGCTGGCCGCTGCTTTCAGCAGCCAGCGGTTCCCGCGCCAAAGCTTCAGAAGAAAAAACTGGCCTCGAAGTCGCCTGAGTTATTTCTTCCCGACTGCCTGCAGACATTTTCCGTATAGCTCAAGCAAGTGTGCGGCGTATTCTTCCGGCTTGGCTGCCGCCCCGGTCCCGCCAAAGCCCGCGCCGCTTGAAGTGGTCCGTCCGTAGCCGGTGGTCATGGCCACAAATTTCATAAGATCGAGAGCGATGTCTTCGTTGCGCCGCGTTCCTGGCGTCATGCTGGGTACCTCGTCCATGGAACTCTCCGTGTAGTAAGTATGAAATTTGATGATAGCAAAAGCTGTCAGCCGTCAGCTCTCAGCTCTCAGCAAGGACGATTAGATTAGTGAGGTACGGGCGGCCTCGCAGGTTAAAAGCTTTGCGCCGGCGCTGAAACTCAATCGGGTCAATCCTGACGGCTGATGGCCGATGGCTGACGGCTGCCAGTAAGCAGCTTCACAATATCCACGTGCGCCTTCGCTTGCGCCATCTCGGCGGGCGTTTTGCCATCATCGCTTTTTGCCTGCGGGTCAGCCCCATATTCAAGTAACGACTTCACCATCTCGATATCACCAATTTGCGCGGCTTCGTGCAGCGGAGTCCATCCGCTTTCCTGACGGACATTCGGCAGCGCGCCATTTTCGAGAAGCAGTCGCACGATGCTGGCACTGTGCGCGGCCGCCGCGCTGTGCAGAGGAGTCACCTTCATTGCATTTCTCGCGACGGCGGAGGCGTCTGCTTTGTGCTTCAACAAGATTCCAGCGATCTCTGGACGATTGAAGAAAGCCGCGAAATGCAGCGCCGTGAATCCGTCGGGCGACCAGCGCCGGATGGCCTCTGGGTCTTTATTCAAAATCTCCGAAACTGTGTCAGCTTTGCCCGCAGCCGTAGCTTCGAAGATGTCCAGCTCAGGTTTCGCCGCCAGCAGCAGATCGGCGATTTCATGTCGGCGGTAATAGAATGCGAACATCAGCGCTGAGACGCCCTTCGTGTCCTTAGCGGCGGCGGGAGATGAATCGCCCTGCAGCAGGCTGCGAACTTTTTCGGCGTCTCCAGCTTGTACGGCGGCGATTAGGTCAGCGTGCGTCGGCACAATATATTCTCGATCTTGATGTCCAGTTCTTTACTGCAGAGTTCGTTTCCCGTGGATCACAGCAGAGATGATGACTCTATCTTGCTCTATGCGATAAATGATGCGGTAGCCGTAAGCAAGTAACTCGCGAATACCATCGTCATCGAACTCCGGTACTTTGCGTCCGGACCTTGGGAATTGCGAAAGCATTTTCGTTTGAGCGATGATGTTCCGCACGAAAACCGCGGCATAGGCCGGAGAATCCTTAGCAATATAGTCAGCTATTCCCTCGACATCCCGCAAAGCGCGCTGCGACCAGCCTATTCCGGAAGCCATTTGCCAAGGCGGGATTCCACTTCTTCCTGTGACAACGTGCCGTTTGCGCGTGCGTCTTCCAGGCCGCGGCGCACCTTCTCCACCACATAGAGATGATATTGCACGTCCTCTATTGAGCAGTCATCGGGAAGTCTGTTGAGAAGCCGTTCAATGTCTTGCTTGGCATTGCTCATATTGAGACCAGAATATCATCACACACCGCGACAGATGAAACAGAACGACAGGTGCGACAAGAGTGTCCGATCCACACGGTCTCTAAACAGGTCGGGACAGCCCTCGGCTGTCCAATCACGGACCAGAATTCGGCCCTTTATCCCTTCGCATATAATCACTGCGTAGGCAGCTGGACCGGACGGCCGCTCGCGTTTCGTCAAGAAGCGCGGGAGGAAAGTCCGAACTCCACAGAGCAGTGTGCCGGATAACGTCCGGGAAGCCGGCCTCAAAGTCGGTTGACGGCTAGTGCCACAGAAAACATACCGCCCCGCTGTTCCGCTGAGCTTTCGCTAATTCGGCGAGATCTGAGAGGAACGGCGAGGTAAGGGTGAAAAGGTGCGGTAAGAGCGCACCGCCGCCGCAGTAATGCAGCGGGCAGGGCAAACCCCACACGGAGCAAGACCAAATAGGGAGGGAGCCTATGCGAAGCG
>DATATW010000007.1:0-27858 GCA_036268595.1 Terriglobales bacterium
TCGCCGGTAAAAACCAGATGCATCCCAGAAACTTTTGCAGTTGCGAATGCCATCACCAGCCGAGACTCATTTTTGTGCAACTTGCGATTACTCACGCAAAGCAGGTAGGGAAATGGCAGAGCATAACTATCGCCTTCGGGACAATATGAAGCTTCGACTCCGCAGCTGACGTTGATAACGTTCGCGGAAGGAATGCCGGACCATTCAAGAATCTGCGAGCGGGTAAACTCTGAAACCGTAATAACGGCAGCGGCCCGATCGCATGCTCTTTTCGCCACCGTCGCATAATAAAGCCGGATGAGCGGGCTGCTGTTTTCGGCACAGTAGACATGACTAAGATCGTGAATAGTAAAGATAAAAGGCGAAGGGCAAGAAAGTGGCGCGTTGTATCCGGGAGAAAAAAACAGATCATGCCGCTTCAGAGTCCTCAGCGCACGCGAAAGCCGCCACGCATCGAGCGGAGCGGCAGGACGGCCGCTGAGCGCAATTGGAGAATAGTGAATCGCCGGCAGCACATTGCTCGCGAATCGGCCGATTCCGTGATTCCCAATCCACCGTTGGTCAGCATAAATCACGGCGCGATCACTGCAAGAGCTGCGGCGGTTATCGCCAGCTGGGACGAAATCTGTGTCCAGTCACGCAGGCCGCGAACGAAAGCGCCAGTGGGAAGCTTATAAGGTACGACGATCTGGTCCCCAGGGTACAACCGCAAGCGATCAAATTTCGTTCCGGTAAATACGCCATTCACGGTATTAGCCGCAACCACAATCCCATTTGCCCGCAACACGAAGGCGTGATGCAGATCGGATTGCGGTTTTCCTTTTCCAGCCATTTCCAGGTAAGAGCCAGTGCTGGTGCGAGGTTCAAAGATAAAGGAACCGGGATTGTACACGTCACCGACAACGGATACGGTCGACGGCGTTCGAGGGATCGAAAGCCGATCACCATCTTCCAAAACCATATTCGGCAAATCGGTCAGGCCCTTGTCCGAAGGCTTCAAGGGAAGGGCAACGCGTCCGCTGGCGCGAGTGTTTCGCAATTGCGCGATGATTGCTTCCTGCGCTGCCTGCATCTGCGGTAAGTCTCCCGGTTGGCTCGACGCCGCTACCGCAATGGCCGACTGCCGAATCTGTACTTCCATGGTATGGGCCAGTTCGTCCAAACTTTTTTGCTGCGCAATCCTTGCCGATTCGCGAGTAAAGCGCGCGCCATAAACGTAAGCCTCAGACGTGAGCCCGCCGGCGCGTTGCAGTACCGAGCGCAGGGTTTCGTTCGGTTCCAGTTTGTACACACCAGCCCGCTTCACCTCGCCTTCGATAATCACGTACTGAGAGCGCTCGGCCTGCGGTATGGCAATGTCGCGCTGCGAAAAGATGGTGACAATATCTCCGGGCAACAACTCGATATTGCTCTTCTCATCGTGCTGGATGATCGCCTTACGCGGACTCATCCACACCAGCCTCGACGAAAGATCCTGTGGATTCACGCGCTGGATGATTGCATAGTCCCAATTGATTTCGGGAGCATAGCGACGCAAATCCTCGGCCACGTTTCTGACAATATTGGGATTAGTGCCTGCATCAGTTGTTACCGGTGATTGAGTGTCAGAAAACCGATCACTGGGATTCATCGGCCTGTTAGTCGAGGAACTTTGCTCCGGTGGCAGGGAAGCGCCATTTCCGGCATTTGGGTAACCCGTCCCGCCGGCAACCGCATTTTGGGTAGGCGCACTCGCGGGCGTTTGGTTTTCTGTGCCGTTGGCTGCTGTTCGTGCACCATTCTGCGGTTGTGGCGACCGGAAGTTCGGTTCTTCAGGAGTTTCCTTGCGAATTGGATATTCAGTCGCGCGGCCGCTGACAATGGCTGCCCGGTCCCGCCAGTACTCGCGGGTCAGCAATGCCTGGGCGTTGGGAATGAGGTCGGAAACGCGCATACCAGGCTTCCATGGATAACGGCCGGGGTTGGCTACATTGCCCCGCAAAGTTACGGTATCTTCAAAACGCGGAACGATCGAAAGCACGCGCACAATGTCACCATCTTCGACCGGGAGGGCGCGAGACTGCTTATCGTAAGGGAACTCCAGAGTCTTGCGCGCCTGATGATCAACCAGTCGGTCAACGGTGATCTTGCTAGTATCAGCAATTGTGCTGAGGTCGCCGGCAGTATCAATTAAATCCCGCAGGGTCGAGCCCTCTTTCATCTCGTAGATGGCGGGTACATTTACGGAGCCGGAGATCGCAACCAGCGGACCGACGTGAGGAATGTAGAGAACGTCGCCGGATTCGAGACGAACATCTTTCGATTTGTCACCTTTGATGAGAAGGTCGTAAAAATCAAAATCGGTGATGGTAGCGCCATCGCGCCGGACCTGAATGTGCCGTAAGGATCCCTGAGGCGCCGGACCGCCTGAGGCAAAGATCGCATTCACCAAAGTGCTCAGGGCACTGATGGTGTATGTGCCCGGATAGCGGGCGTTCCCAACCACGATGATTTGAATTGAGCGAAGCCGCCCAAGGTTCGCCGTCAGGTTAAAGTTCTTGAATACTTTCAAAATCTCCCGCTTGAGGTGTTGTTCCAGATCGCCATAGTGCACGCCTGCAACCGACATTTGACCGACTTGGGGCACATAAATCTGGCCGGACCGGTCTACCGTGACTCGTAAATTCGCCGTGATTTGGCCCCAAATATTAATTTCCAATTCATCGCCGGGACCAATGATGTAATCGCTCGGAACCTGCATCCAGTCGATTGGAGAGAAGGTGCTTGGAGGTTGTAAAAATAACGATTGGCCAAACAGCGGTAGGGGACGGCCCACCGAATCGGCTACCAACTGCTCGAATTCAGTTTTCGGCTGCGGCGTGACTGGTTGGTGCGCCGCCTGCGACGGGTTCGGCGGAGGCGTACCCGGATTGTATTGATCTGGATTGCCGCCAGGAGGATTGGTTAATACTGGCGCGGTGACGGGAGCGGAAGAGTTATCGCGTGGCTGAGCGCCGTTCGGCCCTTGAGATTGTGCGCCGCATTGATCCGTTCCAGCCATCGACGGATCAGAACAGTCAACGCCGCTACCCTGAGGATTTGTATCCAGCGAATAGGGACCAGACAATTGCGAAAAACACATTCCCACGCCTAACAAGACGACAAACGCCAGCACCAGCAAACGTTGCATGTGGATGAAAAATCCCATGACTTTCAGGAAGTCTGCCCAGCTTTGAAAAAACCTAAGATGCAGAACCGGCCAAAAGCGAAGCTAGAAAAGCTGCTATTTCTGGCATTTGGGGGCGTGGTCAGGCAGGGGCGCGAGGCCGATTTGTAGGCCGGTGAGCCCTGTACGTCGGCAAGCAAAATGGGCAAAATGCTCGATCCGTGAAAAGCTGGCAGGGAAGTTCTACCAGCATTCCAGGTGTGCTGCAATTTGTATTGCCGTAGCAATAAGTATGTGGCGTATCTCGGCGGCAAATACAAATCGAAAAGCGCATCACAAGAGCAGAACAATAACAGAACAACAGGAGACGAACTGTGACGAATGCTCCCTCTGAAAAAAATTGGCAGAAGATTTACGAAGCCGCAGTATTCGAACCTGATTCTGCTGTTCTTCTTGAAAAAATCGATATAGCGCAGAAAGCTATCCACATGCGAGTACGCGAACTGAATGAAGATCGTACCGGCAGTGATTTGCGGGAGAGACAGCAATTGGCGGATGCACTCCGCATTCTGCAGTCCTTATTGACTATCGAAAACAAAGATCACCGGCGGTCCGGTTTTCAAGCCAGAACGCGGTAAGAATCTGCGTTCAAACTCCCTATCTGCCCTCGCTTGAAAAGATGTTAGTTGCTCGTCTTCTTCCTTCAACGGTTTTGCCCGCCGCGCCCTTGCCCGCTCCTCTGCGGCGAGCAGTTGGACCTGTCCTCCGCGAACTACTCGAGGCTAAGATCCGGTTCGAAGGCTTCTGCAGCTTCGCACTGCTTGCACGCCCAAGCTTCGCTCCTGAACCACGCAAATTATTTACCAGCTCGTGATCGAATCCCCCGATCCTCTCCAGGTCGGCCCATTTTCTGATCGGGCGCAACTGAACGATTCGCGCCGCCAAAACCGGACCCAGTCCTCCGATTCTGCTCAATTGATTCACGCTGGAGCTGTTGAGGTCGATCCCATTTGCATTCCCGAGCATGTGTAAACTCCATGAGGCGGCTGGCATGCAATCCAGCGTAGCCGAAAATACGACACCTCGAAGGTCAAGCTAGCGAAGATGGCCGCCCAGTGTCATTTGGTTGGATGCGAGACGCAATAGCGGATGGATGCGATGGCAAATTGATAATGAGGTTGCTACCGCAATGGCTCGCTGCGCACCAATGTTAACTCAACTATGGGAAGGATTTTCTGTATGCAGACGAAAGCCTCTGTTGACAACTAAGGGGAATGGCAGAATCGAACTAACCGGCCTGCGTTTGCCAGGTCGCAATGCATCCAATGATGTCCATGCATTGGTTCTATCACACGATTAGGCAAGTGCTCACGTCATGGGGTTATTGGGCGGTGCTGCTGGGGCTTTTGGCCGAAAGCTCTGGCCTGCCCCTTCCCGGAGAGACGGTGTTGATGTTTGCCAGCTTTCTTGCCAACAAGAGTACAAGTCTTCAAATTCAATGGGTGATTGTGACCGGAATCGGGGCCGCGGTATTAGGGGACAATATCGGGTACTGGTTAGGCCATCGCTTCGGAAAAACTTTCATCCGCTGGGCAAGAAAAATCGGTCACTTGGAAGATGAGGACATTCAAACTGCCCGGGATCTGCTCAAGCGCCACGGCGGCAGAACCATCTTCTTCTCCCGGTTCATCTTCGGCCTACGTACCATTGCCGGGCCGCTCGCCGGCAGCTTGGGTATGGAATGGAAGACTTTTCTCAAATTCAATGTTCTGGGCGCAACAACCTGGGTGCTGGCCATGGCCTGGGCTGGCTTCGCATTTTCAAACGAGTTCGACACCTTATTGGGATACATCGAAAAAGCAAGCTGGGCGATGGCTGCCGGTTTGTTCTTCGCGGGATACTGGATTTGGCGGCGGCAGAAGCGCATCCATGCCCATCGCCATGAGAAAAAAGCGGCATGAGCTCTCAGTAAGCTGTCTGACGACCCATCTGTTGGCGATGCACCACCTTTTAACACCATAAAGCAATTGTTTAAAGATTACCGGCAGCGTCCACTTCCATAGCTATTTGCCATATCATTGTGCCACCATCTCTGGCACTGTCGCCGAGCTCGAGCGTGAACGCCGGCGCCGTACTCGTGCGCATACCCAGTAAACGACCACACCGGTTACGGCAGGGGCAACGAAGACGAGCATCCGTAGAATGGCTCTGATCGTTATCACCGAAGTTCCTGTGGCCACGGCGATAACGTCGTCTCCCGCAGCGACGAAAAGCACGAGGAAAAAGGAAAGAGCCGAACAGCCCAGCGCGGTATTGAATGGCTGCTCATAAGGAAGCCGCAAAACGTTATGCGGCGGACCTAAGATATCGCCGGATGCAAGTTGTTCGATAAACGGAAAGAGATAGAGAGTTGCGAACACCAGCAGGGGAAGTAGCATCCCCGGAAAAAAAACTTCCGGAATGAGCCTGGTCCCGATATGCACGTTCACCCCGGGAAAGAGCCGCAGCGCTCCCTCAACCCAGCCGAGATACCAATCGGGCTGAGCGCCCGGCACAATAGCAATGGGATCATACGGGCCATAAATCCAGACTGGATCGATCTGCACCAATCCACCGAGCGCCGCCACCAGCGCAAAAACCAGGAAGAACAATCCCAGCGATTTGGCTGTGTATGACGGCCAAAGCCGTGAGCCGACGATTGTGCGGTCGGTGCGCTTCGGACCAGGATAATTGGTGTGCATCTGACGCCAGATGATTGCAAGGTGCACCGCAAGAAGAGTGGCGATCAGAGCTGGCACCAGAAAGATGTGCAGCATGAACATGCGCGGCATGGTCGCCGCCACGGGTACGGTTCCGCCCAGGAACAAGAAGGCAAGCCAGGGACCAATCACAGGAACAGACAGAAGAATCGCGTATGCGATTCGCAGGCCGGCTCCGGAAAGAAGATCATCAGGAAGCGAATATCCCAAGTAGCCGTTGATCAGCGCGAGCAGCAGCAATGTCAGGCCGATCATCCAGTTGATCTCTCGCGGCCGGCGGTAAGCTGCGGTAAAGAAAATTCGCGCCACATGCGCCACAATCGCGGCCAAAAAAATCAGCGCTGCCCAATGATGCATCTGCCGGATTAAGAGACCTGCCGGTACCTCGAAGCTAAGGTGAATGACAGAGCGATAAGCTGCCGACATCTCAACTCCATCGAAGGCCCGGTAGGCTCCGTGATAGGTCACTCTCGCGGCGCTGGCGTCGAAAAACAACGCCATGAATGTTCCCGTGATCACCAACACAACGAACGAGTACAGCGCGATTTCCCCAAGCATGAATGACCAATGATCGGGAAAGACATGATTGACGGCATGGCGTACAAATTTGGCCAGACGCAGGCGCGAGTCTAGCCAGCGCCCAACCCATTTAATGATCATGAGAGGCCCCGAAAGCCCGGACCCGGCGGTTCCGAAAAGTCGCCGGCGGCTCGCAAAGTACCATCAGCATCCGCGTAGAGAGGCAGCTGCGGAAGCGCCCGGGCTGCTGGTCCGCCAGTCGGGCACGCGGCTCTAAGTACGTCGAAGGTCGATTGGTGGCAGGGACAAAGCAGCAAGTCGGTGGTGGTTTCGAATAGTCCTACCGGACATCCGGCATGAGTACACACGCGAGAGTACGCCACGTAACCCATGGGCGCCCAGTTCGTACGATCCTTCGGCAATCGCAGGTATCGCTGGTTCACGCGAATCAAAATGGTTTGTGCTTTCTCATCGCCGACACTATTTTCAGGAAAAACAACGACCGTGCTGCCGGGCTCAAGTGTGTCAATCGAAATCTGTTTGTTTTCGAGTGTCATCAGGCGCTGTCCGCGCTTCCAAATAACGGGGAACAGAGCTTGACCCGGAGCCGGTCCCAGCGAGCGCATTAAGGACACAACTATTGCGGCGAAAATTCCCACACCTGATGCGGCCATCAATTGCAGCAGCGTTCGACGCTGTATCCCGTGCTCGCCCCTTGAGAACTCGGTCTGTAGCTTTTCGCGTTCCTGCTCGGTCGATTGCAGCTGTTCGCGCGGTTCAAACGCTTCCTTATGTCGCATGAGCCAATGTGCGGTGAACACCAATGCCGCGCCGATCCCAGCTAAAAATAGCGCCAGCCAGCTTCCTAGCAATAAATTGTTGCCACCGGTCCAGTAGACGAATAAGAATTTAACCCCTGCCGCAGCTGATACGGCGAACGCACACAAGAGGAACAATGTTCCCCATATCCCACGACGTTCAAATTCTGACTGGCTTTCTTGATCAAGATCGGCGGATCGTCCAGTTTCTGTGGCGCGGCGAGCGGGCGCCATTTTCGTTCTGAAGGTGACGGCGGGCTTGCCCAGAAATATCCTCGCCAACGCCGCCGCAAGTGAGCGGAATATCTGCCACGCAAACACTAGAACGACAGCTAGCCGCGTCCCAGTTCGTTCTTCTTCGCCGTGCTCCGGTTTCATCCTCTTCCACCTCTTTCGATCCAACCGACGATGATCATCAGAAGAAAAATTCCGGTCCAGGCTGCGAAACCTTCCGCAACTGGTCCGTAAAAATTCAGGGGACTTCCGCCTGGAGTGGGTGGCCGCTGAATCAACTTCACGTATTCAACAATGGAGTCGAGCTGCTTATCATCCAGAACCGAGGAAGGAAACGCGGGCATTGGCCCGGGCCCCCAGCGTATGGCTCCGGCCACCAGTGCAGGTGACTTCTCGCTAATGTCTGGGGCGTTAATGCCAGTGAATGCTAGCGCGCCTCCGCGTCCCGCAGTGCGATGGCATGGGGCGCAGTTCACGCGATAGAGTTTGCCGCCGTCGCTTACGTTTCCGCCTGCAAGCGGGATAATGGCAAGCTTTTGCGTAACGTAGTCGGCCACGGCCCGCATCTCCGCAACCGAGAGCACGAATGCGAAGCTTGGCATGTGGCTTGGGCCCGCTTCCATGGCGGTCATTGCCAGACCAGGATCGTGCTCTGCTTGAATGGACGGGCCTGCGATGGTGATGACGGTGTTTACGCCCTCGCCTTTTTCGCCATGACAGCGGGCGCATCTCTGGAGAAAAATGGCTTCTCCGTTTGGTAATGATCCGGCGGTAGTCTCCTGGCAAAGCGCAGTACGTGATCTGAATTGATATGCGCAAAGCAGCAGAATGACAATGCGAAGCGGCGAGCGAGTGAGCATCGAGACGTAGCCAAAGTCCAGTCTGTCGCGGGAGAGCTGCCGTCGCCCTGGAGTCGCTGTCATCCGCTAAAAACACGAAGCCAACGGTGGCCAGCTATCCTGGAGACGCTTTCTAGACGCTGGGAGTAAATACCAGGTTGTACTCCGTTGCATGAGCAACCCGGACGGCATTGTTCGAAGCGGCAAGTTCTGTGCGAGGCAAACTTGGTTTGAGATTTGGTTCACCTGCTTCGAATCTGCCAATCAATTGAAAACTTCTACTCGTCGTACTTCGGCCTGCCATCTAAGAAACAGGAAGCGCAAAAGGGCAGAGCGCACAAGGGATTTGGTCGACGGCTTTATGCCTCATCGTCAAGCCGGCTAATCGGAATCAAGAACAACGGAATTCAGGTTCGGCTTTCGTTCGATAACTTTTCGAACTGCCGCCGAACTGGTTCCCCCACTGCAGCAAGGATCGCGACGCCAAGCACGATTGCGATAGCATCACGTCCACGCTGCATTGAACCTAATGACACCAGCAGGGTTGTAGAAAGTGCGGCCGGCTGGCTGGCCTTCAAGAGTAGAACCACGGCGGTGGTAATTACAGTGGCGAGAACCGCAGCCCACAGTCGCGGGCTGGCGACGAATCCGGCGGTCCCTACTTTTGGCGCATTCCATGCCTTCAACACCCACAACGCGAAAAATCCGGCAGCAAGGGCAACGAAATGTCCAACCAGAATGTTGTAAGTCTTCGCGCTCGGCGCTTTCGGTTTCTCGACTAACTCATACGCAGTCGGACCAAGGCTGGTGAAGATAAGCGGCATGTGCGCCGCCCATCCAACTGCGGCGACCACAAGAATGAGCGCGCCCTCGCCTACAGTCGCAATAAGCAGTTTCTTCGGTTTCATTCGCCAGCGTCTTGTCTGCGGAGTTCGAGTTTATTTGGGTCCGGTCGGATATTTGTTGGAAAGATTCTTAATAATGTCTTCGCCGGGATTTCCCCCTTTGCAGACTGGATGGCCGAAACCGCTGTCACTCACTCCGTTGTGAATATCGAGGATCATGTTGTCGTTGTGCTCAGGAGACGGCCCCATTGGCACAGCGTCCAGTTGAAGTTTGTGGCGCACCTTCCAGGCAATGACGTGGTCGGAGCAGGAGGTCCCGCCACTGACTCCCAATGCACCTACAATCTGACCTTTGCTGCTGTAGAGAGCAAGACCGCCTCCAAAAACCACGATCCCGCCAACCGCCTTACCCACGATCGGATCGTTTTCCTGTCCGAAGCTGGTGGGATCACCAAAGGCGGCCTGGGGGTTCGGCGGTGCAGTAGTAATCAGCCCGTATAAGCTCTGTCCTGGCTGAGATGGAAAATAAACGTTTGCGGTAGATAGCGCGTAATCAGGCCCGCTGAGGGCGTTGGCAGTGTTTGCTTTTTCGGCCGCAATCATGCGGCTGCCGGGCCATACCTGGCTCCGGTTATCACTGCTGAAAACCACTACACACCCAATACCATCACGGTTCACAATGACGGCCCATCTCTGATTTCCCATGCCGCCGTTTGCCTGCTGTCCTTCCTTTACTACCGACTGCAGTATGGAGCGCAGACGTTGATGATTAGGAAGGCTGCCACAGCTTGGGGGCGCCTGGCCCCAAAGCGGAAGCGAGGTGATTGCCAGCAAAGCAGAGGTCAACAGAATCCGAATTAGATTTCCAGGCATGAATTTATCTCCGTCCACGTGTCTTGACCCATGATTTTCATTTCAACTGCTGAAGAAATGCCAGCAGCGCCCGCGCATCTTTGCCGTTATATTCCGCCAAATCCGGCATCTCGGCTCCTGGCTTCAGTGATTGAGCATGAGTGAACCAGGCTTCGAGGTTTGCGCCGTTATTGGCATAAGAATTGGCTGCAATCCCCTGACGGCTCGCGAGGTGCGTCAGGTCGGGGGCGACATGTCCGTGCGCGACGGTTCCGCGAATTTCGTGACATAACGCGCAGGCGCTGCCCATAAAGACGTCACGGCCATGCAAGGCTTCGGCGGTCGTCGGTTCTCCGGCGGGGTTCAGCTGCTGCTGATACCAGGCTTCGTACTCCGCGTCTGGCTGTGCTACTACCAGCAGCAACATGTGAGCATGCTGCTCGCCGCAATATTCCGCGCATTGGCCTCGAAAGTCTCCCGCCTCGCTCGCCTCAACATGGATGTAGTTACGCTGACCGGGCATGAGATCCACCTTGCCGTGCAGCGCTGGAACCCAAAAAGAATGGATGACATCTCGAGTCACCAGTTCGATAGTGATTGGGCGCCCAACCGGAATATGAATTTCGTTAGCAGTCGTGAACTGCTGGTCCGGCGGCTTGCCAATGTATTGAACTTCCCACCACCATTGATGTCCAATGACGCGAATCTCCGGATGCATATCGCTCTTGTTATCCACCGGGAAACTTCGAAGCGTGGTCAGGCCAAAAACGAAGATCGTGGAAAGAACAATCAAAGGAATCAGAAATCCACCAATAACTACCCATGCCTGCCCTCCGCCTTCGTTCCATGGCTCGTGGGTATCCAAAGAGCCGCGCCGCCGCGTGGCAGCCCACAGCAATAACGCCCACATGACAAGCGAAATTACACAAAAAGTGATGTAGACAGACCATGCCAGTGGGGCTATCTGTCCGGCTGCGGGGCCGCGAGAGTGTAAGGTGGAGGCCGGCGTCTGGCATCCTGCGAGCGAAAGCAGGGAAGCGGTTATCAATGCCCGCCAAAAATGCAGGTTGTGAAGCTTGCGGATCATCAGTTTTTTTTACTTCCTCGCCTCTCTGACTTCGGGTTCCGGCGGAACCAGGGGCTTGTCCGGCTCGTCCGGGGTCCTCATCGATTTGATATAAGCCACCAGCTTCCATATCTGATCTTCAGGAATCTTCGTTCCCCATGCAGGCATACCTTTTCCGCGTCCTTCTGAAATGGAAGCAAAGATGTGAGCATCAGAACTTCCGTAGATCCACACCGGGTCTCGAAGCGTCGGGCCCATTCCGCCACCGCCATGTCCACCATGACAGCCGGAGCAGTTGTACCAGTTGAATAGCCGCCGCCCTTCCGCCAGCGCGACCGCGTCACCTGTGTAGGGATCGGTTGGCAAGTTCAGCGACATCTTGGGGCCGGGTATCGGCCCAACCGGGATTCCCATCGCCGGAGGAGCACCCGATGCCGCCGCGTGCGTTTGCTGCTGATTACAACCCATCGCAGCCATCAGCAACAGGCATGTTGCTATTAACTCGAATCGTTTTTCCATCCCCCACCTCATTTGCAGGCCTCTGGACTGGAGTCCGGTTCCACGAGCGGGATACCGTAGCTTTCCAACAGCGCTCGAATTTCTGCGTGTCGATGTGTAAGTTCCGCATCAATCTGCTGGCGCAGCTCGTCTTCTCCGTGGCGAACGCCAACAGAGATACTGAATCTCTGAGGCAAAGAACGAGGTTCAGTCGGCGCACAAATCGGTGTTAGTTTGAGGGGCACGCTTGAGCGCTGCGCAAAATACCCGGCGAGGGGTCCCCACGCGATCGCTACATCCACATCGCTGCGAGCCACGGCGGCGATTAACTCTGCCGGCTGGCTATCTTTGGATAAATCCCCGAATGGTGTGTAGCCGACGACATTGCGGACGATTCCGCGTTGCGCCAGTTCCTGTTCCGCGGGCGTTGCTCCATCATCCACGACCGGCACGGCGATTCGGATGTTTCGCAGAATGGGATCATCGAAAGAATGAATCTCAAGCTTGCGGTCGCGCCGGCTTACGAATACAAAAGTAGAACTGTAGTAGGGCTGCGTGGGTTCGGCGAGATCATAGGCTTTTGAGGGTACTCCCATGATAATGTCGCACGCGCCACGTTTGAAGATCTTGCTGGCGAACATTGGACTACTTGGCCACCAAACATATTGCAACTTCCGGCCGAGGTCCTGGGCCAGCAACTGCGCGATTTTGTTTTCAAATCCTTCCTGGCGGTCGTTTGAGTAAGGCAAATTGTTGTGATCGGCGCAGACCCACAATTCCTGCGGGCTGGCGCAAGCCAGCGTGCTGATCGCGATGGTTACTACCACCGCCAGAATTTTAGAAACCGAAAACATAGAGCACGTCTCCAGGCCCGGTGACTTCTTTAATTTTTTTCATTGCGCCGGTAACTCCGAGCGCGGCATAGGGGTCATCGATCGAAATTGACGGCAGCGCCACTGCGCCCATCCAGCCGCCGATCCCGGAATAGATAGCCACGTATTGCTTTCCGTCGGGGCCTTTGAATGTAATGGGATCCCCTACAATTCCGGAGGCAAGTTTTGTTTGCCACAACACTGCCCCGCTATGAGCATCTACAGCTCGGAACCAACCGTCCATGGTGCCGTAGAAGACGAGATCACCTCCGGTGGCTAGCACGCCGCTATACACCGGAAAATCCGGCTCTTTAATTCCCCACACTTTCTTGGCATTGGCGACATCCCAGGCCACCAATTCGCCTTGATATCCACCTGGCCCCTTGTACATGGTGGTGCTGGATCCCAGGTAAGGCGTTCCGGCAATGTAATTGGCTTCCGTACCCTCATGATCCATGCAGGTATTGTGCGCGGGAATGTAGAGCAGGCCGGTTCGTGGAGACAGTGCCGAAGGAACGAATTCCTTTGCCCCGGTTGAAGATGGGCAAACTTGCCGGGCATAAACTCCGGTATGAGTTACTTTGGTCGGATCAACATCCGGCAGACCGGTTTTCAGGTCAAAGTTCTTTGCCCAGTTCGTCGGCTCGAACTTTTCTGCCGAGAGCAGTTCTCCGGTTTCACGGTCGAAAACGTAAACGAATCCGCTACGTCCGGGATGGATGAGAAGCTTTCGCATCTGCCCATGCCATTCCATGTCGACGGCGATATTTTCCATGATCTCGTCATAATCCCAGGCATCGTGCGGAACTATTTGAAAAGCCCAAACCGCCTCCCCGGTCTCGGGCTTGCGTGCGAAGACCGTAATGCCCCATTTGTTATCTCCGGGCCGCATGTCGGGGTTCCACACGCCAGGGTTTCCAGTACCGTAAAAAATAAGGTCGGTTTCGGGATCGTATGAAATCCAGCCCCAAACTGTTCCGCCGCCAAGCTTCCAGGCGTCAGGAGGCCAAGAAGTCACGCCCAAGTCCTTGCCCTGATCCTTCTTATAAAAAGGTTTGAAATTGGGGCCGATGAGAACGTCGCGGTCTGGACCGCTGTGGTAAGCGCGCCAGATTTCTTTGCCAGTCTTGAGGTCCAGGGCAACCACCTTGCCACGAACACCCAGCTCGCCACCTGCATCACCGGTGATCACAATGTTCTTGACGATCAGCGGCGCGCCAGTTGTAGTTTCGCCAACGTTGATGTCGCCCACCAAAGTGCGCCATACCTCTTTTCCGGTATTCGCATCTACGGCAACGATGTGATTATCCAGTGTGGCGTAAACAATTTTTCCGTCTCCGTAGCTTGCGCCGCGGTTCACGACATCACAGCAGGCGATGCCTTGGGATTTTGGGTCCGGCCGGGGTTCATACTTCCATTTCATGGGGAAGCCAGGTTTGGTCAGGTCCAGCGCGATCAGATTATTGGGAAAGGGCGTGACCACATACATAACTCCGTTCACCACCAGTGGTTGACCTTCGTGACCATGTGGAATCCCCGTGCTCATGGTGCCGACAATCTTCAGGTTCTGAACATTCTTGGTAGTGATTTGATCCAACGGGCTGAATCGGGTATTGGCGTAGTCTCCTGCGGGCAGTCGCCACTCACCGTCAGGAAGAGGACTTACTAGATGAATAGTGGAAAGTTGGCCAGGAACGGTGGTCACTCCGCTGCCGTTCTTTTGCGCCGCTGCGGCGGACCCGAAGGCAAGTGTGCCCGATAAAACCAGAACAATACTTCTGAGCATGTTGCTCATCTCTTCTCCTTAACGCAACGTGTACAGATAAGCGGCAACATCGCGTGACTGCTGTTCCGTCAATCCCAATGTCGGCATCGCAGTTCCGGCTTCAATTGACTGCGGCGATTGGATCCAGCGCACCAAGTTGTCCGGAGTATTAGGAACTTCGCCGGCGATGAAAGTGCGCTCGGCAAAATACATCAGAGGAGGGCCGACTTTTCCTCGGGCTTGCCGGATTCCCGGGATCATATGGCACGCGCCGCAACGGAATTGACTTATCAATTGAGCGCCATGATCGGCATCTCCCCCGGTTTCAATTGTGTAACTGTGAGTTATCTGTCCGCCTGTACACCCCGATAACATCACGACGGCAGCTGTTGAGATCCCGATAAATGCCAGGCCAAGCAGTTTGCGGCTCATCTGGCCCTCTCACACAGCCGAAGTATGTATATGGGGATAGAGAACCAGAGAATGCCGATTCCGAGCGAGGCGCTGACGAATATCCCAACGAACGCCATAAACTGCTTCCGGCCCCGCGCCTCCGCTTCCATCAAGCTCTCGGAGCTCGAGAGCTTCCTCCAATTGCTGTAGGAGATCAAGCCTCCGGCCGTAGCAATCGCAAGTAAGCCAAAAGTTATGAAGCCCAGCAAAATGCGCATTCCGGTCGGGGTGAAAACGCTCCAGCCTAGCTCGCCGCCCAGGCAGGCATACCACGCCAGGGTTACATCGAGAAACCCGGCCAATGTCCAGGCAAAGGCTGCGCCTGAAAAACCGAACCAAAGCCACTTCGGCGTTATCTCATCCCGGTTCGAGAGATTTGACGGTGTATTCATCTTGGGTTGTAGATATTCGGAGCCACGTAAAGCAGAGCCACAATAAACACCCACACCGTATCTACGAAGTGCCAGTACATGGCAACATTGTGATAGGGCCTATGCGGTGTGTACAAAGCCGGTTCCCAGCGGGGTATTATGAACACCCACATGAGCATCAGCAGTCCAAAAGTTACGTGAGCAGCATGAAGTGTGGTGATGGTGTAAAACATCGAACCGTAAGAATCAGTGCGTGGAGTAAGATGCTTCAGGTGGTCCATGTCTTCGAAGTACGTGAGCACAAGAAACGCCATGCCGAGAAGAATGGTGCCTGCGAGCGCCACGCGCGCTGCCCCGAATCTTTTTTTCTTAAGCAGTTGTTCGCCCCAATAGAGGACCGCGCTGCTGGTCAGCAGTATCCCTAGCATGGGGAGCGAATAGTTCAGCTTCGGCGGTATTTCGGACCGCCACTGGGCGCTCATTTTGTCGGTCCAGTAATAAGCGAAAAAGAGCGCCAGGAATAGGCAGGTTTCGGTGGCAATAAACAGCGCCATGCCAAAGCTTCCACGTTTATCGTCGATGCGCCGAACCGGCGGTGGCGCATGGTTTGTGACGGGCGGACTTTCGACGTAAACAGGCGTCATTGCAGTTCACCTTGTTCTTTGGGCCAGAACCATGCAGCTGAAACCAGAAAGCTGAAGATCACTGCACCCAGCACGACCCACATCAATTTGAAAATCAGGGCGCCACAGATCACCAGGAATCCAATTGCCAGGAAAAGCGGTATCAGCGAGTCTTCGGGCATTCTTGCGAGCGCAAAGGTTTCGGCGTCTAACCAGGAACTTGAAAATGTCAGCCGGTCATGGTCCAGGATGCGTTCTCCGTTCGGATCATCTTCTTCGTCGTGCTCATCCCACAGCGGATGGCGAGTGATCACTGTCGGAATGTGAACAGAGCCGTAAGGCTTCGGCGGCGAATCGGTCGACCATTCCAGAGTGTCGGCATTCCACGGGTTCTTGCCCGCGAGCCTGCCGGTCTTCTGACTTTTAATGAAATTGATGATGGATAGCAGAATGCCAAAAGCGAGAATGAAGGCACCCACCGTCATTAGCATGTTGATCGAATCCCATCCCATGCCGGCTTCATAGGTATAAAGGCGTCGCGGCATTCCCAGAATTCCCAATATATGCATGGGAAAGAAAGCAAGATTGAAGCCGATGAACATGACCCAGAAGCTGGTCTTTCCCAGAGTTTCGTCCAACATCCGTCCAGTCATTTTCGGCAGCCAGTAATAAAGCGCTGCGAACACTGGGATCATGTTGGAGCCGACCAGGACGTAATGGATGTGCGACACGATGAAATAGGAATCGTGTACTTGCCAATCCACGGGAATAAGCGCGCCGACTATTCCGCTGAGGCCTCCGACAACGATCAGCGCAATAAAGCCGATAGCGAAATGCATCGCCGTAGTCAGAACCGGCCTGCCTTTCCAAATGGTCGCAAGCCAGGCAAAAACCTGAACGATGGTGAAAATAGAAATGGTCATGCTTGCGGCGCTGAAGAAACTCATCGAGAGGTGGCCCATGCCTATGGCAAACATGTGGTGCACCCAGACTCCAAATCCAACCAGCCCAGTCAGTATGGTGGAGATCGCAATATAGGAATATCCAACGATGGGGCGGCGGGAGAATACGGGGATGATGAGCGACACCATTCCGGTCGCCGGCAAAAAGATGATGTATACCCAGGGATGCCCGAAAAACCAGAACAGCTGTTGCCAAAGCACCACGTTGCCGCCATGAGCTATATCGAAGAAATGAAATCCCCATTGGCGGTCAAGTTCGAGGAAAATGTTGGCGGCGGTGAGCGAGGGGAGGGCGAAAATAGTCACGAAAGAGACGGTCAACGTGCTGTAAAGAAACAGCGGCATCTTGCTGATCGCCATGCCCGGCGCTCGAAGACGAAGGATAGTGACGATGAAGTTGATTGCTCCGCCGCTGGTCGCGATGGTGAGCAGAATCAAAGAGAGGTTGTAGAAATCCATTCCGTAACCGGGTGAGTAAGTCGCGTTGGTGTAGGGAACGTAAGCGAACCATCCGCCATGCGGCGACTGACCGAACAAGGGGCTTATGTACAGCAGAATGCCTGAGAACAAATATGCCCAGTAGGTGAAGGCATTGAAGCGCGGAAACGCCATATCTCGCGCTCCTATCATGAGCGGCACCAGATATACCCCAAATCCAGAGAGGATTGGCGAGGCATACCAGAAGATCATGGTCATACCATGCATGGTGTAGATCTGGTTGTAAGTCTCTGGTCCCAGGATGGCCTGATCGGGCCGAGCTAATTGAATGCGCATGATGAGCGCTTCCACGCCACCAATAAGCAGGAATGCGAAAGCAGTCCATATGTAACGCTTTCCAATTTCCTTGTGGTCAACCGTAGAGAGCCAGCCATGAAGAGTCTTCGGTGTCTCCCATAGGTCCAGAAGCCGCTGTTGAACAGCCGTGCTCAATTAGATCTCCACGGTGAAGCGTTTCAAACAAGTAAGTTGTTCGCAGATAGATGAAAGGCTCTGAACGATCGGATGTATGAAGTAGACGATTGCTATAGCAATGAGCAACTTGACTGCTATGGTGCAGCGGCGGCCCACACCAGACCTGCCCGAATTCGTCGGGAGTTTCCCTGACAAAACGCCAAATTTTTAGGAAAAACCCCAGTTCACGAATTCCCTGTGTTTTTGGCATTATGGTGTTGGAAGGTTCGCTGCCTTTCGCAAGTGAAACCTCGCTGGTTCGTTTGCCTGTATCGGGAGGTTTTAATGGCCACTCGTCTCATTAAGGATCCGATCTGCGCGTGCGCGGTCGTAAGAGAGGCTGCGCGCGCGGTTACGCAGTTTTACGACCTGGTTTTAGAGCCTTGTGGACTGAAATCAACTCAGTTCATTGCTCTAAAGACAATTTCCGAAGCCGGCGAGCTGCCGCAATGGCGATTCGCGCGCGATCATGCCTTGGCAGTAGAGACCCTCTCGCGGCGCCTTGCATCGTTGCGAAAAAAGGGCTTAATCATGGTTCGAACTGGTAAGAACCATGGTGAACGCATCTACGCGCTGACCGACCAGGGGCGGGAGACGTTTGACAAAGCTATTCCATACTGGGAACGCGCACAGCAGCGTTTTAAGCACAGCCTCGGAGAAGTGGACTGGCTCCGAATGCTTGAAGTCTCCCGGCGAGCGGTTTTGGCTGCACGCAAAGCTGAGCATCTGCGGGCCCCGAATGGTGCCGCTGCCATTGCTTCTGCAAGCGCCGCAGAGTCTGAAGGTTATGCGATAGCAGAGGGCTCCTCTTAGCGCTTTGCGACTTGCTGTTCGACCTGTTTTGCTTCTTTTAGATGTGACTCCAGAACTGGCAAAGTTCCCGCGGCGAACTGCTTGATAGTATCGTCATGGGCGGTGGCGGCTTCAGTTTTAAATTTGCTTACGTCCTTTGTGTGCTCCTGCACCATCGCCTGCATGTAAGCCTTATCGAACTGCGGCCCTGAGAGTTTCGACAGTCGTGCTGCTTCTGCCTTTTGCTGCGGATCGAGTTCTATGGGCAGGCTGATGTGCTGGCTTGCGGCAATCGCTTTGAGCTGGTCGTCGTTATTGGAATGGTCCTTTATCATGCGTTGACCGAAACTCTTTACCGCGGGATCAGACGATTTCTGCTGCGCCATTTGCCCGAGTTGCACCTCGGCTTCATCCCCTAGCGCCGCCTTTTTCATGAAGTTCTTGTCGGTTTCGTCGATCCCTTTTACTGGATGGGTCGCGCTGGGATTAGCTGTAATCGTTCTCTCGCCTTGGCCTTTGGGAAACTGCTCCTGAGCCAGTATTGAAGGCGCGGCCGCTGTCAGAAAAAAGATCAGAGTTACCCATCTATAAACAATTGTGGTTCGCATATCCTTTTCCCCGCAGTTCTGAAGCAGTGCGATGCTGCTAAGTTGTCCTTGAGCTATGGTTAGCTATGCAACTGCTGGTGGGAAATAGAGCATGAGTGCATCGCACTATTATCGGACGCATCTAACTGGCGCTAACCAGCACACAATGGGCAACATCTTCTCCCATCGTTCGTCCGCGCCGCAATCCAGCAAGCGGCTTCTCTGCCCGCCAAAGATTGCGCTGGCGATACTGTTCTGTTTTGTTCCGGTTTGTGTATACGCACAGAATGATGCCGGAGAGCTTCGACTTCAGGTCCGGGACAGCACGGGATTGCCACTTCAGTGTTCCGCTGAGGTCGTATCCAAAGCTGCCGAATTTCGTGTTTCAAGCACGACGGACAGGTTAGGAAACCTGACGCTTCGCGCCCTGCCCTTTGGGCTTTATTCGGTGCGAGTCAGACATCCAGGTTTTTCCGACCGGGTGGTTGAAGTTCAGATCACTTCACGTGTGCCATTGGACGTTGACATAAGCCTTTCTATTGAGCCAATGACCAGCAACATAGTTGTGAACGCAGCAGATACTCTACTGGATCCCCGCACCACGGGAAGCATTTCTCAGGTTGGCACGACTACTCTCGAAACCCGAAGCGCCAGCCTGCCTGGTCGGTCAGTGATCGACTTGGTGGTTTCGCAACCCGGCTGGCTGCTCGAATCAAACGGAACTCTTCACCCTCGAGGCTCAGAATATCAAGTTCAGTACATAATTAATGGAATTCCTTACACCGAAAATCGCTCCCCCTCGTTTGCGCCCGGTGTTGATGCCGATGACGTTCAGTCCATGCAAGTATTGACCAACGATTTTCCTGCCGAATACGGAAGAAAATTAGGCGGGGTCATCGAAATCAACAGCAAAAATCATTTTGAGGACGGACTTCACGGAGAGTTAGTCGCCTCCGGCGGAAGCTTTGACACTGCCGCGGCTCATGGTTCGGTAACTTTTGTGCATGATAAGACGGCTATCCGGGTGAGCGGCGAAGATGAAGGCACAGAGAGATACCTTGATCCCCCGGTACAGCAGAATTACACCAATCACGGAACACTGAACGGCGAGCAAGTCGGCCTTGACCATGAATTGTCGACCAGAGATCATCTGAGTTTTTCGGTTGAAAACAAGTCAGCTCAGTTCGAGGTCCCCGATGAATTCGTACAGCAGCAGGCCGGACAAGTTCAGTTTCGCCGCACCCCTGAGACATCCGGGACCGCAACTTACGAGCATGTTATTTCTAGAAACGCATTGGTGGATTTCCGTATCATGTCTCGCGACGTTTCGGCCTCATTGTTTTCTAACCAGAACTCCACGCCGATCATCGCCAACCAGCGGCGCGGATTTCGTGAGACCTACGCGAAGTCCACGCTATCCATGCAGCGCGGCGTGCACAACTTAAAAGCCGGAATCGATGCTGATTACGCGCCAATTCAAGAGCAATTCGCGTATCAAATCACGAATTCTTCTATCTTCGATCCCACCACGCCGGTGCAGTTTGCATTCAACGGCCGCCGCCAGGATCGCGAAGAAGCTGCATTCATTGAAGACAACATTCATCTCGGCCAATGGACGGTGAGCGGCGGGTTACGCTACGACCACTACGGCCTGCTGGTGAATCGTTCGGCCCTAAGCCCTCGAATTGGGCTGGGATGGTACTGGCCAGGAGCCGCTCTCAACCTGCACGCCTCCTTCGATCGTGTATTTCAAACTCCGGCTTTGGAAAATATTCTTCTCTCCAGTTCTCCAGCTACCCAGATCTTGAATTCGAATGTTGTCAGGTTGCCGGTGCAACCCTCGATCGGGAATTACTGGAACGTCGGAATAACTAAAGCGTTCTTGGCCAAGTTGCGTGTGGACGCGAATTGCTATCGTAGGTCGGTCCGTGATTTCGCCGATGACGACGTGCTCCTGAATACCGGCGTGAACTTTCCAATTTCTTTCCGCCGTGGAGTGATCTATGGCGCAGAAGCAAAGCTCCAATTACCCGACTGGAGAAAGCTTGCAGGGTTCATTAACTATTCCTATATGGTGGGTTTCGCTTTCACACCCGTGACTGGCGGCTTGTTTCTCGGCGATGACGCAGGCTCCGGATTAATCGGTAACACTCGTTTTCCTATTTCACAAGATCAGAGAAACACCGTGAGTGGGCGGGAAATTCTGCAGATCACGCAGCGATTCTGGCTGGCTGGCGGTTTAGCATACGGTAGTGGTTTGCCCACCGAGTTTGATGGCACAATCGCCGAAGCGCTTCAACAATATGGCGCCACAATTGTCGATCGGGTGAATTTCGACCGCGATCGTGTTCGACCCTCTCTAGCGGTAAACGTTGCAATGGGACTCGATCTTTATAAGCGAGGGCCTGTAGATATCCGGTTTCAGGCAGACGCAGAAAATCTGAACAATCGACTTAACCTGATCAATTTCGCGGGCTTGTTCTCTGGAACCGGGATTGCAGCGCCGAGAAGCTTCGGCTTGCGCTTGCGAAGTAATTTCTAGTTGCATGCAACCCTGCGCCTTGGTCAAGCGCCGCCTTCGGGTTGCATGAGCGATCGGTTGCAGAGTCGCTCTAAGTTTCGGTGCGAACAACCAGGAATCGAGAGTAGGCTCAGCGACTTTTGTCGTGAAACCGAACGCACCGGGGCCGCGAACCATGCCAAGGCGCTGGTGGAATTCGTCTGGCTCGTATTCCTTTGTCGGCGTCGACTTGCATGCAAGGCAGCCGTGGGCGATTTGCCCCCTGATTTATTTCCGCCGCTGATGCCCACCAGCACCAGTCCCGCCACGACCAGGCAGGTCGCAACTGCTTTCATCGTCATCTCAAACGGTCGGAAGTCTTCCTTCAACCAATCTGGTTTTAGCTTGGTCAGCAACAGGGCGCCCACAAAAATGATTGCGTACCGCACTCCGGAGATTGAATCAACCAGGGCAGGATAGGCGAGACTGATAGCGTAGAAAATCAAAAATGATCCAACCCCGGAAATGAATCGGTTTACGAAGTACCAGAAGCGATTACGGGGCTTGTCCTGCTTTGTTTCCGAAAAAATCTGCTTGCGCCACGTCCGTCTAACCAGCAACAACAAAGCGCCGGCAAATGTTCCGATTGTGAACCACACGTATCCGCTTACGAAGTTGATCTGGTCATAGACAACCTTCTCGAGCACATTGACCAATGCCAGAAGGCCGGAAGCCAGCAGCACCGGCGGGAGCAGCTTACGCAACGGAAACTTTTCCGAGAAGAACATCACAAACCCGCCGGCGGTCATCAGCGCAAAACCGATCAGCTGGTGTCCAGTCATTTGCTTCGAGAGCAGCGCAAACGCGATTCCCGCAGTCACTACTGGGGAGAATCCGCCCATAATGGCCAGTGTCTCTGAAGCTTCGCCGCGCTTCAGAGCGGCGTAGTAGAAGAAAATGCCGCATAGATGAATAACTCCGGCAGCGAACGCAATCACAATCAGCCGCAGGGAAGGCGCGTTGTACCCGAACGGCACCAACAGCACTCCGAACACGCTCATGCTGCCCAACCAGAAAACGTAGCTGAACAGATTCTGTGTGCCCGGTCGTTTCAGCAGAATTTTGTCCCAAAGCAGTGAAACCCCAATTAGCCCATGTGCGGTGATGGCGATGAAAACGCCATTTTTGATGAAATCAAACAAGATGTTACTTTGATGCGGCTAATAGAAGCGGCAATTCGCTGCCTGCTTACCCAGATTTACTGCGCGCTTCCTGAAAACATGTGAGGCATATCCGCCCACGCCGGCGCTACCAAGATTCTATTGAGCGCAACCATGCGGCAGTTAAGGTTGCGTGCGCAACCGTTAGCATTCGAAATACATGGTCGAGGCGTGCTCCCGCCAACCCCGCGTTTACAAACAATCTTCGATTAGAGATAATGCAGCCGCTGACGCACCGCTACGGCTTCTACAGCGCAAAGGCCAATAAAATCGGAGATCGCGAAGTTGAAGAGCGATCTGATCAGCCGGAGATGGCCTGAACTTCTGAAAGAAAGAGCGACACTCGTGCCAAGTCGACACCACACCAGCAGCTCGAATCCTTCGCTGACGCATCTTCGTGAGCAGGTACTTGAGGCCAATCTAGAGATTGGAATAGGCACGATCCTCAATCGGATCGAAACATAGTTGCTATCCTCGAGAAGCCCTGGACAAAATTTGTCCGCCGCATTGTTTCTTTTAACCTGATCCGGCAGAGCGGCGCGTTTACGGCGATCTCCATCGCTGTTCAGCCCGTCTTTATTTTTCATTTTTCGCGATAAGCAAGGCCAAATGGGCGACATCGCGGTCGGTTGAGGCGTAATTTCCGGGTTGCGTTGGTTGCCAGAAGTGGGGGAACCTAAAGTTTGTGGATCGTTACCCGCCAGAGGGGCCGCGAAAAGAGTGGCACATGAACGACGCTTTTAGCGAAAGCGCTTTTGAATTTTCTATGCGTCGAGTAGACGTCGCGGTATGGGCGGCGCAAGAGGACTTGCGCGCGCCCGCAACGCTGACGGGACGGTAGTTGCTGCCACAAAAAACTGGCTGCCGTCCGAAATTTGGCGAACCGCCAAAGCCGCTAGTTGATTGTGAAATCCATCGGCGTCGAAGTCGCAGGCGCAGTGCCGCCGCCATACTGACCGCCCGGCGTGCCCGGATTGGTTACGGTTACTGGGACCGCCGGATTGGAACTCGCAACTGCGCTGGCCGGAATAGTGGCCATAACTTTAGTACCACTGACAAAGGTGGTGGGCATGGTAGTGCCGTTGAACTTCACAACCGCGCTACCCCCAAAATTGGAACCGTCGACCTCCAGTGTGAACTGCGAACTACCGGCGGCGGTGCTGGGCGGAACAAGAGTCGCGATAGCGGGCGTGGTGCCAGGTTGCTGTGGAGTAGTTGCGTGGCTTGAGTAGCCGCACCCAACTCCAGTAGCAGCAGCCGCGGTCAATAAGACAACCATTAATAGTTTCATAATTTCTCTCCAGGAATGTGCTTGCGAACTGAAATGAGTGTAGGAAATGCAGTATTGAGTGAGTGTCTGGGGGCTGTAACTTTCTTGTAAAGGAATCATCCAAATGAAAGTTGATTGAGGAAAAATGTCTCGGCGGCTGCGGTCCTGGAGCCGGTTGGATAGTTTGTGAAAAGCCTTGCCCAATCAGATGCTGATGTAAAAAGATTGTCAATCGCTGCCCAAGTCACTTCGCGACGATGGAAGTAGTAGTAATCTTGATGTTAGTTCTGCTGAAGTTACGCGAGAACCAAAGGGGTAGAAATGCTGCGCACCGCGGAGAACCTAACGCCACCTTCCTTCCAGGGTAGCCCACAGAAATTTCAGCAGCGGGTGAATGTCACGCCATCCGAACGAATTCTGGTGGTCGAAGATGATCACGCGGTGCAGAAAGCGCTGCGGCGTCTGTTCGAGGCCGAAGGATATGCGGTCCAGGTCGCTCCTGACGGAAACGCTGCGGTGGAGAGCTTTAAGACAACAGCTCCGTCAGCCGTGGTGCTGGATCTGCGCTTGCCTGGCTTGAGTGGGAGTGAAGTGTGCCGCGAATTCAAACAGCAATCTCCGGCGGTGCCGATCATCGTATTGAGCGCCACCAGCGATGTTTCAGATAAGGTCCTGCTGCTCGAACTGGGCGCCGATGATTACGTGACCAAGCCCTTCAGTCCGCGTGAGCTGTTGGCCAGGGTGCGGGCCGCTTTAAGAAGGACCGTGCGGCCGGTCGCCAGCGAGAAGTGCTCATTCGCCGATATATCGGTTGACTTCACTAAGATGGAAGTGATCCGGGGTGGCAACACCCTTGCCTTGACCGCGCAGGAATTTAAAACTTTGAAATTTATGCTGCAGAATCCGGAACGGGTCATTACTCGCGACGAACTTCTCAATGAAGTCTGGGGTTACCACAATTATCCTTCGACCCGCACTGTGGATAACCATATTCTCAAGCTGCGTCAAAAGCTGGAGAAGGATCCCGCAAATCCGGTGCACTTTCGCACGATTCACGGTGTAGGCTATAAATTCATGGCCTAGACCACCGCCCGCGCTCAAAGGGACAGTATGGTAACAATCCGCCTCAGAACCAAATTTCTGCTGTCTATGGTTCTAATTTCGGCAGGATTGACCTCGTTGAGTCTTCTGCTGGTTCGTCAGAGTGTTCAATCGGAAGTCCGGCAGGAAATCGTCTCCGATCTTCATAACTCGGTCAGCACCTTCGGAAGTTTTCAGCAGGAGCAGGAAATTACGCTCAGCCATTCGGCTGATCTCCTGGCTGATTTGCCAAACCTGCGCGCTTTAATGACTACCAATCACGAAGCCACTATCCAGGATGGCTCTACTCCACTGTGGCAGCTCACCGGCAGCGATTTGTTTGTATTGGCAGATCGCGGCGGAAAGGTAGTCGCTCTTCACACCAAGTCGCCCGGGTTCACCAGGGAGATGGCACAGAGTTCTCTTACTTCGGGCTTGGATCGCCAGGAGCGCTGGTGGTTTGGAGCGCGACACCTTTATGAAGTTTTTTTGAAGCCGATTTATTTTGGTCCAGCGGCCGCGGGTCAGCTGCTCGGATTTCTGGTCATCGGGCGGGAAATTGATGAGCGGGTCGCCGCCCAAATTGGTCGTGTGGCGAGTAGTCGAGTTGCGTTCTACTACGGCGATGCAATTGTCACTAGTACTCTAACCCCGGCCAATCGTGCCGAGTTGGTGAAACAGAAGTTGCCCGGTACACAAAGCTCACAGCCGGCATCCTTGGAGCTTGGAAAGGAGCGTTTTCTAGCCACCACCCTGGATCTTTCGCCGCCAGGCACTCATGGGGTCCGCTTAGCGGTGCTCAAATCCTATGATGCGGCCACTGCTTTCCTGCACAAGATCAATCGCTTGCTGCTTGCGCTCGGCCTGCTGGCGGGTTTAGTGGGAAGCGCGCTAGTGTTTTTTATCTCGCATACCTTCACCCGGCCTCTTTCAAGCCTGCTCGCCGGAGTTTCAGCTTTGGAGCGTGGCGATTTCAATTACAAGCTGGATGCAACGGGTGGCGACGAAGTCGCGGAACTGGCGCGGGCGTTCGATCGCATGCGGGATAGTCTGGCCCGTACGCAGCAGAATCTGCTTGAATCCGAACGGCTGGCCACCATTGGTCGAATGGCTAGTTCGATCTCCCACGACCTGCGACACTCCCTGGCGGCGATTGTCGCGAATGCTGAATTTCTGTGTGAGCAGCACCTTTCGCCTGATCAGCGGGACGAACTCTATGAAGAGGTCCGAGCTGCGGTCGGGCGAATGACTGAATTGATCGATTCCTTGCTTGAGTTTTCTCGCACTCGCGCCTCGCTCCGGCCGACATACGGAAGCCTGCGGGATACGGTGGACAGCGCGATTGAAACCTTAAGATCCAATCCACTGTTTCGCGAGGTTCCAATTGCGGTACACGAGCGCGGCAATCTCGAAGGATGGTTCGATCACCGCAAACTCGAGAGAGCATTTTCCAATCTTTTTCTGAACTCCTGCGAATCGGTTGATGCGCGGCGAGGGCGAATCGACGTGTCGATTTCAGAAAAGGCAACGGAGATTGAAATCACGGTTGGCGATAATGGCCGCGGCATTCCGAATGAGATTCGCGGCTCGCTGTTCGAACCATTCATAAGTCAGGGCAAAGAGAATGGCACTGGACTTGGGTTGACCGTAGTCCAGAAAATTGTTCAAGATCATGGCGGCGAAGTCGCAGTTGAGCGAACTTCGTCCGACGGCACAGTCTTCCGGGTTACTTTGCCGCGACCAGTTCCCACCGCAATAGTCTCTGAGCCAAGTGGCACCGAAGACTCCGTTCCTGCAGACGGCGTAAACTCGACGAAACGAGTTTAGCGCCAGGCGCTGTCTACGTGAAAACCGTTTGCCGGGAGGGGAACTTGAAACTGCCAAACATCTCTTTCAGTCGTTCCGTGAAATGCCTTGTCGTAGGGCTTATTTGTGCCAGTAGTTTTCCGGCCTCAGCTCAGCAGGCGGCGAGCGCTGCCTCCGAGCCCGATCTGGCGGATTCAATTCGCCAATTGCGGGAGCAGATACAAGAGCTGCGCAGCGCCGTGTCTGAAGTGAAATCGGAAGCAGACGAGTATCGCGCGGAAAATCGACAGTTGCGCCAGGAAGTTGAGAGTTTCCGGAACAATTCAAATCAGGCGCAGAATCCGCCCGGGCGGAATTCTTCCGCAGCCAGTCAGGCTTCGACGTCGAATGCTTCCACAGAACGGCGCGTCTCTGCTCTAGAGGAGACGAACCAACTGGCGCAAAGCGAACTGCGCACTCTGTATCAAACAAAGGTGGAGAGCGCCTCGAAATATCGCGTGCGGCTGTCGGGTATGGTACTGCTGAACCTGTTTCACGATCGCGGGGCAGTCGACAATCTTGATGTGCCGACCTATGCGTCCTCCTCCGGACCCTACGGTTTGACTCCGACATTTGGCGCTACGGTGCGTCAGTCGGAACTTGGGCTGGAAGTGTTTGGGCCGGATCTGGCAGGTGCGAAGACGCGCGGCCAGGTGGAGTTGGATTTTGGCGGAGGGTTCCCAGCTGGCGCACTCGATGGCGTCAACACCGGAATCGTGCGGCTGCGCACCGCCAACATGCGGATGGATTGGGACAACACTTCGTTGATTGTAGGTCAGGACAGTCTTTTCATTTCGCCAAACTCACCTACGTCATTCGCTTCACTTCTGGTTCCGAGCTTTGGCTATTCAGGAAACCTCTGGTCTTGGACGCCGCAAGTTCGGCTCGAACACAAATTCAATTTTGCCGACGATCAGAACGTTTTGGTGCAAGCCGCGGTTATGGATAACGTAACCGGAGAAGCTTCTTACGGTTCAAATCGTCTGCCGCAG
>DATATW010000008.1:0-30388 GCA_036268595.1 Terriglobales bacterium
TGCACATAAGGCAGCGCCGGCTGCAGCCTCCGCCCCAGCTGGGTATCGGCCTGGATCAGCTTGCGAATTTCCGCAGCGTCGCTCCCATAAACCACCAAGGCACCAAGCTGTTCCACATCATCACTCCAGCCGTGAATCCTCAAGTGATGGGTTACACAAGGTGCATCCGCCAGTTGTCCTAGAGTTGCGGCCTGATCGACACAGTCTTCGGCCATGTGACGATAGGTGGTCCATTTCCCTCCCGCGATAGTCATCAGCCCGGAGGTATCAATGTGAATCACGTGATCGCGTGACAACGCCGCGGTAGCCACCGAGCCCGTCGAACGCACCAATGGCCGGATCCCGGCAAACACGCTCAGCACGTCTTCACGCCTGGGAGCTTTCTGCAAATACTGCCCGGCGGTCGCGAGAACGAATTCGATCTCCTGCTCCATCGCTACCGGCTCGAGCTCTGCGCTGGCAACAGGTGTGTCGGTGGTTCCAACCAGAGTGTGGTCGTGCCAGGGAATGGCAAACAGTACCCGCCCGTCGCTGGTGTGCGGAACCAGCACAGCGCTGTCAGCCTGCAGAAATTCCGGTCCGAAGACCAGATGAATGCCCTGGCTGGGCTTGATCATGGGGGCGGCCGTCGGCAGCGCTTTTTGCCGCAAGCGATCGCTGAATGCCCCGGTGGCGTTAATCACAACCTTTGCTGACGCATGCAGTTCTTCGCCGGTCTCAACGTCGCGCGCCAGAATTCCGTTTACAAAATCCTGACTGTCTTGGGTGAAACCGGTGACCTCAACGTAATTCAACAGGGTCGCGCCTTGCTCGAAAGCAGTAAAAACCATGTGGATGAGCAGGCGCGCGTCGTCGAACTGTCCGTCGTAATAAATTGCGCCGCCACGCAGACCGTCGGGCTTCAACGTGGGAATGCGCTGCAGGGTTTCTTCGCGCGACAACAGGCGCGACTTTCCGAATCCATATTTTCCCGCGAGCAACTCATAGAGTTTCAACCCGAGCCCGTAGAACGGCGCCTCCCACCAGTCGTAATTCGGGACCACGAACGCGAGATCATGGACGAGGTGAGGCGCATTCTGCAGCAACAGACCGCGCTCTTTCAGCGCTTCCATCACCAGTCCGATGTTGCCCTGCTCGAGATAGCGCACGCCACCGTGCGCCAGCTTGGTGCTGCGGCTGGATGTCCCCTTGCCAAAATCACTCTGCTCGAGCAACAGCGTGTCATAGCCACGGCTAGCGGCGTCAATCGCCACTCCAACACCAGTCGCGCCGCCGCCTACGACGATGATGTCCCAGGGCTTGCGGTGCGCGCGAACGCGAGCCCACATCTCATCGCGAGTCATATTATGAAACTCGTAAGCGTCAGAAAACCTGGAACCGGGTGGTTCAGCCTGGAATGCCTCAAATTATTCCCACCCATTTGATGATGAACGCGGCCAGCACCGCGCCAATTAGAGGGCCCAGAACTGGAATAGCAGCATATCGCCAATCAGAGCCGCCTTTGGCGGGAATAGGAAGAACCGCGTGCGCGACGCGCGGTGCAAAATCTCGCGCCGGATTGATGGCGTATCCGGTGGGCCCGCCCAGACTCAATCCGATCACCCAAACCAGCACTCCCCAAAACCACGGGCTAAAACCAGGAGCTAGGCCGCTCGGCCCGAGAGACTTGCTTCCAAAGCTGAAGCCGACCACGATGAGGCAAACCGTCGCGATAATTTCGGTCATGAGGTTCGCCGGAAACTTTCGAATCGCTGGAGCATTGCAGAATACTGCGAGCTTTGCGCCCTGATCGGGCGTCTCTTTCCAGTGCGGCAGATAAACCAGCCAGACCAGAATCGCCCCGACGAATGCCCCCAAAAATTGGGCCGCCCAGAACGGAAGAACATTGGACCAAGTTCCAGATAAAAGTGCCGCGGCCAACGTTACCGCGGGATTGATATGCGCCGCCGGGCTGCCACAAGCGACCGCGGTGCAGATGCCCGCGACCACGGCCATTCCCCATGCGGTCGCGATCACGATCCAGCCGGAGTTCTCGCCCTTGGTCCTTTTCAGCAGGACGTTCGCCACCACGCCATCGCCGAGCAGAATCAAAACCAGCGTGCCCATGAACTCCCCGACCAGCGGTCCATGCATCCGTAGCCTCCAGCCCAAAATGAAAATCTGTGTTCGTTATTCCATCCAATCAAATGATCGCGTCACTGCTTTTTTCCAAAAATGATAAAGACGCTCGCGAGACGGCTTCTCCATTTTCGGCTCCCAGCGCTTTTCGACTGCCCAGTTCGCGCATAACTCATCCGTATCTTTAAAGAAACCGACCGCGAGGCCCGCAGCGTAGCATGCTCCTAACGCAGTAGTCTCGCTCACTCGCGGACGCACAACAGGAATGCCCAGAATGTCAGCCTGAAACTGCATGAGCAGATCATTGCGCACCATGCCCCCGTCTACGCGCAGGAAGTCGAGATTCATGGCGGAATCTTTAGCCATCGCGTCCACGACTTCGCGGACCTGGAACGCAGTTGCCTCGAGCACCGCACGCGCTATATGCCCCTTATTTACGTAACGAGTAAGTCCAGCGATCACGCCGCGCGCGGTGTCTTTCCAATAAGGGGCATACAAACCGGAAAATGCGGGTACGAAATAAACGCCGCCATTGTCGGCTACGGTCGCCGCCAGCGATTCGATCTCCGGGCTGGATGAAATGAGGCCCAGATTGTCGCGCAGCCACTGCACCAGCGCTCCGGTAATCGCGATGCTGCCTTCAAGGGCATAATGCGCGGGCTTGGATCCCAGCTTATAAGCGATCGTAGTGATCAAACCAAATTTCGAAGGCACAATCTTCTCGCCGGTGTTCAGCAGCATGAAGCACCCGGTGCCGTAAGTATTTTTGGCCTGCCCAGGTCTGAAACAAACTTGTCCGATGAGCGCTGCTTGTTGATCGCCAAGAACCCCGGCGATGGCGACATCGCGGATGGCCGGGATTTTTGCGTGTCCATAGATTTCACTGCTGGACACAATCTTCGGCAAAATGTGAGCAGGAATTCCGAAGTCGCGCAGAATGCTCTCGTCCCATTGCAGCGTGGAAAGACTCATCAGTTGCGTGCGGCTGGCGTTGGTAACGTCAGTGACGTGAACGCCGCCGGTCAGCTTCCAGATCAGAAAGCTGTCAACCGTGCCGCAGATCAGATCACCGGCTTCGGCCTGTGTGCGCGCACCAGGAACGTTTTCGAGGATCGCGCGAATTTTCAAGCCGCTGAAATACGTGGCCAGCGGCAGCCCGGTCCTGGCCCGGTATCGATCCTGGCCGCCGTGCTTTGAAAACTCCGCAACCTCGGGACCAACCCGAGTGTCCTGCCAAACTATGGCGTTATAAATCGGTTTGCCAGTTTTCTTGTTCCATACGACGGTAGTTTCGCGCTGGTTGGTAATTCCGACCGCCGCCAGATCTTTGGGCCCGAACTTACCGGCCTGCATGGCCTTCGCGATAACTGATTCAGTGCGCCGCCAGATTTCCTCGGCGTCGTGTTCAACCCAGCCGGGCTGGGGATAAATCTGCTCGTGCTCTTCTTGCGCAGAGGCGACGATTCGCCCAGCGCGATCAAAGATGATGAAGCGCGTGCTGGTTGTTCCCTGATCGATCGCGCCGATGTAGTCTGCCATTAACTTGTCAGGCCGCTTCTCCCTTTACTTCGACGCCGGCCCACTTCTCGAGCAGCAAAAGAGTAGCTGCGTAGTCGAGGTCGGCGTGGCCCTCTTCGATCGCCACATCGTAAACTTCCTCGACTGTCTCCAGCCCGGGGAGCTTTACCCGCGCTTCTTTTGCGGCATCGAGCGCAAGTCGAATATCCTTCCGCATCAGCCGCAGCGGAAAGTTGGCGGAGAAATCACGGCGCAGGACGAACGGCGCCTTGTATTCGACCACGCCCGATTTGATCATGGAAGCATTCACCAGGTGAACCAAATCCTCCGCTCCGACCCCCAGTTTGGCGGCCAGAGTCATAGCTTCGGCAAAGCCTTCGTAGATCAGAGCGATCTGAAGATTCATGACCAGCTTGGCGGATTGGCCCTTCCCGGTCTCGCCCACGCGGAAGATTTTTTTGCCCATTGCGGCATAAAGCGGCTTAAGCTTCTCAACTGCCGCTTCATCTCCGCCGACTATAAAAAGCAGCGTGCCGGATTCTGCTCCGGTCTTTGACCCGGTCATGGGCGAATCCACGTACTGGGCGCCTTTCCGGGCTACTCGCTCTGCGAAATTCCGGGTCGCGGTCGGCGAAATAGTGCTGGAGTCACTGATGATCATCCCTTCGGTAAGCGAATGCTCCACGCCATCAGGCCCGAACAAAACACTTTCGACCGCTGCGGTATCAGATACACAAAGCCACACCACTTCCACTCCCTGCGCGGCCTCGGACGGGGAAGCTGCCGCACGCGCCCCTTCGACCGCCTTTCCGGGGCTGCGGTTCCAGACTGAAACTTCGTGTCCGGCTTTGACAAGATTGGCGGCCATCGCGTGGCCCATAATTCCTAATCCTAGAAATGCGACACGCATGAGAGCTCCTTGCTTATAAGAGAAGAACACGAGAATTAGAAATGACTGGCGGAAGGCGGTCAAGCGAGTTTGAGGGGATTGATAGAATGTAAGTGTCCGATTAATTTGGCACTGGCTCTCATCACTGAAATTGACACGTCTCAAGCTAATGGCTAAGAGCTAAAAGCTTCTTTATGCTGCCACAGGCGATCAAAAGTCCCGCGATGCGCAAGCGTGCCCGGCAATTCGGGCAACTGGTACGGCGTTCAGCCGTGACTCCGCGAATTGGCGAATCTCACCAGCCGGTACTGGTGGCCAGCGGGCAGATGGGCGTCACGTTCATTGGCCACGCCAGTTTCTTTCTACAAGTAGGCGGCGAGAACATCGTCGTCGATCCTAATTTTGCGCGCTGGCTTTTTGTATTGAAGAGATTGCGGCAGCCGGGCGTGAAAGTTCGCGATCTGCCGGCCATTGACCTGGTACTGATCACACATGCGCACTTTGACCACTTGCACCGGCCATCCTTACGGTCGCTGGTGCAACACACCAAACAATGGCGGGGATCGGCGCCTACCATCGTCGTGCCGGAGCAGGTTTTCGATCTGGTCTCCGACCTGGGTTTCCGCGACGTGGTTGAGCTGAACTGGTGGAATAGCTACCGGCATCGCAAGGTGACCATCACGCATGTTCCCTCGCGTCATTGGGGAGCACGCGTTCTGCGCGATGCTCATCGTGGCTACGGCGGATACGTTTTGCGCGATGGGAAACACTCCGTCTATCACGCCGGCGACACCGCATATTTTCCCGGCTTCCGCGAGATCGGTATGCGGCTTTCGCCACAAGTGGCGCTACTCCCCATAGGCGCCTATGATCCCCCGCAATTTCGTAATGTTCACACCAGCCCCGGCGACGCCACCCGCGCTTTCCTTGACCTGAATTCGCGCTGGATGGTTCCCATGCATTACGGCACCTTTCAGCTTTCGCACGAGCCCATGGATGAGCCGCTGCAATTGCTTGAAGAAGAAGCCCAGCGCGCCGGGATCGAAGACAAAGTGCTGGTCCTTCCTGAAGGCATCACCAAAATTTTCTAAGACATTTAATGTTCCGAGGGCTAGAATCGTTGGCCGAGGAGACTTCTATGTCTGACAAGGCCCAAGCTATTCCCGCCGGATTTCATACTCTGACCCCACACCTCGTTGTCCGCAATGCCGCCCAGGCTCTTGAGTTCTACAAAAAAGCACTTGGGGCGGAGGTGTTGCACGTGGCCGAAATGCCCGACGGAAGGATTATGCATGCGTCTTTGCGCATCGGCGACTCCATGCTGATGCTGAATGACGAGATGCCCGAGCACGGAGCATTATCTCCGCTCTCGCAAAACGGAACCGGTGTCACCATTCATATTTACACTGACGATGTTGACGCAGCATTTAATCGCGCCGTCTCAGCAGGCGCCGATGTAAAGATGCCGCTCATGGACCAGTTCTGGGGCGATCGCTACGGAATTGTGACCGATCCTTATGGCCACCAGTGGTCGATGGCAACTCACGTCAAAGATGTGTCACCGGAAGAGATGCAAAAGATCCAGGACGCAATGGCGGCCCAGGCCAAAGAGCAGCTGGGAAAAACTGCTTAGTACGCAAGCAGAACTCTGAGATCGCGTAAATTGTTGCCTGTGGGCCCGGTGACGATCGCGTCGCCCAGCGCTTCAAATAGCGGATACGCATTAAAAGCGCTGAGGTGCGCCGCAACATTGAGTCCACGGGCTTTTGCTCTTTCCAGAGTTGTTCCGTCGGCAATCGCCCCGGCTGCAGTGCTGTCACCATCGATTCCATCTGAGCCCGCGCTGAGCACGCAGACATTTTCTCCGCTGATTTTTTCCGCGCAGTACAACGCGAACTGCTGATTGCGTCCGCCCGCGCCGCCGTTTTCGACATGTACCGTCACTTCTCCACCGGAGAGCAGGCAGACACGGTCGTGTTTGCTGCGCAGCTCTCGTAGTCGTCCGAGTAAGTGGTCTGCTGCTCTCGCATAGTCCCAATCGTCGCAGGAATTATCGATCTCGACTAAGAAGCCCTGCTGCATCGCTTCCCTTCCCGCGGCCTCAAGTAATGCTGCGTTCGAAAGAATTGTCCACCAACGCGCCTGAATGAAGGCCGGATCGTCAGACTTCGGCGTTTCCTCGAGCGCATGTCGTTCAAACAGCTCGCGCACAGATTTTGGAACTTGTTCCCGCAGTTCGTATTGAGATGCAATGGCGAAACAGTTAGCGACCGTGGTTGAATCCGGCATGGTTGATCCGGAAGCCAGCGCATCGGGCGTATCATCCGGAACATCTGAAATCAGAATCGATACTTGCCGCGCGGGATACGCAGCCTGGGCCAGCCTTCCTCCTTTCACCGCCGAAAGATGTTTACGAATCGTATTGATCTCCCGGATCGATGCGCCGGAGTGGACCAGCACACGATAAGTATCGACCAGATCATCGAGCGAAATCTCGTCGTCGATTGGCTTTTCGACCGTCGCTGAACCGCCTCCGCTAATCAAATAAATCACCAGCGATGCTTGGTTCTGCGCGCTTAACGACTTCAGCATGGCGTCAGCAGCGCGGATCGATTCTTCATTCGGCAAGGGATGGCCGCCGTGAAAATAGCGAAAGCCGCGGATGTGAAACTCAGGCGCAACCGAACTGGCGACTATGCCTTCGAAACGTTCGCCCGTCTGCTCGTGCAAGGCGGTGAGCATGGAATGGGCGGCTTTGCCGATGGAAATTACAAGCACTCGGCTATACGAATTGAGGTCGTACAGATCTTCGCAAATTCGCAAAACGCCGCGTTCGCAATGAATATGCCGCGAGAACGCCCGACTTATGATTGATTCGCGTAGAGCGTGGTCGAAAATGTGGCGAGCAATTTCTTTCATGGCCTGGCATCTTTAATCGATTCTTTGATCCACTCCTCAATCGCCTCTCTCATCTCTCGCAATCGACCTTCAAAAAAATGATCGGCACTTTCGATGATCACGAGCTTCTTCGGCTCGGGCAAAGAGCGCACCAGCTGGTCAAGCTTAGAGCGTGGCCCGAACTGATCGCGGCTGCCGCTGACAAACAGCTTTGGCTTTTCGCAGGTGCGCAGGAAATTCAAGTCGTAACTCCGATCATCCACCGGCGAAACCGGGGTTCCCAGGCCAATCAAGGCTTTCACGCGATGATCCGAGCAGGCTGCCGACAAACCAACCGCCGCGCCGAATGAAAATCCCGCAAAGATCAGCGGCAGTTGAAACTCGCGGTCGAGCCACCCAAGCGCCGTCCGCACATCCTCAATTTCACCGCGTCCATAATCGTGCTCGCCGTGGCTCAACCCGGTCCCCCGAAAATTGAAGCGCAGCACCGGAAAACCAAAACTGTTAAGCGCTTTCATGGCATGAAACACAACCTTGTTGTGCATGGTCCCGCCAAAGACCGGGTGGGGATGGCACACGAGAGCGGCATACGTGGCATTCTTCGCGCCGGAATTGAGCAGCGCCTCTAGCTGTCCGGCCGGCCCATCAAGCATTAAAGAACGAATCGCGGAGTGAGTAGATTGTTGCGGTTCCACTGCAATAGCTTAACCTGAGTGGATTGGAGAGCGGCGAGGGGTTGTTCCTTCGTGTACCCTCGTGTCCTTTGTGGTTTATGCTTTTCAGACCAATGGACATCGTCGCTTTCACCCGTCAACTGGTTGATATCGAATCCACCACTGGAAATGAAGGCCAGGTGGGGCATTTCTTGCTGCAGGAGCTTCGCCGGCTCGGCTATAACGTCCAACGAATGGTTGCAGAAGGCGAACGCGCCAATGTTTACGCCACCGTGCCGCAGCAGCCCAATCCAACGGTTGTGTTCTCCACCCACATGGACACCGTTCCGCCCTTCATCCCCTCCTCGGAAGATGAGCACCGCATTTACGGTCGCGGATCCTGCGATGCCAAAGGCATCATCGCCGCGCAGATCGGCGCCGCCGAGCGCCTGCGAGCCGAAGGAATTTATGTCGGCCTGCTGTTCCTGGTAGGCGAAGAACGCGACAGCCTGGGCGCGAAAGTCGCGAATCAACAGGCGAATTCCTGCAAGTTTCTTATCAACGGCGAGCCCACGGAGAATAAAATCGCGATCGCCTCGAAAGGCGCGCTGCGTGCGGAACTTACGGCAACCGGACGCATGGCGCATTCGGCATATCCGGAACTCGGCGAGTCCGCCATCGACAAGCTGGTCGAAGCGCTGCACAGATTACGTGCCATGAAGCTGCCTTCCGATCCTGAGATTGGGTCATGCACTCTGAATGTCGGAACCATTGAAGGCGGCCGCGCGCCCAACGTAATTCCGGACAAGGCTCAGGCGCTCTTGCTCTACCGGTTGGTGGGCCCATCCGACGATCTTCGTCGACAGATCATCGACACCGTAGGCGATCTGGTCAAGGTTGAGTTCACCCTCGAGATTCCCTTCGTCCGCCTGCGCACCTTCGAAAATCTTCCCACCATGGTCGCTGCCTTCACCACTGACATTCCCGCCCTCAGCAACTGGGGCCAGCCTCTGCTGGTCGGGCCGGGATCAATTCACGTGGCGCACACCCCCAATGAGCAAATTGAGAAGAAGCATTCGCACGACGCGGTACAGTTGTACTGCATGATCGCCCGACAACTGTCGAAGTCCTGAAAGCCGAAAGCTTACCGAGGTATGGTCGCGGTCCGTCCAAGTAATCGCGATGCCTTCGACATCGGCGCGAGGTAGACTAACTGAATGCCGGTCTTGACCCACAACGCCCTAGCGCAGGCCTCGTCTTCTTACCTTCGCTCTGCCATGCACCAGCCTATTCAGTGGCACGAGTGGGGAGACGAAGCATTCGAGAAAGCCAAGCGGGAGAACAAACCCATCCTGCTCGACATCGGCGCCGTGTGGTGCCATTGGTGCCACGTAATGGACCGTGAGTCGTACGAGGACCCCGAGACCGCAAAGTTAATCAATGAACGCTTCATCGCCATCAAGGTCGATCGCGATGAGCGTCCCGACATTGACAGCCGCTATCAGGTCGCGGTGCAGGCAATCAGTGGACAGGGCGGTTGGCCGCTTACCGGTTTCCTAATGCCCGACGGACGCCCGTTCTACGGCGGCACCTACTTCCCTCCTCACGACATGCAGGGGCGGCCCAGCTTTCGCCGCGTGCTGCTGACGATTTCTGACGCATTTCGCGAGAAGAACGGCGATGTAAGCGAGCAGGCTCAGATGGTCGAAGGAGCAATTGCGCACGCAGAATCGCTCACCGGAAAGACCGGCGATTTTTCTGCGGAGGTAATTCAGCAGATCGTCGAATCGGCGCTCAAGATGTTCGACGAAAGTAACGGCGGCTTCGGCAGTGCCCCGAAATTTCCGCATCCTTCGATTCTGGATTTGCAGATCGATCAGTATGTCCGTTCTGGCGCAGCGCAGAGCCGCCAGATGGCCGAAGGCGGTCGTCTCCACAGGGACAATACTGGCGGCCACAGTGCTGAGGAACTTCTCAAGGTCTTCACTACTACCCTCGAGAAAATGGCCCGCGGCGGAGTTTACGACCAGTTGGGCGGCGGATTTCATCGTTACTCCGTTGATGAGCGCTGGATCGTGCCCCACTTCGAGAAGATGTCCTATGACAATTCGGAGCTGCTCAAGAATTATGTCCACGCCTATCAGGCGACGGGCGAGAAATTTTTCGCGGATGTCGCCCGCGACATCATCCGCTGGGTTGACGAAGTGCTCAGTAACCGCGAGCATGGCGGCTTCTACGCCTCGCAGGATGCCGATATATCGCTCGACGACGATGGCGACTATTTCACTTGGACACTGGACGAAGCCAAGTCAGTTCTGCACGATGACGAATTCCAGGTAGCCAGGCTGCACTATGACATCAACGAAATCGGCGAGATGCAGCACGATCCGATGCGGAACGTACTCCATCAGGGGGCGTCGATCGAGGATATCGAGGCGCGGTTGAAACTCGGCCCGGAACGCATTCGTGAACTTTTGCAGTCCGCTAAAAAGAAAATGTATGCCGCTAGGCTGCAGCGGCAAACCCCTTACATCGATAAAACGATTTACGCAAACTGGAATGCGCTTTTTGTCTCCGCGTATCTGAAAGCTGCGATCGCGCTTGATCTTGACCAGGCAAAACACTTCGCCCTGCGATCTCTTGACCGGTTGCTGGCGGAAGCCTGGAAGCCGGAATCCGGCCTCAAACATGTGATCGCGTATTCTGACTCCAAAGCTGGGCGCAAAATCGAAGGCTTTCTTGATGATTATGCTTACACCGCGAACGCCTGCCTCGACGCTTACGAATCTACCGCCGTGCTTACATATTTTCGTGAAGCCCGGCAAATCACCGATACCATGATCGCCAAGTTCTACGACGAAGTTTCCGGCGGCTTCCTCGACAGCAAGTCGGATCCCGACGCGGCCGGCGTACTTGCCACCCCACGAAAGCCCTTCCAGGACTCGCCTACGCCCGCCGGCAATCCAATGGCTGCCATCGCATTGCTTCGCATGCATGGCTACACTGGCGAAAATGCCTACCGCGAGAAGGCAGAGCGGACATTAGGCCTGCTGGCCGGGGTAGCAGGCCAGTACGGGCTGTTCGCAGGTACTTACGGCATTGCCACCGCTTACGCCGTATATCCGCATTCGCAGGTCGTTATTGTGGGTGAGGATGACACTGCGGCGCTGCTTTATGCGGAAGCGGCTTCTTCAGCCCTGATCGGGCGATCGGCGATCAAGTTGAAATTCTCCCACGCCGTGTCGCAGAATCTGCCGCCCTCGTTGGCGGCGACTGTCCCTGACTTACCGGCAATTAAAGCGGAAAAAACCACGGCGCTGGTATGCTCCGGGTTCAGTTGTAAGCCACCGGTTGGTACACCAGAGCAACTGCGGCAGCTTTTGTACACGGACTCTTCCGCAGCATAGGCGGCCAATTCGCACAAAAAACAAAACGGGGCCCAGACCGTATTGGCTGAGCCCCGCGATTGCTTTTACCGCTCTGGGTTTACGGATCGCCCGCGCCCCGCGGCGTTAACGTTTGCGTATAGCTCAGGTTATCGATGTCGCGGAACATCGGTGTTCCCGGTGGCAAGTTCTGCGGCTGCGAGAACAGCGGATCGAAAATGTAATTTCGAACCGGCGGTTCATATACGGAGTAGGTACAGCACTTGAACGTACCGGTGGCATAAGTTGAGTAGTACATGCTCACCAAAGAGCCTTTGTAATTCAATGTGTCACCATTCCAGCTCTCGACATAGCGGAGGAAGTTGTGAACACCGCCGTCAGTGCCGAATCCAAAATCCGTTGCGCTCGACCATGACGGGAATGGAAAGTTAATGTTTTTACCCGCAGCAATTGCAACCCGGTAATAGGTGCTGCTCGCCGCAGGACGTTGGCTGGCATCGCTTGGATTATTAAAGCTTTCCAGGTCTGCCCACTTGTTTGAAAGCACAGTGACGGCATCCGCCACAATGGAGGCTGCGGCATGTGCCGGTTCCGTGCCATTCGGGTTCGCCCACATGGGGTCGGAAGCGCTGGTGTTGTAGTCGCCATTGATATAAACGGGGTTTTCAGATGCAACCGTAAAGCCTCCGGTCCCGTTTGGCAGGGTAGGCAAGGTGCCCAGCGAACCATCCACTAGCTTCAGCCCGTGCCGTGCGCCACTCACCCAATTAGGACGTCCAGAGTTAAGGCAACTGCTCATCCTGACGAATGCCTTCAGTGAGTTGCTGTTAACACTGCTGTTGACGGTCGACGCCCCGATGTAGCCAAAGCCCAGGCCAAGGTTCTTCATTCCGAAGTTATCCAGCAGCCCGTTGTTGTTAACATCCTCCGGTGATTCGTTTTTCCCCGTCGGAATCGGGTCCAGAGATCCGTTAGGAGTTCCGGCCGAACTCGAGGAGTTAACCACGTCTTCCAAACCAGAATCTCCGGTTTTGGTTCCCGCCAGTTGGTCCTGCGAGCCATTGGGACTGGGCAGCATTCCGCGACGATCAGAAAAGTAAAGAATGTAACCGTTCTGGTCGGTGTAGTTCACGGTCTTGCCCACTGTGTCATTCAGCAGCCAATTGCGAAGGTTTCCTACGTCCAGTTCCACTACATTCATCACTCCGTTAGGCGTGCAGCTGTCATCGCCGGCCTTTACGTCGCGAGGTTCACCTTCGCGCGGATCATACAAATTGATTGGATACCAGTTACTGCGGGTAATGCTGGTCGCCTGCTTGCTGTCACCGTAGTACACCTGATTGGTGGCCGAGTCGATAATGACCTCGGGCGGCCGCGCGCTCTTGGTGCAGCTACTGCTGCCACAACTCGAGGCAGCGACGCCGGCCGTATCCAGCGAGCCGTTCGCGCTGCGTTCCGCAATTTGTTGCAATATCAGAATTGCGTTTGGATTTACCGGATTAGTTCCGGCTGACGTCGGAGGATTGAGACCCCGCGCGAATCCCAACTGCAACCACTGCTGTGTAACCGGGGTAAATCCTCCATTGATCTCAACTTCCACTCGCAAATAACCATCAATCAAGTTCCAGGTGCTGGTATTGGCGGTCGCCGGCGGCGTGTAATACGGATACGTGTTGCAGCTCGGTGCCTTACAGATCGCGATGCTCGAAGGAATCGAACCGGTGGCGCCGGTGAGCATTGGAGCGTATAGCGAAAATGACGGCGATGAACCGGGATTCGGCACCAGCGTCACCGCTGTTGACGGCGGATTGCTGGGCGGATAAGGCCAATCCGGCGGTAACGTTGTCATGCTATTGGTCCAGGTCGAGGGATCAGGGATTGCCGTAGACCCTTCCGCGAAATAAGTCATATAGGACCCGCCGCTGCTCAGAGCGGCCAGGCCGGTTGGTACCGAAGCCGGCACACCCTTACTGTAATCCGGACCGCTGTTGTACTGGCCGTTAGACAACCTGATATTTTGCGAGTCGCTGATTCCCCCGGGCAGCTCTGCCGGATCATCTGCCAGCAACACCCGGATCTGCGCGCTGTTGTACATTCGCGACGATCCGATCGAAGAGGTAGTTGACTCCCCGGTTGGAGGCTTTCTAATAATCTCAAATGTTTGAAACGCGGTAGCCGAGTTGGTGGGACTGGTCAAAGAAGCGCCCACCACAAACGGCAAAGTCAGCTGCTTGACCCCGGTGTTGATCGTATTGCCATAGTTTCCGTCCGTGATCATACCGCTGTAGACAGTTTGCGAGATGTTTTGCCACGACTTCGCCGGGCTTTCCGAAGAAGTGGTGTTATACGACGATTGCGGTGGATTTCCACCTGCACCCACCAGGCTTCCCTCGGTCTGGCTGATCGCTCTGCACGCAGGCTGTGAACCATCGCATCCCTGGGCTGCAGACGGGATCAATACTGTGCCAGCATCGTTATAGCTCGTGTCCAGCAGTCCGTTCGGTAAATTGTGGCGGATGACGTTTCCGTATGCAGTCAACTTATCGTGAAACGTTAAAGTATAACCGTTAGCAACGCCCAGGTAGAGGTCGCCGTTCGTGTGTACGCGTCCATTGAAGTCAAGGTTAGGGCTGCTGTAGAAGCCCATATCACTGTCCGAGAACACACCAAATTGGAATACCGGAATTAACGCAACCTCAACCGTGCGCACCATGCTCACTTCCTGCCCCAGCGGCTCCAGGGCGGTCGCCTGCAAAGTTACTGGCACGGTCAACGCCGAAAGTCCCTGATAAGGTCCGGTCTGAATCTGGGAGTAGCTGCTCTGCAACGATCCATTAGCATTGGTTGCAGGCGTGAGAGTGTAAGTCACATACTGGACACCGGTCGAGTCGGGCGGGGGCTGGAGATTGCTGAGCGTAGTAATATCGCTGGCCACCGGCGCTTGTATCTGCGAAAACGTGTCAGAAAGGTCCGAGGTCATCTTTTCGATCGCACCTTCGGCAGCACGGTATGCTACCGTGCTCTGCACGTCGTTCAACCCGGCTTTCTGTTCAGTGTTGACCATTAACAGCAGGCCCACCGCCATGCCTGAAAGGATTAACAGCATGAGCAGCGACGCAATTAGCGTGAAGCCGCTCTGCAGCGTTATTCCGCCGGGCAGGCAGATATGTTTCTTTTCGCGAGTTAGTTGTTGCAGTGTTGTTTTAGGATTGTTCATCCCCGTAACTCCTTCTGTCAGACCCTTACTTCCCATACCGCCTTCATTTGCTGAACTTGGCTCACTGATACCGCTGTGAAAAACTAAGATTCCGAGCGCTTAAAGTTGCTTGCAGATCGATTGATTGATAACCCTTCGACATTGAAAGTCCGCTATTGCTGGTACCAGCCAATTGGCTTCGCAATGTCAGGTGAGTCACGTTGATCGTCCTGATCTCGTTGGGGCTTACTCCCAGCGACTCTCCCCCGTCACAAGTTGCATTCTGCAAAGTGCCGCTTGAATCATACGTATCGTATGTAAAACGAAGGTTGACGACGTTTTCTGCTACCGGAACAGGCTTGCGGGCGTTGACCTGCCGCATCAGCACCGGTATCGGAGTACCGCCTGCTGGATTGGGTTCATTCCACAGGTAGTAAGTAATCACCCATACCCGCTTGGCTAGAGCTCCCGGATCTACCGCTCCCACATTACTGACGATCTGCTTCATGTCGTTCGAAGTCGCCGCGGTCTGGTTAAGCTTTAATGAATCGCTGTTTGCGAATAATACGGTGTAGCTCGGCCCTGCTCCCGCGCCCGCAGGTGCGGTCACATCGGCAACGGCGTAACCTGTGGTCGCGCTGCTGCCACTTCCAATCTTCGCCTGGAACAAGACTATGTCGCCCTGCTGTAGACCTACTGCCGTGCTATTCACTCCAGGGTCGGCAGCGTTGGTCGATGTAAACGTAACCGACGTTCCATTGGTGTTATTGAAAGAGACTTGATAATCCTGTAGCGGGAAGTTGGAATCGATATATGCGACAGTGATGATGTCAGTTGCACCCTGTCCTGCGTTCAGAGTGATTCCCTTGCCGCAGGCAGGAAGCGCACCGTAAAGAAAAGGCACAGTTGAACCGCTGGGTATAGGGAAGTTCAATCCTGCATTGTTATTCGATCCCAGATAGCCGGTTCCGTTGTAATCCAACCCATAGGCAGGTGTAACCGCGGTTCCCGCGGCCAGGCCTACGCCGCCTGACGGCAAGCCACCGCCGGCCATGCGAATGTCCTTGGTCAAGAGGTTCATGGCGGCCCGTGCATCCTGCTGCATTTCTGCTTTTTGAGACACTACCCAGGTGGCGCCCATGCTGCGCGAGAATATTTGCACCGCTGTCCCCAAAACCAGGGTTCCAACGATGAGCGAAATCAGCATCTCGGCAAGCGTGAAACCTGCGCACGATTTGTATTTGCTCTGCACTTGTCGCCTCTTATCGGTATTGCGAAATGTAACCCGCGAGCACGTACTGCTTTGCCAGAGCAGCCTGGGGAGTGGTGTACTGGATTGTGACGGATACGTTCTTCAGGTCAGCCACTGTGCCGCCACCCGATAACACATCCGTAATCACAATCTGGCGTTTGAAGTTGGTTAAGGAGACAGTTACGTCGTCCGCGGTTCCGACAATGCCATCCGGCCCCGGCAAAGTGAACACTTGCGCCGGAGCAGCGGCATCATCCGCGGTCCCGACAATAGCATCGGCGCCGGCTTGCTTAATGGGCTGCAGCCCGGTCACAAAGATTCCGCTGCCACCACCACTAACATTCTCAATACTCGGCCATGGAATGTTGTTGGTGTCGCGGGCGGTATAAATACTTTCAAATGCGTCCTGAGCCAGCTGCTTGGCAATGCGATCTTCCTGCGCCGTCATGGTCGCAGACATCGACAGGCCAAAGACTCCCAGCAATGACAGCATGCCAATTGTCAAAATGAACATCGAGATCAATACTTCGATCAGGGTGAAGCCGCTGTCCGCAGTCCTGCGCTGTCCGGTGCTCGTGGAAAATCTCATATTTGACCCCAAAAATAAGTGGCCGCCTTGTTCAGTCTCCAGCCTCGCAAACGGCCCGTCGCGCCCCAGATGGTGATCGCTCGGGGAGTACTCTTATCGCCCGCGCGGCCGATGTAAATGACTCCGTTATTAGTATTCTGATTCGAGTCCTGGGCCGAGCCATCGGGGTAAAAATAGACTGACGTTGTATCTGTAGCTGAAGCGCCTACTACACCCTGGTCAAGATCAATTGGCAAGGTGCCGGTGCCAAAACTGTCCGGTCCAACATTGGGAAAAACGCTTTGCACTACAAAAGACGTATCCGTCGGCAATGCATAAGTGGTTATAACTGCACCCGTATTGGCCTGCGTAATCGAAATTGTGTTGGGCGTCACTGTATTGTTAAACGCCACAATGTAGACCCGGCGCGTGCCTACCGCCGATTCGCGCGCTGTCCGTAATGCTCCTAAAGTGATCGAGTAAGCATTGGTCACGTGGGCTTGGTTGATAATTGGGCCTACCGACATGAATGCGATCCCCGACGCTATCAGGGCGATGACGACAACAATCATCATCTCGATAATTGAGAACCCGCGCATGTTGTGGGAACGCATGTATAGTTTTCCTTACAAAAAAGTATCGCCGAGAATCGCAAGGCTATAAACGGTACACAAGTAACCCTAAGTAATTGTCCTTCTGGATCAGATTTGGCATGACTTTGGAAAGTCTTTGGTTCACGCTGCCATCGCGCAATACCTTTTTCCCTTGGTCATGAATGATAGGCATGAGCGGAAATCGAACTCAGATACCCGACGTACCCTCACGAACGTAACTAGAGATAAGAACATCGGCGGGAGGAGTGGAAGCAGGTCTGCAGGCAATTGGAGGGAAATCTTTGGGTCAGACTCTCAGTACCGTGCCCGGCATCGATACATGCCGGTGTCTTTCACAGCCGCAACAGCAGTCGCAGCAAATTTGAACCGTGATCAGCCTGAGTCACGAATAGGTTTTTGTAACCAGGCAATACCCAGTCCGCTCCCGCAGCTTCTAATTCGGCCTGTGGGGAAGTCGTAGGCAGGGCAATTACAAGCGCGCCGGCAGCTTTCCCGGCGCGGATGCCAGCGGGGGCATCTTCAAATACCGCGCATTTAGAAGCTGGCACTCCCAGCAAGGCCGCTCCTTTTATATAGGGCTCAGGATCGGGTTTACCGTTCGTAACATCGTCAGAAGTTACGATGTTGCGCGGGGTCGGCAGACCGGCAACCTTCAATCGGACCTGCGCCAATGGTCGTGAGCAGGAGGTCACCAGCGCCCACTCATTATCCGGAAGCGAACTAAGCAACTCACGCGCGCCCGGCAGCGCGATCACACCTTCAGTGTCCTCAATCTCGCCCCGGAGAATAATTTCGTTTTCCTTTTCGAAATCGGCGTCCGGTAGAATATCGCGGACCGTGGCTATGCTCGGGCGTCCGTGCGCTTGTTTTACAGTTTCCTCAGGATCGAGTCCGCGTGCTATCGCCCACTTCGTCCATACCCGCGCGACGGCTGGAGTGGAATCAACCAGCACCCCATCGAGATCAAACAGCAACCCACTGCAGATCACCTCAACCATGATTAAACGATAACAAATGATCCCAAATTATGCGGACGCATTCATCCGCGCGAACAAGGGCTTCAGCGCAGGATACAGCCGGCGGAAATTCTCATACTGAATTGCCAGCGCTTTCATCGCTTTGGTATCGGGCCGCACCCGCTGCTGAACTTTGACTACAGCATCGCAGGCTTGGTCGACGGAGGCCCAGAATTTCGCGCCCACTCCGGCCAACAACGCAGCCCCGTACGCTGCGCCCTCTTCGGCCGCCAGAATCTCGACGTCGTGTCCGTAAACGTCAGCCTGAATTTGCCGCCACAACGGCGAACGCGCACCTCCGCCACCAAGGCGTACGTTCCGTACCGGCACTTGCATTTCATCGAATAAGGAAAATGTGTCTTTCAAGCTGAACGCCACTCCTTCGAGAATTGCGCGAACTACGTGGGCGCGAGTGTGACTGGCGGCCAGGCCGGTCAGAGTTCCGCGCGCATTGGGGTCGAGATACGGCGTTCTTTCACCCATCAGATATGGAGCCCACAATACTCCATCTGAACCCGGAGGCGCGGTCGCAGCCTCTCGCATGAGATCGTCGTAAGACGATCCGCGCAGCAGATCGCGAAACCAGCGCAAGGATAATCCCGCCGCCTGGGTCACGCCCATTACGTGCCATCGACCGGGAACTGCATGGCAAAAAGTGTGCACCCGGCCCATTGGATCCATCGCCGGCGAGTCCGTCGCTGCGAACACGACGCCCGAAGTTCCAATCGTCGCACTCACCGCGCCTGCTCTCACAATGCCCATTCCTACAGCTCCGCCCGCTTGATCCCCCGCGCCTGCGACCACAGATGTTCCAACACTCAGTCCGGTGTGCGAAGCTCCCGCCTCGGAAATGCGTCCGCAAATCTCTGGGGACTCGTAGAGTTTCGGCAAACAACTCATTGGAATCCCCGCCGCCGACATCATCTGCTCTGACCAGCGACGGTGCGCCACATCCAGCATTAAGGTTCCAGATGCTTCCGCAACATCCATCGCATGTTCGCCGGTGAGCCGGAAGCGGACGTAATCTTTGGGAAGCAACACGCGTCGGAAGCGCTTCCACAGTTCCGGCTCGTTGTCGCGCACCCACAGCAGCTTGGTCAGGGTGAAATTGGTGAGAGCGGGATTGCTGGTGAGCTCGATAATTTTTTGTTCGCCAATGTTTGCATTGAGCCAGTCGCATTGCGCTTGCGTACGCTGATCACACCAGATCAGCGCCGGCCGCAGGACCTCATCGCTCTCGTCCAACAAAACCGCGCCATGCATTTGCCCGGCCAGGCCTACCGCGGAAATTTCGGACGAATCGATTCCGGCTGCAGAAATTGTTTGACGCACCGCAGACCCGGTCGCACGATGCCAGTCATGGGGATCCTGCTCGGCCCAACCAGTTTTGGGTGATGCAAATGGAACATGCTCGCAGCTTGCGGACCCCACGATTTCGCCATCGCGGCTTATAAGCACGGCTCGCGTTCCGCCCGTGCCAACATCGATTCCAAGCAGATAGCTCATAGCTTTTCAGGCAAGCTGATTGCGCAAAACGAGACAGTGTAGCAGACAGCTCGGCTATCCCGAATTTCACAGCTAACCGAGCAACCCGCGCGTAAGCACGACCGTCTCAGTCGTGATTCGAATCAAGCACTGGAGGAATTATGCGCAACCGGGTAATTGGTGTACTCAGTACGTTATTGCTTTTGGCAGGGATGGGCCTCTGGGCCCAGAACCGCGAAATGGCTCGGCACGAACCACACATGAGTGCGGCACTGGGACATCTGCAACAGGCGAAAGACGAATTGCAGCGGGCTACCCCCAACAAGGGCGGGCACCGGGAAAAGGCCATGGAATTGATCAATCAGGCCATCCAGCAAGTGCAGGAAGGCGAGCAGTACTACGAGCAGCACCCAGGCAGATAGACTCGGATTGTTCAAGAATTACTTTAAATTTTGCGCCGGCTAATTAGTGGAAGCGATCGAATTCCGCCGATTAGCCGTCGCCGCATTTCACGCGCAAATTGCAAATCGAGAAAGCCTTCGGCGGCGCTCGGCATTCGCAGCCCGTAACCGTACCACCACGGCTTCTTAATCCGCGGTACCAGGTCCACATCGATATATTTCGTGCGCACCATCTCCTCAAGGCCGAGCTTGCCGTGAGTGCGCCCCATTCCGCTGGCTTTCATCCCTCCGTGTGGCGCTTCGCTGATCGCATAGCATGAAACCGCGTCATTCACCATCACAGTGCCGGCTTTGATCTGACGTGCGATTTTTTCGCCGCGCGACCGATCCCGCGTCCAAACGCTCGCCGCCAGTCCATATTCCGAATCATTAGCCAGGCGAATCGCTTCATCGTCAAATTCAAATGGCATGATGGGAAGCACCGGGCCAAAGCTCTCGTCACGCATGATTTGCATTTTGTGGGTGACATCCGCCAGCACCGTGGGCGCGTAGAAATTCCGGCCTAACGATGGCAACCGTTGCCCACCGGTCATTATGCGCGCACCCTGGCTTCGAGCATCTTCCACGTGCTGTTCAATAATCCGCAGCTGCCGTTCATGGATGAGCGGACCAATATCAGTCGCGGGATCTGATCCTCTTCCCACCTGAAGCCGCTGGGTCTTTTCCGCACACATCGCAACAAACGACTGGTAAATACTGCGCTGAACATAACACCGCTCGACCGAAAGGCAGGTCTGTCCTGCATTCATAAAAGCTGCCCAAACCGCGCCGCTGGATGCAATGTCAATATCCGCATCGTCCAGCACAATCATGGGATCTTTTCCGCCCAGCTCAAGTATCACGGGAAGCAATCGAGCGGCGGCGGTTTGCGCGATCCGTTTGCCGGTCGCCACGCTGCCGGTGAAAATCAACTTGTCGATATCGGATTGGAGAAGCGCCGCCCCGGTCGAGCCATCGCCGAGCACAAGCTGAAAAACATTCTGTGGTAGTCCGGCCTCGCGGCACAATTTGACCAGCTCAAGCGCTGAAAGCGGCGTTAGCTCAGAAGGTTTCAATACCACAACATTTCCCGTCACCAGCGCGGCAAGCGATTGGCTGGCGGGAATCGCGAACGGATAATTCCACGGCGAGACGATCCCCATGACGCCATACGGTTCACGAATCAAATACCCAGCTTTGGTCTTCGTCGCCAGGCTGCCGTGCGGCACCGGTTGATCGCGGAGCAACCCATAGCTCTGATCGAGAAGGAACCGCGTCGTATCCAGAACTACCAGAATCTCCGACAGCAGCGCCTCGGCATACGGCTTGCCGGTTTCAGAACTGATGGTGCGAGCGATCTGCTGCTTGCGCTCATTCAGCAGCCGCTGAAAACTCCTGATGAACTTCAGCCGTCCTCTCAGCGGAGTCCGCTGCCATGCGGACTGTGCCATTCGCGCGCGGGAGACGGAGTCAAAAACTTCGGCCGTCGAAGCGCATGCAAATTCCTGCAAAACCTCGCCACTCGCAGGATCCACGGCCCGAATCACTCTTTTGCCGAGTTGTAAGTCAGTCGCCATTGGCCCATGATCGTGTCGGTTAGTATTCCACGTTTACTAGATACAAGCCGCTCGCCGGAGCCGTCGCACCCGCCGCGGAACGATCCCTTGCTGAGAGGATTCTAGTGATGTCGGCCGGCTTAAGTGTTCCCTTCCCCACCAGCAAAAACGTGCCCACCAGATTACGTACCATGTGATGAAGAAATCCGTTACCGCGCACTTCATAAATGAATTCTGACGATTCTCTCCGCCATTGCGACGAGAAAATGCGGCGAATGTTAGAAGCGTTTTCCTTCCCGCGTTCCTGATCAACCGCCGCGAAGGAAGTGAAATCATGCTCACCCTCGACCAGTGACCCGGCCTCTTTCATCGCGTTTTCATCCAGCGGATAAGGATAATGCCAGACATAGCGCGCCAAAAATGGAGGGCAAATCGCTTCGCGATAAATCCGGTAACGGTAAGTTTTTGCTCGCGCTGATTTGCGCGCATGGAAATCGGGCGCGGCCTCCTCGGCTGCAAGAATTCGAATCGATTCGGGAAGAATATCGTTCAGCGCAACCACAAAATTCGGCGCCGGGATCGCCGCTTCCGTCTGCAGAGTCGCGACCTGCGTCAGCGCATGCACTCCAGCGTCGGTCCTTCCCGATCCCTGGGGTAGTACTTTTTCCCCGGTGAGCCGTCCAATGGCTGAGGCCAGCGTGCCTTGGACCGTCGCGGCGCCGGGTTGGATCTGCCATCCGGCGAAATCCGTACCGTCGTAGGCAATAATCAGCTTGAGATTGCGCATGCAGAAATCGAATCTTCAGAAATGAAGCTGCATCCAAGATTACAACCAATTGTGTGCACCTGGATGCCGGAGCTGTCGTGCAGCCTTCAACCGCTCGGCTATACTGGTGCATTCTTTTTCACACATAAAAAACCGCTGCTTATGCGTCTCGAAGTTTGTCCAGATGGATTAAGGGGACACAAAAGCAGAAATCTGGAACCTCGAAAAGACTTTTGTCGTAACAAGCAGTGATTAAGATTTAGTAACCAGCGCTGTATAGCTTGGCGTCCCAGGCCCTTTCATGCATAACAGTTTAAGAATTGATGGAGAGAATCGAATGTCTTTGTCTTCGTTGCAATGTGCTTTCCGCAATATCATGGCGGTAATCTTACTTTTCGTGTTTCCCCTGAGCATTTGGGCGCAGGATGCCCAGCCGGCCCCCGCGCAGACCAACGCCACCGCGCCGCCTTCCTCGCAGGCGCTCCCCGCGGCCCCCTCGTCGCACCAGCATTCCTTCGTGGTCGAGGATTATGCGAAGCCCAAGCGCGCTTTCCCGAACCTCATCGCTCCATACACCTCGCGCAATGTGCCGCCCCCAGATTTGACCAACACCCCGCGCATTGAACAATTAATGCGCGATGGCAAGATTTATCTTTCCATGGATGACGCGGTCGCCCTCGCGCTCGAAAACAATCTCGATATCGGAATTGCACGCTACAACTTGAACATCGCCGACACGGATGTGCTGCGGGCGAAATCGGGAGCCAATCAGATTCTTGGCGTCAACACCGGTATCGTGCAAAATACACCTGGCGGAGGCGTAGGCGGATTGAGCGGGACCGTCGGCTCGGGACCTGGCGGAACATCTCCAGCCTCCGGAGGCATTGGCGCTGGAACATCCGGCATCGTGAACACAACGGAAGGATTAGGATCGGTCATTACCAGCTTCGATCCTATCGTGACTGGAACACTACAGTCCGATCATGCTCGATTCATTCCCACCAGCCCCTTCAGCGGTACGGCGCAAAATACTACCACCGGGAATTTTAGTTATCTGCAAGGATTTCAGTCAGGTACCAATGTATCTGTGGGTTTCACAAACTCGCGTGTAACCTCAAACAATCCGTTCCAAACCGTAAGCCCCGCGCTAAGTTCGGGTTTCCAATTCAAGATCTCGCAGCATCTTCTGCAGGGTTTTGGCTTTCTTCCGAATGATCGCCTGATCCGCATTTCGAAGAACGACCGCGAAATCACCGACGTTGCCTTTCGGCTACAGATCCTTACCACAGTTGATCAGATAGAGAATCTCTACTGGAACCTGGTATATGCCTACGAAAACGTGAAGGTCCAGCAGGAAGCGCTGGCTTTTGCGCAGAAGACTCTTTCTGACAACCAGAAACAAGTTCAGATCGGCAGCCTTGCGCCCATTGAAGTAGTACGGGCGCAGAACTCGGTCGCAACCGACCAGCAGAATCTGGTGCAGGCGCAAACCAATCTCGATTTGCAGCAACTGCTGATGAAAAATGCGCTCAGCCGCACCCTTCAGGATCCCCAGCTCGCGAGTGCGGAAGTGATTCCAACCACCACCATGGCGCTTCCGCAGCAGGAGCCGGTGGTACCAACCGAGGACCTGATTAATGAGGCGCTGCAGCATCGCCCTGACTTGGCCGAATCCCGGATCGATCTGGTCAACCGCGACATCAGCGCTCGCGCCATAAAGAACGCGCTTCTGCCGAGCCTGGATCTTTTTGCCTACTACGGAGGATCGGGAACTGGTGGCGCTCAGAACTCGAATTACATTTGCGTAAACCAACCTACAAACAGCTTCTGCAATGGATTTGCGCCCACCCCGCCCATCTCATACGGTTCTACCCTCAATGACCTGATTAACTCGGCGGCTCCTGATAAAGGCGCTGGAGTTACGCTGACCATTCCGATTCGCAATCGCGAAGCTCAGGCACTTCAGGTGCGCAGCCAGCTGGAGTACAGACAGGCGCAAATGCGGCTGCAACAGATAGAGAATCAGGTGCGCATTGAAGTGCGCAATGCGCAATTCACGGTGACCCAGAATCGGGCCGCGGTAGAAGCGTCACAAGCCGCGGTGGCGCTCGCTCAGCAATCCCTCGAGGCGGAGCAGAAAAAATTCCGGCTGGGAGCTTCGACCGGTACTAACGTGCTGAATTACCAATCGCAACTCGCCGTAGCCAAGTCGAACCAGGTTTCGGCCGAAGCCGCCTACGAAAAAGCTGAGATTGAGCTTGATCGCGCAACCGGCCTCTTGCTCGAACATGCCGGCATCGTGATGTCCGACGCAGTAAAGGGTGAGGTGACGCACATGCCGAAGATTCCATATGTAGCGCCCAGCCAGGACGTGCGCTCGGTGATGCCAACATCTGATGGCCAGCAACCGCAAAACCAACAGCCTGCGCCTCCGCAGTAATTCGCTCGAAAATAAATCGCTCGGGTGCCCCATCCTTCTCGCGTTTTTTGCGAGAGGGTGGGGCTTTTGATTTTGAGTTCCGTAAGCGTTCCACATCGCCCATTACCGCTAAGCTTCGCCGGCTAGCTACATGCTTGACTTCCGCACTTGCATTCAGCTAACCTCCGCCCTGTTCTGGGATTGGGGCCAGAGCATCCGCGTAATTCTCTCCACATTTCAGGCAGTATCAATTTCTTCTGGACCCGAGGAGGGTCACACGTATGAAGAGCATCGCAAGTTGTTTGTTAGCAGCTACTCTTTTGAGCGTAGGTAGCGGCGTGGCCATGGCACAGGAAGCCACTGAAGGGACCACGACGCCCCCGCCAAAAGTATTACTCATCGACCGCGAATTTATGAAGCCTGGAAAAAGCGGCGCGGTTCATGAAAAATCCGAGAGCGCATTTGTGCAGGCCTACGCCCGCGCCAAATGGCCTACACATTATTTCGCTCTTAATTCACTGACCGGCAAGAACCGAACTCTATTCCTTATCGGCTACGACTCGTTTGCGGCTTGGGAAAAAGACGCCATGGCGCAGCAGATGAACTCCGCGCTCTCCTCCGCAACTGACCGTGCAGCCCTGGCTGACGGCGAACTGCTCGCCGAAACTGACGCGGGCGTATTCACCTATAACGAAGAGCAAAGCCTGCGCGGACCAGTTGATATAGCACGCATGCGCTTGATGGAGATTGCGCTCTACCGCGTCCGGCCTGGCCACAGACACGAATGGAATGAGCTGATGAAGCTGGTCAAAGCCGCCTACGACAAAATTCCCGACACGCATTGGGCGATGTACGAGGACATGTATGGCCAGGAAGACGCAACCTACCTGGTGGTTATTCCCATGAAATCTGCTTCGGAGATCGATAAGGACATGGAGAACGATAAGCAGTTTGCTGAGAACATGGGCGCAGACGGGATGAAGAGGCTCAGCGAATTGGAATCTTCAGCGGTTGAGTTCACTCAAACCAACCTGTTCTCGTTCAATCCGGCGATGAGCTATCCTCGGGAGGACTGGGTCAAGGAAGACCCGGGCTTCTGGAAGCCAAAAGCTGCCATGCACGAAAAGGCTATGCCCAAGGCCAAGGGCGAGGAAAAGCCCGCAGCTAAACCGTAGATCGCGAAAATCAAACAGGACAGCGGAGAGGCTGTCCTGTTTTTATTTCCTCTGTAGGCGAATAAATGGCGAATATGCTAACATCCGTTTCGTGGCCCGCCGTCCCGATATTCGCCAGCGCGATGTACGCGATCAGGCTCAACAAAACAGCGAGGTCATGAGTACTGAGGAACTCAAGCAGATGCGCGGCAGTCTTTCGCGGATCAGCCTGAATGCCGCGCGCCACGCCTATCACACCGCTTATGCCCGCTGCCGCATGGTGAACGATCGGGTCCCCAGCGCGCGTTCGATCCAGGAGCTCGTACAGGTGTGGAAGCAATTATGGAAGCGGCGGTAATCGCCGAATCTGCGGCATACTCTGAGCAGTGACGGCGCCTCCGTGTGAATGTGAATGTGGAGCGACGGGCGCCCTCGCCCGTCATACAATTTGAGAGGAAAAATGCCGCACAATCTCGACGATACAATCGCTCTTCTAACTCGCACTCCCGTCGTGCTCAACGCCCTTCTCCGCGATCTCTCCGAATTCTGGACCACACGCAATGAAGGCGAAAACAGTTGGAGCGCATCCGATGTCGTCGCTCATCTGATCCACGCTGAGCGCACCGACTGGATACCGCGCGCCAAAACCATTCTGCAATTCGGCGACAGCCAGCCCTTCGCCCCCTTCGATCGACTGGGACACTTGCGCGAAAGCCAGGGCAAATCCCTCGGCGAGTTGTTGGATGAATTTGCGCGCGTGCGTGGCGAGAGTTTGCGCGAATTGCGCGGGTTAAATATTCAGCCTGAAGATCTCGATCGTGCAGGACGCCATCCCGCGCTGGGTGCGGTCACTCTCTCTGAATTGCTGGCGACCTGGGCAGCCCATGACTTAACTCACCTGCACCAGATATCGAGGACCATGGCCCATCAATACCGCGAAACAGTGGGCCCATTCCGCCTATATCTTGGTGTGCTGCAGTGCGCCGGCCACAGTTCCTAAACAACGGTTAGGAAAAATAAAGCGGGATCTAGTCGTTCCGGAATGTCACTACCTTCTTGGCCCGGACATGCTGGCTTCTAAGAGTGCGGGCCAAGTCTGCGATAGGCACAAAAGCTGGCTCTGGCATGCATTCCCACAGCGGTCTTTCGCCTTGGCCAAAGGTGATTACAGACCTCTCCCTCAAGTCCTGCTCCGGTGCCAGTTCGGTCTGCGAAGCATGCTGTGGATGGTCCGGCATTACAAACATTTGCGGTTGAGCGTTGACGTAGCTCCCAATCGCCTGTCCCGACGCGGCCATAGAAAACAAAATGCAGGAACAGAAAAGGAGAAAGCAGCTCTTCATTATTAGTCTCCGCCTTTTAGGAGCTCGATCCGTCGATTTCCAGAAGCTCCGGCTGTCTGTATCAAAGCAACCCCGATACCAAACCCAGCCTGCGAACCCACTGAAGCCATTGACCTGTACCCGGGCGATGGTTCGAGCGGCGGCCAGCCATGTGCATTAATTTGCACATTACTATTCCGGCCTTCAAACGCCAGGAACTTTTCCCTCTGCTCCCGCGTATCTAGCCCAGGACGATTTATGGCACTTTCGTAAACCGATCCGTTCTGAAAGGACGACTATGAAAACCATGAAAAACCCAGTGCTGGCGCTCGCCCTCTGCGCCCTCATCGGAATGAGCGCGACCCTCGCCTTTGCAGTTACAACCGTCCGTTACCTTCACGTGCGTGTCAGCAATCAATCCACCCATGAACTGGTCCGGGTCAACGTGCCCTTGATCCTCGCGGAAAAAGTCATCCCCGCCATCAACAACGAAGATTTGCGTGACGGCAAGGTCCACATCGGCGATATGCATGCCGACAAGGTCAATGTACGGGCCGTCCTTGATGCCCTGAAAACCGCGCCGGAAGGCGAGTTCGTCACCGTGCAAAATACCGGCGATGATGTTCGCGTAGCCAAAGAACACGGCCAGGTCGTGGTTCACGTCATCGACAAAAATTCCAAAGAGACTGTGGACGTAACCGTTCCCTGGGATGTAGTCGAGGCCCTGGTGTCGGACACCACTGAGAATCAACTCAACGTTGAAGCGGCGATCAAAGCGCTTGAAAATGTCGGCGATACAACTTTAGTTCGCGTCAGCGGCTCAGATGAAAACGTTCGGGTCTGGATCGATTCGCACAATACCGACTCCGAATAAATTTTCACGGCAAGGAGAACTGCAATGATCTTTCTCGCCAAGCTCGGTATCGGCGTACTGGGGACGGCGCTTGCCGGCGCCGCCGCTCTCTCCACCGAGGGCTTCATTTACGTCAACGTTCAGGAGAAACAGCCCGGTGGCACGCACGTGCACGTATTGGTTCCCGCCGCACTCGTGCCCACAGCCCTGCACTTCGTGCCCCGGCACAATTTCGCTGACTCATCGCACGATTTGCGCGAGGCGCTGCCCATCATCGACGCTGCCATTCCCGCGCTCAAAGACGCTCCCGACGGTGTCTTCGTCGAAGTCAAGCAACCCGATGAGCACGTTCTAGTGGCGAAGCGTGGAGGATCGATCATCGTCGACGTAAATGATCGCGACGAGACGGTGCACGTTTCTGTGCCTCTGATCGCCGCGCAGAGCGCAATTCATCAAATAGCCGAAGCTAGCCCGATGGATTGACGTAAAAATCTTGCGTAGGCGATTTGGTTGAAAAATCTGCGCGCGTGATCTAGATCGCGGGCTGTCCCCGGATTACTTCGTCAGACTGACTTCTTTCTTCAGTCCGACCGCGTGCAGAATATCCAGCGCAAATTCACTCACGAAGTTGTACCCACTCCCGATTCCAGCTTGTGACAGCATGCCATACGCGCCGCCTTTCCAGATATTCTGTTGTCCCGGCAACCATGTGTTGTAAAGCAGGCCGGCGGCGAATGCTGCGGTATAAGTCGGAACTTGCGGCCGAAGGTCGCGCTCACTGCGGTCATAGGCAACGAAGTTTCTCGAAACCGCGTGCCGCGTGCGAGACCAGAATCCCTGGCACCGGCAAAAGTCATACCGCGGCTCCAATCCAAGCAGCGCGTTCCCTCCCGAAAGCACGCTGTTCTGGACCACAAACTCTCCATAGCGCGCCGCATAACGGCGGCCATATCCTGCAAAACCGCCGCCCCACTCATGAGGCTCTCCCCGCGCCTGGTCGATCCCTGCGGAAAATGCCCTGGCCACGTAAGAACCGGCTGTCAGAAATGTCTGTCGAAAATAAATCTGCGTGCGTTGCGCATTCGACAAAGTTTCGAGCGGACCCTGCGCTGGAATGTAAGGACCGATAATCCACTCAATTGGCAGCCGGCCGAGTTGCGCAGGTCTAGACGGCGCGTTTTCCTGCGCACTGGGGCTGTCTGGATATTTGTCGTCGCGGCTTTGCTGGGCCATTCCGGCCTGCACCAACAGACCGAATCCCAAACACAACCAGACACACACACGCGCGCGACCGGCGCTACCGCCGTTTCTGCCTAAGAAAAATATGAATCGATGCACGAGTCGAAAATAAGTCTACTTGAAGCTATCAGCAATTCGCGACGTCAGCCCTGCGACTCTTCCGCTGTCTGAGAAATAAAACACCGCCGCGGAAAACAAATCCTATAGAGGGTGCCCCATCCTTCCCGCGTTTTATGCGGGAGGGTGGGGACTTTGATTTACTAAAAGCAGGCTCCTTCTATATCGCTAATCCGACCAGGCCAAATATCCTGGCACAATCACGTTAACCACAGGGACGATCGCCAGAATTCCCCACCAATTCGGTTTCTGCCGCGCTTCGGCCACGCCCATCCAAACGATGATGATGAACACGATGTTGACGATAGGAATCGCAAACAGAATGATCCACCACAATGGTTTCTTGGCGATCTGCAACATCAGGATGGCATTCGCAATCGGCACCCAGGCCAGCCACGGATTAGCGGTGTTCGTCTTGACCGCAATGGTATGCAGCGCCAAAGCCATATAAATATAGCCAGCCAAGCCGCATACCAACGCAATCATCAAGATGCTGCCCGCCATGGCAGGCGGAATGGATGAACTGGACGATTGCCCCCACGCAGCACTGCCCGACAGCAAAACTGCACTCAACGCAACACCCAAACCAGACAGCCCGAACCGATTCAAGCGTGCTTTCATTTTGATTTCTCCTGGAGACTGAGGAGTCACACCAACGCGAGCGGGCAACCCTCGTCTTGCGCGGAGTATATCTCTGGATAGAAGCGCGCATTTGTAATTTTTCGATTCCGGTGAGCGGCAGGCTATTAACGAATTCGAGTCACGGGGTGATCTGTCATTCCGACCGGAGCCGGATCATTCGCTCCGTGAATGATCTTCTTCGCTCGGAATGACGCAAAGTTTGAGGATACTCTCGGCACGGCTGGAAGCGTGCCCTTCCCGATCGGGCAAAATAAAAGCCCCGGCTTGCGCCGGGGCTCGGATCTTAC
>DATATW010000009.1:0-12236 GCA_036268595.1 Terriglobales bacterium
AGACTTCCCGTTCTGCAGCGAACGCTGCCGGCTTATCGATCTGGGCAAATGGGCAAGCGGGCAATATGTGGTCTCCTCGCCGGTAACGGACATCTCCGACGAAGCCGAGCTGCAGAACTTTCCTGGTCCGGACGATGACGAGTGAGGCGGACGCATCTTCGGGCCAGCCTGCACACAGCGAGGCGCCGCTGTGGGCGACTCTGGTTGCGACATTCTTCGGGTTAGGACGATTGCGCCCAGGGCCGGGTACTTGGGGATCGTTGGCGGCAGTGCTGATCTGGCTGGGCGTAAGCCGTTTCATCTCCCCCGCATGGGAAGCGCTCACGCTGGCAGCGATGGCAGCTGCGGTCACGGCGATTGGGATTCCAGCGGCCACAGCGACGGCTAAGGCCTCAGGTGTGAAAGATCCGCAATTCGTGGTCATTGATGAAGTGGCCGGACAGTGGATTACGTTATTGTTCGCGCCAGTCGCATGGAAAACGTTGCTGGCGGGCTTTATACTTTTCCGGGGCTTCGATATGGTAAAGCCTCCTCCAGTCCGGCAACTGGAGAAATTGCCGTGGGGTACAGGCATTGTGCTGGACGATGTTTTTGCCGGACTGTACGCGCTGGCGGTGATGCAACTTTTGTTGCATTTGAGGATTCTTTCCTCATAACGCTTCATTGATCGAAGATACGATGTCTATTTCCAATCGGTTACTGGGAAAAAAGAATGTGAACGGCCATCCTCACATTGAGGCGGTCACACCCGCTGCGGCTTTGCCCGGAGGCGAGGTGCGCATTCTGGGGAGCGGCTTTCGCGCGCCTGAATTGCGCCGCCCGCAGGTCCGATTCGGAGAGAAGGAAGGGTCGGTCGTCATCAGCGCCGATGATTTTGTGGTTGCGCGCGTTCCGGATGGCGTGGGTTCAAGCTCTATTGTGATCTCAACCAACGGCCACTCGAGCAATGCGCAACCGATTAAAGTTGCTACAGCGATCGCTGAGAATCTGCATCCGGTTGCGAATCCGGCGCTGGACGTGGAAGGAAATATCTATGTCACATTCTCCGGTTCGCGCGGCCAGAAAGTGCCGGTTTCGATTTTCAAGATTGACACCAATTACAACGTAAAGCCGTTCCTCACCGACCTGATGAATGCGACTGCGATCGCCTTCGATCGCGGCGGGCAGATGTACGTGACCTCCCGCTTCGATGGCGCAGTGTACCGGGTGGCACCCAACGGAACCATGACCGCGTATGCGGAGAGCATGGGCGTTGCCACCGGCCTGGCATTTGATCGCGAACAGAATCTCTATGTTGGGGACCGCAGCGGCACCATCTTCAAGGTGGCCCCGGATCGGCAGATTTTTGTATTTGCGACCATCGAGCCCAGTGTCTCCGCATACCATCTCGCGGTCGGGCCGAAGGGCGATTTATTTGCAACCGGGCCTACGACTTCGAGCTTTGATTCGGTCTACCGGATCGATCAGCAGGGTGCCGTAACGGTGTACTATCGCGGGCTGGGCAGGCCGCAGGGCATGGCCTTCGACCGGGAGGGCAATCTGTACGTTGCCGCCTCACTCAGCGGCAAGCGCGGAATCATAAAGATTGCGCCGGATGGTTCGGCCACCCTGGCTGTTGCAGGGTCCAGCCTCGTGGGCCTGGCGTTCGCACCTGGTAAATCCGCGGTGCTGGCGACAACCAGCGCTATCTATCATCTTGCCTGGGATGTGCAGGGCCAACCTCTTATCGAGCTGTCTTAGCTCCGATTTCATTTAAACTGCCAAGGTGATTGCTGAGATCATCGCCGTGGGCTCGGAGATGCTGACGCCCTTCCGGCAGGACACCAACTCGCTCTATCTCACCGAAAAACTGAATAGCCTGGGAGTCGAGGTCGCGTTCAAAACCATCGTCGGCGACAGCCTCAAGGATATCGTCCGCGTAACCACGACCGCGCTGGCGAGGGCCGACATTTTAATTCTGAGTGGCGGCCTGGGTCCGACCGAAGACGATTTGACGCGCGAAGCAGTGGCAGAAACGCTGGGCCTGCAGTTGCGGCGCGATCCGGAAATCGTGCGGACCATCGAACGGCGCTTCGCTGAGCATGGTTGGAAGATGTCGGCGAATAACGTAAAGCAGGCGGATGTGATTAGCGGCGCAGCGGTGTTGCCCAATTCGCACGGCACGGCGCCGGGGCAGTGGATAGGCGGACGGTCGGATGGCAAAGAAAAAACCGTTGTGCTGTTGCCTGGGCCTCCGCACGAATTGAAGGCATTATTTGAAAGCGCCGTACTGGAGCGGCTGCGGGCGAAAGTCCCGAAGCGGTTTATTTCTGCGCGGGTACTGAAGATCGCCGGGCTCGGAGAATCGGCTTGCGATGCGCGTGTGGCTCCCATTTACAAACGGTTCGCAGACGTGGACACGACGATTCTCGCCGCGCCGGGAGAAATTCAACTGCACTTGCGCACGCGAGGGGAATCGGAAGAAGCCGCCGACAAGCGTCTGGATGAACTGGTGGAACTGGTCGAGGAGGAACTGGGCGACAGCGTTTATTCCGACAATGGCGATTCGCTGGAACAAATCGTGAGTTATTTCCTGCAGATGCGCGATGCGACTCTGTCAGTGGCCGAATCGTGTACTGGCGGATTAGTGGCCGAGCGGTTGACATCAATCAGCGGCAGTTCGCGATACTTTATCGGTGGCGCGGTGGTGTATTCGAACCAGCTGAAGACTCAACTAGCAGATGTGCCGGCGGACCTGATCGACGTTTACGGCGCGGTCAGCGAGCAAGTCGCACGCGCACTGGCAGAAGGTATTCGCACCAAATGCGGTACCACGCTGGGATTGGGGATCACAGGCGTGGCCGGGCCAACCGGCGGCACCGCGGAAAAGCCCGTGGGACTTGTGTTTCACGCGCTCGCAGGAGAACGTGGAACTGAAGTCATAAAGCGGAATTTTCCCGGCGATCGCGCGCGCATTCGCTGGTTCGCATCGCAACAGGCGTTGGATATGGTGAGAAGAAAGTTGATGTAGCCCCCGCCAGTAATCTGGCGATTCAATCCCGTATAATCTGCTGTTTCACATCTGCATGCAATTCCAAACGGTTGAACTCGCCTATCACGATCACGTTGCGCATCTCACCCTGAATCGTCCCGATAAGCGGAATGCGCTCAGCTTCCAATTACTCGATGAACTGACGCGGGCGCTGGATGAGATTGAGAAGTCCGAGGCGCAGGTTGCCGTCCTAACTGGCGCAGGCAAGGCATTCTGCGCGGGCATGGACCTCGAAGAACTCAAAACGCTGACCGGAAAATCACACCCTGAAAACGTAGCAGATTCAAAAAAGATGGCGCGGATTTTTCGCAGCTTGTATGAATTCCCCAAGCCTACTATTGCCGCTGTGAACGGCGCCGCCATTGCTGGAGGAACCGGGCTTGCGACGATGTGCGATTTTACGCTGGCGGTTCCGGACGCGAAGTTCGGATATACCGAGGTGCGAATCGGATTTGTGCCGGCGATTGTGTCGTCGATCTTGGTATGGCAGGTAGGCCACAAAATCGCCCGCGACCTGCTGCTGACCGGAAGAATCTTCGACGCGGCCGAGGCGTATCGTCTGGGACTGGTGAATGAGGTAGTGGGTACGGAACAATTGATGAACCGAGCTGGTGAACTGGCCTTGCGGCTGATGGACAATAGTCCCACCTCACTGCGGCTGACCAAGAAATTGATCAATGGATTTATATCGGCGCAACTCGACGTTCAGATCGAGCAGGCGGTCGAGGAGAACGCGGGCATCAGGCAAACGGCGGATTTTCGCGAAGGCGTGAATTCATTTCTTGAAAAGCGCAAGCCACGGTGGAGCGGCAAGTGAACCATCGTGTATGTGAGGTGCGCTTGCGGGTGCGATATGCAGAGACCGACCAGATGGGAGTGGTCTATCACTCAAACCATTTGATCTGGTTTGAAGTCGGGCGGGTTGAGTTTCTGCGGCAGCTAGGATTTTCGTATCGCGAAATGGAAGAGAATGACAAATGCTTCATCGCCGTAGTCGACGTGCGGTGCAGGTATAAGGCACCGGCTCATTATGACGACGAAGTCATCGTGCGCACGCATCTCAAGAATGTGCGTGAGTCGGTAGTGCATTTTGGATATGAGCTGGTGCGCGTTGGCGATAACGTGTTACTGGCCGAAGGTGAGACGACTCATGTGGTGACAGACGCGAATATGAAGAAGAGAGTCATTCCGGAAAAGTATGCAAGAGCATTTCGAGAGGCGATGAACAAGTCTTAACCTTGCGAGCTTGGTCAAGACCAAAAGCTCAACCACAGAGGGCACGAAGTTTCACAGAGGACAAACATAGAGGAAAATCGGCTAAGAGCTAATGGCTAAGAGCCAAAGGCTAACAGCTGCTTTTATGAAAGCCCTTCACATCAACGGAAACGATTTGACGCTTGAGGCGGTGCGCGAGGTGGCCGTCGAAGGCCGCGCGGTGTTGCTTGCGCCGGATGCGCGCGAACTTGTGGATCAAGCGAGGGCCGCTGTCGAAGATATCGTTAAGGGAAACAAAGTTTCGTACGCGATCACGACCGGCGTGGGCAAACTCAGCGACGTCCGGATTGCCGGCGATCAAATTCGCGAGTTGCAAGTGAATCTGGTTCGATCGCACGCGGTGGGCGTTGGCGATGCTTTACCAGTAGCCGAAACCCGCGCCATGATGCTCCTGCGCGCCAATTCCCTTTCCAAGGGCCACTCCGGCGTTCGAGCGATTGTTATCGACACATTGTGCGAGCTCCTCAATAGAAACGTCACGCCATACGTCCCGTCGCAGGGAAGTGTGGGAGCCAGCGGAGACCTGGCGCCTCTCGCACATTTGGCGCTGACGTTGATCGGCGAAGGCGAATGCCTCGCCGAAGCTGGAATGCGAGTGCCTGCAGCGGCCGCACTGCAGAAGACTCAGATCAAGCCGCTGGCGCTTGAGGCGAAAGAAGCGATTTCTCTGATCAACGGCACCCAGGCGATGTTGGGGGTCGGAACGCTGGCATTGCTCGCGGCAGAGATATTGATCGATTCTGCCGACGTTATCGGCGCAATGACGCTGGATGCGCTCCGCGGAACCGACGTCGCGTTTGATGAACGCATCCATCGGGCGCGTCCCCACGCGGGGCAAATCAAGTCTGCGGAAAATCTGCGGAAAATGCTCGAGGGCAGTGAGATTCGCGAATCCCACCGCGACTGCCAGCGAGTTCAGGATGCGTATTCACTGCGCTGCATGCCGCAAGTGCACGGCGCAGTGCGAGACACCCTGACGAACAGCCGGGAAATTTTTGAGATAGAAGCAAACTCGGCTGTAGATAACCCGCTAGTCTTTCTCGGCACAGACCATGTGGGGACGGCCGCCCTCGGCCGTCCAGCGGAGCAAGGCTCCGCAACCAGCCACGCAGATGTTCTCTCCGGAGGAAATTTTCATGGCGAGCCTTTAGCTTTTGCGCTTGATTTTCTGGCGATTGCATTGACCGCGCTGGCTGGAATATCCGAACGCCGAATCGAACGCCTGGTGAATCCAGCGTTGAACGAGGGCTTGCCTCCATTTCTGGCGACGGGTGCGGGATTGAACTCCGGATTCATGATGCCGCAGGTGACGGCGGCTGCGCTGGTAAGTGAGAACAAGGTGCTGGCGCATCCCGCATCAGTCGATTCGATTACTACTTCCGGCAACAAGGAAGATTATGTTTCGATGGGAATGACTGCTGCAATGAAGTTGCGCAAAGTTGTCGAGAACACGCGCAATGTCCTCGCCATTGAAGCCATGGCGGCGGCGCAGGCCCTCGACTTCGTGGCTCCCCTCAAGACCGGCAAGCGCGGATTGAAGGCGTACGAGGCAGTCCGCTCGGTGTCTGCGGCGATGGATAAAGATCGAGTGATCTACGAAGATTTTGCGCGAACCGCGAAATTGATTGCTGATGGGAAAGTGGCGGACGCACTCAGATAATCGCATGCGCTTTAAACTACTTAACCGCAGAGAGCACAGAGTCACACCGAGGAAAGCGACAGAGAAAGCCAGTGGCCGCGAGTGCCTGCCGCACCCATTTGGCAACAGACATGTGGCGGTACCGCGCGGCGCGTTGAACATCGCGATACTCTGGATCTGAAAGAATGACTCGTAAGCGCTTAGCCATGCAGTTAGCTGAAATGACTAATAGCAATGAGTCGATATGACTCTTTCCTATAGATTTTGGTGCTGACCCAGTAATCCCAATTCCCCTGCAATTCCCTTCAGCGCCTCGATGCAGAACGCGATGTGCTCATCCAGATCGACCCCAAGTTCGCGCGCGCCGTTGATAATGTCATCCCGGCTAACGCTGCGGGCAAAGGCTTTGTCTTTCATTTTCTTGCGGACCGATTTCACTTCAACTTCGGCAAGAGATTTCCCCGGTTTGACCAAGGCAACCGCGGTTATGAATCCAGCCAGCTCGTCGCAGGCGAAAAGGGTTTTTTCCATTGGCGTGTCGCGACTCACGCCGGTATATTCCGCGTGCGACATAATGGCGCGCCGGATTTCGTCCGAGTATCCGCGCTCTTTGAGAATTTCATTGCCTTTGTAGGGATGCTCCTGCGGAGTTGGATATTTTTCGTAGTCAAAGTCGTGGATCACTCCAACCGTGCCCCACAATTCTTCGTCCGCTTCAAATTTTCGCGCATAGGCCCGCATACAGGCCTCGACTGCCATAGCATGTTTGCGGAGGCTTTCGGATTGCGTGAACTCGGTGACTAGAGTCCAGTGCGCATTTCGCTCAGTCATACGTACTGCTAGCTCCAATCACAGCGTCAGGGAAATTGGAAGGTTTCCAGGAGGGAACGTCCTTACTTCAAGTGCTCCACTAGAAACAGATCAGACAGATTTCGCACATACCCAAAGACGTAATGCTCCTCATCCGCGGCGATTCGCGGGCAGGAAACGCCGGTTACGCCCGCCGCATCCGCGGGGTGCACAGTTTTCCAGAGCGTCTTAGCGCCAGTTTGCAGGTCAAGCTTTGAAACTGAACAGTAGGTTTCGCCACGCTGACCAACAAACAAAGCGTTGCCACTCTTCGTCCAGCGAATTGGCGAATCGTTCGGCTGTGATCCGCGGACCCTTTGCGGCTCGCCACCACCATCCAGAGAAACCAGGAAAATTCCTTCGCTGCTGACTACGGCGATTCGCTTTTGGTCTGGAGAAAGAGCGTGCGGATACGGCGCCAAAGAAAATCCCTCGGGGGTGATGGGGCGAGGCTTGCCGCCATCCCCTACAACGTAAACTCGTGAACCATGTCCAGGTTCGTTGCCGACAAATACCACGTGTTTGGAGTCGCCCAAAAACTGGCCCCCAGCGGGAACTACGTTGCCGGTAGGAACTGTTTGCTCTTGACCTACGCCGGTCGGCAGAAGCCGGAAGTCCGGCGGCGAAATGTTCTGCCGCAAAACCAAAGCCCACTTGCCATCAGGAGAAAACCCTGCGGCAGAGCCCTGGCCCAACCGGATCGCGGATGTACCCGTGGTGTCCCGGCTGAACACCGCATACTCTCCGCCGCCTGCTTCTCCGGCTTCGATGAACAACAAGAGCTTCCCGTCTTCTGAGACGTCTATGGGAACAGTCCAATCCTGCCAACTCAAATCGCGCTCTTTGCTTTCCCCCGGCGCCAAGCCGATGGCTCCGGCGCGCATGGCATCACGCGAAATCAACGCCCGGCCGCCGGCGCCTACGTCGTGCAAGGTCAGAGTTCCGGGAGCGCTAAGCAACTCGCGCTGTTTCCCCGACAAAGTGACGCCCCGCAGCGAGCGGCTGAAGCCGGTCGCGGTTGCGGTAAACCAGATTTCATCTCCTGAAGGCGACCATGCGGATCCAAAAGCGCTAGCCCAGCGATCGGTCAAGTCAGATTTCTTACCTTTCAAATCGACAATGCTGATCGTGCCCCCATCGTCCCCGAGAAGATTGTGGTCGACAAATGCGAGGCGATCGCCCTTCTGAGAGAAGCGCAGGTCGCTGATCCAGCCGACGGTTTGGTAGAGCACTTTGCCGACGGGATATTCAATGCGGCTTTGCCCGTTCACGACGTGCACCACTGCCAGCGCATCTCCGCCGGGCGCCCAGTCAGCGGCTTCTACATTGTCCAGCAAATCGCGAGGAGCATCGGCGCCGATTGAAACCTCAGCCAATGTGCCGCGATGAGTAAAATGGTTTGGACTGATTGCGAACTGCCGCAACACCGCCATTTGACCGGCCGCCGAAACCGCTAATATTTCTGTGTCCGGCAATCCCAAGTCGCGCGATTCGGTCGAATTCGCCGAGCTGATAAACACGGCTTCGGGATTGCCCTCCCACTCTGCGCTGTAAACAGCCGACCTTGGATCCGGGGCGAACCTCGCTCCCAGTAAATCGCCTCGCCGAAAACTTAATTCGCGAAAAGTGGGGACCGATGGGGTGGCGTTCCGCTGACCGAAAAACATGCCGGCAATGGCCGCGGCAAACAATGCCGCAATGGCAGCGCCGGCTATCAGCAGAATTCTCGTAATTCTCGAGCCGCTGGCGGCGTGCGATCTCGCACTCTGCACAGCCGGCAACGTGGCCGTCAGCGACGTCCCCGATTCCGCAACTGCGGCTACTTGTCGCGATGAGGCAAGCCGGTCGCGCTGCAGCCGTTTCAGATCAGCCCGTATTTCGGAAGCAGTCTGATAGCGCAAATCACGGTCTTTTTCGAGCGCCTTATTGATAATGCGCTCCAGTTCCGGCGGCAGGTCCGGATTCAACCGGATGGGCGCAATCGGAACCTTGTTCAGAATTGCGTTGAAGATCGCCGCAGATGTGGTCCCCTCGAACGGCAAGCGGCCGGTTGCCATTTCGTACAGCACCACGCCGAACGAAAATATATCGGTGCGCGCATCCAGCTCTTCACCAAGCGCCTGCTCCGGGCTCATATAAGCCACTGTGCCCAGAGTTGATCCCGGCGAGGTGAGTTGCTCGATGCTCACGCCCACGGTGGGTCCAGCTGTCGGACCTTCCAATGCCATGCTCTTGCTGCGTTCCGACATGACCTTCGCCAAGCCAAAATCCAAGACCTTGGCGTGGTTGCGCTCGGTGACAAAAATATTGGCCGGCTTAATGTCGCGGTGAACGATTCCTTTGGAGTGAGCGGCGTCGAGCGCTTCCGCAATCTCAATTCCTAGCGCAAGCAGCAGGGTGATCTCTAGCGGGTGATCAGTGATGCGATGTTTGAGAGTGCTTCCCTCCAGAAACTCCATCGCGATGAAGGATTGCGATTCATCCTTGCCAATTTCGTAAATAGTGCAGATGTTGGGATGGTTCAGGGCAGAAGCGGCACGGGCCTCGCGGCGGAAGCGTTCCAGGGTTTGCGCATCCTGGGCAACGCCATCCGGCAAAAACTTCAGGGCCACAAAACGGCCAAGTTCGGTATCTTCAGCTTTGTACACCTCGCCCATGCCGCCGCCACCGAGCCTGCTCGTAATTTTGTAGTGGGAAAGGCTCTGGCCGATCATTGGAGGTGTGAAATACCGGTAACGCAATCTTAGGCTGACCCAAGCGGCCCGTCAATTGGCAGTCCTGGAGCAACTCCACAGTCGAGGCGCCTTTCGATCCTCATTCAAGAGGAATACAGTTGGTAAACATCGACCTTAATTTCGGCGAAGTCGATGACAGCTGCGAATTTAGGTGGCTTCGTAGGATCTGCAAACATGCTGGTCCAATTGGGGTACCGCAGGATTCACGAATTCTCTTGACATCCACAGGCGACATACCCCAGATTACGTTGTAGCTGGAACTCAGCAACGAGTTCCTGGGTGATTGTCAGCTCTGGCAAACTCCCACCTGTAAATGGCCACTAATCTAGCCCCGGTTGATTCCCGGGAGGTCGTACGGTGCGACCATTGCCTTCTGGTTCAATTTCGCACATCCAATAACCTTTGCCGGCGATGCCACATTTCGCTGGATGAAGAAGAGCCAGAGATCATACAGGCGCCTGCGCCGCAGCTTGTACCGCCTGCGCACCGCGGCCACCTTAACCTCGCATCCTCGATCCGCGCCATGCGTTTGCGCAATGGGCTGAGCCAGCGTCAACTGGCCGGCCGCATGAGCGTGCCGCGGACTTACGTGTCGAAAATTGAAAATGAAAAAGCCACGCCGACGCTCTCGTCTTTAGAGCGGCTGGCGAGGGCGCTGGAGGTGTCCGTGCCGGACCTGTTGAGTGGCGGAGAACGCAACCGCCAGGAAGAAATTAGTGAGTTGGTGAAAGATCCGTTCATTGCTGAAATGCTTCCGTTCATTTCATCTTTGAACGGAATGCAGATGTCGAGCATTTTGACCCAGGTGCGGGACTTGACCCTGAGGCCCAGAAGGACCGCGTAACAGTTTGTCTGGATCGGACATTTTTTATCCGGGCAAGCCGTCAACCTGAAGCCGGAGCTGGAAACAGTTTTGGCTTTTTTATTTCGGTCTTGCCGGTGGATCGGACGATCCCCTTTTCGATCGATATGGCTCGAGTAGTTGTTGACGGTTTTCACGAAGATCAGTGCCAGTCGATGTCGCTGGATAGGCTTTCGGCCCCATCAACCCACGCCACAGGATTTGATTAAAGGCAAGCGGGTCCACGCGATCTTCAACCGAGAAGTCCATTCCTCTTGTCGCGGTTGCCCAATACACCGCGTCGTGCGTGGGCCGCGGGATCTGCTGCCCAGTCTGTCGCGGCGGCAACGGCAGCTGTGTGTTGTACAGCATCGTTGAAGGAATGGCAGTGTAGGTCCACGGCTTAAGCGTGGTATCGAAAACGTCTGTCATGGCCTTAGCTGAAGAGTCACTGAGGCTGAGACTTCCGATGCCGAGAATTTCTTCGATCGTCCGCAACAAGCTGAGAGTGGTGTAGGGCGCGGAGACGATTGTTTTCTGCCTGACGTAGGGGCCGATCACGAAAGCCACGCTGCGATGGGAGTCGACGTGATCTCCGCCATTCTGAGAATCGTCTTCGATCACGAAGATCAAGGCGTCGTTCTTGTAAACGCTGTGAGCGATTTTTTCGGCCAGTAATCCCACCGCATAGTCATTGTCTGCAACCTGCAGTTCGGGAGTGTTCACGCCGAGGATGGCGTCGCCGAAGTCGCCGGTGTGATCGTGCATGAAACGCACCAGCGAAAGATTCGGTAGTCCGCGTTTGGCGAACCTGCTGTCGAATTCGCGCTCCCACTCTTTGAAACGGTAATAATCGGGAAAAGCGTTGTCGAAGCCGCGGAAATAAATGTCGGTATAAGGCCCGAGCACGGCGCTGGTGGGATATGCAACTTGAGTCTTGGTTGAGGCCGGGTCGAGTAGCGGTGGGATCTTGGACTGGGCGTATTGCGGTGTAGGGCTGTAGCGCGCAAGATCAACGAAAAAACCGTAGCTGCGGACGGTGCGATGGGCCCGCAGCGCCGCATTCCACAGATAACCGGTACCATTTTCGCCGTCAGGAGAGTCCGGCGCGGCAACATTCGCAGTGCCAGGCAGATCGTCAGGATCGTCTGGAGTTGCGGGGTTGGCCTTCACGCGATCGGCCAGCGTGCCGTAGCCGACGTTAATATCACGATTTGTCCCTTCGGTCTCATAACTCAAACCGCGATCGGCATAGTTAACGGGCGCCTCTTTCTCCACCACATCAGGTGAACGCGCCGAAGTAGACCACGCCCAGCCGTCAAAGCTGACTTCACTGGTGTCGTAAAAATTATCCAGAGTGACGAAGTCGCGCGCCAACTGGTGAAAGTTGGGTGTGGTGGCTTCCGGAAATTCGGTCAGACCAGGGTCTCCATTGCCGACTTCCAAATCTCCAAGCACCTGATCGTAGGTGCGATTTTCTTTAACGATGTAGATGACGTGTTTGATATGGGCGCGCAAAAAAGCGAGTTTGGCGGTTTCGGCTGGGCTAAGCGTGGCCTTGAAATTGTTATTGGTCGCCACTCGCTGGGTGAGAGCTTGCAACTGATCGGCGGTTGGCGTCGGGAAACTTTGTAGTCCCGCTTTGATCAGTTGCAAGTTGTATTGGTTGCTGGCATGGCATTTTTCAGCTTTGTCCCTGGTCAATCCGCGACAGGAGTCGCGATTCGGCCCGGTCGGTGATTTGCCGTTCACCACATAAGTGAAATCTCCATCCGCACTGAAGCTGATGGAATTCGGATACCACCCGGTAGGGATCAATCCGATCACCCGGCTTTGTTTGGGAACCGAGCTGAGTTTGACGACCGC
>DATATW010000010.1:0-5908 GCA_036268595.1 Terriglobales bacterium
TCCCGAAGGCGATAGTTATGCTCTGCCATTTCCCTACCTGCTTTGCGTGAGTAATCGCAAGTTGCACAAAAATGAGTCTCGGCTGGTGATGGCATTCGCAACTGCAAAAGTTTCTGGGATGCATCTGGTTTTTACCGGCGAACCGTCGCCCAGAATCATGAAATGCATTGAAGAGCAGCACGTGACCGATAGAGTTTACTTCGCCGGAATTGTTCCGGAGGCAGAGTTGCCTTCGCTTTATCGCGGAGCTGAAGCCCTGGTCTTTCCCTCCCTTTACGAAGGTTTTGGGCTGCCTGTGCTAGAGGCTATGGCATGCGGCACTCCCGTCGTAACTGCCAATATCACAGCTATGCCAGAAGTTGCCGGAGATGCTGCCCAGTTGATTGATCCTACGTCGGTCGAACAGATCGCGAAGGGAATCGAACGAATTGTGAGTGACACCTCGCTGCGATCGTGTCTCCGAACAAAAGGGCTGGCGCGGGCAGCTCAGTTTTCCTGGAGCCAGACGAGCGATCGGATAAATGAAATTCTCAACTCAGTAATGATTTGAGTGACGGCAGACCTGAATTTCTCAGAGCTGGGTTTCCGAAGAAATGAGCGCCGGTATTTATTTCGCACCCATAACTAACACCTTCTGCGGCCAGAACATTCTTTGCACGCTCAAGCAAAACCACGAAAACAAGTAAACCCCCGCCAGAACGTAAATACCCGAGAATCCCGCGGAAACCGCGAATGCGCCCGCGATTCCGAGCAGCATCGTGGAAGCGAATGCCTTCATCATGGAAGGCTGCGCCGATCCCAATGCGCGTTTCACGTCGATGTCAACGCGTCGCACCACAATTCCGAGCAACAGGCCCACTGCTATCACCCCGAACAACCCGAAATTAAAGAAACCTTCACCGAAAGCACCTGGCCTGACTCCCGGGTGCACCTCAGGATCAAAACCGACCGTGGACGCTGTTGCTACTCCCAAGCCCCAGGTGTCACGGAAGTGGGAGGCGAACCGGGGAATGAATGCAAGCAGCGCTGCCACATAAGTTTTGCCTCCCCAGTAGATATGGTCCCATGCGGAATATACCCAGGCGAAATCGCGAAGGTCCGAAAAATTATTTCCGTAAAAAAGAAGGAAGGCCAAAGAGCCCAGCAAACCGGTGACCGAGTATTCGCCGGCACGCGCATTCCCCAGATAGAATGCCAGCGCCAGGATAATCGCCGCGAAACTGATCACCCTGAAGAGGCTGATCTTCCGCCGAAGCAGTACCACATAACAAATCAGCACGTTCATGTAGATCGCGAGAATGTTCCCTCTTGCTCCGAAGAACACAAGCCCGCAAGTTAGAAGCAGAGTGCATGCCAGCAGAATGCGTTCTTTCGTATCGACATACCGCGCCAGGCAATGAGCGGCGATAATGATCGAATAGTTAGAGATCACCAGAGCGACGGGTCGGAGGCTGGGGTTGGCGAACGTGAAACTCCGCAGATCAAACGCAAAGCCGCTCTGTGAGAAATAGACAGCCAGGATCATCGCCTGAAGCGCAAGGCATAGCGCCGCCTGAAATACGAGAACGCTACGCGACGACATCAGCATCATGGAGCATCGGGGCACGACGTCGAGGATTTTCGTGGCCGTATCGCGAGCGCCTACTCCGAGTCGCAGCCGCCATAAGCCGCCTCCGACTAAGACCGCGAGATAGCCAATCATCGTGATCAGAAAAATGATCGGCAGTACAGCGATGACTGCATTCAGGTCTCTTCCCAGAACAATTACATTCAGTTCGCTCCTGGCAAAGGGCAACATCAGCATGTTCGGGAAGACGCAAAGAAGAAACACTTCGGCGTACCAGAAATCGATGCGGTAGCCGCGGCGGTAGCATTTGCGATAGTAGGAAATCGCAAACAAGGCTATCGCGAAAGAATCCAGCACGTAGCACGCAGTCCAGGAAATTGGCTGGATGGTATTTGTCATCAGCGTATGCGGGGAGAGAGAGGCAGCATCTCCCGATAATCTTTGATGCCGGTCCAAACGCTTCTGCAGCGCGCAAATTGCAGCCGCAGAAGACGACGGGCAAACCGGATCATCAGGAACAAGATTGACGCTAATCGTGGCGCCGGAGAATGAAGCTGCAACAGACGCAGTCCCGAGGCTGTTTGGTAACGATCGAGCTTGATCGAGTCTCCGGCAGTGCTGCCATGAACTTTGTGTGCAATTCGCGAGGTTGGAGCGGCGGCAATGCGCCACCCACGCTTATGCAGACGCAGGCAGAATTCAGTATCTTCCCAATACAGAAAGAAACCCTCATCCAGCAATCCCGCATCTTTGAATGCTGCTGTCGACACAAGAATGCTGGTCCCGTTGAGCGAATGGAACCAGTCGTCCTGGCGAGGCTTTATGGAATTGCGTCCGTAACCGACCCACAGATTAACGCGAGCGCCACCCCACGCCTCAACTTTCGAAGGAGAATCTGCGACGTAGCAAACTGAACCCACGGCACCGATGCGATCATCAGTCATAGCCTTCGCGATCAGAGCAGCGAGTGCATCAGGCGCGGGTCGGGTGTCGTTATTCAGCAGCCAAACGTACCCAGCACCATGCGCTATCGCACGGCGAATTCCGATGTTGTTACCGGCCGCGAAACCCAGATTCTTGCCGCTCTCGAGCAAACGAATGTCAGGACGCGAGGTTTTGATTCGTGCAACAGAATCGTTAGTCGAACCGTTGTCGACCACGACGATGGTCAGATTCGTATACGTGCACTGTTTTAAAGCCTCGAGGCATTCGATTGTGTCGCGCCATCCATTCCAATTCAGAATGACGCAGGTGACAGGCGGAGAGACATTCAATTGAGTCCACTCCCGAACTCCCTCTTTCCCATTCTCCCAGTTAGCCCATCCCAGGTTCCGCGCAAGAAGTTACGAGCCTTCCGACCACGGTCTTCCTCTCCTAAAAAACATTTAATAGTTTCCCGGAGGTCGTCGTACATACTCCGGGCTATCCAACTCGGAAACACGGCAAAGTAGGTGCGATAGACCGCAACCCGATTTCGCGAAATGTAATAGCGCCTGATTGCATTGTGGTGAGTTGGGCGAAACTCAAATCCCCAGATGCTGCTTCCTTGGGGATGTCCGGCAGAATGCAACAGCACTGCGGTCGTTGAATCCGCGATCAGGTAGCCTGCCGCACGAATACGAAAACAGTACTCATGATCAACATAGTCAATAAAGTAGTTCGATGAGAAGAGTCCAACCTTATCGAATACCCAGACCGGGATGAGTGCCCCGGATGTTAGTGACACCACCGGACCACCGTCGCGCGCACGCCTCATTTTTTGTCGCGTGCCCGTATCCGGATCTACATAACTTGGATGAATGGACGCGATCCGCTCTCGCTGTGGGTGAATTTCCCAGGTCGCAAGCATCGAGCCGACGAAATGGTCGGTCAAGTGACTGTCCTGATCAAGCAGGAGAACCCACGAATAACCTGCGCTTTTAGCCCAGCGCACGCCCTGATTGAGGGCTTCGGCAATGCCCAGATTTTCTTTATTCTGGATCAAATGAAAACCCAGCTTCTGTTGCGAACTGCGCAGCGCCATAATCTCATCGTCAGTTGAGCCGTTATCGATTACAACCAATCCCTCCACTTGCGCGAGAACTTTGGGCAGATTTCCAACTATCGCAGCACTGGGATGATAAGTGACCATTACTGCGCAAAGTCCCCGCACTGCCTGTGCCTGCTGCTCGGCGTCCATTGCTTATCTCAGAACGGCACTGCGGTCCGACGGGAACGGGCTGTGGCGCCGATGTGCTGCTGCCCATTCCATAAAGCTGCGGTTGTCGGGCGGTTGATCGGTACTCTGGGCAAGAATAATAATGTTGAAGGGTAAGAGATTATCTACTCGAAGTATTTGAAATCCCGCGTAACTCACGGTTGCCAGAGCGGCCATAGTATCGAAGACATGATGGTGCATGGCACGATGAATCTGATTTTCCTCGCAGCGTATGCGGAACTCCTCTTTCCTGCCTGCGTCTGGATCGCGTGACAAGTCATGAAGCTGCAGCACCTCCTGAAGATGGGTCAAATCGTCTTCGTTCACCCCTCGTTCGTAATCCTCGATCATGTGGGCGAGCGTCGTAGTGGGCCGCCGCCAGTCAAAGGTTCCGTCTTTATGGGGCAAAATTAACAGCAAGAGCCCATTTTTTTTCAAAACCCGTTTCCATTCTGCTAGCGCGCGAAGTGGGTTCGCGATGTGCTCAAGGCAATGGCACGCCAGAACACAGTCGTAGCTAGAGTTCTCAACTGGGCGCAAATCCGCCCCCTCGCAAAGTATCTGACGACCAGGCTGCTTGCCCGGGTGGTATACAAAAGTATTTCCTGCATTCACTTCTCCGGTCCAAATCGTAGTGCCGGAGTACAAGCAGTTGTCCAGCGACGCAAGCACGTCGTAGACGGGAACAGGGCCATCGTCGGCCAGCATTGTGCTTGGGCCGCCAATCTCCAGACCTCTCCTCGAACGCAAGTGGGTGCGATACTCAGCCGCAGAATCCAGTTTGTGGCGAAATGGCCGCGCCACAAGCCGACTCAAACGTGGGCCTAAGATATTCCGGGCAGCCACTCGAACTGTTTTCTTAATTTGCCAGGCGCTCGTCATCGATGCTCGCCCATTCCCCGACATTTGAATCATTAAGATGAAAAATCAACTCTGGGATTTGTCCAATCCGAGCTTCCGCTTAACCCGCACAGTGAGTTTTTCAACCGGTCCTCCTGTTTCGAATCCGAATCTCTTTGTAGATGCACCACGCTCGAAGACCGCCATGCTGTCGTAAAAATGAATCCCCGCGGTCGTCCTGGTAAATTCGGTAGGCGGCAAAGCGTCCCGGCTGTGGTCAGCATTTAGTTCGTCAATCAGGTTCTTACACAATTCGATAAAGGTAGACGGCTTGCGCAACCCGCCTTCAAACTCGCCCCAATAGGCGGTATGCAGGTCCTCGACCATGTACACGCCATTTTTCAACATCAGCGGATACAGGAATTGAAAAGTGGCAGTGACGTGACTCATTTTGTGACTACCGTCGTCAAGAACAATGTCGGGTATGCCCACCTGATCGATTACGCTCTGCAGGAATTGATGGTCCTGCTGCTGCCCGATAAAGACTTCGACCTGGTCCTCTTCGAATTTCTTGCATTCCGCATTGATATCGACACCGATGATTCGGGCATGGGGACCAAAGTATCGCTTCCACATCTGCAGCGATCCACCCAGGCCACAGCCGATTTCGATGAAGGTGACCGGCTTGTATACAAATTCCTTGAAATGGCGTTCGTAGATAGGAAAGTAATGCTTCCACTTATGAATGATTCGCTTGTCGTGATTAAGAAACTCCGACCACAGAGTCATGTTTATATTGTCCGACCCGCTGGATTTGTAGTCGCGAGCAACCTCAGGGGCTCAAGAAATCTATTTCGAAATATTCGAATGGCATCGGTCTTGTCGGTGATAGTCAATCCGCCACACCATGCGAAAAGGACAGCGCTGACGGCCCACGCCAACATGAGTGGCGCGTTCCATGCGCTCTGGTGAGGAGCCCAACAGAGCGGCAAGATCACCAACGACGGGACCGCAATAATGGCGGGACGCAACATTCCCTTGGCGAACAACCGCAGACGGGAAATCGCAAGCGTCCGGTGGGTGAAGCGCATGGTCACTCCGAAATGCAGCGCGATGCTGACAAACGCTCCGATCACGGTCCCGATCGCTACTCCAATCGCCCCGAACCGGCCGGCAAGATAGATGCTGCTGCCCAAATTCACCACCGCTTCGGATACAGCGGCCGCAATCGCTGCAGCTTGCCGGTCAGTGGCAACGATTACGGTGGCATAGGGCGCACACAAATTACGGATAATGTTCGCCGC
>DATATW010000011.1:0-22175 GCA_036268595.1 Terriglobales bacterium
TTCTGCCAGTCTGGCAGAGCTTGCCAATATGCCTGAAATCGATCTCGTTCTTTTGGGAAACCGCAACGGGCAAAATCTTTTCGACGTGATGGCCAGCATAAAAGCGTCGCGGCCCGACGTCCGAATCATCGTGACCGGCGCCGGGATGGACGAAGAAACCATTCTGAAAGCCATCGCTGCCGGATCCAAAGGTTATGTAGATGAAGCCGCTTCGGCTTCTGAATTCGTGCAGGCGCTACGCATCGTGCATCAAGGATCAGTCTGGGCCCCCCGCCGCGTATTGTCATTATTTATCGAGCGGGTCAGCACTTCGCCGGGACGCATTTTCCCCGCCGGGCGCGTGACGTTCACCGATCGCGAAAAGGAAGTTCTGGAAATGCTGGTCGCCGGCCGCTCGAACAAAGAAATCGGGTCAGCCCTCGGCATCGAAGAGCGCACCGTAAAAGCGCACGTCGCAAAATTAATGCGCAAAGTCGGCGTACAAAACCGGATCGCGCTTTCGGTGCACGCCATCACCCACTCGCTAGTGACGGCGAAATAAGCTTTCAGCCATCAGCAATCAGCTTTCAGCTATCAGCCATCAGCCATCAGCCATCAGCCATCAGCGCCTGTAGCTTAAACCCTCGTTTATCTTCTTCTCTGGTGCAATTCTTAATCAGTACAAAGGCACAGAACGTGTTGCAGCACCATCCAGCCAAGATCTGACGGCCGAAAGCTGACAGCTTCTTACGGCGTCACATCTCGCGGAAAAGATTTGAATTCCACGTGTCGCGATTGCTGCGTAGTGTCTTTCTTATCCGCGTCAGTTTGGAAGCGGATCAGCGTCCCGCGAATCTCGTAATAGCCTTCATCTTCCGGTTTTTTGGCTGCTCCCCGAGCCATTGTTCCATCAAACGTAAACCAGCTTCCGTGAACCTTCTTGGTAGTGAATGTGAGGTGCCCCGAATCGAGCTTTCCGGACTCAAAGAATTGGTCGAGGAATTCGTTCTTGTCCGCGTCGGAATCGCCAAAGCGTGAAATGAAGCCGCTGACCTTGCCCTCTTCCTCGATCGTCACCTGGATGAATTCACCTTCGCGCAGGAAAGTGTACATTCCGGAGTAATCGTCGGTTGCGGGAGGTACCGATTGCGGAGCGGCCGCGAGCAGGGGTAGGAGCAGAAGGAATAGAGCCAAAAGCGATCGCATGAGAAAACAGAGTACACCATTCCGCGTGGCTGATTTTCAAGCCACAAACCAGCAAGAACCATATATGGCGGCAACAGTTATGGTTCCGGGGGATAGGACATCGGTGCCAGATTCGGCCTTCTTTCTTGACAAATTCCTTTTAGCTGCATAAAGTTCGATCAAGGTTTTTAGGCTGTAGTTTCTCTCACAGGTGCCCAAATATGAAGAATGTTTACGAGGTTCTCCGGCAGAAGGAATTGGAAATGTCCCGGCTGGAAAAAGAAGTCGAGGCTCTGCGGGTAGCCGCTCCGCTTCTGTCCGACGATAAAGACATCGGTGCTGAAATCGGCGCCAAGCCAACCCTTGCTCCGGCTGTTGCTCCCGCCCCGCAACAACCCATCCGCATTCCGCAACCGGCTGTCAACCAGTCCCAGCCGACCGCCCGCGCCGCTGGATGGGAAGACAATGCCAAGCGCTGGCCGTAAAACGGTTTCATTCTAACTTTGATTCTGCCCTGGGCTTTGGCTCAGGGCAGTTTTGTTTGATCCCGCCTTCGTACTAAAGTCACTCAAGAATCAAGCACACCTTCCGCAGCATCCTTTATTCTAGTAGTACGAGTTATGCCTACCCGACAATCCAAATCCGGCAGCTCTGCCGGAGCCGCTGTTATGGAAGCGCCTAACGGTGAGCGCGAACGCGTGTTCGACCTCTACCGGCAGTGGGGATACCTGGAAGCCGATCTCGACCCCTTGGGATTTTTGCAGCCCGTGCCCCATCCCGACCTGCCTCGCGAAAGCGAATATGCCGAGGAGGCGCGCCGTTTTTATTGCAGCACCGTCGGGGTTGAATTTACCCACATCGCCGACGGCGAGCGCCGCCGCTGGATTCAAGAGCACATCGAAGCTGCTGCGCCTTCGGTCGATCAGGATCGCGCGCTGGATCTGTTGATTCGCGCCGATCTGTTCGAGTTGGTGCTGCAGCAGCGGTATCTGGGCACCAAACGCTTTTCACTCGAAGGCGTAACTGCACTCATTCCCCTCGTGGATGAAATTCTCGAGGGCGCGGCACAAAATGGCGCAGTCGAACTGGTGATGGGCATGAGTCATCGCGGGCGCCTGAATGTAATTGCGCACGTGGCGAAACGCGCGCCTGAAGAAGTTTTCGCGGGATTCGAAGACGTTGATCCGCGCAGTGTTCTGGGCAGCGGCGACGTGAAATATCACATGGGTGCAACCGGCGAGTATGAGACTCGCAGCGGCGCCAAGGTGCACATTCATCTGGTATCGAACCCGAGTCATCTTGAGGCGGTCGATCCGGTGACCGTTGGACGGACGCGTGCCAAACAAGACCGCGCCGGTGACGGCGGGAAAAAACAATTCCTTCCGCTGCTGGTTCATGGCGACGGTGCCTTCGCGGGACAAGGAGTTTTTGCGGAAACTTTGAACATGGCCGGAGTTCGCGGCTACCGGGTGGGCGGCACGGTGCATGTGATCGTCAACAACCTGATCGGCTTCACCACCGTGCCCAGCGAACTGCATTCCGCGAGATTTGCGGCGCAGTTGGCTCGCCGCCAGAATGTTCCCATCTTCCACGTCAATGCCGAAGATGTGGATGCGGTCATTCGGATCGGGCGTATGGCGCTCGAGTATCGCTACAAATTCGGCAGCGACGTTGTGGTCGACATGATTGGGTATCGCCGCCATGGCCACAGCGAAGTCGACGATCCGACAATTACTCAGCCGCTTTTGTATAAGGCGATCAAAGAACATCCTCCGCTGTGGGAGATCTACGCCGAAGACGCTGGGATTGAAGATGCGAAATCGCGCGCGGACACGATCAAGGCCGAATTTGAAGCCGCGCAAAAGCGTGCAGGGCACATTCGCAAGAAGCCGATGATGCGCGCCTTGCCGAATTACTGGGACAAGTATCACGGCAAACGTTACAAGCCGGAATATGAAGTAGAGACCGCGGTCGCCGCCGAAGAGTTGCAGGCGTTGACCGAGCGGCTCACGACTTTCCCGCCAGACTTTCACATTCATCCCAAGGTCGGGAAACTCCTTGAGCAGCGCGCGGAAATGGGCAACGGGAAGAGAGCCGTCGATTACGGCATGGCGGAAGCTTTGGCCTTTGCGAGCCTGGTGAAAGGTGGCACGCCGGTGCGGCTCAGCGGGCAGGACAGCCGCCGCGGGACATTCAATCAGCGGCATTCGGTGCTAATCGATATCGAAAACGAGCAGGAGTATGTTCCGCTGCAACACGTCTCCGATGATCAGGCTGCGTGTGCTATCTATAACTCGACTCTCTCCGAAGCCGGGGTGCTCGGCTTCGAATACGGCTACAGCCGCGATTATCCCGAGACGCTGGTGATGTGGGAGGCCCAATTCGGCGATTTTGCCAACGTCGCACAAGCCATCATCGACCAGTTCATCGTTGCTGGGGAATTCAAGTGGGACCTGCTCTCCGGGCTGGTGCTGCTGCTGCCGCACGGTTACGAAGGCCAGGGTCCGGAGCACTCGAGCGCGCGCATCGAGCGCTTCCTTCAATTAGCCGCTGCTGACAATTTCCAGATTTGCCAGCCGTCGAACGCCGCCCAATATTTCCATTTATTGCGACGTCAAGCGCTCAGGCCGTGGCGAAAGCCGCTGGTTGTGTTCACGCCCAAGAGCATGTTGCGGCATCCGGATGCATCGTCCTCGATCGAGGAATTTTCGAGTGGCAGCTTTCTGAAAGTCCGGCCTGATCTGGAAGCCGTGGACGCGCGCCGCATTCTGCTGTGCACTGGAAAGATCGGTCACGAACTCCGCATGGAGCGGAAGAAGAAAAAAGATATGGCTATCGCCATCACCTTTGTCGAGCAGCTTTACCCCTTCCCCGAGGCGGAGATTGCAGCTGAACTGGAACGCCATAGCAGTGCGCATGAAATCGTCTGGGTACAGGAAGAGCCGGCAAACATGGGCGCGCTGAATTACATGCTGCCACGTTTGAAGCACCTGGCGGGGCAGCGCCCGGTGATGTCGGTAAAGCGGTCGGCCAGTCCTAGTCCCGCGACCGGGTCATCTAAAGCGCATGAAGTGGAACAAAAGGCGCTGCTTGCTTTGGCCTTAACCGCCAATGGCCAACAACTGCCGGTCAAGGCGGGATAGTCCAGCAAAACAATCCTGACATGCAGAACGGCGCCACATGCATCAGCGGATGTAGTCACAGGCAAATGGAACGAATTGATGATCATGTTGAGACGTACTTATTTTGCAGCCGGGACGATATTCGGTATCATTTTGTTGGCGCAATTAACCCTATTTTTAGCTAATCTTCGTACACGTGATCGCGCCGAGTCCCTACTTACAACCGTGCGAAGGTTCAAACTGGATACATCTACACTGAAGGATCTCCAACCAATACTGTATGCTTACCACGCTCAGAAAATCAGTCCTAGCAGCAACTGCCCATCCGCGGATGCTTCATACGGCGTGGTAATTTCCAATGCAATAATTAACCGTATTGGACAAAGTCACCCTACACTGCTCAGAGTAGGTGTTAGGCCTGTGAGCACGACTTTGGCGCTTTCCTTCACACGGGGGCGTCTTTGCGAGTTTCGCTTCTCGGAGTCCGCACTAATATCACCTTTTCAATTTCCGCTCCGAGACGTCGATCCAAATTCTGCGAAGTTGGTAGAGATTAGAACGGAAACTGCCATGCAGGCATTTGACGATGCTGGATCGCAAATGAGTGAGCACTACGCAATCAAGGGATACGATGCCCTTCTTCGTGGCGCGACGGCTTCAGGACGAACTCTCGCAGTGGAAGCCATAGTCACACCGGATGCTTCTACGTCCGCAATACAAAGTGCGCTGGGGTTCGATCTATCCTGCTTCACATCCCTTAGCGGCTGTCGGCTACACTGCCAAATGTTGCCTGCGGTTTTCCGCGATGCGGCTCGTAATCTAAGGCCTTCAATACCATTTGTGACACAGGAAAGTGAGTACAAAGGATGTCGTGTCCTTATTCAATGAAGATGTCGTGTCTTTATTCAATGAAATGGATAGGCTGCCGAGCGACATCGATATAGCGGGTTCTACCCGGGTTCGCTCGACTGTGTCCGCCGGGTGCCCCACTACGCCTAATGCTGTGACCGCAGCCGTCCACGACCGCATGCCAGTCATTCTTGATCCGGATAGTTACGACTTGTGGCTCGATCCTGGGATGAGAGGTGTACGGGCTGCATCTGAACTGTTGAAACCCTATGATGCGCGGCTGATGCGTTGCTACCCAGTAAGCAGTCGAATCAACCACGTGACCAATGACGACGGAGCATGCTCGACACCCGTAGAACTAGCCCAGATTCAGAATCGTCTCTTCTTGTAGAGTGTTATTGAGCACGAGGGAGGGCGGGCGGGATATAAAAAAGCGCGGAGTGGGTCGCACTCCGCTCAATGATTCTCGGGTATTACGCAACCACGTTCTTCTTACTGAGACTGTCCCGCCGCGAAAGACCGGTCGCCGCGGAACCTTCCTGCTTCTTTTCCTTTCGTCGCTGGCAATAATCATTGTGATTTCGTTCGCGATCAGTGTCAGCGTGAATCAGTTCTGGCGCGAAACCATGCGTCAGGAGATTACCCGCGACCTCACGGCTAAAGCTCGAATGTTTGCCGCGGCCGTCGATACCGACCGCATCCACAAGATCACCGATATTGCCGCCCAGGAAGGTCAATTTGCCGGGGTACGGGCCACCGTGATTGACGTCAACGGGAAGGTCATCGCCGATTCCGAGATCCCGGTTGCAAGCCTGGAAGGCGAAGGTAAGCGCCCTGAATTCGCTGCCGCCCTGCGCGGTCAGACTGGAATAGAGTCTCGCCAGCGAAACCTGTTCGGGATTCCCGTACTCTACGTGGCGGTGCCAGTGCCTGGTGGCGCTGTGCGGCTTGGCTATCCGCTCGCAGATATCGACATTGCGCTCGAGCACGCTCGGAAAGTGCTCCTATTGGGTGTTGCGGTGGCAGTAGCGGGTGCGCTGCTGATCTCGGATGTTGGCTCGAGGGTGATCCAGAGGCACGAATGAGACACAGTCGCCAGCCGGAGCCGCAGACTGTGCCCCAATCTTAGGCGACGGTGCGCAGCTTGCCAGGCATGAAGTGGTAAGGTGGCCAGGGTCCGCTGACCGAGATCTCACAATCTTTAAATTGCTTAGCGGCATTGGTGTAGCGGTTCTGGTATTTCTCAACTGATTTAGAATCAATCAGATGCGCGATGTCAATGAGCATGCCGTCGGTGTTGACCCGCTTGCAACTGACTTCTTCCTCGAGCGGGCTGAATAGCCGGTGTACCTGAACTGAAAGCGCCTTAGCTTTGGTCTGACGTTCGCGATCTGCGACCGCTTTTTCGCGCAATTTGATCAGATACTCACCGCCGACGGTGTCCGGTATCTGTATATCCTGGAATGGCTTAAGCGTGCCATTGCGGACCAGCAGCTTGACATGCATCTCGGCTTTGCCCTTCAGCCGGGCGACGCTCTCGCCAAAGGCGCGTCGATTATTGCGGACAGCCTGCCGCAACGATTCGTCGCTGTCAAAAATCGTTCCAAAACGGAACGGCAGCACCGTTCCCTGCCGGAAGCACACGCTTACCACGCGCGCGTGCTCAAGAACATGCTTTTCGTCGAGATTATTGGTGGTTCTATCGAATTCGCTGACGATAACTGAAAAATCGCCGCTGGGATAACTCAGGATTGTAGCGCCGTTCACTCCCTGAATGCCTTCGAGGATGAATGGGCGCCGCGTGCGGGTTCCATTGGTGTGATTCTGGTGCTCAGTAAGGCAATACGCGTACCAGGACATAAGAGGTCTCTCCATGCTGGTCGAGAAGCAACCGGCCCGCTTCTCTTTTTTGAGACAGCTCGTTAAGTTGAACCTAGGAAGTAAGGGCAGCTTGTAAAAGACGTCGAAGGGCGCGTCCAGCTTCATCTTACGCCGGGGGAATCAAAAAATGCAACAATTTCGTTGCAGTGTGCATCAAGCTGGGTCTTTTGTTGGCATCGCGGTATTCGAAACTCCGACCGCCATTCAAAATTCTTTCTCAGTAGTTACAATGTTTCTTCATTATTAAGTTGGACTTATGAAACTTTCCGCCATTCAAGCTGCTCTTCGCGAACGCAACCTCGACGCCTGGCTCTTTTACGACCATCACCATCGCGATTCCATCGCCTACCGGGTGCTGGGGCTGCCGGAGAAGCTCATGGTTACCCGCCGCTGGTTTTATCTCATTCCAGCCGAAGGTGAACCACAAAAACTGGTCCACAAGATTGAGTCCGGCCATCTGGACACTTTGCCAGGCAGGAAGCGGTCCTATGCGGCCTGGCAGGAGTTGTTTGACGGCCTGAAGCAGATGCTGTCCGGCTCGCGCGACATTGCCATGCAGTACTCGCCCAACAACAGTATTTTCACGATTTCTCTGGTCGACGGCGGAACCCTGGAGCTCATTCGGGGGCTGGGGAAGAACGTTGTCAGCTCGGGTGACCTGGTTGCGCTTTTCGAAGCCACATTGACCGATGATCAGATTAAGACCCATTTTGGGGCCCGTGACGCGCTCGACAAAATCACTGCCGCTGCTTTTAAGGAAATCGGGAAGCGAGTGCGTAAAGGCGGAACTACTGAATTCGAAATTCAGCAATGGATTCTGGAGGCGTTTCGCCGGGAAAATCTTGTCAGTTCTGATGCGCCGGTGGTTGCCGTCAATCAGAACAGCGGCAATCCCCATTACGAACCCAGCAGCTCAAATTCAGCACCCATCCGCGAGGGCGATTTTGTATTGCTCGACATCTGGGCCAAGCAGGATGTGCCTGATGCCGTCTATTACGACATTACCTGGACTGGGTTCGTCGGCAAAGCTCCGTCCGATCGCATGCAGGAGGTTTTTCATGCGGTGCGCGATGCCCGCGACGCCGGCGCAAAATTTGTGGAGCAATCGATAGGCGCCGGTCAAACCATTGCTGGATATCAAGTGGACCAGGCGGTCCGCAGCCACATTAAGAAATGCGGGCTCGGCAGTTACTTTGTCCATCGCACCGGACACTCCATCGGCACCGAGGTCCACGCTAACGGCGCCAACATGGACGACCTCGAGCTCCACGACGAGCGCCGCATTCTGCCGAATACCCTTTTCTCGATTGAGCCCGGGGCCTATTTCCCGGAGTTCGGCGTGCGCAGCGAAATCAACATGCTGGTACACAGCAAGAGCGCCGAAGTAACTGGTAGAATGCAAAGTGAGCTCGTACTCATCTGAATTTTTAGTTGTGAGAGGGCGCAACTCTGGCCCGTTCTGAACGAAATATGGCAACCACCCCCACAAGAAAAGATCCTGCGTTGGCGAAAAATCCTCCCGCGAATTCACCCGGCACCATGTCTGTGGTCGCTCCGGCAGTGGGCTGGCTCGTTCCCGGGGCGGGCCATTTGATCCAGAAGCGTTGGATACGCGGCCTGCTGTTGATGACGTCCATTGTCCTGATGTTTGTGATCGGTTTGCTCATGGACGGCCGCATTTATCGTCCCAATGGCGGCGACATTCTCGATATTCTTGGCTTCATCGGCGATCTGGGCGCCGGCGGAATGTACATTGCGAGCCGTGCCATGGATCTTGGCCACACCATTGTTCCCCACACCACGGCGGACTACGGGACCAAGTACCTGATTGTCGCCGGCCTGCTGAACTTCATCAGCGTGGCTGATGCTTACCACATCGCGATCGGCAAGAAATCCTGATGGCCATATCCCATTTCAACGCCGCCCTGCTGTTTTCCATCTTTGCCTCCGTGGTCTTCGGAATCACCGTTCGCGATACCTCTCGCGACCAAATCCGCTACGGTCTCTACTGCTTCGCGATGTTCATGGGCGGCCTGATCGTCGCGGGCTGGGTAATGTGGGCGTTGCGGCACTAGCAGCTCTTAGCCGTTAGCTCTTAGCCGCTCTTAGCTTTTAGCCAAACCACATCCAGGATTGTTATCCAGTTTTTCGCATTGTCATCCCGATCGGACGCGCTTGGCGCGTCTGAGAGGGACCGTACGATGTCCCGGCCTAAGCAGCGGCATGTACGGGATTAGCACGATCGCGGGAAGTGACGAGTGTCCTGATTACTGCAGCGGCGCTGCAATCCACGTAAGGTCCCTCTCTCCCCCGCTTGCAGCGTGCGAGTTCGGGATGACACTCCTGAGGAGTATTACCCTTCCCACACGAACGCGTCGAACACGCGTTTAGTTTCAAATCCTAAATGGAGGTACAGCTCAACCGCGCGTTTATTATCCTCGGTCACGGTCAAGGAGAGCGTCGAGAACTTTCTCTGCTTGAGGTTGCGGATCGTAGCCGCCATCAGCAATTTTCCCAGACCATGCACGCGGTAATCCGGCAGCACGCAGACCTGAGTTACGTGGCCCACATCATGCCGCACGCGTGAGCACAGGATGATGCCAGCCAAGGCATGCGTCTCCCGGTCGACCGCGACGAACGACGATTCGGGATCGAAGGTGCCGCAGCCGGGAAAGCGAATGATGTTGTTGAGAAAGCGCAGCGAGCCGCTGAGTGTGCGGTACTGATCATTGATTTCAGAATCCACGTGGTTGCGATAGGCGGCGGTGATCACTCCTGCGGAGGCTTGGTAATCGTGTTCGGTCCAGCGGCGGATTTCAAATTTCGAGGAAAGCTTGTTCTCGCCATTTTGAGCACTGGTCAAAGGTAGAGTCATGAACAGGCGAGCATGGCGGCTGAATCCCTGATCTACGAAGGGTTTCGACGCAGATCCGCTTTCATGCGCCAGCAGTTGCGCCTCAATGCGATGCACTCCCGGCGACTGCTGCAGCGTTTCGATGACGTGCGTTAAAAGGCGGCGCTCAACTTCGCTACGATTCATTCCGTTCTCGCCTTCACGCACGAACAGGTCGCCGATCACGCCTTTATTGTTTTCATAAACGAAGAAGGAATAACCAAAAACTTTTCCGCGCGAAACCGCGGCGTAGCCCGGCAGAAACTTGGCATCCATATAGCGGAGAATCATCTCCGCCGAGCCGGTATAGTCCCAGCACAGCAGGTCAGCCCACACCTTGATCTCGTCGTCCAGCAAAGGACGCAGATCGGCCGAAGAGAAATGCCTGAGGTCGAGAATCTCCAAAGTAATCCTGCGAGATTACCGCGGGGGAAACCGGGTAATTCTTCGCGCAGCAACCCATGAGTTTAGTAGCAGGGAGAGGCAGTATCAAACCGAAGGAACAAGGAAGGGCAATGCATTCTTGGGTCTCGTTCCCGCGGGACTCGAGAGAATCTCGTATCCCTATCCGGCGCTCCCGTGCCGGGCTTTCGTATATCGTACCTGCGGCACTGGGCTGGAGCTACTGTACACTCGGCTAAAATTTATGAAGACGTTCCTTCAGCGGGCCCAAAAGAACTAGCCGCAACGCGGCGGTATGTGAAAGCCCGGCATGGAAATGCCGGGGAGGCGCGCAAGCATTAGAGTCCCGAAGGGACGGCACAGCTCAGCGCGCCGCGACGTAAAAATATTCCAATTTTTGCGGAGCGAAATTCCCCAGGTATGTGACTTTTCTTCCGCTCTCTTTTGCGATGCTTCTCTGAAAACCCTGGGCCGCGACCACGATATGCTCGCCCGGTGGAATCTGCCGCATCTGGTAATTGGAAATTATTTGATTGCGGTAGAACGCAAGGCCGAATTCGGTTTCGCGCGGCACCAGAAACACCGCGACGGGAAGATGATGAGAATCAAAATTCGCCAACTCTTTTGCAACCGGCCGAGAGGAAAGCGTCTCATCCAATGGCATTGCGCCGAAGCGCAGAGCGATCGCCAGCGCCAGGATTGTCGGCACGAGAGTAGCCAGACGCAAAGCGCGCAACTCGGACTTGATCAGCAAAACAAAAATCCCAATTGCCAGAACGCCGGAAACAGTTAGCGGGACTGCAGCCGCATCCCACGGAACGCGATGTTCAAGTACGAGGTATTGAACGACCAAGGCTGCAAAAACGAGAGCGCCCGCCAGCACCGCATGCCCTGCGGCCAGGACGAAGCGCACCCAACCCGCGCTTCTTTCGGAAGACCGCGCAGCAATAAATCTTGTCGCCAGAATCGCGCCAGCTGGAATCGCCGGCAACACATATCCCGGCAGCTTCGAGTGTGAGACGGAAAAAAAGATCACGACCACGCCGATCCAAATCAAAAGAAACAATCGCACAGCGTCGCTGGTTGGATTGCGTAATTGCCGAAAAGCGGCCACCAGCGCGGCAATGGCGATGATCGACCATGGCAACCATCCCAAAAATGTGACCGGAAGGTAATACCAGAACGGCTCGGGATGGTGATACAAATTGCTACCGAAGCGTGCCAGATTGTGCTCAACAATGAACACGTGAAAGAACTGCGGATTGCGCAATTGCACCAGGCCATACCAGGGCAAAGCGATCGCTACGCCGAGCAATATCCCGGGCACCCAAAGTGTGCTGATAACGATCCGCGCGCTCCGCTGCAGCGCTGCGAAAATTACGACGATCCCGAAAGCTAAAAGTGGCGCCACCGGACCCTTAGCCAGCGCGCCTAATGCTAGCAATCCATAAAAGGCCGCCAGAAATTTTTTCTCGCCACTTTCGAACCACGCGTACCACGCCAGCAGGGCGATGGTGAATGTTGCCGTCAACGGCATGTCGGTCGAAGCGGCGCGCGCGAATCCGACGATGCCGACTGACGTTGCGACCACTAACGCGCCATCAAGTTGTGATCCTGGACGGAAGCGGCGGAGGAACCAAAAAACTGCCAGCACCATAAGAAATGCATCAAAAACTGAAGGCAATCGTGCCGCCCAATCACTCACGCCGAAAAAGCGAAACGCAATAATGGCCTGCCAGTAGTAAAGGGGCGGCTTCTCCAGCCAGGGAATTCCGCCTAGCGTAGGCGTGATCCAGTCGTGGCGCGACAACATTTCACGCGCCACCTGCGCATAGCGAGGCTCATCGGCGCCGATCAGCCCGAACGATGAAAGTCGCCACAGAAAAAAGAAGGCGGGAACGGCCAGCAGCAGGATCCAGTCGGTAAAACGTGAGCGGTTCTTCACTCGGAGCGCATTCCTCTGTGGCGTTCCTCTGTGTCCTCTGTGGTAAGGCTATAAAAAGGGACGGGACACAAAGAATCTTACTGGAAATTTTGCGTAGCCCTGATTCTGCCCAGGATGCTCTCGACCGCCGCATGCAGAGGTCCATCGACCGCGCAACCGCTGGCACAGGTGTGGCCGCCTCCGCCGAATTCCGCGGCGATGCGCGCAACATCAACTTTGCCTTTGCTGCGCAGGCTCACGCGAAAACGGCCATCGGTAAGTTCACGGAAGAAAGCGGCGACCTCGACATCGCCGATGGCCAGAGCGTAATTCACCAGGCCTTCGCAATCTTCTTCTTTCGCGCCTACGCGGTCCATTTGCTCCTGCGTCACCCAGATCCAGGCGAGCGGCCCTTCGCGTTGCAAAGCCGAAAGCGCGGCGCCAAGCAGTCGCATCTTTGCGGTCGAATGCCCGAAGTAAACGTGACGAGCACTGCGCGCTGGATCAGCCCCCGCCAGCACCAGCTCGCGCGCCAATTCGAACGTGTGCTCGCTGGTGCCTTCGAACATGAACGCGCCAGTGTCGGTGAGCACGGCGGTGTAAAGGCACGTAGCGATCTCTGGAGAAATTTTTACTCCGGCTTGCTTGGCCAGACGGTACACCATTTCGGCTGTGGCAACGGCATTTGGATCGATCCAATTCACGTGCGCAAACGTCCGGCCGCTCTTGTGGTGATCAATATTGATGAGGAACTGGTGCTCCAATCCCTCGAGCCGCGCGCGTTGAATGCTGTCACATTCCAGCAGAATTGCGGCGTCGTAATTGCCAGTCACCCGTTCCGACTGAATGACGGTCGAAGCAAATGGCAACTGCTGATAAACCCGGGGCACCCCATGGCGCAGCACAACATCCGCCTGTTTGCCCATGCGGCGCAGGATTTCCTGGCATGCAAGACTCGATCCGACAGCGTCGCCGTCGGCGCGGTCGTGCGACGTGAGCACAAACCGTTCGCGTCGTTCGATCTCGGCTAGCACCTGGTCAAGCATGGGAACTCTGCTTTCAAAACCTGATCAACTCTTCTTCGTTCGCTTCAACAGCTGATCGACGCGAGCATTAAATTTGTCCGAACGATCAAGAATGAAGAGCAATTCCGGAGCGCGCCGCAGATGCAGGCGGTCAGCCACTTCGTGCCGGATGAACGCCGACGCGGCAACCAAACCTTCCATGCTGCGCTGGCATTCTTCGTCACTGCCGTGCACCATGACCAGGACTCTCGCAGAACGTCCGTCGCTCGCAAGTTCCACCGAAGTGACCGTCGCCAGCCCAATTCGCGGATCGGCGAGCTCACCTTCGACGATGGTTTCGATCTCTTCCCGCAGGGCCTCGCCCAGGCGCTCCCGATGATATTTGGCCCCTCGCTTCTCCACAACAGACCTCTTGTGTAAAACGGATGAGAATATCAGAAATTGATGTTAAGGATGCGGGAACGATGGGGCACCGGCCGCTGTACTGGTGTTTTGTTTTGAGTTTACGAATTAACCAGATCTCGAATGGGTTCGAAGTAGCGCCCGTGCTCGAGATCGGCAATGAGCCCGACCTGAGTCGGTTTCCATCCAAGCTGTTGCTGCGTCTGCTTGCTTGAGGCCGGGGCGTCCATCGCAAAGAAGTGCGCCAGCCAGGTAAAATGGCCCGCCGCTTCCTCGGGTGACTTGGAGACGACAGGCAGGTTCAGCTGTCGGCCGATCACCTGAGCGATATCGCGGGTCGCTATGCCCTCGTCCGCGACGCCATGATAATAGCCGGTTCCCGTAGTCCCCTTCTCCAGTGCCAGCCGGTAGAGCCGAGCAGCGTCGAGCCGGTGCACCGCCGGCCAGCGGTTGAGTCCATCACTTATATACGCCGAAACTCCCTTTTCACGCGCTATCGCGATCAAACGTGGCACAAAGCCGTGATCCCCGTCGCCATGGACCGACGGCGACAGTCGCACTATGGAGACGTTCACACCGCGCGACGACACGCCAAGCACCGCATCTTCCGACTTGCGGGGAAAAGCGGGGTCTGGCGTGTCGTCTTCGGTTGCCAGAGGTCCTTTGCGTTGAAGCACCAAGGTTCCGGAAGTGATGACCAACCGGCGGTCCGAACCGGCCAGCGCGCCCCCGAGCGCCTCGATAGCCTGCATATCCATCTGCGCTGCAACCGCGTAGTTTGAAAAGTCGTGGTTGAACGCCGCGTGAATCACGCCATCCGACAAGGCTGCTCCCTTGCGGAGGCTTTCGATATCTGTGAGATCACCTCGCTGCGCCTGCGCGCCCATGGCGGCAAGCGACTTGGCGCCCGCGTCGGAGCGAGCGAGGCCCAGCACCTGATGCCCTGCACTGATGAGTTCCTGAACTACGGCAGAACCGACGAATCCTGTAGCTCCTGTAACGAATACTTTCATAGATCACTCCGTTTTTTACTTTCAGTTTTTGAGGCCTTAAACGACAAACGTTTCGGGCCTCTTAATTTCATTGACCTCGACCGATCGAGTCGAGAGTGGCAAGCGCCTCAGCCGGAATTTGAAGCGGCGCCGCGTTGAGGTTCTCGCGAAGATGTGCGACTGAAGATGTTCCGGGAATCAGTAGAATGTTGGGCGAGCGCTGCAGAAGCCAGGCCAGAGCAACCTGCATTGGTGTAGCTTCAAGCGACGCTGCAACCGCGTTAAGTTCCGACGATTGCAGTGGAGTGAAGCCTCCGAGAGGGAAAAACGGAACGTACGCTATGCCTTGCGCCAGAAGGCTGTCAACGAACCCGTCATCGTTCCTTTGCGCCACGTTGTAAAAATTCTGAATGCAAACGATCTCTGTAATTCTCTGGGCTTCAGCCAGCTGCGCGGGGCTCACGTTGCTCAAGCCAAGTCGACGGATAAGTCCCTGCCGCTTGAGGTCGGCAAGCACGCTTAGCGGTTGTTCAATCGATCCTTCCGTCGGCTCGGTGAATCCGCCCACCCGAAGATTGACGACATCGAGTGCATCTAGTCCGAGATTTCTCAGGTTGTCGTGAACGGCATCAATCAGCTCCTGACGCGAAAGAGCGGGCAGCCAGGACTTGTCTGGCGGTCGCCGAGCGCCGACCTTGGTGACGATCACGAGATCTTTGGGATAAGGATGCAGCGCCTGCTTGATGATCTGATTGGTTACATGCGGGCCGTAGTAGTCGCTGGTGTCAATGTGATTCACGCCGGACTCGACCGCCTCGCGCAGAACCGCGATCGCGGCATTCACATCGCGTGGTGGTCCAAACACACCTGGCCCCGCAAGCTGCATAGCGCCGTAGCCCATGCGGTTCACGATCATCGATGTGCCCGGGAGAGTGAAGCTGTCAACGAAAGTTGTTTGTGCAATCATTTGGTTCCTCCTTGCTACAATGATTAGATGAAGGATTCTTCAGGTTTGGAGTTCGCATTATGTCAGCAACCACGCTAACCGCGTTTGAGCCAAGAAAGACGCCTGTTCAAGCCAGGGCAACGGTCACAGTGGAGGCGATTTGCGAGGCCACCATTCAGGTTTTATTGAGCCACGGTGCCGACCGGTTAACCACCACCCGGGTAGCAGACCGCGCCGGCGTTTCCGTGGGAACGTTGTATCAGTACTATCCCAACAAGCAGGCTCTTCTGTTTGCTGTGATGGAAGATCACATGGAAAAGGTAGCCTCTGCCGTGGAGGCGGCTTGTGAGCAGGGCTGTCGCAAGCCGCTCGCTGAAATGATCAAAGAAATCGTAGAGGCGTTTGTGGACGCCAAAATGAAGCGTGCGGATGTTTCGATGGCTCTCTACCGCGTCGCCGCGGACGTGGGTGGCCCCGCGTTAGTGAAGCGGGCGGTCATGCGCATGCGAAAAGCCTTGGAGGCCGCGCTCCGGACTGCGCCCCATGTCGCATTGCAGCCGGACAAATGCGTCGTTGATACGATGCTCGCCGCGATGTCGGGCGCAATCCGCTCCATGATGGAAACGGGCCCATCACCCGCTGCAGCCCGCAATTCCCGCGAGCAGCTCGTGCTGCTTTGCCAGTCGTACATGGCAGCCGCCACGGCGCGGCAGCGTTAAAAGCCAAACGTAATCAACTTCTATTTCCTGCTCCGGCTGACACAATTGGCAGGGACGCATTAAGACCGGCCGGCACTCGGAGATGTCCGCTTGCCGATCCTGCTAAGCTACGGCATAATAATTACTTGTCTTATTCCCGCCGGGTGGGGCTGGGCAGGCTGAGCCGCTACCTCCTTTCAGAAGAGCAGGAAAAGCGGAAAACAGAAAGGAAACAAGTTCAGTGCTAATGATTCGTCTGGCGCGCGTAGGTGCGCGTAAACAACCGCATTACAGAGTGGTAGTGATCGAGAAGGAACGGCCGCGCAACGGACGTCCGGTGGAGATTGTGGGGACGTACAATCCTCGCACCACTCCGGCCAGCGTGGAGCTCAAACGCGACCGCATTGACTATTGGCGCTCGAAGGGCGCACAGGTATCGGAGCGCGTCGGCAAGATTCTGGGCTTTGCCGGGAAAGCGCCGGCCGAGCCGGTGGCGTCCTAAGTTCGGGCGACGGATCGCGGATTCTCGCGGATAGAATTCAAGTCCTTGAGATCCATTGAGCGGTTAAAGTTTTCTCGGCGTACTCGGCGGCTTTTCTCGGCGATCTCTGCGGTTAAAAGCTTTGGTTCGTGGTTCCCACCTTTCGCAAAATCGGCGAAAGATGGGTACTCCATTTCAGGTGATTCTGGCGTCCTATGGGCTACATTCTGCTCTTGGCGTTAGGGCTGTTGATCGTGGGTTTGTCCCACTTGCCGCACCAAATGCTTAAGGATTTCTGGAACATGCTTCGGAAGAAAGATTCGCCCTATGACTGACCAGACTTCCAATCCGAAAGCGCTCATCGAGCACATTGCTAAAGCGCTCGTAGCTGCGCCCGACCAGGTGAAGGTCGAAGAGTTTGATGAAGACGGCGAACTGGTGCTCGAGCTTGAAGTCGCCGAAGACGATATGGGACGCGTGATCGGCAAATCGGGCAAGATCGCGCGGGCGATGCGCAATCTGCTGCATGCCGCGGGTGAGAAGGCCGGCAAGCGCTACGAGTTGGAGATTCTGGAATAGGGAATTGGCCACGGATTACGCGGTTAACGCTGATTTAAGGAAGTCAGAAACCACGTGATCTGGATCATTGAGTTTTGGTATTTAGAATCCGCTGTTGATCAGCGGAAATCCGTGGCCGGTTTGAATTGACTAACTTTGTCACTCTGGCGCGCGTGATCAAAACGCAAGGCCGCCACGGCGAAGTTGCTGCCGAGATACACAGCGATATTCCCGGACGGCTGCACGCGGGCATGAAGATTTTGGCGCTGGGCGAGGACGGCAGCCGGCGCGAGTTGCAAATCGACGATGTCTGGCCGCACAAGAATTGGCTGGTGCTGAAGTTCGCTGGCGTCGATTCGATTTCGGATGCGGAAGTTCTGATCGGCTGCGAGTTGCAGCTTCCGGCGAGTGAGCGCGCAGAGTTGGAAGCGGGCGCGACGTACGTAAGCGATCTGATCGGTTGTACGCTATTCGATCGCGGACGTGAGGTTGGCCTGGTAAGCGATGTGCGTTTCGGTGCAGGTGAGGCGCCGTTGCTGGTGGTGGGATCAGGAAAGCATGAGCACGAGATTCCTTATGCTGAGGTATTTCTAGAGCGCGTCGATCTTGAGCATAAGCGCATCGAGATGAATTTGCCCGAAGGTTTGCTGGAAATAAATGCGCCACTGACAGAAGAAGAGAAGCGCGAACAGACCAAAGGCAAGAACCAAAGCTTTTAACCGCAGAGAACGCAGAGTTAGCGCCGAGAACGCCGAGCAATTCGGTTTTCTCCGCGACCACCGCGCTAACTCTGCGGCCTCCGCGGTTAGAAGCTTCGGTAGTTGAATTTTTCCTTCGTGTAACTTTGTGTCCTTCGTGGTTGAAGATTTAAATGCATGAACCACAAAGGAACACGAAGGTTCACGAAGGAACGCAATGCAGATTGATGTCGTCACCATCTTCCCGGATTTTTTTCGCGGGCCGCTCGACTTCGGGATCATTCGGCGGGCGCGTGAAGCGGGGCTGGTGAAGATTGATATTCACGATCTGCGGGCGTTTACCCGCGATCGTCATCGCACAGTGGACGACCGCCCCTTTGGCGGCGGCGAGGGAATGGTTCTCAAGCCGGAACCGATCTTTGAATGTGTGGAGCAGTTTGGGCTAGCAAGGCGCGAGGGGCGCGCTGCGGCGAAGCAGTCGGTGGTCTTGCTTTCCGCGCAGGGCAGGCGTTTTGATCAGAAGCTGGCGTCTGAGTTAGCCGAGATCGAGCGTCTGGTCCTGATCTGCGGCCGTTACGAAGGCGTGGACGAGAGGGTAGGAACGCATCTCGCTGATCGCGAAATTTCAATTGGCGATTATGTTTTGAGCGGCGGAGAGTTGGGCGCGGCGGTGATTATCGATGCGGTCACGCGGCTAATTCCCGGTGCGGTGGGAAATGAAGCGTCGACGCGGCAGGAATCGTTTGTGGCCGGGCCGGAGTTCGGTGATGGTGACTTGGCGGACAAGAGTGTCCGCCCAACACGAGCAGTGGAGGGCGAGGGCGCCCGCCCCACACAGGCCAACTCGACTTGCAGTTCGCGGGGATTGCTGGATTACCCGCACTACACTCGGCCGGCTGAGTTTCACGGCGTAAAGGTTCCGGATGTCTTGCTTAACGGGAACCACGACGAGATCCGGCGCTGGCGGCGGCGTTCGGCGCTGGAGAAGACGCTGCACAACCGGCCCGATCTTCTGGATCGTGCGCGATTGAGTGATGAAGATAGAGAGTTGATCGCGGAGATTGAAGCGATGGCTGACAGTGGGTCATGAGCAATGAGCGGCGAGCCATGAGCAACCCCGGCGGTTGCTCGTGGCTCGATGCTCACAGCTCAAAGCTGCATTGAGTATCATCAAATTCACGAACCTGGAGCCGACATGACAAGCCTAATCATCGAAAAACTTCTTGCCAAGACCAAGCGCACTGACCTTCCGGAGTTCGTCCCCGGCGACACCATTCGCGTTCACGTCAAAATCAAAGAAGGCGACAAGGAACGTCTGCAGGCGTTCGAGGGCGTGGTGCTGGCGCGCACGCGCGGACCGCAGGCGAGCTTCACCGTCCGCAAGATCAGCTTCGGGCAGGGCGTGGAGCGTATTTTCCCCGTCAGCTCGCGGGTGATCGATCGCATCGAGCTGGTGCGGTCTTCGAAGGTTCGCCGCGCCAAGCTTTATTACCTGCGCAGCCTGCGTGGCAAAGCTGCCCGGTTGAAAGATGTCGAACGCGAACACCCGACGGCGGCAGCGGCAGCAAAATAGTAGTGAGTATTACTGCCGCTTGAAGAATCTCTTCAGCCAGAAAAAGGACAGCCGAGGGCGGCTGTCCCCACATTCACCAGTCCCCACGTTGAACCGTACGTAAGTTTCAGAGAGAGGTCAGAAGTGATCGTCAGCGATGGCGGTTTGTCTCTCGCTGGGCTCACGATCACGTGAAACCCGCCCCAGCGCTTGCGCCTGAATCATTCTGTCCCACGGACCTGCCTGCCAATTATCTTTAATGGGGTCGTGGCGTATCCATGGTGGAAGCGAAATATACAAATTCCGTGCAATTCCAGTCACGTAAGGCTCATATTTCATGCGCAGCTCGTTCAGCTTTTCTTCCATTTGCACGCTATCGCCGAGCCTCAATCCTTTTTCCGCAAGCTGAGCCCTGATCTGCGTCAGCTCTTCCTCACTGAGCCGGTCGCTCACCGTAGGTTCGTAATGCGCATTCACCACCTGGGCTAAATCCACGACTGCGTGTCGCGCCATTTTGAATGTCCACCGCGCCTGTTCGCTGCTGACGCCCTCGATCCCGGCAATTACCAGTGAGGTTGCGTCCAGAATAACCGTCAGCGCGCCGAGCCAGGATTGGTTGCTGTGCTGAGATCGATAAAAACTCAGCACGGGATACGACAGGTGGCTCTCAAGCACCTCGGCGGCCCATCGCTCCCAGTCATGCAATACGCGATCCAGGGTCCCGCCGTCCACGCTGCTCAAAGTGCGGGTCAGTAATTCGGCCGCGCTGGGAGGCGAACCCGCCCTCGCATCGAGCAGTGAAATTTCAATCTCCCGGCGCGAAAACGCTGTATAGATCGTAGGCAGATAACCGATCACAACCGCCAGGAAGCCAAAACCCATACCCGCTTCGAAGACCGAAAGTGCGCGAGAGTAGTACGAGTCGGGAGTTACATCGCCGTACCCCAGGGTGAAGAAGGTCTCGCCACTGTGATACAGCAAAAGTCGGAAGGTAATGGGCTGATTCGCAAAAGCGAGGTGTCCACCGCCGCCATATTCCAACAATGCGAATGCAAAAATCAGGCTTAACGCCCAGATACCCAGCAGCGCAATCATCGATACCGGGCCGAAATATCCAAGAACGGTTTCGCGACCGGTCTGGGATTTGATGTGGCTCGCCAGCTTCGCATAACGGCCCCAAGTATTGCGGTAGAAGAGGATGGTGATCCGAAAATGCCGCTGCACCCGCCGTGGCAGAACGACCGTTTCGAAGGCGTCCAGCAGGACGACCAGCATGATCGCTATACCCGCAACTAGGGCCAGAATGTGCATGGCGATGAGATGAGCCGAGTGGGGGAATGGTAGCAGATTTACTTGAGAAGTCGTGTGTCTGAAAAGCTGACGGGCATCAAGTAGAAGCGATGTAGGGACGTCGCGGACGAGTCCGCGATGCCCACTCCCCGTATTTTCCCCGCAGGTTTGTTCGCAGTAAGGAGAGCGCCAACATGGCTAAGAAAATGAAGATCAATCCCTCTGATGCTCCGGCAATCCCCTGGCTGCGTTTGGGAAGGACTGCGAACTTGCCATACACCAGTTCAATGTGGACCCAGTAAACCAGTAGAGAGGTCTTGCCCAACTGGATCATGGGGCTGAACCCCCACTCGCCCGGCCCCCAGCGGCACCAGACATAGGCGATTGTGGTGAGAAGCAGCAACATGCCCACGCGCAGAATGAAAAAGCCGGGACTAGTGTGCCAATAGTCGTAAACGGGATACATTTTCACGCCCAGCGAATCCAGAACTTTCGAAAAGGAAATCAGGATGAGGCCAGCGGCGGAGATCGCCAGGAATGAATACCCGCCGATCTTTTTCGCCCGAGGGCTCATGAGCAGAAATCCCAGGGCGAGACCGGCGAAGGCAAATGCCGCCCAGGGAAAAATCGGGAACAGCCCCGACTGCGGCTGGCCGAGATTGTGAACGCCATCAACATAAGTCTCGAGTTCCCAGGGTAGAAAGCGCGGCCGCCACGTGGTCCAGAGCAGAGGAGTCAGCGCGGAAATCGCGGCGGCAACACCCACGGCCGTAAACACTAAGCCGCCAGTGTTCCCCAGACGTGGACATCCGGGGCTACATTTTTCCTGGATTGCAAGCACGACCCAGCACATCACGCCCAGCATCATCAGCGAGACGCCTATGGTGTTCAGGATGTCCACGCGGAACAGATCGCTCCACGGCGCCCAGCCCAAAGCGACGGCGTATTCCTGAATCCGAAACAACATGCCAAGCGCGAGAATTTCCGCACCGCGCTGGATCATTTTTTTCGCGATTTGATTGGCAGAGAAATTCTTTTGCCGCAGCTTGTCGATCACAATTGCAAACGAAATTCCCGCGAGAAACAAAAATAGCGGCGCTGGGAATGTTCCCCCCAGCTGCGACCACCTGTAGACCTGGGAATCCCGCGCCGCTCCGCCGAGCCATGCGTCATAACAGTGAGTCTGGAACATCAGTACACAGGCCACGCCGCGCAGCCAATCGATGTAACCCAGGCGGGATGAAGGAATTGAATTCACCACGGGCAGTATAAGACGAGATGGTGAAGTTTGATCGTTG
>DATATW010000012.1:0-3885 GCA_036268595.1 Terriglobales bacterium
CTTACCAATCTAGCGGATAGCAAGACGCTTGCATTTTCAGCGAGATGAATCGACACAAGAGATCGGGAGATAGGGTTGGAAGATTCCGATAAGCTCCGCGGACGGATGCACTGTCAATATGTTGACAGGCGGTTGATTTTAGCTTGCCTGCAGATCTCGTTGCGGGGTGAGCAGGCCTCCTCCTATTGGCCCGCGGTCACACTATTAGCGGCGCGGGTGGTGAACTGGCTCACGGCACTCATTGCGGGATCAGAAATGCCGTTTGCCTGCATCGAAGACACCCTGTAGTAGTAGGTGGTGCCAGGCTGCAACTTGTTCATGCGCACCCGAAAAACCATCTCACTGTGAGCAGGGTTAATTCTGGTGGGAGATTGTGCGGTTAGGTCAAGATGATCGGGATCCGTGCCGTACTGCACGACGGCGTAGTGAAGGATCGTGCCCCCCGGATTCTGTGTAGTCCACCTTACGAAGGCGAATGTGTCGGCAACCGACTCAACGCTCGGGCTGGCATTGATTTGGCCCGGGCCCGACGCGCCACTCGCGCACACCAGTGTTGGTTGCGCAGATAACAGGCTTAAAACAAAGATGCTCATCGCGATCGTTGGCGCAGATCGATTCATCTGGGACATTTTAACCTCCTAAAAACTTGCAAACACGCGAGAGGCTCATCCAAAAAAAGTCAAAAGGAATCGGGCGAATCACAGGATCCGCCCGATATAGCAACGAACCTTAGTTTAAAGGTGTGTAGCCATCAACCAAAGTTCTCAAGAAAGCGACAATGTCGTTTTCTTCCTCCGGAGTCAAGCCAAGCTTACCGATGGTCGTGTTCTCATTGTTGCTATCTTCGGGCATCGGCCAACAAGTCACCTTTTCAACCGTTCCTGCTGGACAATGGCCCGACAACACCGCGTAGGGATATACATCGCGCGTGTTATAGAAGTGGACTACTTCCTTCAAGCTCGTGAGGTAGCCGTTGTGCATGTAGGCTTTCACAAAGCCAGAGTATGGAACCATTGCAGCATCGCGCACGGTTGAGGTTTGGAATTTCCCCTCGAATTGCGGCAGCAGTGTTCCCCACAATAAATTAGGAGGAGCGCCATAGTAGCCATCGAGGAATAATCCCATCCCCTCGTCGGTGAAACCGAACCCGAGTGGGTTGCCGGTGAATCCCCACTGGTCCGGAGTGTCCTCCGAATACCAAGGGAGTTTTACATTCTTGGGAAGACCAAGGTTGTTGTACGTCGTATCGGTGAACAAAGGCTGAACACTGGCTGCCTGGCCGGTATCACCTCCGCCGTTGAGCGCACTCGACCTTCCGTCCAGATGACAGGAATTGCAGCTGCCCTTGCCACGGAATAAATCGTAGCCATTCAGCTCTTGCGTGGTGAGGGTTGCCTTACCCGCAAGATAGTAATCGAATTTCGAAGTGAAAGGACTAACAGTGGAGGAAGACTCATAAGCGGCAATCGACTGCCCAAATTCGTCGAAGTCTTTGCTGGCGAGAGTACGATCCGTCGGGCTGAGCTGAAGGGGAGTGGCATTTGTGCCAAACACCGCCGCACCTTTCGGAGTACTGCACACGTTCTGGACATCGGACGGCCAATTAATTTCCAGCGAACCGGCGCCAAAGACATCCTCAAAGAAGAATTTGTAATTACTCTGAGAGAGCTTCCAGACTACGCAAGCGGGGTCTGGATTAGCCATTTCTTCGGGATCCGTTGGCGGGTCTTGGGCCTGTTCCGCCGCGGAATTCTGCAGCTTGTATCCAGTTGCCCGGCCATCCCAGAAGTTACCTCCATAGAAATCGGCTTGACTTTGGTTGTAATGGAGGCGGGGATAGTAAGTTGCATAAACGTAACTCTGGGGGTTGCGTTTCGCAATCCGGTTATTTGGATAGGCGCCGTGGACGGTGATGGGGACCGATCCGGGGTTCGATCCACCCGTGAATACGCTCAAGATCGATACACCGTTCCCATAGCCCGCCATCGGGTCATGGCAATAGCTGCAGGCGAGGTTCTTCTTTACGGCCAGCTTGGGATCGAAGATCTCAAGCTTTCCCAGAGTCTCGACTTGGTGGTAAGGATCCAGCTTCCCTGACTTCGCCGCCGTCAGAGCTTGGGCCTCGAGCATGGCTTCTTCGGCTCGAATTCTCTTTGCGTCTGGATCATTCGCAATGATGCATTGAAGGTTGAGCCTTTTGCCTGGCAGTATGCATATCAGATCCGCTGGGGGAACCTGAAATCCAGATGGAAGTGCAAAATCGAGTGGTGGCGGCTTAGTGCCCTGTGCCGACGCAGCGGGAACTGCCATGAGAATAGCGAACATTGTTAAACTTACAGTTCGCAGCAACGATACTGTTTTGGAAAGTTTCAGGTAACCCACGGTTCCTCCTTTAATGACTCATATGCGCGGTCTTTGGCGGAGCTAAGCAAGCGAAAATGCAAGAGCAATGCGTATCGGGCGTTCCCACTCCAGCTATCTGGCACTTACAAATTGCACAAGACAGCGCGCAATCGGTAACGTCAACGGACTGATCGCGGCAGTATGCCGCGCTGAGGCGAACGCTACTGTGCCCAATAGGCTTGAAATCACGGTGAGTCTCTTGTCGCTTGGACAATGACAACAATTGTCCTTGCGTGAGGTCCCCGCAATTCCTTTGGCTTATGGTTTGTTTTTATTCCTCAGCAGAATGGTCCTGCAGGCGCCAAGCAGCGCCAGAAAGAGTCAGGATCACCGAAAAAGCTATTTCGAGGTGTAGTAAAAGCTTCTAATCAGCTAACACACTCACCCAAGCTAAGTGCGAGAAAAACGTAATCTAAAAACAGGTATTCAGCAATACTGTTGTTACCTGATTTACTAATCCGGCAATGCTGGAAAAATTAAAATTAAGTTTCGACATTTAATTAAAGTAGCAGCCGTCTCAATGGATTCAAATTGCCGCTCTATGCGGCCGACTTGCGTCCGGCGGATTCCAAGTTCGGTGTCGATGGACCGGAACCCGCGCCGGCTCGCTTGATTGCGCGCGATTTCGTCAAGGGCAGCCGGACCCAACTCCAGATTCCCGGCGCCAATCCAGCCATCCACCTGTTCGGGGGACCGGGCCCCAACGATTGCCGCCGTAACTCCTGGCCAGCTGAGAACCCAAGCGATCGCAACCGATGAAACGGACGTCCGATGGCGCTGTGCGATTGGTTTCAATGCGTCGCGGAGCGCAATATTACGATCTAAATTCGACGGGTTGAACTCCGCAGCACCGCGGCGCCAATCGTCCGTCGCCATGCACGTAACTCTCTCAACCCTGAATCGATCGGTCAACAAACCGGCCTGCATTGGGCTGTAGCAGATCACGCCGGTTTTATACGCCTCGCACCACGGGATCTGCAGCGCCGCAGCGTCGCGACGAATTAATGAGAAAGGTCCTCCTTTTAATGAGCGCCAGACGGAGCAGGTCGGCTGTTTTCTTCGCCATTATGTTCGCGTTGCTGCATGGCCTTTTCCAATTCTCTTTGACGGGCGGTAAGCAGAGCATGGATCTCGCGATGAGTTTCGTCGCTGATGGCGTGAATCTGCGAGGCAAGCTCCTGCCGCGTGGCTTTCGGATTTTTGTCGAGCAGCGCCTGAATTTTGTCCTGGTGTTCCTGAAGCCGACTCCGGACCTGCTTCTGCTGGTCTGGGGTCAACTCCAGATCTTTTGTCAGTCGAGCAAGTTCCTGATCGATCGATTGCGGTGAATGAATGTGCTGAAGCTGCTGACGCGCGGATGGCTGCGGTGCCGCGTTGTCCTGAGCGACGACGGACGCGTCCGCTCCGAGCAGAAACAGCATTGCTCCACATAGCAGAGCCAACCTCAGACGAAAGGCCGCCGAGAGCCAACAAAGGACATTC
>DATATW010000013.1:0-9442 GCA_036268595.1 Terriglobales bacterium
ACACCATTCCGCAGCAGCGGCTCGCCTCCGGTCAGCCGGATCTTCGTAACTCCCATACCAACGAGAACCCGCGCCATCCGCAAATAGTCTGCAAAGGGGAGGTCGCCGTAGAGCGCGCCTTCGTTTCCGGTCCGGCAATAGACGCACTTATAGTTACAGCGGTCGGTGATGGATATTCGCAGATCGGTGATCGGGCGGTCGAATTTGTCGTAGAGAGGCAAGGTTTCAGCTATCGGCCGTCAGCTCAGCTTGAAATGCAAGCTGGCGGCATCTCCATTGTAGTAGGTGAACGTCTATAGCAGGTGAACGCCGATGCATGAACAGCTAAAGGACAGCATATTCACCCCGCGGGATTATTCGGCTGAGAGCTGACCGCTAACAGCCTATTTTTCCGCTTTCTCAATCGCTGCCTCGGCCATGGGCGCCATGATCTTGAATCCCGCGGCATTGGGATGCAGGCCGTCGTCGGCGAGTTCTTTTTTCAGCAGGCCCTTGTCATCGACAAGTGCGGGGAAGTAGTCGAGGTAAACGATCTTGTTTTTCGCGCAGTAGTCCTTCAGCCAGACATTGAGCGCGAGAATGCGATCCATCGGCCGCTGCGCGAAGAAGTCCTTCGACTTGTCGGTGTAATTGTGCACAGGCAGGACCGACGAATAGACCAGGTGAATCCGATTCACGCGCGCCAAATCCGCGAGCGATGCGAGGTTGGCCTCGATATCCTCGTTGCTGATCTTTCCGCTGTTCCCGGCAATATCATTTGTGCCCGCAAGAATGACAACCACTTTCGGATGAAGATCGATTACATCCTGGCGGAAGCGCACCAGCATCTGCGAGGTAGTTTGTCCGCCGATGCCACGGTTGACGTAGGGCTTGCCTGGAAAGTACTGGTCGAGATGCCAGATGTCGGTGATGGAGTCGCCAAAAAATACAACGCGGTCTTCTCCCGCCGCTGGCGCGAGCTTGGCGTTGGCCTCGCGATAGCGCGCGAGTTGGCCGTAATCGTCGGTATAGACGGCGATCCGGTTCGCGCGGTATTGGTCGAGGCCTGCGAAGCCGGTTGAGGGAATGCCGGGGGTTGGCACTGTCTGCTGGGCGAAAGCAGAAAATGAAACCGAAAGAACAAAAATAACTTTACAAGCGCCAGTCAGGTTCATGTTTGCTCCAAGCTTCGAGATTCACCAGAAGTCACTGGTCCTTCAGCCTCAATATCCAAGATTCGATCGTAACAGCCTCTCGATTCATTCCAATTGGCCAGTTTCCGAGCAAGCCCCGACAATGTAGCATTCTATTGATGCCGGACGAGAAATGGGCAACCGCGACCCGGAGCACGATGGGCTGAGACGATGAATTTTGGCGATGTAAAAACCATCATCAAGCGTGCCGCCGAAGAGGCCGGATTCGATCTTTCCGGTGTCGCCCCCGCCAGCGATGCCCGCGATCTCGAATATTTTCCCCCGTGGATCGCGGCCGGCCATGCCGGCGAGATGAAGTACATGGAATCCCGCGACGAGCAAGGCGAACTGAAGCGCGCCTCGCTGGCTCGCGTCGCTCCCTGGGCAAAAAGCGTGATCGTCTGCGGCATTAACTACAATACGGCCCATCCCTACTCAACCCAATGCAATGATCCCGACCGCGGATGGATCTCCCGCTATGCCTGGAGCCAGGAGGATTACCACGATGCCGTCCTCCGTCGACTGAAGCAAGTCGAAGCCAGACTGCATGAAGTTTGGGAAGGGCCAGACGGGAATGCCGCGGGCGAACATGTGTGGGGAGGCAACACCTGTCCGCCAACTCTCACCACACGCAGCTACGTTGATACTGGCCCGATTGTCGAGCGTGTCTTCGCCAAATATGCCGGCATCGGCTGGGTCGGAAAAAATACCTGCATCATCAACCAGAAAAAGGGATCATGGCTATTTCTCGGTGTGATACTGACTTCTCTGGAACTCGATCCCGACCTACCCGCGCCAGACCGCTGCGGAACCTGTACCCGCTGCATTGAAGCCTGCCCGACCGACGCGATTCTTGGCCCCTATCAGCTCGACTCCAACCGTTGCATCTCCTATCTAACGATAGAAAAGCGCGGCTCAATCGCCGAAGACCTTCGAGAGGGCGTCGGCCGCCACGTTTTTGGCTGCGATATCTGCCAGGATGTCTGCCCATGGAACCGAAAGGCTCCGGCCACCGCGGCATCCGAGTTTCAGTCCCGCCCCGAATTGGTCAACCCAGCCTTGGCGTGGCTGGCCGAAATAACCACCGAGGACTTCCGGGAGACCTTTCGAGGATCCCCCGTCCGGCGAACCAAGCGATCCGGCCTACGCCGCAATGCCGTTATCGCCATGGGGAATAGCCAAAATAAGGATTTCCTGCCCCTTCTGGACAAACTGACGGTTGACGACGACCTGTCCATCTCCGAAGCTGCGGAATGGGCTCAATCTCGTCTTCTAGACGCGACAAAATGAAGCGAATCGAGCTCTTTAACAATATTCACACTGCATTCGCCGTTTATTCTCCCGTTGCTTCCCCTCGATTCCTGGGGAACTTCCGTAACTGGTTTTTTGGTTTGGCAGCAACTAATCTTTCGCTAAAGGGTTCTTATCAGGCAGCTTAGACTAGAAACTATGGTTTCGCGCCGAGCCAAATTCGCGGGTGTCCTGATCAGCCGGACGGTATTGCTGATCCTGGCTTTTTCCGCCATCGCCAGTGCCTCGGCCACCCTGCTTTTGGAAGAGCCCTACGGCAAGTTGGGATTTTTTACTCCTACTGGCCATGCCGCCGTGTATCTGACTGGCGTATGCGCAGATTCACCGCTGGTTTTGCGCAAATGCGCCCCCGGCGAAACGGGTGTCGTTATCAGCCGCTATGACGGCGTGGGTGGGTACGACTGGGTCGCAATCCCGTTGATTCCATACCTTTACGCGGTCGAACGGCCGGAAGAAGTTCCTTTATTCGGCGATGCGAAGATGACCGCCTTCCTGCGTGATCGTTACCGCCGTAAATATCTCGAAGACATCAGCCCCGACACCACCGATAGTGGTACACCCGGGGGAAACTGGTACCAACTCGTCGGCTCCTCCTACGACCGCACCATCTACGGGTTTGAGATTGAGACTACGCCCGAGCAGGACGAGGCCCTGATCCGTAAGCTGAACTCTTCACGAAACGAGTCCCATTTCCATACTGTTTCGCGGAACTGTGCCGACTTCGCCAAAGACGTTCTGAACTTCTACTACCCGAGGGCTCTGCATCGCAGCGTGATTGCGGACGTGGGCATTACTACGCCGAAGCAGATCGCCAAGACGCTGATCAAATACAGCAAGCGGCATCCGGACCTCCAATTCTCGCGGATTGTCATTCCGCAGGTGCCGGGGAGCATGGCCCGCAGCAGCGACGTTCGGGGCGTGGTGGAGGCATTTTTCAGGTCGAAAAAGTACATCGTGCCCAGCGCGGTTGTCAGCCCGATCTTCGCCGGGTGCGTTGCAGCGGTATTTGTGACGACCGGGGGGGCGAACCGCTTCGAGCCCGCGCGTGACGCAACTGTGTTTGTCGTGGGCGGGGATCCCGAGCAGCCGCTGGATCGAGAGGATGTTCGCGCGTACCAGCAGCAACTCAAGCATTTGCTGGCCGGAGCCTATCCTGAGAGGCCGGGCCTGAACGTCGACAAGTCCTGGGGGCAGCTGCAATCGCGGGCAACGCATGCAGTTGACTCCAAAGGCCGTCCTGTTCTGCAAATCCCGGTTGGAGACGATCTGGTACAGGTTGGCGCGTCTGCCGGCAACATCCTGAGCGGCCAGCCACCTTCTCAACTTGTGCGCCAGCTTCTCGAAGCGCGCCTGCAATCGGAACTGGGACGCCGAGCGTCTCACAGCATCACCGAAGGCGAAGTCTCCCGCGATTGGGAACTGCTGCAGAAGACGATGGCTACCGATTCCCCTCTGGCCGCCCACGTTTCTCAGCGCGCCGAAACTTTCCGCGGCGATCAGCCCTAGTGAGATTTCGTTACCGGAGATTCCCAACCTGACCAAGTTCTAGTCTGACTTCATTTCAAACTGGCGAGGTGGCAGTACCGGCATCTCCGGGTGCTGCTGGTCCCGCCAAATCACCCCGAAACAATCGCCTTCGCTTTGAGGGTGCCAAGTGGTTCCGTCTCCGTACTTCACCAAGGCAGGAAAGAAAACCCAGGCCTGGATGCCCTGGGCGCTGGCAACGCGAGCGCCCAGCCTTTCAATCGTCTGCTCACCGCCCGGCGCGATCGTCCTGTCCGATAGCCATTGGTCGTTGTATGGACGACGTAAATCCAGGGGAGCGAGAAGCATCTCCGACGTGACCACCAAATTCGTAATGGACTTGCCACTCGTGTTCTTGACCGTCAGCGTAGATTTATCTGGATCTTTCCAGAAATCGCCCTCCGAGAAAGAAACCGGACAAGAACGGGTTGCCGGACTATAGATCGTATAGACCGCCGTCATTCCATTCTCCATGTGATCTTCGACGTGGCAGTGAAACATCCAGGTTCCGGGATTGTCGGCGAGCATGTCCACCGTCTTCATACTTCCGGGGAGAAGCTCAACGACGTCGGTGTTTTGTTTTCCGTCAGTGACTGTCTTGCCGTGCCAGTGAGGCGTGTGCAAATCGATTTCGTTCCCCATCCCCAGCAGATACCAGCGCACTTTTTCGCCCTGCTTCATGGTTAAGCCAGGCAAATTTCCGAAAATAAAGCCATTGATGCCATAAAACAGGACTGGAGGTTTGGCGGTCACTTCGTTGAAGATCATGAATGATGCAATGAACTCCCGATCCACGTCTTTGGGAGATCCGTTCGCCTTGGCTTTACCCTTCGCCGTGATAATGATCGGTCCCAACAGGCCCGCATTGATTTCAATAGCCGGATCGACATGGGAGTGGTACCACCACACCACGGAACTCAATTGTCCCGCCGCCGGGCCGCTGCCTGCATCGGCAAACCAATGATAAGTGAATCTCGATCCTTGCCCGATCTGTGCTCCGGTACCAAATGGTAAATAGTAGGAGCCCTCATTGTTCTTGTCGTAGCGCAAACCGTGCGGGTGCATATCATGGGAGCGGCGCGAACGGTTCAGGAACTCGACGACGATCTCGTCGCCGACTTCCGCACGAATCACCGGCCCCAGAATTCCTAACCACTCGGGCTGGGGTTTGGCCACCGTGAAGGTGTTATCTGTGTATTCGATGAAACGAGTCTTCGGCCATTGCAACTTCGCGAGGTAGGGCTGGGGAATCGCGGTTCCATTCAGGAGATTGCGGCCACTCGGCGCGTAGTTCCAGGGGACATCTTCAGCCGCAATATAGTAATGGCGCGTTGCCGCAAAAGAGCAGGAAACAAAGAGGGAAACGATCAACCCTAAAGCCAGCTGGATTCTCACGAGAGCATTATCCCATCGCGAGATTTAGATTGAAATTCTCTTTCTAACGATTATTGTTGCTGTTGCTGCTGCGGGTATTGCTGCGGGCCGCGCGGAGCCAGACCAGGGTTCACGGGCTGTCCAGACTGCTGTTGTTGCTGTTGCAGTTGCATCTGGCGCTGCTGCATTTCCTGCAGCATCTGTTGCGGAGTCTTGATGCCCTGCTGTTGATCTTGCTGTTGCTGGGCCTGTTGATCCTGGTCGGCATCCGCCGATTGCTGGTCGGAATCGTCAGTGCCGCTGTCCTGCGCCTGCTGCTCCTCGCCGTCCTGGGAAGCATCCTGCTCGGGCTGCGCGGCGTCACCGCTTTGCGCTGCAGCTTGTTCGGTTCCGGGAGTTGCGGCGGGAGCAGGCGTAATGCTCTCCGGTCCGCTCTTAGGCACCAGCACTACGCGCGTCAGCACTGTGTCATCTCCTGGTGAACCCAGCAGTACGTAGTTGAAGCGCGAACCATTAAGCAGGTCTGCGATCACATCTCGGGCCGGTCCGGGGCCAAGGTGCGTCACTACGCGATCGGGTGCAGCGGGTACATCAATTTCCGCTCCGGTCTGCTTGCGTACGGCTTTGAGAATGTCGGCCAGCGTAGAGTTCGGGGCGACGATGGTGAGTTGATTATTGGCGAAACTGACCTGTGGCGGCACGGCCGCAATCGAATCCAGGGGCATCTGCTGTACTGGCCCGGTTGGTCCTGAAGGTAGCGGAGGCGCCTGCGGCTTTTTAATCTTCTTGTGGCTGTGCGTTTGCACGCCGTCGGCCGCGCTTGCACTGCCCGCGCACAGGACTGCGATCGACAAAATCACCGCGCCGCAGACTTTAGCGAGTTTTAATCCTGCGCTCATAACCGCTCCTCTACCAGCTTTTCGGGGGACGCTGCAAGACCGCCCTTGACAAATTCTACACCGTATGGCCGAAAGAAACTGACAGCCTTTAGCCCTTGCTAATTAGAACGATCTAATTCTAATTCCTTGCACATGGAGATGCCATGGCACCTCTGGGGCCGCCTAAGCCGTTTATTTTTAGTGGTTTTACTGCATGGCATCCGGGCCGGGCCCGGCGTAGACTGGGCTTCACAAATTGAAAACCTGCAAAGGAACTCTTCATGAAATTTGCGCTTGGCAAAATCACGAATGCGTCCCTTCTAATCCTCGGGCTGTCGATAGCCATGCCGGCGAGGTCCGCACATGCCCAGAGCTGCCAAATGTCGGAAGAACTGGACAACGCCACTCGAACTGCAATCACGACGGCGGGACAGCGTTATTTCGAAATGGCGGCCAAGGGAGATGGAGCATCTTTGCGCCAGAACTCAATGCCTGCTCTCGCTGCGAGTATTGAGGCCACAGTAAAGGAGGGCCTGTCCGGCCTCGACGGGGCCCAGGCTTCTATCAAATCTGTATTTCTGCTGGATGCGTCCGGCAGCGCACCCATTCCGCATGCCGAGTTTTATTGCGGTGTCTTCGGTAAGAATGGCCAGACGGCTAACAGCGCGGAATTCTCGCTCGACAATCTTCCGCCCGCAAAGTACGCAGTTGTTCTGGCCGAAGCAAATTCACCCAAAGCGCGGACGATGTTTTCGGAAATATTGCAGCAGGTTGGAAGCGACTGGAAATTGGCAGGCCTTTATATCAAACCCGCGCAGGCAGCAGGACACGACAGCGACTGGTTCCTGGCGCGCGCTCGCGACTACAAGGCCAAAGGTCAGAGGCACAACGCGTGGTTGTTCTATCGCGAAGCGCTCAGCCTGATTTCGCCTGTTCAGTTTATGAGCACGCTGGCTACCGACAAACTCTACGATGAATCGCAGGGGCTTCAATCCTCAGATCTCCCCGGATGGGGCAAGACGGCGGATTTAGCCGCGGGAACCACAACATATAAATTAACGCAGGTTGACCTTGCAGCGGTTAACACCGATCTGGATTTGATTGTGAAGTATCAGTCAGCGGATGCGGCGGACGGTAACCAGGCCTATCAGGAGAATATGGCCGTCATGAAGGCCTTTGTGGCGAAATATCCGGAAGTCAGAGAGGCTTTCGCCGCTGTCGTTGCCCATGCCGTGGATGCCCAGGGACACGATTATGGCACGTTGCTGGCGATGAAAGACATTAAGTAACGAAGTAACGCGGGGAGCAGCTTTGCTTCGACTATCAAGCTTTATCTCCGGTTATCTGTTCGAGTACACAATCTTTTGGATCTTTGTCTTCGCGTAGCCCCAGGAAGACGGGAGCGCGCAGTTTTGGTCCGCTGCCCATGCCTGTTCCGTGCGTCCACTCCGAGTACTCGATCTCCGCGACCAATGTGGGTTTCAGCCAGTTCACTTTGCGCAATGCCTCAACCTCACCGTAGAAGGGATTTGTCTTGGTCTCGAGTTTCTTCAATGTTTTCCAAATCTCGGCAAGGGATTTTTGCGTGAAGCCGCTTCCGGCTTGTCCGACATGAATAAGCCGCTTTTCTGTGTCATACAGGCCGAGCACGAGCGAGCCAAAATGCGCGCGGCTGCCTTCGGGTTCGGTGTAGCCTCCAACCACGCATTCAAGCGTGTGCCGGATCTTGATTTTCAACCAATCGCTGCTGCGGCGCTCTTCATAGCAACTGGTGCGGCGCTTGGCGACAATGCCTTCCAGTCCTTTTTTCTGTGCTATGTCGAACAGCGCCTTGCCGTGCTCTTCGAAGTGATCGGAATATCGCAAGGCATCTCCCGGCCTTACAATCTCCGCCAGTTTGCGTTTGCGCTCTTCGAGCGGCATCCTGCGCCAGTCTTCCCCGTCGAGATAGATGAGGTCGAAGGCGTAGTACAGGACGGGCACATCAGCCTTCGGTGCAGAACGCTTTCCATGCGGACGAAATCCCGTTCGCTGCTGCATCAGACTGAACGACGGTTTTCCTTCAGCGTCGAGCGCGACCACTTCGCCGTCGACAATTGCGCTCTTTGCCTTGATGAACTGCGGAAGATCTTTCAACTCTGGATATCGCGCCGTCAACTCATTTTGATTGCGCGATACGAGCCGCACCTTGCCATGTTCGATGAAAGCGACTGCGCGATAGCCGTCCCATTTGATTTCGAAGAGCCAATCTTTTCCGTTGAATGGCTTCTCAATCGATTCAGCCAGCATGGGATAGATGGCCGTCGGCATCGGGCGTTTCGTCGGGGAAGAGGCAGATTTTACCGCTGAGCTCGCGGAGTGCGCCGAGGATGGGGAGCGATCACCGAGTGTTTGACTGACCCCTACCGGCTGGGTTTTCTTTGCGATTTTTGGTGCGCTGTCTGCCTTTGCCGACCCGCCGCTATTTCCGTTTTTCTTTGCGTTCCCGGCGTTCTCCGCGGTGGACTTGCTTTTTTTTTTCTCAACACGAGCAATCGCGTCGGCGAGCCAGGCGGCTTTCAGCTTCCCTCGACCCGCAGGACGGCTTTTCCACTCCCGCGATCCGGCGTCTCCGGCGATCTCGTCCATGCTGCGTCTGCTGAGCACGGACTCGTCAATCTCGCCCGCGTCATATCCCTCGACCACCTGATCGTCGTGCTTCTTGATCATCAGCCATTCATTGCCTTTGCTTCCCGGACGCCGGCCTTTCATCTTGATCAGGGCGAAGTCGCCCTTGAGCCGCTTGCCATTGAGACGGAACTTCAAATCGCCTTTCGCGATCATCGCGGCAGCTTCGGCTTCGGTTCCAGGGAGGTACTTTCCATCTTTCTGCACCGGCGACAGTGGCTGCCATGTGCCCACGTCCCACACCATCACACTGCCGGCGCCGTAATTGCCCTCGGGGATGTTGCCTTCGAAGTCGAAATACGAAACCGGATGATCCTCCACCTGCATCGAGAGCCGCTTGTCGGCAGGGTCTAGCGATGGTCCTTTTGGGACAGCCCAGGACTTCAGCACGCCTTCCATTTCGAGCCGAAAGTCGTAGTGCAGCCGCGTCGCGTCATGTTTCTGCACGACGAACCGGTTGCCTTTCTTCTTCTCCACTTTCGCTGGAGGCTCGGGCGTTTCTTCAAACCGCCGTTT
>DATATW010000014.1:0-29762 GCA_036268595.1 Terriglobales bacterium
AGACAGCCACGGATGCGCCACAGGATTGTAGGCAATGTAAGCGCGATCTAACGCGATGGTCTTGCGATCGAATGCGTTAGTCAAAGTTTCGTTCTCGCTGGTGGGATCGCCTTCAGAGCCGGTTGCAAGCGCAAAGCTGCCGACGAAATCCTGATTGAGCTGGCCGTCTAAACCGAAACGGACGCGGACGCGGGCCCGGTTCCGGTCCTGAGTGCCATCCTGAGTAAAATTCTCGCCGCGGACTCTCACGTCTCCGGAGAAACGGAAGCGGGCGAGAATGCTTTGAAGGCTTTCCAGGCTGGCCTGCTCGTCTTTTGCTTGCCCCTGCAACGAGTTTGTAGCTGATGCAGCTGTCACCGCACTGGAAGCCGCCTGCGCAGCTACCTGTTGTGCGGCGGATGCTGTCTGCTGAGCTTGAACCGCAGTCGCCTGGGCCTGATCGGCTCCGGTTTGTACTTTTTGCGAGTTGGCATTCGCCTGCTGCACCGCGTCCAATACCTGCCGCAATTGATTTTGCAATTCCTGCATCTGTTGGCTCTGCACCTCAATTTGCTTTTGCTGGGCCTGCACGGTATCACGAAGGGCCTGTACGTCTTCCTGAGTGGCAGCGCGGGTTGTCGGAGCCTTCGAGTTGGTCTGCGAACTGGCTTGGGAAGAAAACAGCCCATTGAGGGTGATTGCGAGAATGATTATCCAGAAACCGCGGGAGACTTCGTTCATTGCCTTTCTCCTTGAAGCTGCGCCAATGCAAAAATGAATAGCAAGTATCATTACTAACTTAGTAGGGTTTAGGGTCAAAAAAACTGGTGGCGCCTCACACTGTGGCCAACCCCCAGCGGTGCTGCAATTGCTTTTCGATAGTCCTGAAGAAAACGCCATCGACCAGATATCCGAGCGCAATGATGAGAATCATGACGGCGACAACCTGGCTCATGTCGTTCAGGTCGCGCCCCATCATCAGCAACTGACCTAAACCTAGAGTGACGAAGATCATTTCTCCCGAGATGAGTGAGCGCCAGGCGAATGCCCAGCCCTGCTTCAGCCCGGACACGATGTATGGCAGGCTAGCCGGCAAAGTTACGTGCCAGAACAAACGAATTCCTCGTGCACCAAGATTGCGTCCCGCCATGGTGTAAATCTTCGGAAGTTGTTTGCGACCGGTCTCCATACTGATGGTGACCGAGAGCAACGAGCCCATCACCACGACGAAGAGAATTGCTTTTTCGGTTAGCCCAAACCAAAGCACCGCGATCGGCAACCAGCAAATGCTAGGCAGGCTTTGCAGGCTGACCAGCAATCCCCCAATGGTTTGTTCAAGAAATTTATTGCTGGCTATGCCCAACCCAAGAGCCAAACCGAGTAAGACTGAGATGCCATAACCAACCAGCATTCGTCTCATGCTGACGCCGATGGCGATCCAGAAGGTGTGATCGGCGAATCCCGATCGAAGAGTTTCCGCAACACCCCAGGGTGTTGGAAAGATATAGGGGGGCCAAACTTGCAGCTTCGCAAGGAGTGCCCACAGCCCAATCAGCGCGGAATAAAAGAGGATGTATCTAAGCGTTCGCTTCAATTCCGTACTCCTCCTCGATCGATTTGTTGATCTCCCCGCGCAGGTCGTTGAGAATTTCGCGCGCGCTGCCGGCGACGTGCACGTCTTCCAGATGCCGAGGACGAGCCAGGTCAATTTTGTATTCGCGTTTGACCTGGCCGGGACGGAAGGTCAGCAGAACGACGCGATCTCCGAGGCGAACTGCTTCGCGAACGTTGTGAGTAACAAAGACAATCGTGCGCCGGGTCTCAGCCCAGATGCGTTCCAGTTCGTCGTGAAGTAGATCACGCGTCTGCGCATCCAGCGCGGCGAAGGGCTCATCCATCAACAGCACATCCGGTTCAGTAGCAAGGGCACGAGCCAGCGCCACGCGCTGCCGCATGCCACCAGAAAGCTGATGAATGTAGCTATCTTTAAATTGGTGGAGATGAACCAATCGAAGATAATTGCGGACCTGAGCTTCGCGCTGAGGTTTGGGAATGTTCTTCATCCGCATTCCGAACTCGACGTTCTGAGCGACCGTCAACCAGGGAAAAAGCCCGAGTTCCTGGAAAATCAAAATGCGGTCAGTACCTGGCCCTTGCACCGGTACGTTATCGATCAGTACTTCACCGGAAGACTGCTGATGGAGACCGGCGATCAGGTGAAGCAAGGTTGATTTTCCGCAGCCTGACGGTCCGACAATGCAGAGGAACTCGCCAGGTTGCACTTTCAAATTGATGTTATTGAGCGCGATCAGGCGATTGTGCGAATTTGTGCCGTAGCTCAGGCAAACATTGTTCAGGGCCAACTTGGGAACTTGCTGCCTGCGGTCCGTAATCACGGCGCTATCCGCCCGATGTTGCGCCGCAGGCCTATAAGGCGCACGACGTTCGACAGAAACAACGGTCTTACGAAGTGGGTGAGTCATTGCGTTGGCCTCTTCCCTTCTCCGGTCAAAACTTGATCGAGTAATGTCAGGTCGTAAATCCGCGAGAGGTCGGGCATTTGGCGGCCGAGAAAGCCGGCGTCAAAGGCCAGTTGCGCGGCCCGCAACAGTTGTTGCCGCAGCGGATCGTAGGTTACTTGGAGGCGGCTGAATGAATCGTTAAGGACCGCCGGTGCGAGCGCTTTTCCGGTTTCTTTTTGAATTTGTTGGTTGAGGATCTTCTTGGCTTCAGCAGGGTGGCTGTTGATCCAATCGGTGAGCTCGACATGAGCGCGTAGCCATTGCTTGACGAGGTCGGGATGCGATTGAAGAAATTTCGTACTGACGACTAATTCGGTGGTCAGGAACCGGCCCTGAGGCCACAGTGTGCGCTCATCGAGAAAAATCCTTCCGCCCGCATCGTGTACCAGGCGGGAAGCCCAGGGTTCGGGCGCCCAGGCGGCATCAATCTCTTTCTTCAGGAATAATGTGAGCTGATCGGGGTTGGCGATCGGCATAACGGTCACGTCGCCGCCTTTATCTCGAGTTTTGAGTCCCTGCGATTTCAACCACGCACGAAGCGCAACGTCCTGGGTGTTGCCCATTTGCGGAGAGGCGATCCTCTTGCCGTGAAAATCCTGAGGGTTGTTGATGCCAGAATCTCCCCTCACCACCAGAGCTGCGCCGCCACTGGTTGCGCCTGCGATGATGCGAAGTGCATCACCGTTAGAACGAAGATATCCATTAATCGCTGGATTCGGGCCAACATAGGTCATGTCGATGGCGCCGGCAAAGAGGGCCTCGATCGCCGATGGGCCAGCGTTGAAACTGTGCCACTCGATCTTCACGTCCGGCCCCATGGCCTTTTCGAACCAGCCATTGGCTTTGCCGATCATTGGCTGGGCATGGGTAACGTTCGGGAAAGCTCCGACACGGATGACGGTGGTCTGCGCATTGAGGGCGACCGGGATGACAAAATTCAAAGCGAACAAGATTAGGGTTCTGAATCTCATTTGTCGGTCCGATGGACATTGCCGTGCACCACCATGGGCAATAGAGTGGCCTCATTCTTTTTGCGGCGCTTGTGACGCGGAGATGGCGACGGATCCGCGATATCGGCGATAGTCGTGCTCTCGAGAATTTTTGCGGCGGCGTCGCGGACGTCGAGAAAAACCTGGTAAAGGGCGCGATGGGCGGCGTCGCGGTCGATCAGGCTGCGCAGTTGATCGGCGTCGCCGAAGGGTGCGAGCGGACCGTCGATCAGGCGAATGATTTCGCTGAGGTGAATCTCAGACGGGGGCCGCCTAAGCTGGTAGCCACCCTTGGCGCCGCGAGCGCTTTCCACCATGCGCGCATTCTTCAGCTCAAGCAGAATCAGTTCGAGAAATTTTTCCGGCAGCTCTTCTTCGTAGGCGATATCACGAATACGAATCGCGCCCTGATTGTGATGACGGGCCAGCATCATCATGGCCTGCAGTGCGTAAAGGCCCTTCTGGGAGATTTTCATAGCGAAACTATACCATAATCCCTATGTAGTTAATAGACATTAGGGACATAGCAAGATAATTGCCATTCTTTCTTGCCGCAAAAACCCATTCTGGCGCGAGCACGGGCGGATATTTCAACCGCGAAGCCAACAGACTTGCAAAGTTCTGCAATCCGGATGCGAAAAACTTTTCTCGTTGATCAGAGCACGCGGAGAATTTGCAGCGTGATGTTATCGGGGCCGCCCCGATCTTTCGCGAGCTGAACCACGGCGCGGCACGCCGCTTCCGGAGGTTGTGATGCGAGGACTTGCTCTATCTCACGCGAATCCATCTGGCCCCAGAGGCCGTCGGTGCACATCATCAAGATGTCGCCCTTGAGAACAGGCAACGGCGAAGCGGGAGAGTCGATTTCCATCTGATCCGCCACGCCCAAAGCAGAAGTCAGAACGTTTTTTTGGGGATGATCCTGAGCTTGGTCGGGCCGGATCAAGCCGTTTTCAAGCAGACGAGCGATCAGGGTGTGATCGTGGGTGAGCGCCTTGATCTTCCCATCACGAAGCAGGTACAGACGGCTGTCCCCAACGTGGACAAAATAGAGTCGATCATTCACCAGGGCCAGCGCAGTACAGGTGGTTCCCATGGAATGCAGACGCGGATCGGCGTTTGCCTTCTGCTGAATGCTCTGGTGCGCACGATTCAGAGCATCGAGCAAGCGTTGTTGGGGGTCCATCTCAGTCGAAGCTGCGTAGCTTTCGGTAAAGACTTCAACCGCAACGCGGCTGGCGATCTGTCCGCCCTCGTAGCCACCCATGCCATCTGCCACAATGGCGAGCCGGCCCATTGTCGCGAACTGAGCGTCGTCGGCTGGTTCCCAGTAGCCGGAACTGTCTTCATTATTTTGGCGGTGGCATCCGACGTCAGTCAGATGGGCAAGTTCCACGCCGGGGCGGATTTTCATCAGCGAAACGGCTCCAAAAGTCCGAAATTATACGCGATTACCGGGCTGACATTTGTCAGGCGACTGCGGTGATGATCCGCACTGGCGGCGGAACTGCGATTTTCGCATGATGAGGCTGTAACCAGAAAGGACCGGCAATGGCGACAGTACAGGCATTTCCAGCAACGGTACCGATCGGACAGCAATTGGCAGCCAGGCTAGAGCAGGTGAGCAAGAACTACGGAGCGGTGCACGCGCTGAAGAACTTCAGTATGGATGTGAGAGCCGGGGAATTGACCGCCGTGCTGGGGCCGAACGGGGCCGGCAAGACAACTGCGATCAGGCTGCTGCTGGGTTTAGCGCGGCCAACCTCAGGGCGAGTTTCGGTGTTTGGGGGCGATCCCACCCTGCTGACGACCCATTTGCGCATCGGCGCAATGCTCCAGGTAGGCCGAGTTCCGGAATCGCTGAAGGTCCACGAACACATCGACTTATTCTCTTCCTATTACGCGGCCCCGCTGCCAATGGAGCAGACTCTTGGCATTGCTGGAATTGAGAATTTGCGGGACCGGAAGTTTGGAGATCTGTCTGGCGGGCAAAAGCAGCGGGTGCTATTTGCACTTGCGATCTGCGGCAATCCCGATCTGCTGTTTCTCGACGAACCAACAGTTGGGCTCGACGTCGAAGCGCGTCACCTGCTTTGGGACGAGATCCGGCAACTGCTTGGGCTCGGCAAGACCGTAGTCCTGACGACACATTATCTGGAAGAGGCAGATGCGCTGGCGGACCGGGTTGTCGTGATCAACAAGGGTTCGATGATTGCGCAGGGCACCCCAGAGCAAATTAAGGCGCGAACTGCGGGCAAGAAGATTCGTTGCTTGACCCGGCTCACTGCGACTGCGGTACGGGATTTGGCTGGAGTGGTAGATGTTCAGGAGGACCGCGGGGCGATGGTGATTCATACATCGCGCGCAGAAGATGTTTTACGCGAGCTATTGAGTCGAGATATGGAAGTGTCCGGGATCGAAGTTGCGGGAGCGGGATTAGAAGATGCGTTCCTGGCACTCACGCAAGACAAAGTAAACGCTGGAGGAAACCATGGCAACTAACGCGATCAGTGCGGCTCCAAACGCGATGAGACCGAACGTGCTCAGTATTTGCTTTAAGGAGACGAAGTACGAATTCCTGAAAAACCTGCGTCTTCCCATGTACTCGGTTTCGACGATTGTCTTCCCGGTCATGTTTTATGTGCTGTTCGGGCTGATTATGGGCCGGCAGAACATTGGCAATATCAGCACCACAACTTATCTGATCGCCGCTTATGGAACCTTCGGGGTGATGGGGGCGTCACTTTTTGGAACCGCTGCCGGACTGGCGAGTGAGCGAGGCTTCGGCTGGCTGCAGGTAAAGAAGGCTACCCCGATGCCACCGTTTGCATATTTTCTGGCCAAGGTTGTGATGAGCATGATTTTCAGCGCGGCCGATGTTGTGCTGTTGCTGATTCTGGGAACGTTATTTGGCGGAGTTCATCTGGCGCCGATAGTTACAGCAAAGCTGTTGCTGACGCTGGTTGTGGGAGCACTTCCCTTCTGCGCCATGGGATTGGCGATTGGCTATTTTGCCGGGCCGACATCGGCGCCTGCGTTCATCAATGTGTTCTATCTACCCATGTCATTCTGCTCGGGATTATGGATCCCGTTCATGTTTCTGCCGAAATTCGTTCAGAAGATCGCGATCATATTGCCGCCCTATCATTTGTCGCAACTGGCGTTGCAGCAGGTAGGCGCGGGCAATGGCGGGTCGGCGCGATCACATTGGGAAGCGTTGGCCGGCTTCGCGATGATCTGCCTGGGCATCGCGTGGGCTGGACATCAGCGGGACCAGAAGGCCAACGGGTGAGGAATGGTTATGAAATCAAATTTCGCAGCGTTGTTTTTGATCGTGGCGGCGGTCGTGCTATTGGCGACGGACAGACGATTGGATTTGCTGGCATTAATTGTGCCGCTTTCAATCGCGGGCGCAATATTTGTACTGCAACGTCCAAAGAACGCCAGCGTAGAATATAAGCGGAAAAGATGAGGCTGCTTCCAAAAAATCGCGATCACGGATGGGCGCCATTTGCCTGGCTGATCTTTCTCGCGTTTTTTTATGTCCAACCCGTCCTGGGGCATCCGAGCTGGGGGTCGTTGCTCCTGGCCAATGTTGAAGTCTTAGTATTCCTGGTGCTTTACTTCGGAGTCTTCTGGGTGCGAGCGCCGGTCAATTATTTGCTTCTGCTCGGAATGGCGGGAATGGGTTTTGGACTGGCAAAGGTAAACAACGGATCCTCAGTCTTCATTATCTTCACGGCATCGTTCATCCCGTGGGTTTTTGAGCGGCCCAGGAATGCGCTTATTGCTCTGGGAGGTTTGGCTTCCGCGATCGCTATTGACGCAACGGTCTTTCATGCGCCTACGGGCTTTTGGGTGACTTCGCTTGTCGTTGCTCTGGGGGTGGGCTTATCTAACATCCACTTCGCGGTGAATAACCGTGCCGACCAGAAGCTGCGAATGGCGCACGAAGAGATCGAGCATCTGGCGAAGGTAGCGGAACGGGAGCGGATCGCGCGTGATCTGCACGACGTTCTGGGGCATACTCTCACGCTGATCAGCGTGAAGTCGACTCTGGCGGGGAAACTTCTGGACAAAGACCCGGAAAAGGCGAGAAGCGAAATTGCAGACATCGAGAAAGTGTCGCGGGATGCGATGTCAGAGATTCGTAACACGCTTCGCGGGTACAGCAGTTACAAGTTAAGTGAGGAGATGGAGAGAGCGCAGGCAACGCTGCAAAGCGCGGGCGTTGAAGTCAAGGCGGAATCCACGGAAGTTCCCCTGACCCCAGCCCAGGAAAGCGTTGCCGCTCTGATTATGCGAGAGGCGGTGACCAACGTAGTGCGACATTCGAGCGCGCGGCATTGTTCTCTGCGGCTGGCCCGCAATAATGGCAACTTCATTCTCGAAGTTCAGGATGATGGCTGCGGAGGCTTGAGGAGCGAGGGAAACGGAATCCGGGGAATGCGGGAACGAGTTGAGGCGCTGGGCGGGACCTTCAGGCAGAAAACTTCCGCCGGAACGAAGCTAACTTTTGAATTTCCCTTAAGGGATCCGAATCATTGAATCCGTCGGCCAAATGTGGGCGAAAAAATATCCGTGTCGCGATTGCGGAGGACCAGGGCATGGTGCTGGGCGCACTGGCGACGTTGCTCGAAATTGAAGGCGATATCACTGTTGTAGCGCGTTCGCGCAATGGAGCGGAAGCTCTGACAGCAGTACTGCTGCAGAAACCCGATATTTTTCTCACCGATATTGAAATGCCAGAGATGAGCGGGCTTGATGTCGCGGCTGAACTTAAGCGCAAACACGCGCATACGAAGACGATCATCCTGACCACGTTCGCACGTGCCGGATATCTGCGGCGCGCTCTGGACGCCGGGGCATCCGGTTATCTCTTAAAAGATATGGCGGCGGAGAAGCTGGCCGACGCCGTTCGCCGCGTGCACAGCGGACTGCGAGTGATCGATCCCGAATTAGCCGCGGAGGCGTGGGTGGAGGCCGATCCGCTTACCGATCGTGAGCGCCAGGTGCTCCGGCTGGCGGGCGATGGAATGGCTAGCATTGACATTGCTGAAAAGCTCAGTCTCTCCGAAGGCACGGTACGAAATTATTTGTCAGAAGCGATGAGCAAACTGGGGGCGGCGAACCGTGTGGAAGCCTCGCGCATCGCAAGGACGAAAGGCTGGCTGTAGGCCCAGAGTCGCCAGGCTCACGATCATCGTGTTATTCGCCATTCCTATCGATTCGTCGCTTTAAAACTAATTCCCTTTCTTCCAGGACGCGATTTAGTTTGCTCACGAGCTCCATCAAACGCTGCGAATCCGGTTCATCCACGATAGCCTCGCACAACTCTCTCCAGCGTTCGTCTTGTGTGCTGGTCGTCATGGCTTCTCCTTTCGTTCAGCACTGAAAGGAAAGCATGACCAATGCCAAATCGCCGAATGAAGCACATAGCGGGAGATTCTCAGAAAGAGAATTGCTGGATTAAGTACAAATTTCGTAAATGTTTTTTTGTACTTCCGGCGATGGAGGTCTGTACAAACTAGGGTGCTTTGGCGGATGGAATCTGGAAACCATAGCTCTGCAACACCTTGGAGGCCTCGGGGCCTTGCAGGTACGTGAGGAAACGTCGCGCGAGTAATTGTTGCTTTGAAGATTTCAAAATGACACAAGCCTGCAGTATCGCAGGATAGTCGCCGGCAGGGATTTCAACAAAGCGGGTTTGAGCGCCGTGAGAGGGCAGGACCGCCAACGACTTAGCCACGACACCTATGTCGGCCGCGCCGGAAATGACAAAAGAAGCGGCCTGCGAAACACTTTCGCCCACCACTATTTTGCGGGAAACCTGGTCGTACAAATTCTGCGATTTTAACGCCGCAACTGCAGCTTGTCCGTAGGGTGCATGACCAGGATCCGCAATGGCGATGCGCCTCACTGCTGGATCAAGTAGCACCTTAAGCCCCGAATTTAGATCAAGAGAAGAGGACGAAGAAGTAAACAGGACTAGACGTCCGCGAGCGTAAACGTAATAGGATCCGGGCAAGGCCAGTCCGGCGGCGTCAAGTTTTTTGGGGTAGTCGGCATTGGCGGAAAAGAAGAGATCAAAAGGGGCGCCATTCTGAATTTGCTGGAAGAGGTTTCCCGACGCTCCGTAGACGAGTTTCAGCTGGCTTGAAGTTTCGGCTTCATAGTGCCGCCCGATTTCGTCAAAAGCAGAGCGTAAGTCGGCGGCCGCCGCAACAGTTATCTGCTGAGCACGAGATGGAAGAGCAAGGATGCAGAGCAGTGCGAAAATCGCAATCTTCATGTCGAAACGATAAAGCTCGTTGCAGCTAAGTTGATTGCCGTCCCATTATTTGGCGTCGGAATGTGCGCTTGCGAGCGTCGCCTGATGCATCCGTTGACGGGCTTCCAGATGCTTCTTGCGAAAATGGGCCTGCGCTCGTTGCCCCCAGCCACGCACAAAATAATAATTCAGCACTCCGCCGATCAGTGAGCTGGCAACTGGAATTACCCTGCCCGACCATTTCTCGACAAACTCGGTACTGGCTTTAGCAGCGATTTGCTGAATGATGCGGGGAATAAGGCGGTTTACAACATTCTTTTCCAGGAGGTCGCGGCTCAAATCAACGCCGGCGGCGCTGGCGGCGGCAATCCAGAGCTCAATCACTTCATCTTCGGTATTGTATTCGTAACCATAAATCAGACTGAGCTTCTGAATCATGCGCATAGTGATGCCAGCCAGGATACTGAAGTCGGGAATGATGGTCAGCAAGCCGCCGATGCCGAAACCCGCGCCTTCCGCGGCAGAAAGCTTCATAGCACTGTGGATGACACTTTGCGAAAGTTCATCGAGTACTGCGACGTCCAGGGAATACATGCCCTGAAAGCTGCCGACGGCGAGACCATGATTGGCCCGTAGTTCGATAAGAAAACGTTCCGGCTCAACCCGCACAGTTTTATAGGCACGCATTAACGCGCCGGAGAGGGCTTTCTCGGTACGGCGGCGAAGCCAGGATTTAGGAGTAGACATCGAGGTATTTGATGCGCACCGAGCGTGAACGGATTTAACGGGTCGGACCCGTCGGGGTATTCCCGTGAGTAATGGCCATATCTTCGCGGCCCTGCTCGTAGCTCTTGCCGACCGGAGTCGAGCGGTCTGCCGCTTCGTCTGATTTGGGAGCCGCAAGGTTACGCCAGAAAACATAGTCGGCCTGGGCCTTTTGAATTTCAGCCGGAGTGGAATCGGCATCGACACGGATGAGATCCGCGGATGCCACGTAATGATCTTCCAAATCACGCTGTTTGTCGCGCTCATCATGCAGGAAATGCTTGTATATACCTTTGTTAATGCGATCATTCATCTTTTTGGCGTCGCTCTCGATTCGCTTCCAATCGGCGCTCGAGGAGCTGGCAATTTCAAGCACGCCCTTCCTCATCCGCAATTGACTCGAAATTTGCTGCATCGTTACGCCCGTCAGAAGTAGTTCATGTACCAAAAATACCGAGCCGTAATTCAACGCCAGCGACTTGCGTTCGGCCACCAGTTCGGGTCGTGGAACTTTAAATACATCGGAAAAAGTTCGACTCACGATAGAACGAGCGGTATCATCACGCGAAAGCGCGGTCATCATTCTGATTTGCTTTTCGGCTTTTTCCAGATCGGAGGCGAGCGCGGGAATGGCGCTGAAAGCAAGAAGCAGGATTATGAGAGATACGGCTCTCATGGTTCCCTCCTGGGAGGAGTTCCCCTTTGCGCTATTAAATTCTAACTAACATAAGATGCAGAAAACAATCCGGAATTTGCAATTGGAGTGGATGCTTCTGCAGAACGGGCCCGAATAGCTGCCTATGCTACGATTATTAAGTCCTTAATGCCCACTGGAAAACTCCATTTAGTACCGCTTGGCGGTCTCGGCGAATTCGGCATGAATTGCATGGCGATTCGTTGGGGAGACGACATACTTGTCGTCGACGCCGGATTGATGTTCCCTGAAGCTGAACTGCTGGGCGTTGACATCGTTGTTCCTGACATCTCGTATCTGTTGGAGAACCGGCAGCGGGTGCGCGGGATCGTGCTTACGCATGGGCATGAAGACCACATTGGCGCATTGCCTTGGGTGTTGTCCGAGCTCAATGTGCCGGTGTGGGGCACTGAGTTCACACTGGCCTATGTGGAAGACAAGCTGGATGAACACGGGCTTCTGGACAATGCAGACTTGCGCGAGATTCGTCCTGGCGAGCGGGTGAAGGTCGGACCGTTCACCATCCATCCCATACAGGTAACGCATAGCTTGGTGGATTGCGTTTCGCTGGCGATCCATACGCCGCTAGGAGTTGTGATCCACACCGGTGATTTTAAGGTTGATCCCACGCCGACTGACAATCGGCTTTTCGATCTGCACGCTTTTGCCGAATACGGTAAAGAGGGCGTGCTGGCGCTACTGCAGGATTCGACCAACGTCGAGCGGCGAGGTTACACGCCGAGTGAGCGCGCCGTGAGACGCAAGTTCGAGGAAGTGTTTGCGCGTACACAACGCCGATTATTCATATCCTGCTTTTCGTCATCGATTCATCGCATCAAGCTTGCGGTTGAGATGGCGTGGGAGCATGGACGGAAGGTCGCGTTCGTTGGCCGCTCGATGAACAGCTCTTCCGAGATTGCGGAAGACCTGGGATACATTGAGATTCCAGATGGATTGCTGGTGCATCCGGGAGAGATAAAAAACTTTCCGCCGGAAAAAATGTGCGTCTTGATCAGCGGTACCCAGGGCGAGCCAATGTCTGCGCTCTCCCGCGCGGCAGTCGACAATCACAAGCACGCCAAGATCGAAAAGGATGACACCGTGGTGCTCTCGTCGCGGATTATTCCGGGCAACGAGAAGGCGATCTATCGCATGATCGACCATCTGTTTCGCCGCGAGGCTCACGTGATTTATGAGGACGGTTCGAATCCCCCTATTCATGTGAGCGGACATGGCAGCCAGGAAGAGCTCAAGCTGATCATCAATCTGGTGAAGCCGAAGTATTTTATTCCGATACATGGGGAGTACCGTCAACTGAAGCTCCACGCCGAATTGGCCGGATCAATGCATGGATCAGTAGGCAATGTGATGCTGATCGAAAGCGGAGACGTGCTGGAGTTTGATGAACTCGGTGCACGCAAAGCAGGCCGGGTCAATGTGGGGCGCGTCTGCATCGATTCAGGGTCGCGCGCGGACGTTGTGGAAGACTTGGTAATTAAAGACCGGCGCCATTTGAGCGAAGACGGCTTCGTGCTGCCGATTATTGCGATTAATAAGCTGACGGGCAAGGTGGAAATTTCCCCGGAGGTTGTCACGCGTGGATTCTCGGCAGGTGAGAACGGTTTCATGCAGGAGGTCCGCAATATTGTTGTACAGACCCTGGAACAATCGAGCGAAGAAGAGCGCGCCGACTATGGCGTAATTAAAGAAAAGATCCGCGCAGATTTGAAGCGTTATATTTCCAAGCAAACGCAGAAACGGCCGCTGATCATGCCGGTGATCCTGGAAATCTGAAGCAAAAGCCTTAACCCCAAAGGACACGAAGGTTCACGAAGTAAAGCAGTGTAGCCCGATGCCGCCACTTTAAATGGAGTGCAACAATCGTTACCCTCGACGACATTCGTGAAGCGCGCGCACGATTAGACGGGATCACCGTTCGCACCCCTCTAATTCCCCTCGAGTGGAACGGCGGCAAGCTTTATCTCAAGCCTGAAAATCTGCAGCCCATCGGCGCATTCAAGTTGCGCGGCGCTTACAACAAGATTGCATCGCTCACCGACGAAGAACGCTCCCGCGGTGTCATCACATACTCAAGCGGAAATCATGCGCAAGGGGTGGCTTATGCGGCGCGAGCTTTGGCTACGAAGGCAGTGATTGTCATGCCGCGCAATGCTCCTGCCATCAAGCGCGAAGCGACTGCTGCGCTGGGCGCAGAAGTTGTTTTTGTCGGGCCCAGCGGGGTTGAGCGACAAGAGAAAGCGGAGGAACTGGCAGCGAAGCACGGATACGTCATCATTCCTCCCTACGATGACGAGAAGATCATTGCCGGGCAAGGCACTGCAGGGCTTGAGATTTTGGAAGATTTGCCCGAGGTTGACCTGGTGCTAGTTCCCATCGGCGGAGGCGGATTGATCAGCGGGATCTCGACGGCCATTAAATCGGTTAAGCCGAATGCAAAAGTCATCGGAGTTGAACCGGAGTTGGCTGCCGATGCCCAAGCCAGTTTCCGTGCAGGGGCAATTGTAAAGTTCCCGCCGGAGCAGGTTTTATCCACCAGCGCCGACGGTCTGCGTTCTCAGTACGTGGGAACTTTGACCTTCGAGCATATTCGCCGCTATGTGGATGACGTGGTTACGGTCAGCGAAGAGGAGATTTTTAATGCGGTGAGAATTTTGGCGGAGAATCCTAAAACTACTGCTGAACCCAGCGGCGCGGTGGCTCCGGCTGCATGGCTGTTCCACCGCGACTCGCTGCCCGCATCGAACGCTGCCGTCGCGGTCATTAGCGGCGGCAACGTTGATCCGGAGTTAATCAGGAAAGCGCTTTCGTACGACCGTTCCTCACTCATTTCACGGTAATCGAATCCACCACTTTCGCTATTACTCCCTTTGAATCCACCGCCTGCACCACGAACCGTTCGCTGTTGCCAGCCGGGAGCGTGATGTTGGCGTTTAGAGTTCCGCCGCTGACGTGGTAGACCTCTTTGGAATTCACCCAGACCTGCGTTTGCGAGATTGGATTTACTCCAGAGGCAGTCGCCCCTACGTGAACTGGATTTGTGTGGGTGGACTGGTTCGCAGGGCTGGTAACATTCAGCGTCAATACCGGTACGGCCACGTAATTCCCGCCGACGATAACTCGAGAGTAGTTGATGCCCTGCGGGCACCAACCTTTCAGATATGGATTGGACAGAGGTTGCAAGCTCGGAAACTTCTCCGCGCTCTCGGCCCCTTCGGAGGACGACTCTACTGCAAACGCGATAAATCCCCCGGAGTTCAGACAGCCGACGATGTCAGAGCGTCCATTGATACCGTTAACCAGGTTATTACTGAAATAGCTTGGTGGCTCGAGAAAATCAGTATCGTTGCCATTGACCCAGATCCCCTGAGAATAATCGCCACTCTGGGCGAAGCCGACGAACATTCCGGGATTGTTGATGCCGCTCAAGGTGCTGAAATAGGTGGGCAATCCAGCTCTGGACGGAGGATTGTAGTCGGTGAAGGTCCCGTTTTTGTAAACGAAGCCGTAGTTGCTATCGCGGTTGCCCACAATCGTTCCAGCATTATTAATTCCGGCGAGCATCGTAGACGAAGCTCCCGGATCATCAATCGTGGTGAAGACTCCAGCGAGGCGAAGAAATCCGTGAAAGTTCCCAGGCGACGATAAAAGATATTCGCCAACTACATCGCCGTTATCATTGATTCCCAGTACCGCAGTGTAGACTGCGCCGGGAAAATCAATGGTGCTGTATTTGCCATTCGAGTACTTGAAACCGTGGGTCGTCGAAGAGGCGTCGATGTAATACGAACCAACAATCACATTGTTGTTGTTGATGCCGAGGGCGTCAGTGGTGTTTTGAAACGAACCGGGATATTTTAATACTGAATATTGATAAGCTACAGCAGTGGAGGTTTGGGCTGACATTGTGGCGACGAATAGGCCGCAAAACGCTGCCAGAATTGAAAGATACCGTATGTTCATAAGAGAGCTCCTGATACCGCGCATAAAAGATGCAGGAGCAACTCACGGCGATGTCCGTCGAGATGCCTGGCGCTTATCGGCGATACTTTAAGGTTTCTAAGCACCTAGATCCAGCGCCCAACGCTGTGTCCAGCGGGTTTCGTTTTGTGCATCGTTCGTGACAGAGTTCCTGGTTTTGCTCAATTCATGGGTGCCTGTACGATAGGTTTATGAGGAAGTTGTACCCATTTGCTCTGCCACTTGTGACAATGCTGCTGCTTTGCCCTATATCAGGCAGGGCCGACGTAGTGCGCGCTGCCGCCATTCGCGTAGCGGCCATTTATCTTTCCCCAGATACATCGTCGGCAAAACTTGCGGATGTGGACCGCGGGCGTGAGTTGGTGTTTCTCGAAACCAGCGGAGATTGGGTCAAAGTAGAAGCCAACCTGACGGAAGAGCGCATCGTCACAGGCTGGATGCAGACTAAGGGTCTGATCCAGTCAAAGACTCCAGACGGCGACAAAATTCTGTTTGGCGAAGCCGTGGATTCAGAAGACCAGGCCAGCCAGCGCAATGGGCGACGTTATGCCGCGCAGGATGCCATGCGGCTCTATGGCGAGGTGGCGGAACTTTTTCCGCAATCTCCGCTGGCCGCGGAAGGCATGTACCGCTCGGCCGATATCCGCTGGCAGATTGAGAAGATTGATGTCATGTCTTTGCCATCGGCGAAGGAGCAAGACGCTTATTTGCGCAAGGGGATGAACGAAGATTATTTCAAAAAGGTGATGAAGAAATTCCCTGGCACGAAATGGGCCTATTTGGCTGCCTACCAGATGATCGACAACAAGCTATGCGGTGACTGGCAGGGGCAATCGAGGTGCCCGCAGAAGGAAGCGGAGATTTACGAGAATTATGCGAAACAGTATTCGCAATCGCCGGCAGTCGCGGAGGCATTGTATCGAGCTGCCTATCGTTGGTCGGCTCTGATTGAGATTTACAAAGCTGAAGATCAGGAAAAGAAATCAGACGAGGCCCGAGGCCACGCGCTCGCGGATGCGCAGAAAGCGATTGAGCAGGCAGGAACGAGCGATTGGGGTTCGCGTGCGCAAAGGCTTCTTTATATGGTGCAGCAAGGGATTCCGACCTATGGGAATGGAGTGTAGGTTTGACAGGTATATATCAATGATATATACTTTGCGCAATGAAGAACACCGCTAAACTGTTCAACAATGGCCGCAGCCAGGCTGTCCGTTTACCGAGAGAATTTAGGTTTGACGGCGATCGGGTGCGCATTCGCAAGGTAGCCCAGGGAGTCCTGCTGGAACCACTGATTGCAGACCCTACGAAGTGGTTTGAAGAACTGGATCGCTTCAACTCTGAGCCGTTCATGCCGGAGGGGCGCAGCCAGCCGATCACACCGAAACGCGAGATATTCAAGTGAATTTCCTGCTGGACACCAACGCTTGCATTGCGCTCATCAATGGTGACCGGGCTTCGGTCAGAAATAAAGTCCAAGACGGCGTACACGGCGGTGATCAATTCTTTGTGTCATCGATTTCGACGTTTGAGTTGTGGTATGGCGTTTTCAAGAGCGCACGGACGGACTTTAATTGTAGCCGTCTTGAGGCGTTCCTCTCAGGTTCTGTTTCGGTCCTGGAGTTCGATGATGAGGATGCCAGGGCCGCCGGTTCTATTCGAGCTGGACTCGAGAAGAGAGGAAGACTGATCGGAGTCTATGACCTGCTCCTTGCGGGACAAGCAATTCGCCACCAAATGATGTTGATAACCGCGAACGTCTCAGAATTCTCTCGAGTGAAAGATTTGCAATGGCAGGATTGGGCAAAGTAGATCCGAGTTAACAGCGAGGAATTATGCGTGAAGCAGTAATCGTCTCATCAGTACGTACTCCGATTGGGCGCGCGTTCAAAGGCACGCTGCGGGCTACGCGGCCGGACGAACTGGCAGCCGTCGCCATCAAAGGCGCACTCGATCGCGTTCCTCAATTGGATACGAAAGAAATTGAAGATGTAATTCTCGGCTGTGCCATGCCTGAAGCTGAACAGGGCATGAACGTTGCCCGGATCGCTTCCCTGCGCGCGGGATTACCGGTTGAAACTTCAGCTATCACCATTAATCGATTCTGTTCCTCGGGACTGCAGGCAATTGCGAATGCGGCGGAGCGAATCATGGCCGGGGCGGCGGAGGTGATGGTTGCAGGGGGAACCGAATCAATGAGCATGATCCCGATGGGTGGAAACAAAATCTCCCCGAATCCCTGGCTGGTGGAGCATTATCCCGATGCGTATCTTTCGATGGGGTTGACGGCGGAGCGGCTGGCGAAAAGATTCAGTATAACGCGTGAAGCGGCGGATGAGTTTTCGTTGCGCAGTCATCAGAAGGCGATGGCGGCGATTCAGGCGGGTAAGTTTGATGACGAGACGGTGCCGGTGCCGGTGAGCTTTACCACACCCAACGGGTCAAAGCCGAAGCGGCAGGAGATTGTTTTCAAAGTCGACGAAGGGCCGCGCGCTGACACTTCTCTTGAAGCGTTGGCGTCCCTGAAGCCTGCGTTTCACGTGAAAGGCACGGTGACCGCAGGTAATTCGTCGCAGATGTCGGACGGCGCGGCTGCGGCGGTTGTCTTGTCGGCAGAGCGGGCGCGGGCTTTGGAAATCAAGCCGCTGGCGCGGTTTGTGGCCTTTGCAACTGCTGGGTACAAGCCAGAAGAGATGGGACTGGGGCCGGTGTTCGCGATTCCAAAAGCTTTGAAGCTCGCAGGACTGAAATTATCAGATATTGACGTTATCGAACTGAACGAAGCTTTCGCCGCGCAATCGTTGGCGGTGATTCAGGAAGCCGGGCTCGATCCCGAACGTGTCAATCCTAACGGAGGCGCAGTTGCTCTGGGGCATCCGCTAGGTTGCACTGGAGCGAAGTTGACCGCAACCATCATTCGCGAAATGAAGCGCCGAAATGCGAAGTACGGGTTGGTGACCATGTGTGTGGGCGGAGGGATGGGGGCGGCGGGAATTTTTGAGAATCTGAACTAACGACACGTCGCATGGAAAATCAGCAAGTGTCGCTTCTGACCGCTCGTGTTTAACCTCTCGTCGCGGTAGTACAATAATCCGTTTTGCCTTATGTCCAATGCTGTCCAGTTCGATTTGCGGTTAGCCAAACGTATGGCTCGGCTCGGGACCGAGACGGCTTTTGAAGTCCTGAATCGCGCCCGGGAGTTGGAGCGCCAGGGTAAAGACATCATTCATCTGGAAATTGGAGAGCCGGATTTTGACACGCCAGCAAATATCATTCAGTCTGCGGTGAGTGCGCTGAATGCGGGCTGGACGCATTATGGCCCGTCGGCCGGACTGCCCGATCTCCGCAAGGCGATCGCCGACGAAGTCAGCCACAGCCGCGGCGTTCGGGTTCAACCGGAGGAAGTGGTGGTGGTTCCTGGTGGAAAGCCTATCATCTTCTTTTCTGTTCTTGCACTAATCGACGAAGGCGACGAAGTCGTTTACCCTAACCCGGGTTTTCCGATTTACGAGTCGATGATTAACTATGTGGGTGGTCGCAGCGTTCCCATCCGGTTGCGCGAGGAACATGATTTTCGTTTGGATGTGAGTGAACTGGAAACATTGATCACTGATCGCACCCGGCTAATCATCCTTAACTCGCCGCACAATCCTACCGGCGGCGTTCTGAACAAGCGCGATATCGAGCAAATCGCACAAGCCGTTGGGGACCGCAATATTTTTGTTCTATCGGACGAGATTTACAGCCGCCTGATCTTCGATGGCAATCACCATTCCATCATTTCCGAGCCGGGTTTTAAGGAACGGACCATTCTGCTCGACGGTTTTTCGAAGACCTACGCCATGACCGGCTGGCGCATGGGGTACGGGGTGATGCGTCCTGACCTTGCGTCGCAGGTTGCGCGCCTGATGACTAACTCTAATTCCTGCACGGCGAGCTTCTCACAGGTCGCAGGAATTGAAGCGCTGCGGGGTGATCAGGGCTCAGTCGATCTTATGCGCGAAGAATTTCACCGGCGGCGGGACATGTTTGTCGCGGGATTGAATCGGATCAGGGGATTTTCTTGCCGCACGCCAAAGGGTGCATTCTATGTGTTCCCAAACATCACGGCTACGGGGTGGAAGTCCAAAGCTCTGGCCGACGCGCTACTCGAAGAGGCCGGAGTGGCTTGCCTTTCGGGAACTTCGTTCGGCGAATTCGGGGAAGGATATTTGCGATTCAGCATTGCGAATTCCAAGGAGAACCTGAGTAAGGCGCTGGAGCGGGTTGAGGGGTGGGTGTCACAGAAACGCATTTAAAGTAGAGAAAATCAAGAGCTTTTAACCGCTCGACGAAACGGCCTTCACGTGAAATATTGCTTCGCGTAATTGTGTCCTTCGCGGTTTAACTTTCTCTGATGGCTAACAACTTTCGCGTTTTCGCGACCTGCGACATCGGCCCTGCGTTGACCATTCTTCGCGAGCGCGGGTACCAGCTCGAGGTTTATCCCGATCCGAAGGCGCCGCCGAAATCTTTGGTCCTGGAAAAAGTGCGCTCGGGAATCGACGGCCTGATCACCACTCTTCGCGATCAGATCGATGCCGAAGTATTCGAAGCCGGCAAAGGATCGCTGAAAGTTGTGGCCCAGCTGGCGGTCGGCTTCGACAACATCAATCGCGCTGACGCGAACAGATACAAAGTTCCTTTTACTCACACCGCCGACGTGCTCACCGAAGCGACTGCCGAGTTTGCGTTTTTCATGTTGGGAGTGCTGGCGCGCAAAATGTGGCCGGCGGAACACCTGACCCGCGATAACCAGTGGGGATTCTGGCATCCCTATTTGCCATTTCTCGGCGATGAAGTTACCGGCAAGACCATTGCGATTATCGGCACCGGGCGGATAGGGCTGGCGATGATCAAGAAGTGCGCCGGCTTTGATATGAACTTTCTCTGCTACGATCCGGCGTATGAAAACCATCAATACATCAGCGCGATTCAGGAGATGATGGACCTGCGCCATGCGCGCGGTATTCAGAAAGAAAAGACGTCAATCAAATATGTTTCTTTTGCTGAGGCACTGAAGTTGGCGGATTTCGTCAGCGTGCACGTGCCGCTACTGCGTGAGGGCGAAAGCGACACGCCAACATTTCATTTATTCAACGAGCGTACGCTACGCATGATGAAGCCGACCGCGTTTTTGGTGAACACGTCGCGCGGCCCGGTGATCGATGAATCCGCACTGGCGCAGGCGCTCAAGGAGAATTGGATCGCGGGCGCTGCGCTGGACGTTTACGAGAGAGAGCCTTTGCCGTTGGATTCTCCGCTGCGCGATCCGGCGATTGAAGATCGATGCAGACTGATGCCGCACTTCGCCAGTGCGGCAAAGATCACCAGGCTATCGCCTGATCCTAACAAGGGCATGGCAGGGCGGTGCGTGCAGGGGCTGATCGATGTACTGGAGAGGAATTACGGTGGTGATGTCAAGAAGATGCCCTATGTGGTGAATAGGGAAGCATTTTAGTTCCAGCTGATGTTATCCCGAACGCAAGCGCCTAGCGCGTGCGAGAGGAATACTACGAATCTCATGAATTGGCTGCGACGTGGAGCGGGAATGACAATGGATGCTCCGCCCCTAAAACTGCATCGATGATACTCAGGTGTCGTAAGGTTCCTCTCCGGTCCGCCTTCGGCGAACCGGTTCGGAATGACACTCTGGTAGGAAATGCAGAGCTGCGAGTCGATCCGTCCCATAACAGGTCGCGGGCGCCCGCGCCACACGTATAGCGCTACTCGGGTACGCTTTGCTCTTCGCTGTGGGCGCGGATAACACGATCGAGCGAATACGGGGCACGGCGTGTGGGCTCGTGATAGTGGCGGACCTGCAGTTCACCGAGCAATCCAATCGCCAGCAGATTTAATCCCGCGAGCAAAAGCACTGCCGCGAAGATCATCAACGGACCATGCTCCATCATGACGTGCGAGTGATGCAGAAACTTCTCGACAAACAACCACGTCGTGATTGCCATGCCGCCGAATATTCCCATCATTCCCACGGTGCCGAAAAAGTGCAGTGGCCGACCAAGATATTTCAACAAGAAGCGGATGGTGATGAGATCAAAAAATACCCGGAAGGTGCGCGAGATGCCGTAGTGCGATACTCCACGTTCGCGATTGATGTTGCGGATGGGAACTTCGCAAATCGAGGCACCATGCCACGAGGCCAATGCCGGGATGAAGCGGTGCAACTCGCCGTAGAGTGGGACCTGCTCCAGAATGTCGCGCCGATAAGCCTTGAAGGTGGTTCCGAAGTCGTGAATATCAACTCCACTCAGCTTCGCCATCAGCCAATTGGCGCAGCGCGATGGAATGCGGCGCAGCCATAGATTGTCAATGCGCTGTTTGCGCCATCCGCTGACGATGTCATAGCCTTCGGAAAGTTTTTCCAGGAACAGCGGAATGTCGGAAGGATCGTGCTGCAGGTCGCCGTCCATGGCAATGATGTACTCGCCGCGCGCATGATCAAAGCCAGCGGCCAGAGCGGAAGTCTGGCCAAAATTTCGGCGCAAGCGAACCACTGTGACCCGGCTGTCTACGGCCGTGATCTGGCGGAGTAGGTGGAAGGTCTCATCAGACGAGCCGTCGTCAACAAAAACGATTTCGAAGCTGTCGCCACTGGTCTCCATTACCGCCTTCAGGCGGTCGTAAAGATCGGTGACGTTTTCCTGCTCGTTATGCAGGGGGATAACGATCGAATATTTTGGCATTAAAGGATAATTATACGATTTTTGGCGGCAAGTGGATGGGACGAAGGTTGGACAACCATGGGGCGAGGAACCAATTGAGAAACGGTTTAGATTCGGGCTGACGACGGGGATCAGCCTCTTAGACTGCGCTCGCGGCAAACTTCGACGGGCGGGGACGCCCGTCTCCCCACAAACTATTTGTTGGGCGGGCGTGGACGCCCGCCGCTACATTGGACTCGGTTTATCCCGGTCCTGATGGGTACGGCGGCAGCGCCGGTGGCCGCGGGGCAAGTTGCTTCGGATTTGCCTGGATCGCCTTCATTACTTCTTCAATCGAACGATCGAGTTGCGGGTCTTTTCCGCTGACCACCTGCTCGGGCCGGTTTTCTACAACGATGTCCGGCTGAACGCCGTGGTTCTCCACGATCCACTGGCTCTGGTTGTTGTAGCGGGCGAATTCGGGACGCGTGATATAGCCACCGTCCATCAAGTCAATTTCGCCACGAATGCCGCGAACCCCGCCCCAGGTGCGCTCGCCAATCAGGGGACCGAGCTTGTAATACTTGAACATGTAACTGAAAATGTCGCCGTCTGATGCGGCGTAATGGTTGGTCAAGCAGACCATCGATCCATTGAAGACAATGGGTGGCACCGTGCCACTCTTAAAGTTTCGCGCTGAATCCATACCGGCCAGAATACGGCGCAGACGCTCGAAGATCAGTTCGTCGACGAAGCCGCCGCCGTTGTAGCGGATGTCGATGATCAGCCCCTGCTTGCGAATTTGCGGGAAGAATTGCTTAACAAATGCGTTTAGTCCAGGCGCACCCATGTCCGGAAGATAGACATAGCCGACTTTGCCGCCGGTGGCTTCATCAACCTTCTTGCGGTTGGTGTTGATCATGTTGAGCTCGCGCAGGTTGTACTCGTCGTTGATCGGCTTGACCACGATGTTGTGCGAGCCATCTTCGGAGGGTTTCGAGTTGACCGTGAGGGTCACGGTTTCGTTCGCCAGGTTCACGAACAATTCGTAAGGATTCTGAGGAGCATGCACTTGCTGCCCGTTCACAGCAATCAGGTAATCGCCCTCGCTTACCTTCATGCCGGGCTCGGTTAGCGGTGAACGTAGTTCGGGGTCCCAGTTCTCTCCGGGATAAATTTTCTTGATGCGATAACGCCCGCTCGCCTGATCGAGCTCGTAATCAACGCCGAGCAAGCCGACGTTTACGGGATGAAGCTCAGGATAGTCTCCGCCGCCAACATAAGTATGCGAGTTGGAGAGCTCGCCGATCATCTCACCCATGATGTAGGTGAGCGAGTAGCGGTCGGAAACAAAGGGCAGAAGTTGAGCATACTTGTCGTGAATCTTTTGCCAATCCACGCCATTCATCTCGGGTTCGTAGAAGTAATCGCGCTCCTGCCGCCAGACCTCGTTATAGATTTCCTTCCACTCCTGCGGCGGATCGATTTCTGCACGCATGCCATTCAGGCTGAGCGCGCTGTCGCCAACTTTCTTGGCTTCACCGGCCGGCTTAGCGTCGATGATTCCGTAAGTGTGCCCGGTGCGCGGATTTCCACCCTCGCCCTGATAAAGCAATTTCGAACCATCAAAGGAGAGAGCGAAACGCTCCACTCCCTCAATTAAGGTCTTCTCTTTGCGCTCCTTCAGATCGTAGACGTGCACGGCTGAACCCTCGCCGGGGAGCGGGCCGTCGAGGCCTTGCGCGGGGACTGTTGAGTAATAGAGAAGGCCCTTTGCAACCGAGAAGCTTCGGATTACCGCGGGATCCATGGGCAACGCGATGACCCGGTTCTGGATGCCGTCAAGATCTATCTTCACCTCGACCGGCTTCTCTTTCTTGTCTTTGTCCTTGTCCTTATCTTTATTTTCTTCGTCTGCGGAATCCTTAGATTGATCTTTTTTAGAGGCCTTTTTCCCTTTGGGATCGGTCGCAACATCCTGCTCCATGGCCATCGGAGCCGGCTCGGTCTTCTTTACTTCGGTCTCATCGCTCTGCACGCCGAGTGGCGAGGCTTCGTCCTTGCTGAGAGTGACGATGTAGACGCGAGTAGTTTTTGGATTGGCGAATTCAAAATCCACATTGCCGAGAACTTCGTTGAAGTCGCGATCGGAGAGATAGTAGAGATACTTCCCGCCTGGATCGAACATGCCACTGTAGCTGTTGTTCATCGCCGTGGTAATCGCGGTCGACTTTGAGTCTGCCAACGAATACAGATAAACGACCGAATAATTGTTCTCGCCCTGCTTGTCATAAGCGAGCCATTTGCTGTCGGGCGACCAGTTGTAATTTGTGATCTCGGCGTAGTCGTCGTGATCGATTTTCACCGGCTTTTTGTCAGCGATATCAATCCACCAAAGGTTGACGTCTTTATCTGCCCACGCAATCTTTTTGCTGTCAGGAGACCAGATCGGAGGAAATTTGAATCCCTTGTAGCCGCTGGTGATCTGCTGTTCCTTGCCAAGGCCATCCTGCGGCGAAATATAGATTTCATCTTCACCAGTGCGGTCGGAGACGTAGGCGACCCATCGGCCATCGGCCGACCAGGCAACATCTTTCTCGCGGATGCCGGAAGTGCGAGTGAGATTGCGAACGCTTCCCTCTTTTGCGGGAACGGTGAACACATCTCCACGGGCGGCAAATACCGCGCGTTTGCCATCAGGAGCGATATCGAAATCGGTGATCAGCCGGCTCACGTTGTCCCAATGCTTCATGGCCGCGGTACGGTCAGCGGGCAGTTGAATGTCGAGCTTCTTCGGCTGCTTGGACTGAAAATCAAAAGTGTAAAGATAGCCGGCGTTCTGAAAGACAATTGCGTCCGGACCCAGGCTCGGCCACATTACATCCCATTCGTTGTAATGCGTGAGCTGCTCGATCTGCTTGGAACCCACGTCGTAGCTATAAAGATTCAAATGATGATCGGAGCCGCGGTCAGAAGTGAAATAAACGTTATTGCCGTGCCACATCGGAAAAGTGTCGGTCCAGTCGGTATGCGGTACATCTTCACTGGTATTGCTTTTCAAATCGTAAATGGTGATCCACTGCGCAAGACCGCCGGTATATCGTTTCCAGGTCCGGAAATTGCGGAAGATGACGTTGTAGGCGACCTTCGAGCCATCAGGAGAATAAGAGAGTAATCCGCCCTGATCCATGGGAAGCGGCTGAGGTAGACCGCCTTCAACGCTGACGGTGAAGGGCCGCTTGGTCCATCCGTTAGAGGCGTCGCGGCGACTGAGGAAGACGATGCGCTTGCTGTCGGGCGTCCAAGTAACGACCTCATCGTGAATACCCATGCGGTCGTTTAACTGATGCGCGCCGCCTTGATAAAAAGTTAACTGTTTCGGTTGCCCGCCATCGGCAGGCATCACGTAGACGTTAAAGTTGCCATCGTACTGGCCGGTGAAGGCGATCCATTTGCCATCCGGAGAAAATTTCGGAAACAATTCGCGACCCTGGCCCGAAGTGATGCGGCGCGCCACGCCACCGGAAGTTGATGCCAGCCATAAATCTCCGCCGTAAAAGAAGACCACCTTATCCTTGTGGATGTCGGGAAAGCGCATCAGTCTGCCTTCCTGAGTTTCCTGCGCGACAGCGAACGCGGTGAAGGCGAATATGGAAACTAAACAAAGGACAAGGGATTTCCTCAAGGGATTCATGAGTACTCCTTCATGCGAAATGTGATTAACGCGGACTGGCGTATTCATCCGAGCAGCAGGTGGCAAACTTGCGATTGTAGCAGTTCTGAAAGGCCCAGCGTGAGCGATTGCGGCACGGCAACAGACGCTACAGAAGACATAGCTCTCCACATTATTGGACGCAGCACATAAAACTTCGTGAGCACGCAGACACTATAATTCCTTTTCGCGTTGCATCGGCAGGAGGCGCCAATTGGAAAACGAAACTTCATCGCAAGTAACGGGAAGAGCAATCTCGCGCAGAAGTCTGATCCGTTGCGCTGCTGTTGGGGCCGGATCGGCTGCGCTTGTGCCCGCTTTGACAGCAGGCCGTGTCTTGGCGCCTTCGGATCAAGTACCCGCTCGGCCCAAGCCGTTCGAGTTTGACGAGGCGACTGTTGGCGACCTGCAGCGGCGCATGGCAAGTGGAGAGATTTCTTCGCGCTCTTTGACGGAGGCTTACCTGGTGCGAATTGATGAAATCGATGATGCAAAAAAACGTCCCGGCCTGAATGCTGTGATTGAGGCCAATCCAGATGCCGTTGCGATTGCGACGGAACTCGACAATGAACGCAAAGTGAAAGGCAAGCGCGGGCCGATGCACGGCATTCCGGTGTTGATCAAAGACAACATCGACACCGCCGACCGCATGCAGACGACGGCTGGTTCACTGGCGCTGTTGGGATCCAAGCCGTCGCAGGATTCAACGGTTGCCAAAAAGTTGCGCGAGGCAGGCGCGGTTATTCTCGGGAAGACCAATCTGAGCGAATGGGCAAACATCCGCTCCAGCCACTCCACCAGCGGATGGAGCGGTCGCGGCGGGCAGACTCATAATCCGTACGCGCTTGATAGAAATCCTTGTGGGTCGAGTTCGGGGACGGGTGCAGGGGTATCAGCGAACTTGTGCGCGGTTGGAGTGGGGACCGAGACTGACGGCTCAATTGTTTGTCCGTCGTCCGCGAACGGGATTGTGGGAATCAAGCCGACGCTAGGCTTGATCAGTCGCGCCGGAATTATCCCGATCTCGCATAGCCAGGATACGTCCGGGCCAATGGCGCGCACGGTGCGGGATGCAGCGATTCTTCTAGGGGCGATGGCAGGCTCGGATCCCCGTGATCCCGCCACGGCCGAGGCCGACGCGAAAATGCAGAAGGACTACACCCAATTTCTCGATCCGAACGGGTTGCGGGACGCGCGGATCGGGGTGGCGCGAAAATATTTTGGGTTCAGCGATTCGGTCGATGCCCTGATAAATCGCTTGATCGATGAAATGAAATCTGCGGGGGCCGTCATTGTGGATCCGGCGGATTTGGAATCGTTTGGAAAGTTTGACGACACGGAATTGCTGGTGCTCCTGTATGAACTGAAAGCCGATTTGAATGCGTATCTAGCGTCACGGCCCGATGCGCGAGTGCACACTCTGGCTGACTTGATCTCATTCAACGAACGGAACAAGGAAAAAGAGATGCCTTATTTCGGGCAGGACCTGTTCTTGAAGGCGCAGGAGAAGGGTCCGCTGACGGATAAAGATTACGTGGCTGCGCTGGCTGCAAATCACAAGCTATCTCGCGAGGACGGAATCGATGGCGTGATGAACAAGCTTCATCTGGATGCAATTCTGGCGCCGACCGGCGGCCCAGCCTGGCTAACTGATTTGATCGATGGCGACCATGCCGGGGGCGGCAGTTCGAATGCCGCGGCGGTGGCAGGATATCCGAATATTAATGTACCGGCGGGATTTATCTTCGGACTGCCGGTCGGCGTTTCGTTCTTCGGCAGAGCGTGGAGTGAACCGGCGCTGCTGAAAATCGCGTATGGATTTGAGCAGCTGGTGAAGGCACGCCAGGCGCCGCAGTTTCTGGAGACAGTCAGAATGTAGAGCATTAACCACGAAGGACACGAAGGTTCACGAAGGAAAACAAAATCTGATTTTCTACCACTTGCTCTCCCATAAGGCTGCTAATGACGCCATCATTCTTTCAGATTTCCTTCGCGAACCTTCGTGCCCTTCGTGGTCAAGGCTTCTACTCGTATCGCAAGGCTTCAATCGGATCCAGATTGGCTGCGCGGAAGGCGGGAAACATTCCACTGATCACGCCGACAATCGCGAGAATGATGGTCGAGATCAGCAGCACTTGGGGAGCGACGATGAGACGTATGTCACCCGCTTCGGCGTGTTTGGCCAATGCGCTATAAAGCGTGAGACGTCCCACTGAAAGCGAAACAATATACGACAGCAAAATTCCGCACAGCCCGCCAACCGCGGTGATTACCATAGCCTCGGCGAGAAACTGAAAAAGAATATCTTTCCGGCGCGCGCCCAAGGCTTTCTCAACGCCGATCTCGCGGGTGCGCTGCGTGACGGAGACCAGCATCATGTTCATGAGTCCCACGCCGCCGATGCCGAGAGTAATGGTGCCGATGAATGCGAGTAAGATTTTCAGCGCGATAGTGATGATATTGAATTGCTCGAGCTGTTTTTTTGCGTCGAAGACAAAGATGGCACGTTCGTCGTTGGATTTGAAGCCATGCTGCACCGCGAGCGCTTCACGGATGCTTTGGGTCATTTTGTTGTGATCGAGGCCGATGGAATCCAGCCACATCCCGCTCAGATAATGATTGTCGCGAACGGCATCCATAGAATTAAAGGGAGCGTAGACCACGCGATTATCATCGTCGTCGGCTTCCTGCATGCGTGCCTGCAGTACCCCGACCACCTGGAAGCTGATGCCGTTGATGCGGACAGACTGACCGATTGCATCTATGCCGGAGAAAAGCTTTTCTTTCGCTTCAGAGCCGAGGACGACATTGTAAGAATGGCTTAGATTGTCGGATTCATCGAGCCAGCGTCCCTCATCCATGTTCAGCGCCCATATGGCCGCCATGGGAGGGTCGACGCCGGTCACTTGAAAGCTGAAGCTGCGAGATCCGTTTTGCACGGTAGCGCCTTCGAAGTGAGCAACCCGAGAAAAATGCCGCGCCAGCGGAACAACATTTTCCAGCACCTGCATGTCGTCGTTGGTGAAGCGGATGGCGGTTCCGGCTTTGTTGCCGCCTGCCTGCTGAGAGGTCCGCCCGGGATAAATTCCGACCGCGGTCGCGCCGAAGGCGTCCCAGATATGCTCGATGGCGCGGCCAAAACCCTCGCCGTAGGCGAGAAGCAGCACGACTGTGGCGATGCCCCAGGCCATCCCCAGCATAGTGAGCAGGGTCTTGCGCAGGTCATGACGCATTGCGCCGTAAGCTTCGGTAAAAATATCGCGGCTCATAAGTTGTTCTGCTTCCCTGCTCTATTCTCTGCGCAACGCTTCCACCGGTTCGAGCAAAGCGGCTTTACGGGCGGGATAAAGTCCGGCAACGATCCCAGCAAATGCCAATGAAACGATTGCCAAGACCGCGGTCTGCGGCACCAGGCGCGGAGTGTCGAAACCCTGCGGCTGCGGCAGCATGCCGAGCAGAGCCATGAATCCTGCTGCGCAAGCCATGCCGATCCCACCACTCATTAGTGTGAGAAACGCGCCCTCAGCAAAAAATTGGAACATGATGCTGCGGTTGGTTGCGCCCAGAGCTTTGCGCAACCCGATTTCGCGAGTGCGATCGGCGACGGCGACCAGCATGATATTGATGATCCCGATTGCGCCGAGGCCAAGGGTTACCAGACCTACGCTGCCGAGGAAAAGATTCATGGCGTCGAAAATCTTGCCAATCGCATCGACGGTTCGAATCGTGTCCCATTCGTCATAGGCATCGGGGTTCCGGTAATCGAATCCGTGATTGCGGGCGATGACTTTATGCACTTCTTCTTTCGCCACTTCATGCAGATCGCGAGTCTTCGGCTGGTAGTTAAAAAATGAGACGGCATCGTCGACTTCGCCTACGTTCAGCGGCGGGAAATTCTCCCGCATCACGGAGAACGGAATGAACATCTGCAGATTGCGGGTATTGTTGTCGCCGTGCCCGACCCGCTTCAGGGTGCCAATCACTTGAAAGCGGATGCCGTTCAGGAGAATGGTGGAACCAACCGAAGGCCAGCCGGGGAAAAGAACGCGGCGGGTTTCGTCGCCAATGACCACCACCGGGCGTTTTTGCGCAATGTCCAGATCATTCAACCAGCGGCCTTCCTCAATCGGCAG
>DATATW010000015.1:0-4738 GCA_036268595.1 Terriglobales bacterium
CGGCCCGGTCGGTGATTTGCCGTTCACCACATAAGTGAAATCTCCATCCGCACTGAAGCTGATGGAATTCGGATACCACCCGGTAGGGATCAATCCGATCACCCGGCTTTGTTTGGGAACCGAGCTGAGTTTGACGACCGCAACATCGTTCATCCAGCCGTTAGTCACATACAGCAGTTTTTCATCGCGTGAGACCGTAACACTGTTGGTGTCGTTTCCTTTAAGTTTCAGTTTTGTTTGCGGCAAAAGACCGGTGGGCGCGGTGACGGCAATGTTGTCGATCAGCCGGTTCGAGCTGGTGTCGATCACGCCGACGGAATCGCTGTTGTCCTGCGCAACGTAGAGAGTCGACTGGCTCTTATTCAGCACCATCCGGTTAGGCTGGCCGGGCACATGAATGCGATTGAGTACTTTGGGGTCTGCGGAGAAATTTACCACTACGATTTCGCGATCTCGAATGCTGGAAACATATGCGGTTTCGTTGCCTTTGATAGCAACCCATAACGGATATTCGCCGCCCGGGACCCCGGATTTTTTCGGGTCTTCTTTCCCAGGCCGAAGATCCAGGTCGGCTGAGGCCGTCCATCCGCTCGCCGATTTAGTCAGAACGCTGATGGAATCGTTGTAATAATTCGCCACCACCAGTTTGCTGCCATCCTTGGTGACGGCAATACCGGCGGCTTGCGGCTTGACCGAGATTCCGACGCCGGCACCACGGTGGCCGAGAGCAATTGGACTTCCCGTCTGTTCACTCCACGTGCCGTCTTGCCCGAGTCCATAAGCGTGAACATTGTCGTCGACCCCGCCACTCACATAAAAAGCATCTCCCATGGGATCAAACACCATGCCGCTGTAGGTATTTGCAATCTGGATGACCTGCTTCTGGCGCGGCTGGTGTTGCGCGATGTCATAAACAAAAACAAACTGTGTCGAATCGGCAGGAATCACATGACCTGAAGAATCGTTGAGCATGTTGTATCCGCTGGTCAGCACCAGGAGGGTTTTGCCGTCCGGGCTTACAAGGCTAGTAACCGCCTGTCCCGCGAGATATTGCGGATTGTCAGCCAAGCCAGGATTCAACGGAACGAATGCGGCGCCGGTGGGAGCGGTGGGCGTGATCAGCTGGCCGCTGTTAGGAATGGATTGCTGAGCGTGCGAGGCCAACGTCAGAACAAAAAGGAAAAGCGTCACAGCTGATGGAAAGGCCTTATCGATTCTTCGCATGCCGCGCCTCAGGTTAGAGTAAGTGCGAAACAAGCAGTGTACCCGCTCGCCCAAAACGCAGCCATGAAAGGCTGGTGAAAACCGCGCCACCATTCTGTTTGGTAGTCAACGGCCGCAGTATCGACTTGGGAAAGCTGTACGAAATTCTCGCCACCGTCACGCTGGTCTGGCATTTAAGCTGGTAAAGTAACCGTTTCGGAGTGTTTTAGCATCTATTTGGGCTTGCTGCGTTTCAAAATCACATTGCGGAGAAACACTGGGTGCAGGTTGCAATCATAGGTTCAGGATATGTGGGTCTGGTGGCGGGTGCGTGTTTTGCCGACCTCGGACATGACGTCATTGTTGTAGATAACGACCAGAAGAAATTGTCGGCGCTGAATCGCGGCGAAGTTCCCATCCATGAAAATTTTCTGCCTGAACTGCTGCATCGCCATCGCGGCGGCCGGCTCAAATTTTCCGATGACCTCGAGAATTCAGTGCGGGCCAGTTCTGCGATTTTCGTCGCCGTAGGCACGCCACCCACAGAACAGGGCGAGGCAGATCTTTCCTACGTGGAATCGGTGGCCAGGGGAATTTCAGGCGCTATTGGTAATTACAAGGTCGTGGTTGAGAAAAGCACGGTGCCGGTTTACACCAGCGACTGGGTGCGAAAAATTATCCTGCGTAACGGCGCGGGACCTGGCGAATTCGATGTCGCATCTAATCCTGAGTTTTTGCGGGAGGGGACGGCGGTCACTGATTTCCTGTATCCCGACCGCATCGTAGTGGGCGCGGACACTCCGCGATGTGAGGCTGTGCTGCGCGAAATCTATGCGCCCCTGGTAGATGGAAGTTATTACTTGAAACCGGATGCGATTCCACGCCCCGATCGCGCGCAGATTCCGCCGCCCCTGATTGTGACCAGCGCCAAGAGCGCAGAGTTGATCAAACATGCGTCGAATGCTTTCTTGGCGATGAAGATTTCCTTCATCAATGCGGTTGCGTCAATCTGTGAAAACGTGGGCGCAAATGTGCAGCAGGTATGCCGGGGTATCGGGACCGACAGCCGCATTGGGCCGCGCTTTCTCAATCCCGGCGTGGGATATGGCGGTTCCTGCTTCCCCAAAGATCTGATGGCGTTTCGAGCTGTGGCCCGCGAGTGCGGCTATGAATTCCACCTGCTTGACGAAGTCATGCGCATCAATGAGGAGCAGCGTAGCCGCTTCATTCGCAAGGTGCGCAGCGCTCTTTGGACCTTACGGGGAAAAAAGCTGGGCGTACTTGGGCTGGCATTTAAGGGTGGCACCGACGACATTCGCGAATCACCGGCAATATTGCTGATCCAGTCGCTTTTGCAGGAAGGATGCGAGATATCGGCCTATGATCCAGCGGCGCAGGAACGGGCCAAGGAGGTACTTAACTCCAGCGTGCGGATGGCCGACGACGCCTATGACGCCGCGCGAGATGCCGACGCTCTTCTGATTCTTACGGAGTGGGAGGAATTTGCCGCGCTGGATCTGAAATTATTAAAGGCAGCGCTTAAATATCCAATCATCATTGACGGCAGAAACCTGTATGATCCGGAAACTATGGCGGCCAATGGCTTCACTTATTACAGCGTTGGACGGTCGGCAGCGAGCCCGGAAACCATGCCCGCGCCGTTGTCCGACGCCCGCCCAAGAAAGAGCAAGCAATCATGAAGGCCAAGCCGCGAGCGCTGGTGACCGGAGGCGCGGGTTTTCTTGGCTCTCACCTTTGTGATGCATTGCTGGCCGAAGGCTACTCGGTTGTGGCGGTGGACAATTTGCTGACTGGGCGGCTTTCGAACATCGAACATCTGCGCCGCGAAGGCAATTTCGAATTTCTACAGATCGACATCAATCGCCCATTTGATTGCGGTGCGGTTGATTACGTTTTCCACTTCGCCTCACCGGCCAGCCCGGTGGATTACATGGTCCATGGCATTGAAACCCTCAAGGTAGGGTCGCTGGGAACCATGAACGCGCTGGAGATCGCCCACAAGCATGGCGCCAAATATTTGATTTCATCGACCTCAGAGTGTTACGGCGATCCCCTCGAACATCCGCAAAAAGAAACTTACTGGGGCAACGTGAACACCATTGGCCCACGATCGGTGTATGACGAAGCCAAGCGTTTCAGCGAGGCGCTCACCATGGCATACCACCGGTATCACGCCGTGGATACGCGGATCGTGCGCATATTCAACACCTATGGCCCGCGAATGCAGCTAAACGACGGCCGGGTGATTCCGAATTTCATGAAGCAAGCGCTGCGCGGAGACGACCTGACGGTTTACGGCGACGGCAAGCAGACGCGCAGTTTTTGCTATGTGACCGATGAAATCGAAGGATTTTTACGCTTATCGAAATCCGACGAACATTTTCCAGTCAATATCGGTAATCCCGACGAGTTCACAGTGCTCGAATGCGCCGAACGCGTGATTGCGATCACGGGATCAAAGAGCAAGATTCGTTACGAGAAACTTCCGCAGGATGATCCCAAGCAGCGGCGCCCTGACATTACTAAGGCGAGAAAGCTCTTGCAATGGGAGCCGAAAATCCCGCTGGATGAGGGACTGCAGTTGTCGCTAGAGTATTTCCGCGAGGCGGTCGCAGCAGAGATGCCGGTGAAGGCGTGAGCGGCGACTAAGTTTTTCTTGTTCTCCTCGCGTAACATCTTACGCAAATCGTCATGGAGTTTGTGTGACACCAATCCGCACTTTATTCTGGGATGTTGGCGGCGTGCTTCTCAGCAATGCCTGGGACCACGAAGAGCGCGGTCGTGCCGTCGAACGCTTTCATCTGGAAAAGGCCGAATTCGAGGCGAAGCATAAGGATATCTTTACTTCTTTCGAGGCAGGCAAACTCACGCTGGAGCAGTATCTCGATCGTGCCGTATTCTATCAACCGCGGAAATTCGGTAAAGAAGAGTTCAAAAGCTTCATGTTCTCGCAATCGAAGCCGAAGTCCGAGGTGCTGGAACTCGCCCGGTCGCTCGCCGGCAGATACCTCATGGGAACCATCAACAACGAGTCCCGTGAGCTGAACGATTATCGAATCAAGCAGTTTGGGCTGGCACAGATTTTCGATCTGTTCGTCAGTTCGTGTTATGTGGGACTCCGCAAGCCGGACGAGCGAATTTATCGCCTGGCGCTCGATCTCATTCAGAAAGCGCCCGACCAGTGCTGCTTTATCGACGACCGGCCAGAAAATATAGAAGGCGCCGCCAAAGTTGGGATACGGGCGATTCTGATGCGCGATGCAGTGCAACTGAAAAAAGACCTGCAAAGCCTGGGCGTCCAATCATAGTGGCGGGCCATTCTGCGATAAGCTAATCCTTCTCTCCTTAGAACATGCCGGATAGAAAACAACTGAACATCGCAATGATCGGCAGCGGATCGATCGCTCGCGCCCATTCGAACGCATTCAACCAGGTCACCCGGTTCTTTGATGTCCCTTATTCGCTGAACTTGAAGGTGGTCTGCGGGCGAAACCAGCAAAAACTCGACGCCTTC
>DATATW010000016.1:0-15665 GCA_036268595.1 Terriglobales bacterium
TCGCTCCTGCCCTCCGGATCGAAGTCAGCGATTCCAGGATCACGCGGTCGCGGTCGATCCAGTTATTGCGGGCGGCGGCCTCGATCATCGCGTACTCACCCGACACTTGGTAAGCCGCGATCGGCAGATCGAACCGTTGACGGGCGGCCGCGATCACGTCAAGATAAGGCATGGCGGGCTTTACCATCACCATATCCGCGCCTTCTTCGATGTCGAGTGCAATCTCGCGCATGGCCTCGCGAATATTGGCTCCGTCCATTTGATACGAACGGCGATCGCCGAATTGGGGCGCGGAATCGGCGGCTTCACGGAACGGGCCGTAAAACGCTGACGAGAATTTCGCAGCATAAGACAGGATCGGGGTGTTCTCGAATCGCGCTTCATCGAGCGCCTTGCGGATTGCGCTTACGCGGCCGTCCATCATGTCGGAAGGCGCGATAACTTCAACTCCCGCGCGAGCCAGCGAAACCGAAGTCTTCGCGAGCAGTTCCAGTGTCGCGTCATTGACGATCTCGTACTCTGGCTGCTGAGCAAGTTTTGCGGCGGCGGCATCGATGGCCTTCGCCACGCTTCCCCGTTTGACTGCGGCCACGGCTGATGCATCACGCGCGGCTGCTCCCACAGACCGCGGACTATGAGAAGACCTCACTACCCCGCAGTGCCCGTGCGACATGTATTCGCAGAGGCAAACATCGGCGATAACAACCATATCCCGAACTTCGGCCTTGATGGCACGGGCGGCGCGCTGCACGATTCCGTTTTCGTGCCAGGCGCCGGTGGCAACTTCATCTTTCTTTTCAGGCAGGCCGAAGAGGATCAACGCCGGAACGCCTAACGAATGCGCTTCCCGTGCTTCTTTTAAGGTTTCGTCTACAGAGAGATTGAACACGCCCGGCATGGAGCGCACTTCTTTGCGAACGCCTTCCCCGGGACAGACGAATAGGGGATAAACGAAGTTCTCAGGAGTGAGCCGCGTCTCTCGCACCATCGATCGCAATGCGCCGGTGCGACGCAGCCGGCGAAGACGTGTAGCCGGGAAGGCCATGCTCAAATTCTAGCAGGGGCAGGAAACCGCGTTACAGTAACATGGAATCGTGCCGGACAATATGGCAAATTCGAGCGTCCGGGTGCTGGAATTCGACCCGTTGCGCGAACTCGTGCGCGGATACGCCGCGTCTGATCTGGGACGTGCGCGGGCTGCGGCATTGCAGCCATCGGTTAATTTGCCGTGGATTGAGAATCAGCATCGGCTCACCGCTGAAATCCGCGAATTCCGGCGGGTTGGCGGACGATTCGAGTTCGCAGGGCTGATCGACGTTTCCAAGCTGCTGGATAAATCGCGGATCGAGGGCGCCGTGCTCGAAGCCCTCGAGATTCGAGATGTAATCACTATCGTCGACCGAGCTGCGGAGTGGCGGCAAATTGCTTTAAATCCTCCGCAAGGAATGAAAGTGCACTGGACAGCAGTGCGCGACGTGTCTTCTGGTATTGTCGATTTCGCCGATTTGCTCCGCGGCCTGCGAAACAAAATTCTTCCAGATGGCACGCTCGATGACAAAGCTTCGCCGCAGCTGGCCAGCATTCGGCGTGAAATCGAAAAGCAACGACGCGCGATCCAGCAATCGCTGCAGAGCTATTTGCGTCGGTTGAGCGAGGGCGGAGCCGCGCAAGATGAGGTCGTCACCGTTCGCGGTGAGCGCTTTGTGATTCCGGTGAAGGCCGAACACAAGCGGCGCGTGCAAGGCGTGGTGCACGGAGTAAGTTCCAGCGGGCAAACGGTATTCGTCGAGCCGCTGGAAACCATTGAACAGAACAATGAGTTAGTGCGATTGTTGGAGGATGAACTGGCGGAAGTGCACCGCATTCTGCTGGAAATGACTTGGAAGATTGGTGAACGTGCGTCGGAGATTTCGACAGCGGTCGATATCTTGGCGGAACTCGAACTGCAGTTCGCCAAGGCAAGATTCGCAGAAGATTACGACTGCATCGCTCCGATATTCAACCGAGACACGTACGAGCCAGATAGTGGAGCGACGGCCGCCCTCGCCCGTCCCACGCCCGAGGGTGCCCCATCCGTGTCTCTCCCGGTTTTGGAGAGACAGGGTGGGGATGTTGGCTCCGTCCGCAGTTCTCGAACGCTCGTTCTCCGCGACGCGCGTCACCCGCTGCTCGAAAGAAATCTGAAGTCAAAGGCCCCACCCTCTCGCAAAGAACGCGAGAAGGATGGGGCAGCCTCGACCTTGTTGGACAAGAGTGTCCGGCCCATACGGACTGTGGTGCCCATCTCGATCGAACTCGAAGGCGATCGCCGCGAACTGATCATTACTGGCCCGAATACCGGCGGGAAAACTGTCGGCCTCAAGACTGCCGGGCTGCTCGCGCTCATGGCGCAATCGGGAATTCCCGTTCCCGCCCACAGAATGGAGATGCCGGTGTTCGATGCGGTGCTGGCCGACATTGGCGACTATCAGTCGATCGAACAGAACCTCTCAACTTTTTCGGCTCACGTCACTAATATCGACCGACTGTCGCGCACTGCAACCGCGCAATCTTTAGTGTTGCTCGACGAATTGGGATCGGCGACTGATCCGGAAGAGGGCGCCGCGCTTGCAGTCGCTATCGCAGAGCATTTTCTGAAAATTGGTTGCTTCACCATCATCTCTACCCATCACACTTCGCTCAAAGTGTTTGCTGCGAATTCGGCTGGGGTGGTAAACGCCGCAGTCGGCTTCGACGAAGCCACGCTGCAGCCAACTTACGAACTCCGGCTGGGAGTGCCTGGAGCGTCGGCGGGGATTAACATCGCGCAGCGCTTGGGATTGAATCCCGCGATCATTCAATCTGCTCGCTCGCGGCTCGGGTCGCAGGCTCGCGACGTCGGCCAATTTCTGGATCGACTGCATGCGGAACTGCGAGAGGTAGAGGCTGAGCGCCTTAGCCTGCGGGCTAAAGAAGACGAACTGAAACGCGAGCAGGCGCGGTTGGCGTCTGAAGGCAAACGCGATCAGCAGGAGAAGACGCGGGAACTAGAGAAGAAGCTCGAAACTCTGCTGCGCGATTTTGAATACCACGCGCGCGAAGCAGTCAGCGCCATTCAGGATAAGGCCGCAGCACAGAAAGTCTCGAAGGATGCCGAACGTCGTATCGCTAAAATGCGGCGCGACTTTCGTGAACAGTTTGATTCTTCAGTTGTGGCGCACGTGAGCGGCGCGGACCGCGATGATCCGAACGCCCTGCCGGCTCTGGTGCAGAACGTTTCCGAAGGCGACTTCGTAAAGTTGAAATCAATGGGACGGAATGCGAGGGTGATGCGCCAGCTCGACAGCCAGCATTTTGAAGTCGAAGTTGGATCAATGAAGATGCGCATCGCGCGCGAGGACATTGCCGCCGTCACTAGCCGGGCGGCAGAAAATCCGGTGGCGGCGGCGCGGTCGAAGGGCGTTTCCGTGGTGCTGGAAGGCGAACGCGAGAACGTGCCGTCGGAGATTAACGTCATCGGGCATACTGTGGATGACGCTACCAGTGAGGTAGAAAAATTCGTAGATCGCGCCTTCCTGGCGGGATTGCCGCGAGTGCGAATAGTTCATGGCAGTGGTATGGGAATTCTGCGCAAGGCGCTCCGGCAATATTTGCAGAAGCATCCCCATGTGGAGTCGGTCACCGAGCCGGCACAACAGGAAGGTGGCGGCGGCGCGACCGTAGCAGAGTTGAGAGTGTAAGTAGGTGAGTATGAGCGAGTGTGAGTGGGGGGCGGGCGCCCTCGCCCGCCTGCGAGAATAATGACTAATCTAAGCATCCATCCCGCAACCCGCGACGATATCCCCGCGCTGCTGTCATTGATCCGGGGCCTAGCCGCTTACGAGAAGAAGCCGCAGGCCGTCATCGCAACCGAGCAGGATTTACTGCGCGACGCCTTCGGCCCACATCCGAAATTCCGCGCACTCATCGCCGACTGGAAGGGCGAACCCGCCGGATACGCCTCGTTCTTTCATTTTTATTCGACTTATCAAGGGCGGTCGGCATTATTTCTTGAAGACTTATTCGTGCTCGATCAATTTCGCGGTAATGGAATCGGGATGGCGTTGCTGTCCGCAGTTGCGAACCTTGCCGTCGATGAAGGCTGCTTTGGTCTGCGCTGGGAAGTACTCGACTGGAACCATCCAGCGATCGAGTTTTACAAAAAGCTTGGTGCGACGTTCTTGAATGAACGCAAAGTTGTCGCATTCGACGAGAGTGCGATGCGACGAGTGGCGGTCGAAAGTAAAAGCTTTTAACCGCAGAGTGCGCAGAGTATTTACTGCGGAGATCGCAGAGAACGGCGCAACAGTCCGGCGACCGATCTACCACTGAGACAAGGAGAGAACAGTCAAAATAAGAGCGAAAGAGACTAGAGTTTAATCGCAAGTTTTCTCGGCGTTCTCGCCTGCTTTTCTCGGCGATCTCTGCGGTTAAAATCTTTTCAAGCTTTACCCTTCTCCGAGGCTCCGTGGTGAACGTTTTATGCAGAAAGTCAAAATCATCGGTGCGGGCTTGGCTGGATCAGAAGCAGCATGGCAGTGTGCGCGCCGAGGAGTAGCGGTCGAACTCTGCGAAATGCGCCCGGTGCGGTCGACACCCGCCCACCAGACCGCGGATTTCGCCGAACTCGTATGCTCCAATTCCTTGAAGTCCGAATCAGAGAACACCGCGCCATGGCTGCTCAAGGAAGAGATGCGGCGCGGCGGATCGCGGCTCATCGAGATGGCCAAAGAGTGCGCAGTGCCTGCTGGTCATGCGTTGGCAGTCGACCGGGCGCAATTTTCCGCCAAAGTTACTGAAGAGATTTCGCGCGAGCCATTGATTCATATTCGGCGCGAGGAAGTCAGTGAAATCGATGAAACCCAGCTCACGATTATCGCGACCGGGCCGCTGACTTCGGATGCTCTGGTAGAGGAGATTGCGAGACTTTCGGACGGGCGGGGACGCCCGTCACCCCACAACCTCTCCGACCCACACAGCCAGCTTTTTTTTTACGACTCCATCAGCCCCATCGTCGAAGCCGATTCTATCGACATGGCGAAGGTGTACTTGGCTGCCCGGTATGACAAGGGAACCGCCGATTACATCAACTGCCCGATGTCGAAAGAAGAGTATGACCGCTTTTATGATGCGCTGACTTCCGCAGAGTCCGTCGAAGCCAAAGAATGGGAAAAGCTCAATTATTTCGAGAGCTGCCTGCCAATCGAAGAGATCGCACGCCGGGGACGAGACACTTTGCGCTTCGGGCCAATGAAGCCGGTCGGCCTGCGAGATCCGCGCACTGGCAAGCCTCCATATGCGGTCGTGCAATTGCGGCAAGAAAATCTCCGCGCAGACTCTTACAACCTGGTCGGATTTCAGAACCATTTGAAATTCGGCGAGCAGGCGCAGGTTATGCGGTTAATACCCGGACTCGAGAATGCGCGATTTCTGCGGTTCGGTCAGATTCATCGCAACACCTACATCAACTCGCCGACGCTGCTTACGCCGACGTTGCAGATGAAAGAGCACCCTGCAGTTCTTTTTGCCGGTCAGATTTGCGGCGTGGAAGGCTACGTGGAATCAATCGCGACGGGCATGCTGGCAGGAATCTTCGCATCACTATTAGTCGAGGGTGAAACGGCGATTGCTCCGCCACGCGTCTCAGCTCTAGGATCGCTGCTGAACTACATTACTCACGCTGACCCCAGGAAGTTCCAGCCGGCGAACATCACATTTGATTTGCTGCCGCCACTTGAAAAAAAAATCCGCGACCGGCAGCAGAGACGGAAATTGCAATGTGAAATTGCCCTTTCCGAGTTGGATAAGTGGCTGCGAAATCCAGATGTTAGAACTCCAGATGAAGAAGTCGGCCGCGCCTCTTGACCAGAGCAACCGGCCGGGTAGCTGATTTCGCACTGAACAAATTCCCTCGTAAGCGCGTATTACTCCTGTGAGACCGCTTTCCCGGCTTACGTTCCGCCGCGGTGAGCGTCCAAATCTTTGGCCCTCGCGGGCATGAATCTATGGTCCTGCGCGATCTCATTTCCGACGTTTTCCGCACCCTCTGGTCGCACAAGCTGCGCACCTTCCTGACCATGTTCGGGATCGCATGGGGAATTGTGTCGATCGTCCTGATGGTCGCGGCCGGTGAAGGACTGCGCAAGGGCCAGGAAGAACAGACAAAGACCCTGGGCAAAGACATCATGATTATTTTTCACGGGCGCACCAGCCTGCAGGCCGGAGGAACCCGCGCCGGCCAGATCGTGCATTGGGAAGACGCGGACGTGCAGGCGGTACAAACGCAGGCGCCGGATTGCCAGTATGCGATTCCGGAGCTGGAGCAGGAGGACGTTCGCACCCATAGCAACTACAACAACGCAGCCTTCCTGGTGACCGGGTCTTATCCGGAGTTTGGTGATATTCGCAGCCTCACGGTAGGGCAGGGCCGTTTCTATAACTGGGACGACCAGAATGCTGCGCGGCGCGTGGCTTTTCTGGGCACCGACGCAGCCAAGCAGCTTTTTCCTGAGGGCCGCAATCCGATTGGCGAAAATATTTATTTGAATGACATTCCTTTTCTCGTGATTGGAGTCATGGCCAAGAAGAAACAGGATTCCAGTTACGACGGCTGGGACGTCAACAAAGTGTTCATCCCGTTCTCGGCGATGAAGCGAAATTTTCCCGACAAGCCACCGGGAACGGCGCGCACCTTCGACATGCTGCTGGTAACGCCACGATCGGTTTCGCAACACGAAGCCTGCAAACATCAGGTGCGTACCACCCTGGCGCGCATGCACCATTACGATCCGCTGGACAAAGAAGCTTGTCCAATATGGGATACGGTGCAAGAAGCAAAAGCCTTCAACCAAATGACCGACGGCATGAAATATTTTCTGGGCGCGGTCGGATTCGTGACGCTGTTTCTAGGTGGCATCGGTGTTATGAACGTGATGATGGTGGCGGTGCGGGAGCGCACCCGCGAGATTGGAGTCCGCAAAGCACTGGGCGCACCTGCCCACGCAATCCTGAAGCAATTTTTTATTGAAGCCATGATCATCGCCTTGTTGAGCGGCGCAATCGGTATGGGAATCGCCTATGGATTGTGCTGGCTGGTCGATCTAATGCCAATGCCGGCCTTCTTTGCGGGACTTCTACCAACATGGACTTCGGGAGCGCTTGCATGCGCGATGCTGGGCGTAATCGCTGTGCTTTCGGCGCTATATCCGGCGCGGAGAGCGGCTTCCATTGATCCGATTGAAGCGTTAAGGTTCGAGGCGGGCGGGTAAGTCAACATCCCCACCCTTTTAAGACTGTGTGCTGAGTGCTGAGTGCCGAATGCTGATTGAAATTATTCGCGAAGCCTGGATAGCTTTAAGGCGCAATCTCACCCGGACATTTCTCACCATGCTCGGCATCGTGTGGGGCATTGCCACGGTCACACTTTTGATCGCCTATGGCAACAGCTTCCGCCAGATTCTGGTGGGCGGCTTTGACGCCTTCGGCAAAGAAGCGGTGATCTGCTGGCCACAACAGACCAGCGAGCAACCGGGCGGCCAGCGCGCCGGCAAGAAAGTCGTGCTGGAAAAAGCAGACATCGAGATGATCAAGGAGACCGCGCCGCTGGTGAAGTATGCCTGCCTTGAAACCGTTCGCCGGCCGAGCATCGCCTATGGTGATCGCATGGTAGGGACCGACCCGGTGCGCGGGGTATGCCCCGAGTACGGCGAGATGCGCAATGAAGTTCCATCGGAAGGGCGCTGGCTGAATGCAGAAGACGAGCTTGAACGGCGGCGGGTAATTTTTCTTGGCGGGAAACTGAAGGAGGATCTGTTCAGCGGACGGCCTGCGGTCGGCGAATCGGTACTGGTACAGGGAGTGCGCTTTACGGTGGTCGGCGTAATGGCGCGAAAAATTCAGCTCAGCAATTATTTTTCCAGCGACGACGATTCCTCCTGGATCCCCTATTCGACGGCCGGCGATTTGTGGAACACGCGCTATGCGGCGGTGCTGGTGTTTGAACCGATCGCGCCTCAATTCGAAAAAAGAGCGATGGCTCAGGTCCTGGCTGCCATCGCGACGCGCCAGCAATTCTCCCCGACCGATCCCAAAGCCATACAGATGTTCGGGCGTGACGAATTCCGCCCGGTGATCGATGGAATCACCATCGGACTCGAAGTTCTGCTGACCTTCATAGGCGCACTTACGCTTGGGATTGGCGGCGTGGGAGTAATGAACATCATGCTGGTCTCGGTCGAGGAGCGGATCCGCGAGATTGGCTTGCGACGAGCCCTGGGCGCAAAGAAGATTCACATCAAGCTGCAGTTTCTGTCCGAGACATTGCTGATCATGCTTCTGGGAGGAGCCATCGGGGTGCTGGTTTCTTATATCGTCGCCGCCGCCGTTGGCACTCTTCCGCTGATGGGGCCTTTGTTTGAGGACACGTCTGGCAAAGGCGACATTCACCTGCATATTTCGATCATGACGCTGCTGGTTTCTACGTTGGTGCTGTTGCTGGTGGGAGTGATCAGCGGATTGATTCCCGCATTGCGGGCGTCGAAGCTCGACCCGGTGGAAGCGCTGAGATACGAGTAAGCGAACGGCCAAAATTCAGAATTCAGAAGTAAGAGCCCAGAAGTAGGCAAATGGCGCCGAAGATTCTGAATTCGCATTCTCTCGTTTTACTTCCGAATTCTCGCTTCTGACTTCTGCATTGGCATCGTTCCTCCTTACTCCTGCATTTTTTACCCAATCCTCCTTGACCGCCTGCGCCTGACAATTTACCTTCATTCGCGTCACCTTCGCGAGGTGCTCCTGTGCCGATTTCTGCCGTCGATTCACTCAGTCCCGCATTCGAACATACCAAGCAGCAACTCTTTCGCCCTTTTAATTTTGGGCAATGGACGCGGCTGGCGCTGGTCGGGCTCTTCGCCGGAGAATTAAGCTCCGGCGGAGGGTGTAATTTCAATATCCCCACCCACGGTTCTACAAACCATCGCGATTTCTTATTGGCGACGCCGCATAATTGGGCACTCCTGGTACCGCTAGTGGTGATCGCGCTCATCACCCTTCCTCTGCTGTGGCTGCTCTTGATTTATGTGAACAGCAGAATGCGCTTCGTTTTATTTGACAGCGTAATTGCCAAACGCTGCGACCTTGGCCGTATGTGGCGCGCCCGCAGCCAACCCGCATTGCAATACTTTCTGTGGCAGGTGGTTTTTTTTCTCGCAACCCTGGCGGGTACTGCGGTCTTGCTCGGCGTCCCCGCATTCATCGGGTTTTTGCTGGGATGGTTCACCGCACCCAAGGCGCACCTCGTGCCATTAATCCTGACCGGGATTTTGGTTTTCTTTGTCTTCATCTTCTGGCTGTTGATTTCAATCGTGGTGCAGGTATTCACCAAAGATTTTGTCGTGCCGCAAATGGCGCTCGAAAACATTTCCGCATTCGAGGGCTGGCGCCGCCTATGGATGATGGCAGGCAACGAAAAGGGGTCCTACGTGGGGTACGGTGGAATGAAATTGATCATGACGATTGGCGCCGCCTTTGCGGTCGGAATCGTCGCCTTTATTGCCATTCTTCTTCTGCTCATTCCTTTTGGAGGGCTAGGTGCAATCACAGTCATTGCGGGGAAAGCGGCAGGTCTCACCTGGAACGTGTTCACCATTACGGCTGCCGTCGTTGCCGGCAGCATTTTCCTGCTGATAATTTTGTATGCGGTGTCGCTGATTTCAGTTCCGGTGATTATTTTTTTTCCGGCCTTCTCAATTTATTTCTTCGCCGCGCGCTATCCGCTGCTGGCGCGACTGATGTATCCGCCGCCTCCCCCGCTTCCCATTGCGCCACCGGTTCCGCCAACTCCGGAACCGATCGGCTGAAGTTTCCGCCGTCCCGGCAACAGATCATTTTTTAAATTCCGTGCGGAATGCGGGAACTTCCACGTTTCCATGCTTGTCCAATCTTTCAGACACGCGCGTGCTTGAGAGGAGTGACTGGCATGGCATTCTCAAATACGGGCGGTGGTCCGCTTCGCGCAGAGATCAACATCACCCCGATGATCGATATCCTGCTGGTGTTGATTATTGTCTTCATGGTTGTGGTTTCGATGTCTCAGGAAAAAGGATTGAAGGCGCAAATCCCGCAGCCCTCCAACGAAAAATCGCCGCCTCAGCCGGAGCGCACAATCATCATCCAGCTGGCGTGGAAAGGCGACAACAAGACGCCGGAAGTGAAGATCAATGACGAAGAGGTGCCTTGGGAGAGGCTGCACGCCCGGCTGTCAGATATTTTTAGCGGCAGAGTAGAACGCGTGGCGTTCGTGAAGGGCGACGATGATGTCGACTTCGAATTCGTGGCCGACGCAATCGACATCGCAAGAACTTCGGGGGTACAAAGGATTGGGCTACTCACCAGGACGGGACCGGAAAGCCCATAAAATTTTGTATTCGAGCCGGCATCGGCAATCAGTTCCTCGCTGCCTTTAAAATCAGTCGGTGCCGGAGCTCGCATTTTTTATCGGGAAAGGTGGCGTAGGTAAGACTACAGTCGCCACTGCTTACGCGCTCCATACCGCGCGCAAGAGCCCTCGTAACCGGGTGCTGCTGGTCTCCACCGATCCTGCGCACTCGCTCGGCGATGTTCTGCAGCAAGAGCTGGGCGCGTCACCAAAGGCAATAAAAGTAAGTGGCGGCAAGCTGTGGGCATGGGAACTTGACGCCTCCCGCCTGTTCGGAGATTTTTTCCGCACTTACAAACAATCGATCCTCGAGATCGTCGAACGCGGATCGATGTTCTCAGCGAAAGAGATTTCTCCATTGCTGGAAACTGCCTTGCCGGGAATGGCCGAAATTGCGGCTCTGCTAGCCATCCGTGACGCCATCGACTCGAAACAATACACCCACATTGTCGTAGACACTGCGCCGTTCGGGCACACGCTCCGGCTGTTCAGCCTGCGGGAGCAGTTCGTGCACGTGCTGAATTTTCTTGAGTTGGCAGCGGGAAGAGACCGCGTTCTGGCGGAGCATTTTGGCGGTATACGAAAAGGAGCGGAACCCAAGCTGATCGAGGACTGGCGCGGAAAGATTGAGCAGTTGCAGCAGGCTTTTTCCGCAGCGCAATTATTTCTGGTGACCACAGCCGAAAAATTTGCCTTGAATGAATCTGTGCGTTGCATGGCCGAAGTGCGACGCAGCGGGCCGCCTCTGGCATTGAAAGCCGTCGTGTTGAATCGCGCGGTGCTCCGCGCCGGACGTTGCGGGTTTTGCAAGTCGCGAGTCAAAGCCGCGCGCACCGCGAAATCTTTTTTGCGCAAGCATTTTCCTTTGGCGGAGTTGCGCACCGGCGAAGATCCCGGATTCCCGATCATGGGAGCGAAAGCTCTTGGTTCGTTCGGCGAGCACGTCTTCTGCGAAAAACCATTGAAACTCTCTCCTGCGTCGCCGAAGTCCAAGAAGAAATCAAAGCCACTGTCCCCGGCAGCGTGGCCAGCTCTCAGTTCACGCATATCGTTTGTGATTGGAAAAGGCGGGGTAGGCAAAACCACCGTCTCGGCCGCGTTAGGTTTTCACCAACGCAAAATTTCTCGTGCGGTTGTCGAAATCTGCTCGGTCGATCCCGCGCCTTCGCTCGATGACATTTTCCAAACGGCAATCGGTGATAATCCAATAGCGGTTTTGGGCGACAAACATTTCCGCGCTTCGGAGCTGGATTCAGCAGCGCTGTTTCGCAGTTGGATCACTGAAATTCGCGAAGAAATTGATTCCGCGACCACCAGCGAACTCTCCGGAGTGCACGTGGACCTCTCGTTCGAAAGAGAGTTGCTGTCAGCGTTGCTGGATATCGTCCCGCCCGGGCTGGATGAGGTATTGGCGATTTTCCGCATCATCGATCTGCGTTCGAGCGCTGCGGGAAAAATTGTGATCGATATGTCGCCTACCGGCCACGCCATCGAACTGCTGCGCATGCCGCAGCGCATTGTAACCTGGTCACGTCTGCTGTTGAAAAGCCTCGCCGCGCACCGTAAACTGGCGCTGGCCCGCAATGCCGCGGTTCGAATTGCAGAGCTGGAATTGCGGGCCCGTGAGTTGCTGAAGGCATTCCAGACTCCCGGCGAAGTCAGCGTTTTAGCGGTGATGCTGCCTGAACCGCTGCCCGATCGCGAAACCGAGCGTTTGTTGGCGGAACTCGGCCGGATCGGCTTGCCCCCCAAAGCGCTGTTTGTAAATCGTTTGATTTTCGCGAAAGATGCTGCCGGCTGTCCCCGCTGCCGCTTGGCGATCGAGTGGCAGTCGTCAGTTCTGACTAACCTGAAGACTGGGTGCCCGGCCGGAGAAGTATTTGCAATCAGGAATTTTAGCCACGAAATTGCAGGCGCGAGTGGTTTGCGCGCCATCACAGACGAACTATGGCGGGTCAATTGACTAGCGAGCGCCGGGTGCTCTATCTGTACGGAATCACCGAAGGCCGGCCGCGCAAGCTGCCAGTGCTGATCGGCGTGGACCGCTTTAGTCCGGTTGAAGCCATCGATTGTGACGGGGTCTACTGTTGGGTGAGCCGTGTTTCTGCTCTCGACTTCGAAAATGACCTGGCAAGCAACATGGAGAATCTGGACTGGCTGGCCGAAACCAGCGTCGCCCATCAGCGAGTGATCGCTGCCATTTCGCGGCTCACCGACATCCTGCCGACACGCTTCGGCACTGTTTTTAGGACTGAGGATTCACTTTGCCGGCACATAGCCAAGCGGGTAAAGGGATTGAAACAAGATTTTGTCAGAATTAAAGGCGCCGACGAATGGGGTGTGAAAGTGTTCGTGATTCAACCTGCGGCATTGCCCGTGCCCAGAGCGCGCAGCGGCAGAGATTATCTCCAGGCAAAGGCCGCCATGTTGCCGGCGCGCAAACCCAAGTCTCTTCCGCGCGAGGACATGTTGCAGTTCGAAAAAGCGCTGGCCGATGTGGCGACCGAGAGCGCGTCCGCGGGCAACGTCAGCCGTGGACAGAGGGGTCTCGCCTTCCAGACTTCGTTGCTGGTAAAGCGCACCAAACGCGCAAAGCTCGAATCGGTGTTGGAAACATTTGCTCGTGACTGGGCGCGCGAACGCAGGATCGAATGCACCGGTCCGTGGCCGCCTTACTCTTTCGTTTCACGTCCGGATGATAAAGTAAGGGCGAAGTGAGCGCAGCCTCCAACGCCGTGGTTTTCACCGGGGACGATCCCAGCGATGAAATGACGCTGCTCGATATTCTCGATCATGTGCTCAATAAGGGCGTGGTGTTGAGAGGAAATATCATAATCTCCCTGGCCGGTGTTGACCTGGTCTATTTGGGGCTGGACGTGATTCTCACATCCGTCGAAACCGCCCTGAAGCACGTAAACGCAGCAGCGCTATCGCCGCAGAAATAATTTTCTTCCTCCAGAAGAATGCCCCGTAGCAGCCCAATAAATGTCGCCCTCACGGACACGGGTACGGAATGGGCGGCGTCGGTGGAGTTCCAGGAACATAGGTGTCCGGAGTTGAGTCGCCGCTGGGAATATATGCACCCGGCGTGCCGGGCCGACCGGGAATGTAGCAGGTGCCATGCATGGCAGACGCCGGCATCGGAGTCGGCGGTAACGGTGTTGGGGCGGCCGTTGCTGACGTCGCCGCGTCGGCGCCGTTTCCAATTTGCGCAACGGCCAGAGTTACCGGCTGCGGAAGGGTTAATCCCACCGGCGATCCCTGCTCGATATAGAAATGATGACTGCGCGCAAGCAAAACCAGAGACACCGCACCGCCCGCAGCCAACCCCACGAGACTCCCGATTGCCAGACCCTTCGGTGAGCTGGCGGTGAGAGTTGTCCCGCCAAGAGTCGAACTATTGGTGGTGTGCTGGGCAGCTCCGATCGCCGCACCAATGCCCAAACCTGCTATAGGGGCCACGATAATGCCCGTTTTCTCAGCGGTCGAAGGATTGTTCCACGCTGTGCCCTCGTCGCTTTCCATTTTTAATGGTCCCTTAACCGTTGCGACGTAGCCGTTGGGAAACACAATTGAAACCGACTGCATGACTAATTCGCCGCGACTTCCCCGGCGGGTTAGCTTATCGACTTTCGCCTGAACGAAAGTTCCCGCGGGTATTGCTACCTGGTTAGAGACGATAACCGGAGACGTCGTTTGCGCGAAGATTTCGTCCCCACGATGAGTATTACGACTATCCACCGGGTGCGTCAGCGCCATTACCAGCGTTGAGTCGGCTGCAATGGTGAGCGTGGCTTGCTGGGGCGCTGGAACTGCGGGCGCGGCGGCAGGTGAATCAGGAGAATCAGTTGGCGGAGCCGATTGCGCTGCGCACGTGCCTGCGGCAAAAAGCATCGCCAGCGAGAGAGTTTTAAGTTTTTTGCTGAGTGAGAAAAAAACTGAGAAAAAGCCACCACTGCTTGCGGTCATTGCGACCTCCTGCGAGGCTCATTGACTGAGAGCCTTCACTGGCGCGGGCGGGGGAAGTTGCTCGTCCATTTAAATTAAAACATGGCTCTGGGCGAAAGAAACCTGAAGATTGGTGAAGCTGTGTAAAACATCGGAGACAAATAATCAATATTTGTAAAGTCCAGATTTGTAAAGTCCAGACTGCGCGGGCGGCGCCTGCGTTATACGAGATCGAGTAGCAGAATTTCCGATTCCGTGACGGCCTTGATTTTGAGCTTTGGCTCATCAGTGATGGCGGCGCCATCCCCCTGACTCAGCGCTTGCTGGTTCAATTCGATCGCCCCTTGAGCGATCTGGATCCATGCTCCCCGGCCCTGAGCAATACTGTATTCGAGTTGTTGACCGCCTCTTAGCAGAGTCACATAAAGTTTCGCGTCCTGATGAATGGTCACCGAGCCGTCGGAGCCGTCGGGAGAGGCGATCAGACAAAAGCGCTCCCGCCGTCGTGATTCTGCAAAGGGTTTTTGTTGGTAGTTGAGATCGTGTCCTTTCCGGTCCGCCTCAATCCAGATCTGTAAAAGGTGCGCGGGCTCTTTGGGTGAAGGATTGGCTTCACTATGGCGAACGCCGGTTCCCGCGCTCATGCGTTGCCCATCCCCGGGATGAATGATTGAACCGTTGCCCAAATTGTCTTTGTGGGCGAGCGCACCTTCGAGAACGTAAGTGATGATCTCCATGTCACGATGCGGGTGCATGGGAAAAGCTCCGCCGGGTGCGAGCACGTCTTCATTGATTACGCGAAGGCAGCGGAATCCCGTCCAACCCGGATCGTGGTATTGATCGAAGGAAAAGGTGTGGCGGGTTGTGAGCCAGCCATACTCGGCGCATCCGCGCTCATTGCTTGGTCGAATTTGAATCATAGATAAGGTCAGAAGCAGAACGCAGAATAAAATCGTCCCGGAATCTTCGTTACCGCGAAGCCGGCTTTCGATCGGCTTGGCAACGAGCACTGGCGCTATATCACTTTGTAACCACGGTTGCCACTAGTACCAGCGACTGATCGTGTGCCCGCAACCGTGCAACGTCAGCTATGCGGCGGCTTACTCGCTCTATCTGCGGCCCACCAGTCATTACGCCGCTTCCTGGGAATTCGCCGGCAATAACTTTAATGCGCTGGTGCAATATGAGTTCGAAAACCAGATATTGAAATCGCTCGGATACGACATGATGTGGCGATGAAAGACGCTTTGAATAGCGGTCTTGT
>DATATW010000017.1:0-25370 GCA_036268595.1 Terriglobales bacterium
GTAGAACAGCGGCCCATTGAAGATTTAGCCATTCCGGTGAGCGCAACAGCCCCGATTTTCGTTGCCAGGGTAATCGAATTTAGCAGAGTGGTTCCTGAACTGGGCTGCAAATTCGCTCTGGTCGGAATACCGACGATTATCTCATCGCTGTGAGACCTTCAGGCACGTGGAAGGTGCAATTTTGGCAGAGGTTAGCAGCGATGGTAAAGGTTGGGCGCATGTGGGAGAAGGCGAGGCGGGGTGATCGTCGATGGCGACGTGCAGACCTTGCCAGCCGGCGAGCTGCGGGCGGCCGCGCCGACGGCCATCGCCACGAATGGAGACCTGCTGATCGCGGGCCATACCCTTGATGTCGAAATGGAGTAGATCGCCGGGGCGGGGTGCTCGTAGCGCACGATCGGCGGAGCGTGATGCAGATGACGCCAGCGGTTCAACTGAGCGCGCTGCAGGATGCGACTGATGGTGGCGGGGCTAACATTGCTGGCTTTGGCGATCGGATAGGCGGGGCAGGACGAACGGTGTGCGGAGCTTCTCGACAAGAACTCAGTCTAGTAATCTTTGCCCGTTCGAATGATCTGAGGACTATTGGGGGACGCATCGGCCGCGGCCACCCAGACGGGCTTACCGAGGTGTGGAAGTGTCGCTAATTCTTCTCTCCCGGCTGCGTGCATCTTCACCTCCCGCAAACGATAATGATGGCCGTCATTCACAAATACCAAACCGCCTGCGCGAGAACTCGATCTCAGCAGTGCGGGACGAGTCTTCATTACGACGAATTCAGCACCGTGCTGTGCCGCCAGTACATAAGTCTGGCGAGAAACCGGCCTTACGCTGTACTTGCCGGCGGGGAACATGGTAACGCCCACCATGAAATCAAACGGAACTTTCACAGCAAGATTTGCAGTTGACTGCGCGCCAGAGGCGAGCGATCCGAGGACCAGAGTCAGAAGTGCCGTACATTGTAAGATTTTCGATTTCATTATGGAATCTCTGCTTAATTTAAACTTAACCTGCGTTACCACCGGACAATGAAAATCCCGCTGGCAAGATCTGCCCCAAAGTGAGCAGATCTTGCGTCGCCGGATGCCGTTACCTTTCTGCTGCGATTTGAACGTAATCAGCTTGCGCGACTACAGTGTTCGCGATCTTCGGTCGAATTACGTCTCGGCCACTACGTCCGCCAAGCCAGAACTGGACCAAAGAGTATTCCCCACCGATCTTGCGGAATAGAAAGCTGCATTGGTGATCAGCCGCGCGGGACGAAACCGGGTTGGTCATAAGCACCGCCGAATTCCCCTGATAATTGTTAACCCGCCAAGTGTTGTCCGATACCGTACTCACCGCGTACTTCCCTGCTGGAAGGGAGTGGTTGCCAACGGTGAAGTTGAAAGGAACGTTGATCCGCATTTGAGTTTGTGAATGAGCCTGAACAAAAGCCCCAAGGAATAAAACAAAACCGATAGCAAACTTGCAAAACTTCATTTGAAGAATCCTCCCCGTATTTGCCCAGCGATCTTCGCTGCGACTGGGAAGATGCTACCCGGCGAGAGTAGTTGCGCCTAGGTTACGTGCCTCCATCCGGCAATCGGGGGTTATCCGGAAAAGCCTTACGCTAGCGAAATTTGTAAGGGTTTGACCCGACATTTCGAGCCGGCGCTCTCTTTATCGTGGGCTAATCCCTCTCCGTGAACAAGCGATGCAGGGAAGCATATTCCACAATTTCCGCTCGACTGCGCACATGCAGTTTTCTATAAATGCGCGATCTATAGGTCTCCACCGTCTTAACATTAAGCTTCAACAAATGCGCCGCTTGAGTATTGGTGAGCCCACGCACCAGAGCCTTTAGCACCTCCAATTCACGCCGGCTAAGAATTGGACGGACAGCTCTACGTTTCCTTTCCACCACATGCCAGACCAGGTCGTTTCCCAACGTTGGATCGATGAACCTGCCTCCGCTTGTCACATTTCTCACGGCTGTAAACAACTGTGAAGTGTCTGTGTTCTTTGACAGGTAGCCAGATGCCCCCCTTGCCAACATCGAGCGAGCGTAAGGCAGATCAGTATTGTTGGTGAGTACAATGACTCGAGATTCCGGGGAATAGTCAGTAATCTCGGCAACGGCGCGAAGTCCAGGAGCTCTGCCGGGAACGCTAATCTCAATCAATACAACATCCGGCAAGAATTCCCGCACCTTTTGAGGCGTCTCTATTACGCTTTCAGCTTCCCCAACTATCGCGACTTCGGGCGCCTCCCGGAAAAGGGACCGAAGGCCTTCACGAGTGATCGTGTAGTCGGATGAAAGCACCATGCGTGTAGACACTGCGGAATTCATAGTGGAAACGTTATGGTGTTCAAGTTATTAAAACCGAATTTCGTAATGCTTGTTTAGCGGGAAAATCGGGCGGTTCGTATGCGGTAATACCGCTGTGCAACTACTCTCGCACAAAATCGATCGCAATTGTTTGATTCCAACATCAGTTTCGAACACGGGACGTAACCAAAGTTAGACTAGGTAAACGCAAAATGTTTTAGATTGGCGGGGGATACCCGCTTGCCGTTTGACTGGCGGTAGCGGAGGACGAAATTCGTGCCTAACGGGTAGGCAGCCTTGGATTAGCTTTAATGTAACTTTCGAGTGCGGTGCTCACGAACAAACAGCGAAACTTGGGACATCAGCTCAATCTCCTCTATGAGCTAATACCCAGTGGGCCGGATTTCCGAATTAGGTAGCCGTTCACGTAGCCGCCAATCTCGCTATTGCTAAACCTTTCAGAGTGATGCCTAGCTCTTAACTTCAAATCTGTAGTAACAGGCGAAGGTCTCGAAGGTCCTTTACTCTCTCCAGATTCACGATGTTCTCAATGAGGACCTTACAAGCCTCTTCACCGAGTACCGGGGAAATCAGGTCTCGCGATTTTGCCTTTACATCGTCGCGGGTCATGGGGTTCTCGGCTGAGCCCCGCACCGCCTCGACATGCTCACTTAGTTGCCTTCCGTCCACAAGCCGTATCTCCACGATCGCTTCTCGGCGGGGTAGACGTTTTTGGAGGTCCTCGCTGGGAGCGAGTTTTATTTTTTGCCGCTGGCGCAGAACTTCCGGGTCTTGCATTCGCGCCTTGTCGTGCGAAGATCGAAAAGAGACCGTCTTATCGATGAGCATGATTGCGATCATGTGTTCGAGACAAATATCAGGCATGGTTCGATCCGTCACGATCGCCATCTCTTGAGTTGGCCCGCGTACGATTACTTCCTGAACCTGGTCGGCATTGAAACGGTACTTCTTGAGAAGAAGTTCAACCGCATCCAGCGGAGCTTGGATAGGTGATCCCACTGTCCATTTCTTTAAGCCCGTTCTGTTTATTTCATACCTCTCCCCAAGCTTTTCGACGAGGCTGGCTGGGTTGGCGTCGGGGGACGTGCTGAGCAAGAAATTGTTTGATCCGGAAAAAATATCGTCGAGGCCCGTCCATCCGGATTTAACCACCAGTGCTGCCGTGGCGCCATCTCGCGCCGGCATTCCGCCAAACACGAAGGCTTTCTCGATGTGGTCCGTATCTCGCTGCCATGCGTAGACCCCAGAATACTGCTGGGAAGCGTAGTCGAGTAGCCAGCGCATCTGTTGAGAATTTAGAGATGCCACGCAACCGCAGGCTGCGGCGGAGCCGAAGCCTTCAGTCAGGTTATGAGCGTCGCGATGGGTCTTGACTTCAAAATCAAGCCCTCCTACGGCCATTCCGACTCGGGTTCCAATATCGTAGCCGAGGACGACGGCTCGAAGAAAATGCATTCCACTTATTTCGAACGGTTCTCCAGTAGCAAATGCGGCAGGGATGATGGCGCAGCCTGGATGCGATTCGGATGGCGCATGTGAATCATCGGTTTCATCAGAGTGCGCAAGCATCCCGTTCGTTAACGCCGCCTCGATCGGGCCACAAACAATACGGGAAGCGACAACCGTTGCAACCGGTGCTCCTCCATAAAGACGCGCAAACTGAATTGCGGCCCGCCCGGGCGGTAGCTGTGAGCCAGAGATCATGGCTGCGAATGTGTCGAGCGTGTGCAGCTTCGCCGCTTCGACCACTTCGTCTGGCAACGGCCGCTCTTTGGCTGCCGCCATATATCTGCTGAGCTCACTCATAACCGAGGTGTGAGCCTCGGACGCACCGAGAGTCAGCCCCCGAAAGAATGCAGCAGCGGCGAATACCCGGCTTCCTTGTTGCAGCAGTCTGCGACGAGTAAGAACAGAGCTTTTCATCTGTCGCCTATTCTGGAGATCTGGGATGATTATTTATGTCAGGCCGCAGACGCAGAAAGTCGAAGTCGCAACCAAGCTCGGGACCGAGAACTGAATGCGCATACAATTTCGCATAGCCACGAGCGGGCACCGGCCATGGCTGAATGCCCCGCCGCCGTTTCTCCAAGTCCTGATGAGAGAGCAGCACATCGATACGACGGGCCTTCACACTCAAGCAAATCTTGTCTCCGGTTTCGACCAGACCCACAGCGCCGCCGATTGCCGATTCCGGCGAGGCATGAAGAATTATTGTTCCAAATGCGGTGCCGCTCATCCGTGCGTCGGAGATGCGCACCATGTCCTTGACTCCAGCCCGCGCAAGCTTCGCAGGAATGGGCAAGCACCCGGCCTCAGGCATACCGGCTCCAACTGGCCCCGCATTTTGCAGAACCAGAACGCTGTCAGAGTTCACCTCCAACTGAGGATCGTCAATACGCCGCCTAAGGTCGGTCAGGTCTTTGAACACAACTGCAGTCCCGGTATGTTCGAATAAGCGTCTATCGGCTGCCGCACACTTAATCAAGGAGCCATTAGGCGCGATATTTCCAAACAATGCCAGCAGACCGCCACTTGTCCAGACCGGGTCGGCGATAGAGTGAATCACGTCGCGATTCACAAACCTTCTCGTCCGGCCCAATTGTTCTCCTAGCGTTTCACCAGTTACCGTTTTGCAATTCAGGTGCAGAACAGGTTTTAGTTCCTGCAGGACGGCAGGAACACCCCCGGCGGCATGAAAGTCTTCCATGTAGTGCTCTCCCACTGGCTTGAGGTTCACTAGAACCGGCGTTGACTCGCTAATCCTGTTGAGTTGCCGGAGATCAAAGTCCAGCCCCAGTCGTCCGGCAATTGCAGCCAGGTGGATTACCCCATTTGTAGAACCACCAATTGCGATCAGGACCCGCAACGCATTTTCAATCGACTCACAATTAATAATGTCGTTGGGAGCAACTCTAGATTCCGCCAGCCAGACCGCTCGCATGCCCGTGGCCTCCCCGTGCCTGAGCCGGTCCGCGTAGACGGCGGGAATCGCTGCGCTTCCGGGGAGACTCATCCCCAAAGCCTCGGCAATGCACGCCATTGTGCTGGCGGTTCCCATCACCGCACAGGTGCCCGCGGTTGCTGCCAAGTTATTTTCGATTTCGCCGATTTCTGCCTTGCTTGTTTCACCGGAACGAAACCTCGCCCAATATTTCCGACAATCCGTGCATGCCCCCAAACGCTCCCCTTGATAACGACCAGTGAGCATGGGGCCGGCCACGAGCTGGATGGCGGGCAAGCCAGCTGAGATCGCCCCCATCAGCTGAGCTGGGACCGTCTTATCGCATCCCCCTACCAGAACTACTGCACTCATTGGTTGCGCGCGGATCATCTCTTCTACATCCATTGACATCAGATTGCGAAACATCATGCTGGTGGGATGGAGAAATACTTCACCTAATGAAATTGTGGGAAATTCGAGAGGCAGGCCGCCCGCAGCGAGCACCCCTCGCTTGACGGACTCAACTAGCTCTGGCATCAAGCGATGGCAATTGTTAAATCCGCTGGCAGAAGTGGCGATCCCTATGATCGGCCGACGAAGCATCTCATCTGAATAACCCATCGACTTGGCGAAGGATCGACGCAAATAACTGGCAAAGTCAGGGTCACCATAGTTGGTCAAACCTTTGTCAAGATCATTGGTCTTACTCATGACACCCCATGATGCCGGTCAATTTCAGTCTGCCTGTCTGTCATTTTTCACCGTTCCACGCGGGGAAGCGCTCGTGATGAATTCTTTTTTATTTGGTGAATCAGTGCGACTACCACCCGACTTTCACGCCCAGTTGAATCTGGCGAGAGGTGGTTGCGGTTGAACCCAATACGCCAAATCCTCCCACGCCGAAAACATTGTTGCCTATATCAAAGTTTGGCGAAGAGAAATTCGTGTGATTGAAAAGATTGAAAACCTCCGCCCGAATCTGGACGTTAAAGGCCTCAGAGACTTTCGCGATTGCGAAATTTTTGAAAAGCGAGAAATCGACATCGGTAAGCTTGGGGCCATAGAGCTGGTTTCGGCCCGAGTTCCCAAGAACCGGGCCTCCACCCGGACCAGGAGCCGGGACTGAAAAGCAGCTTGCATTCAGGTAAGTCGGAGTAGCGTTGTGCTGAAAATTGGTGTTGTAGGGATTGCAGGTTCGCGATCGATCGGGATAGTCATAAGGATCCGTGTTATTTTCTCCAAGCGGGTCGCCGGGGAGGACCACAGTAAACGGAATTCCTGTGCTTGCGTTGATGATGCCGCCTAACTGCCACCCGCCGGCAATCCAATCCAAGGAAGGATGAGACTTCAGACTCGGAAGTGAATAAAGATAACTGACCACGAGGTTTTGCCTTATGTCGAAATCGCAAGCCCCGTGTCTGCTTTGTGGGTCGAAAAAGATGAGAGTAGAAACTGAGTTCAGGAAAGGGTCTCCCAGCTGCGCACCATCACCCTCGGAAAGGCACTTGCCATAGGTATAGGAGAGTTGCAATTGCAGAGTTCGAGAGGTCTGGTATTTGACCTGGGTCTGAAGGCCGTTGTAGCTCGAAGTCCCGTTAAAATCGGTCCGCCGAATGAAGCCGACATTAGGATTTGCGATGGTCCCCGAACCGACAGGAGATGGCCATACGTATTGGCCGTTGATCAACGTTGGGATGACCATATTGCTGTCATCGGTCGAGAACGGCTCATGAATGGTATGCGACCCTACGTATCCGATTACCGCGAATAATTTCGACGTGATTTGGCGCTGAACATTCATATTCCAATTGTCCGAGTACGCGCGATGCGGATTCTGATCGACATATCTGGAAGCGGCGGAGTTGCCAAAATTTATGCTGCTCAGATTGTTCGGAAAGGACCCTTGCGGCAAAGGATTTGCGGTACTACCTGCGTTCAGAGCAAGGGTGAACGGAAGCGTATTCGCATCCCCGATTGTGTACACGTATGGCAAAGGCAAAACATCGAACATCCCGAACCCGCCGCGGACCGCTGTTTTCCCAGACCCGGTCGGGTCCCACGAGAAGCCAACCCGCGGATCAAAATCACGCAAGGTCGGATTGGTCTTCCACATTGTCTGAACCGGCGTGGTGGTGCTGGTATAGAAATTTGGTAGAACACCGAACCCATTCTGGGCTTCGGTGGGCAACGTCAGCATCTCGTAGCGCAGACCCAGGTTCAACGTGAGGTTCGGTCTCGCGCGCCAGTCATCCTGGACGTATCCCCCAAACAGGCTGTCTCTGCTGCCTACTTCTTTACGGATTTGCGGGGAGAGCAGAATCACCGAAGCCGGTTGATTCGTGAGGAAATCCTCGATTGCCGAAACTCCTGAGGTCGCATTCAGAGTCTTGAAACTGAATTCCCCGTTCTGACGAGTCCTCGCAAGCAGGTCGTATTGCATTCTTTCGAATGCAAAGCCAAATTTAAGCGAGTGCTTGCCTTTTGTGAGGAAGAGATCATCATAAGCCTGGTAAGAGTTCCAGTGGTGGGTGTACTCAGAGAGATACCCTAATCCGCCCACACTGGTGAGCCCGGTGACGTTCACCCGCGGCGCATCCAGTCCTGGAAGTGTTCCGAGGGAGGTATCGCCAGCTGCGGGATTTATGGCTTTAACCGGAGTATTTACCAAGCCCACTACCCGGCTGAAACCCAGACGGAAGAAATTTGCCAGTTGAGGGCTGAATATGTGGTTCTCGGTGATGCCAACCATCTGCCGCTGGGTAGCTACTTCGTGAATTGTGTTGTCTACGCTGTCCGGATTCAGCTGTGGTGCTTTGTCGAAGAAATAACTGGCATTCAATGCGTCGGCGTTTGAAATTTTGTGGTCGGCCCTGATTGTGAAGTAGTTCTCATCCAGAGATTTAATTCCGCCAGTATTCAAGAATGCAACATCGCCGTCAGTTCCCGGTACGATCCCTCCATTCGCCTTCGGCCACAACGCCAGAAATGGAGCAACTTTCGGATCGACGGCAACGTGGTGTGTAGAGCACGTGGCGGTATCTGGCGCCGAGCATACCAGGCCGGTGCGGAGTAAGTCAGAAGGGACAAGTTGATTGCCAAAGGTCAGAGTCTGGCTCTGCCGGACCCCTTCATAGTCACCAAATATCCAAGTGTTTCCTTTGACGATAGGCCCGCCCGCAGATCCACCAAACTGCGCGCGATGGAAAGGTGGAATCGTCGATCCATCGAAGAAATTACGCGCGTCGAAAATCTTGTCACGATCGAAGAAGTAGAGATTCCCATGAAGTTGGCTGGTCCCAGACTTGGTGACCGCATTTATCACCGCGCCTGAGGTTCGGCCATATTCCGCGGCGTAATTGGTAGTGACGACCGAGAACTCCTGAATCGCGTCCACGCCCAAGCTGGCGCCCAAAGTACTGCCCGGCGCTCCATTCGAGTAATCATTAATATTGATGCCGTCAATACGATAAGTATTCTCGTTGGGGCGGTGACCGCTATCCGCCAACTGATCTCCGAACCCCCGATTGCCACGGTTTGAGGTGCTCCCCGTGGAGGCCTGCGCGCGAACGCTAATAACGCCGGGTTCGAGAGTTGCCAATTGCGTCCAGTCCCGACCGTTCAGCGGAAGTTCAACTACGGTTTTCTCTTCAACCGTCGCACTTATGCTCGACGACAGAGTATCAACCGAAGAGCTTTGCGCAGTCACTTCTACGCTTTGAGTTACTCCCCCGACTTTAAGATTGAAATTCAGCGCTTTCTCGGCACCCACAGTGAGCGTCAGATCCTTTTGAATCATGGCGTCAAATCCTGAGGCCGTCACTCTGACCTCGTAGTCTCCGGGCAGGAGGTTTGGCGCAGAGTACAAGCCATCGCCATTTGTATCGACTTCGCGTGTTGTGCCATTCGCCTCGTTTTTGATGGTCACTTGGGCGTTTGCCACGACCGCTCCCGATTCGTCAGTCACCAGGCCCGAAAGAGTTGCGCCGGCCAATTGTGAGTGCGCCGGAATGGAATGAACAAGGAAAAGAACTAAAAGTGCGGACGCTGCAATTGCAATCAGCCTATGTGATCTCTCAAAGCCCATCGTGGGGCCTCCCTTGTACTTCTGCTCTTTGTCCTTCTGAAGGACAGATGCGTTAAGCAGCATCTTTATCTGTCAGTCCGACGTATCGACCATTCCGAAAATCCTTCTTTGCCATCCCGATTGGGGCTTTCAAAAATTCCTGGGGGAGGAACTCAAGTTATCCTTGATCAAGATCGTTTCACTACCTGGAACACCGTCTCAGACCGCATCAGGCGATCAGAATGACCCGAGCTGGCTGCGAGCGGGACTATATCGCACAATTTCCTTTTCCTATATGACACCAAAATCATTTGTTGGTAACGGCGTTCACTCTCAAAGCAAATGACTTATCGGCCGAGATAACATACGATCGCCTGTTTTTAGCAAGCGCTGCGGCGCTTTTCCTAGTCTGGTGCACGAACATATTCAACTTTACCGCGGTCAGGTCGAGCGTTATACTCCAGCAACGCGGGAGCGCATGGAAACGCCTTTTACCCCACCTAAACGCATACGATTCGGCCTTCTTGAAGTTGATCTGCGGGCGGGAGAGCTGCGAAAGAAAGGCCGGCGCATCCGTCTGCAGGAACAACCCTGCCAAATCTTGGCGGCGCTACTCGAGCGTCCCGGGGAGATCGTCACCCGAGAAGAGCTTTGCAGGAGACTTTGGCCACAAGATACGTTCGTAGACTTTGAGCACAGCCTCAACACGGCGATCTTAAGGCTTCGGGAAGCGCTTCGTGATTCGTCGGAAAATCACGACTTGATTGAAACACTACCTCGGCGGGGGTATCGGTTTACTGCTTACGTCGATAAACCGGGAGGGCCGGGTTCGGGCTCAGAGGGGTTCCTTGCGGAGAATTCAAGGGAGTCCATTAAGTCGGTCGTTGTGCTTCCTTTTGAAGATTTATCCGGCGACAAAGAACAGCAGTGCTTCGCCGATGGCATCACCGATGAGCTGATTGCGCGTCTGGCGAAGATCCATTCACTGCGTGTAATCTCGCGAACCATTGTCATGCAGTGGAAAAATGGCCACAAGCCAATCGCGGAGATCGCACGCGAATTGAGAGTAGATGCCTTCGTCGAAGGCACAGTATTGAGTGCAGGTAATCGAATACGGATCACCGCCGAGCTGGTCGAGGTTTCGACAGAGCGGCACCTTTGGGCCGAAAGTTATGAGAGACGAAGGGTCAATCCTCTCAATGTTCAGAGTCAACTGGCGGCCGAGATGGTCAAACACATTTCATTTAATCTTGCGCCGTCCCAGCAAGGTCCCGCCATTGCTCCTCCCGCGACCGAACTTTACGAAGATTATTTGAAGGGGCGTTATTACTGGAATCGGAGATCCGAGGAAGGAATAGCGAAAGCGATCCGATATTTCCATCGAGTGACCGAAGAACATCCAAATTACGCGTTGGGCTACGCGGGACTTGCCGATTCTTACATTATCGGCGCTACTAACTTTGGCACCGTGCCTTCGAATGAAGCCGCGTCGCGGGCTAAAAAGGCGGCGCTGAAGGCGCTGCAAATCGATGCAACCCTCACCGAAGCGCAGGTCTCGCTGGCCACAATTTCCTTCAATTACGACCGCGACTGGCCAACAGCGGCGAGCGGACTCGAAAGCGCCATCGAACACAATCCCAGCTATGCTACCGCGTATCAACGCTATTCGTTGTATTTGATTGCGATGGGCCGTTTGAAGGAGAGTGTAGACCAAGTCAACCGCGCTCGGGAGATCGATCCTCTCTCAATCAGCATTAATTTTAGTCTTGGCCGACGCCTATATATGGCACGTGAATATGATCGTGCCATCGAGCAACTCCACAACACTCTTGAGATGGACCCCAGCTACGAGCTCGCGCATTGTGTCCTCGGACAAGCCTACGAACAAAAAGGCCAATATGATGAAGCTATCTCTGAGCTCGAAAAAGCCTTGGCCATTTCGCCTAACAGTCCGTTCGTGATCTCGGCTTTGGGACATGCCTACGCGGTTTCGGACATGAAGGAACGGGCGGAGAGTTCTATTGTAGAACTGATGGAGAAAGCGAAAAGTCGGTATGTTTCGCCGTTCTATGTCGCGATCATATATGCCGGCCTCGGGGACAACCAGAAAGCCATGGATTGGCTCGAGAAAGCCTATCGATATCGATCCAATGGACTGGTCTTCTTGAAGGTCGATCCCGACTTGGACCCGTTGCGCAGTCAGCCTCGCTTTCAAGATCTCCAGCGCCGGATGCACCTTCCCGCATGAGGGCGATTTCCCGTTTTCCTCTGGGCAGTTCCACGGTTACTTAGTGGATGAGGAGTTTTCCCCTAGGAAGACTGGCGGGAACGGCAACGTCAAAAAAGCCCACCGATGCCTCATCCCCGTAGTTATCTCCTAAGTAGACGGGAACACCAGGATTCGGATTGCGGGGGTTACTCGCAGAGTTGTCGTACCAGGCAACCGCTTGTAATGTTGTTCCTGCTTTCAGTATGCAAGGCTCCGCCAGCGTGTAGCTGCTTTGCCAACGCAAATCGAAATTGACCCGCAGCAGAACTTCATGTCCGGCGCATAGTCCATTCTTGTTGTTATCTACTTCGTCGGTTATACCGTATTCAAAACGTGTTCCTAGCTGGTGCATGTCGGGGAAAAAGCCTAGGAGCACGGCGTCTAAGGCTAGGGTTGCGCGAGCTTCGACGCGGTAGTCACTAGTTTCCCAAGGAATACTGATATTAGTTTTCTTGAGTTCTAAGGTCATGACGCGTAGGGGCGGTCGATGTTTTCTGAGTGTCAGGCGGACGCCGCTCTGATCGGCTTCAACGTTGATACCTGGAACATATTGCAACCGGAAAATTAAATCTGCACCCGAGGGAATCAGTTTTGCCATTGAAGCGGGCCAGGTCGCTGGTGCGCTTCCTGCGGCGTAGACGACTAGAATATCCCGCTGTGTTGGGTCATTCGGCTCGCCCTTGGCGAGCTTTGTAGCGGCGAAGGGGGTGCCTGCAGGAGCGTAGCGTAGCCAACTCGAGCCGCGAGGACGTATGAAGACGACCGCTTGCCGGAGGTCTTTTGGTTGACCGGTAAAAAATTCCGCACTCTGCACCCAGCGATTGCCTTTGAAATGGGTTTGAGCAATTTCGTACAGGTAATCGCCGTCTGGGGAGTGAATCGGAGTTGCTTTCGTCGGTTTCACTACGACCTCAGGTCTGAACGCTTCCCGTGACCCGGACGAACTGGCAGCCTCAGCAGCATTGCCTGCCGGAGCCTTTGCGTTCGCCCACGCAGTTATGGTCGATATTTCTTCCGGGCTTAGTGAAAGGTCCTCCCGAACCCGCCCCGCTTCCGGGAGGGCAAAAGACGGCGGCATAGCCTTGTCCTGGGTGACGTTCCGAATCACATTGGCGTAGCCCCGAACCTCGTCGTAGGTATCAAAGGGCATTGGCGCCATCCCGGAAGGATTGTGGCAACGCTGGCAGTGACGCTTGATGATCGGTAAAACATCCCGGTAGAAAGTTGGAGCGGATGAGGAAGGTTGGGAACCTACGTTCGTTCCGGGTGCGACTTGGACCAGTTCAAATCGAGCGATGCGAGGTCCGCTGACAAAAAGCAAAATACAAAACCATGACGAGAGATCGGTTATTCGTAGTACGCCTGGCATGAGGGGTAGTCGCAGGAATTTATCTTACGTCACCACTCTCACCACAATCACAGATCCCGCTTGAGCAAAAAAAAACGAATTTGCTAGGACACTCATTTACTCATCAGCCGGTGCTGTAGCTATTGCAATTCTCTTTGGGACTTTGCCGACCTTGACTTTGGCCAGCTGGACTCTCGCCTTGGCATCGAATATAGAAACGTCGTCGCTGTCCGTGTTGCTGACGGCAACGTATTTCCCATCTGGGGAAAACGCTACCCAATTCGGGCCGTCGCCCGTCGCTAGACGGCCAGTGACTTTCCGACGTTTTAGGTCGTAGATGTAAATGGAATCGTCCAGTAAGCTCGTGACCCAAATCTCGCCCCCATCCGGACTGAGAGCCAAGCCGTGCGTATAGGTGTCAGGGGTCTCGAATTGACGGACCTTTCCTGGTGCTGGGTGTTCCGAAGGGATCTCCACCTTTTCAACAACCTTCTTCTCCGCCACATCTACGATGTTGAACCCATGCAGGTAGCTGACGGCAACGTACATGGTCTTGCCGTCGGGAGTGACCACGAATGGACGAGGCCTGCCGCCGACTGGGATTACCGCCGAGTAGGACATCGTTTCAAAATCAACCACATTGATCTCGTGCGAGCCCATTGAGCTTACGAACGTGTAGCGATTACTGCCGATATTCACCGCATTGTGCGGCTCTTTGATGGGTAAGACTTTTACGATCTTCTGCTGAGTAGTATCGACAATATTGATGCTGTCGCCATCTCGAATCGGCACAACAACATACCGGCCATCAGGAGTGACGGCGCACTGGTTGGGTTTGCCAGTCAGCTTGATGACACCTGTCACCTTGAGAGTTGAAGTGTTAATTATCCGTAGAGTGTGGTCAGCTTCGGAGGTGGTAAACAAGACACGACCGTCGGGTCGAACCGCGATTGCGTGGACCCGCTCCGCGCCGACCTTAATTACATCAGCTACCTTGAATGAATTCATGTCGATGACTGAAATGGTGTCGCCCCTGCTGTTATCGACGTACAGCCTAAGATTTTCCGCCTGGAGCGCGCTTTGCCCGCACAAGCAGAAAACCACTCCTGACATAAGCCACGCGAGCGCACCGAACTTTAATCGCACAATTTCCTCCTCGACAATGACTAGACCCGACAATAAAGTCACCCCGCCAACCAGTCAACGAACGATACCCTTAAGATTTCGTAAGACAGTCTTAAGAATCGTTGCCAGTCACTTTCGACGGATGACCGAAATTCGCGAGTTGTGGGTGGTTCACTGCAACCGCTAGGAAGTTAGGCTCCCTTTATTGGCCGCCTGACCATGCCCAACGGCCAGCATCAGCAGGCCCGAAATGAAGAAACTCCCCGCCAAATAAAGCAGGCCCCCGGCGAAGATGTGAGTTCGATGAACCAGGTAGCCCATCACCATGGGCCCCATGAAGCCTCCGAGATTTCCCACCGAGTTGATCAACCCAATCGAGGCCGCTGCGGCTGATTCACTGAGGAATGCCGTTGGAACTGCCCAAAAGCACGGATGGTACGCGAAGTAGCAGCCCCCTACGACCGCAAATAATGCCACCGACAGTGCCGTCTTCGCGGCCAGAATAACTGCCAGTGACAGCGCAACCGCACCGATGAAAAGAGGAACCGCAGCATGCCAGCGTCGCTCACCGCTGCGGTCGGAGTGCCAACCATTGAACTGTTGCGTCGCGAATCCTGCCAAATATGGGACAGCCGCGAGTAGCGTCACTTTAATGTCGCTCTGTCCTGACATTCGCTTGATAATTGTTGGAAGCCAGAAAGATATGCCGTAGCCACCGGTCAGAGCAAAGAAATAACCCAGGGTCAGAAGTATGACATCGCGCTGGCTGAACGCCTGCCAAACACTGTACGAGCGAAGGCGCTGCTTGGCTTCTTTCTCCTGTCTAATTTGCTCGGTGATCCAGTCGCGCTCATTTGCACTCAGCCATTCCGCGTCCCGGGGCCAGTCAACCAGATAAAAAATGGTAATCACACCCAAGACAACTGCAGGAATTCCTTCGAGGATGAACAGCCATCGCCAGCCTTTTAAGTTCAGCCAGGTGAGCCCCAGGAGCACACCGGCAATTGGCGAACCGAGCACATAAGAAAGTGGGTTCGCAGCGTAAAACCAGGCGATGGCCTTTGCTCGATCCTGATAACGAAACCAGCGGGTTAGATATACGATAACGGCGGGAAAGAAGCCGGCTTCAGCAGCACCGACCAAAAAACGCACCCAATAAAATTGCTGAGCGGTGTGAATGAAGGCCATCAGCACAGTGATGACACCCCAGGAAATCATGATGCGCGCTATCCACCGGCGCGCGCTCGACCGCTCCGCAATCAAAGCGCCCGGCACCTCCAGCAGAAAATAGCCCAGAAAGAAGATGCCTGCCCCCAATCCCACGACGCGATCGCTGAAGCCGAGGTCCCGGGGCATCTGGAGAGCAGCGGCCCCAATATTCATGCGATCCAAGAAAGCAACAACATATAGGAGAAAAAGAAAGGGCAGGACGCGAAATGCGATCCGGCGTCTGGTCTGTTGAGCAACATCCGGGGAAGTTGCCGCGGAATGCATTAAGCTTCCTCTCATCGCCTCGGCAATTGCAGGACAGGCGCCGTTGTGTTTTTACGGAAGTCAAGATTAGCGGCCTGGAAAACCGCGAGCAGCAATGATCTACGCTTGCTTATAACCTCAATGCCACTCCTTAACACACGAACGAATTTATTCTTTCGAATTCTAGACTTACGCGATCTTCCGAATCTGAAGACTTCCTTATCGTTTCCTTACGGTCTTGTCATGTTGGTGTCTCGCGAAAAAGTTCTACAATGTGGGGACTTGCGTAACGGTGTCTGAGATGAAGATTTTGGTCGTTGAAGATGAGCCGAAGGTCGGGAAGGCCCTCCTGGAGGGCTTGAAAGTTGATGGCTATGAAGTAACACTCGCGCAAACTGGCGAAGATGGTTTTTTTATCGCTAACTCTCGCTCTTTCGATCTCATAGTAATGGATGTCATGCTGCCGAGAAGAAGCGGGCTTGAGGTAGTTACAACGCTGCGCCGTCAGGGCTTGCGCACTCCGGTTTTACTGTTAACCGCGAAAGATGGTGTAGACGACCGTGTCCTGGGACTAGATTCGGGCGCTGATGACTATCTCGTAAAACCATTTGCATTTCCTGAGCTGCGCGCTCGCATTCGCGCTCTGCTGCGGCGCGGCAAGATCGAGCCTATTGTCAGATTAAAGATCGGAACACTTGAGATGGATCTGATAACGCGATCTGTAAGTCGCGACAATAAGCCGATCCAACTGACTCTTCGCGAATTCGAATTGTTGGAATTTCTGATGCGCAACAAGGGTAAGGTTGTCTCACGCGAGATGCTGGCTCGCGATGTATGGAAAGAGACAAGTCGCGCGACGCCTCTCGACAATGTCATCGATGTTCATATCGCCCGCTTACGCCGCAAAATCGACGACGCGTTCGATTCTCCGGTAGTTCGAACGGTTCGTGGAGTGGGATTCATGTTGTCTGAGAGTGAGCAGTAATGCTTTTTTTCCGCAGCACCATGCGGGCACGATTGACCTTGCTGTACGTAGGGCTCCTTTCCTTGGTCCTGGTTTTGTATGGCGGTTTCGTTTCAATGTCGCTGTGGCAGACTTTGATCCGCGAACTTGATGCCAGCCTGGATCGCGATGGCGAGACGGTCGAAAACGTAATTGCAATTACTCCTGACGGCCGGGTTCATGTAGACCTCGGCGATCGCGCAGGCAACCTTCTTCTTGAAGTCTGGTCTAAAGATGGAGAGTTGCAATATCGCAGCAAGGAGCTTGGTATCCAGACCCTGGGTCCTCCCGTAACGCCGAACGATCCGACCCACCCTCCCAATCAAACCATCCGCTTAAATCCCAAGACGCTAGTCCGGGTGATAACCAAGCCACACCGAATTGGCAATCGTCATCTCGTACTGCGCCTCGGAGTTAGCGAAGCCTTTCTTCGCGAAGAATATGGCGAGATGTTAAGGGCACTGGTTTTTGGTTTGCCCGTGGCACTGCTGATCGTGGGGATCACCGGCTATTCGGTCGCACGACGGACCCTGCGACCGCTTGATGCGATGGCGCGACGCGCGAAGCAAATCAATGCCGAACACCTGAATGAACGTTTGATCATTGAAAACCCCGACGACGAGCTAGGTAACTTTGCAAGTGCTTTTAACGAGACTTTGACCAGGCTGCAGCAGTCTTTCGGGCAACTGGAAAGATTCACAGCCGATGCTTCGCATGAATTACGAACGCCGTTGACTGCCATGCGTACTGTCGGCGAGGTCGCCCTGCAATCTGGTGGGAACCTTCACGATCACGCCGAAGTCATCGGCAGCATGCTGGAAGAAGTTTACCGGCTCACCGGCCTCATTGATACCTTGCTATTGCTCTCCAGAGCTGACTCCGGACATCTCCCGCTTAACCGTTCGCCGGTGGCACTTCTGGATCTCGCCGCCGAATCCGCTGGGTTGCTCGAAATCTTGGCTGAAGAAAAGAAGCAGTCACTGGAGATTGAAGGCGACCGTGCCCTGACGGTCAGCGGGGATCGCTTTATTTTGCGACAGGCTTTTGTCGCGCTTATCCACAACGCAGTTAAATATTCGCCACCCGAAGCTACCATAAGCGTACGAGTAAGAACAAAAAATGGAGATCCCGTGGTTGAAGTCCATGACAACGGACCTGGAATTCCCCCTGAACATCGCGCCAAGATTTTCGATCGCTTTTATCGAGTGGACAAGGCCAGGAGTCGCGATGAGGGTGGGGCCGGTTTGGGATTATCGATTGCCGAATGGGCAGTCAGAGCGCACGGCGGAAAGATCGAATTGGAGTGCGAACCCGGGCCGGGATGCACTTTCCTGGTTTGTTTACCCAAAAACGGCTCAAGCTAATTCAGAACATTCGCGCGAGCTACCCGCGTTTGCTCGCTTCGTATCGGGCCTTAGTCTCTGCATTGGGGGGATAGAGGCCAGGCAACGGCGTGCCTTTTGCCAGCTCTTGCAACACCCAGGCCTCGAAGCGTTCCTGTTCAGGCGCCGCATCCACAACCACGTCCAATAAGTTCGCCGGAATTACCACAGCCCCGTCGTCATCGGCGACAACTATGTCGCCCGGGAAAACCGCCACTCCGCCACAACCGATGGGTTCTTCCCAGTTGACGAATGTCAGCCCCGCGATCGAGGGAGGCGCGGCAACACCCTGGCACCACACCGGCAACCCTGTCGCCAACACTCCCGCGCCGTCACGAACGACTCCATCAGTAACCATGGCTGTGACCCCGCGCTGCTTCATGCGTGTGCAGAGAATGTCACCATAAACGCCAGCATCCGACACGCCCATGGCATCGAGGACCGCTATACACCCTTCGGGCATAGCTTCAATAGCAGCTCTGGTCGAATAAGGAGATGCCCAGGATGCTGTCGTCGATGAATCCTCGCGTGCCGGGATAAAGCGCATCGTGAAGGCGGGACCAACCACTCGCGGCCACTCTGTCTGCAGCGGCCGCACCCTCCGCATCCAAAGGTTACGCAGACCTTTGTTCAGCAACACCGTGGTGATAGTTGCCGTTGAGACTGTCGACAGCCTTACGGCGATCTTAGGGTCGAACGCCATAGCGTGTTTCCTCAAATGCTCGCAACGAGACCACCATCAACCCGGATAGTCGAACCAGTGATGTAGGACGCGCGGCTGCTGGCCAAAAAGGTCACAGCATTCGCGAATTCTTCGGGCGTTCCATAACGCCCCATGGGTATGGACGCGGCGCTTTCTTCCGATACGGATTCAATCGATCGCCCCTCGCGTTTCGCCTTGGCGTCATCGAGGGCGCGGGTGCGATTGGTCGCGATGCGCCCCGGCATCACGATATTGACTGTGATTCGATCCTTCGCGACTTCGCGCGCTAACGTTTTGGACCATCCCACTAAAGACAGACGAAGCGCGTTAGAAATGCCAAGATTCGGAATCGGCGCTACCACGCCAGACGAAGTGCTGGTGATCACTCGTCCCCAGTTCTGCGATTTCATTCCCGGCAGGATGCGGTCGGTTAGCGCGATCACGGACAACACCATCGCCTGAAACTGCTTGCGCCATAGGTCCGGAGCTTGGCCGCAGGCAGGGGTCGCCGGTGGACCCCCAGTCATGTTGATCAAGACTTGCACCGGGCCGAGCACAGCCTCTATTGCAGCAACATTACTGTTAATCATGCCCAGATCCGCGAGGTCCCAAACCAGCGGCAAAGCGACCGCCCCTTTATTCTTGAGTTCTAGCGCGGTTCGCTTTACCGCTTCCTCGTCTACGTCGGCAAGTGCGATTTTTGCGCCTTCGGCCGCCAATGAGTTGGCAATCGCTCTTCCTAAACCACCCCCGCCGGCCAGGACTAGAGCTGTTTTACTTTGTAAATCAAAATCCATTCCGAGATCCTTTCAACCAAGCCGGAAACGAGTGCCTCACCTCTCACTTAGTGGTTACTCGATGGAGACAGAGCTAAGTTACTGGGAACCACCGCTTCCGCCGGAAGCGCGGCTCTTTGATCGACACGCGCAATCCGTGAAAGCAGGAAATCAATCTCCGCTTTCGCGATTCGCGAAAGGGATGACGCCGGTTTGCGCTGAGCATCGGATGCCAGTATGCCGCGTCTCATGAGTACATATTTGCGAACCGCGAGTCCTAAGCCTGGCTGTTGCTCGTAGCGTATTAAAGGAAGATGTGCATCGAAGATTGCGTGCGCAGCCTCCCTGTGCGCGGCAGCTGAAAGGCGAACTACATCCACCAGCATGTCCGGAAAACAATATCCAGTCATTGCCCCGTCAGCGCCACGCTCCGTCTCGAAATCGAGGAATAACCCGCCATTGCCACATAGGATTGAGATGTGGCGCATCGATCCTTCCTGTTCGAACTTGCGTAGCGCCGATATCTTTTCCAGGCCCGGCCAGTCTTCGTGTTTGAGCACCATGCACGAGGGATTCTCCTCGACGATGCGGCGAATCACAGCGGGCGTCATCACCACGCTAAAAGTAAGTGGATAGTCCTGAATTACGAACGGCACTTCACGACCGATCGCTTCGGATGCCAGTCGATAGTAGCTGACAATCTGCTCGTCGGTTCTGAGACTAACCGGTGGAGCAATCATGACTCCCGCAGCCCCTGCATCCATAACGGCACTCGATAGCGAGCGCATAGCCGCGAAGCCCGGGGCTGAAATACCGGCAATTACCGGCACTGAGGAACGCCGAATCATCCGGCGAGCTAAGCCGATCGATTCCTGCTCATCCAGTTTAGGCGCTTCTCCCATTTGACCCAGCACGGTGATCCCGGTTACTTCCGACTGCAGGAAAAAGTCGATCATTCGGTCCGTCGAGCGCTCATCGATACTTCCATCACCGAGGAAGGGGGTAGACGCGATGGTGTAAACTCCAGCGGCCTTGCTGAGATTCGTCATGCGTTGGTTCCTGCGACTACAATCCATGGTTGCGAGTGATTCGAGCAGTACTTTTTTACCGCTTGCTCGTCAAACTCAAAGCCGAGCCCAGGCGACGTGGGCAACAATAAGTCGCCGCCCTTCACTTCCAGCTGCCTATTAATTAGGTTGCGGAAGTTTAGAACTTGACTATCAGGAAAGAATTCCACGTAACGCGCGTTCGGCGCTGATGCAACCAGGTGGACGTGCAAATCGTGAAACCAATGTGGAGAGATCGTGACGCCATAACTGCTGGCGGTCTGAGCGATGCGGCGCCATTCCGAAATCCCGCCACAGACTGCTGCGTCCGTTTGTAGAAATATCGCGGCACGCTTGTCGAGTACTTCTTTGAAGCGCCAACGCCCAGCTTCGATCTCCCCGGTCGCGACCGGAATATCGATCAGCGACGCAAGCCGCGAATGGTTTTCGATATCGTCGGGACTAAACGGCTCCTCTATCCAGTAAGGATCGTATTTCTGATAGCGCCTGCAGTAGAGAAGGGCGGTCGGAAGATCGCTCCATGCGTTATTGGCATCCAGCATCAAATGCACATCCGAACCAATAGATTCGCGGGCAGCGCGAATTCGATCCTCTTCCTCAGAAGGGCTCAACCTGCCAACTTTCATCTTTACCGCTTTGAATCCTTGCCGCACATAAGAAGAAAGCTCCTCGCCAAGGTGCTTTCGCGTCTTGCCTTCCAGGTAGTAGCCGCCGCTTGCGTATGCCGGCACTCGGTCCTTCGCCCAGTGACCCAGATAACGATATAGTGGGAGAGCAACCGCGCGGGCGTTCAAATCCCACAGAGCGATGTCGAGAATACTAATTGCGCGCATAACGCTGCCGGCTCGTCCTTGCAGTATGGCCTCGCGGTACATCTCTTCCCACAAACCTTCGACCCGAGTGGAATCCTGCCCTATCAACATGGGCGCTAGTAGTTGCTCTACGATAACTCGTGCGATCTCTCCTCCGGCGCTCCCCACGTAGCAGAAGCCGATACCTTCAACGCCATCATTCGACCTTATTTTCGCCAGGCAATAGTCGCGGGCCGTAACCGTGCGAGTAGCAAAAGATGTGGGGCGATCGAGCGGCACTCGAACGCTGCATACCGAGACTGAAGCAATACGGGTCATCATCTGTCCTAAGTGCCGCTGTCCTAAGTGCCGCAGCTGAAAAGTAAAAGACACTGGGTCGAGTGTAAATAGCCGAACCCTTACTCTGCCAAGTAATGCCGCACGGCAGCGCAATCGTCAAGTGCATCCGGTTGTGCTGCGCCTTGGTTGCGACAAGACTTTGAGGCGGACCGTTTCATTCCGCATGAGGGTATACCGCTACTGATGCGCACCAACTTAAGTTTTGCTGACAAAATCTTCAGGCGACTGCGTATTGACAAGCGGCGAACGCTCCGTTAAATGTGCATGTGAAGCACATTAACCCCGCACATGCGGAGAACGACATTGAAGAAATCAATCGCAGCAGTTTTATTTTGCAGTTCGGTTCTGTTTGCTACCAATTCAGACGGGCAAGTGCCGCAACCGCTGAAGCTAGCTCAAAGCATCACCCTCCCGGGCCTGAAGGACGGCGACTTTGACCACTCCACGGTGGACGTCGGCAGTCAACGGCTATTCGTTGCTGCTGAGGAGAATTCCGCGGTGGCGGTGGTCGATTTGCGCACCAATACCATGATTCACGTGATCACCGAGACAAAGGCACCGCATTCGCTTGCCTACGATCCTGACTCGAAAAAGCTGTTTGTCGTGGATGATGGAGGTCCAAACCAAGTCGAAATATTTGACGGCACTTCCTACAAGCTGCTGGACACTATTCCCATGGAAGCACACGCCGACGCAAGCATTTATGACGCAGCCAATAAATTGATGTATGTCGGAAATGGAGGCAAGCAAGCGAAGGAAGACTACTGCTTGATCAGCATCATAGACACCACGACAGGTAAAAAGGTCGGCGACATCAAAGTCGATAGCAATCGGGTCGAAGCGATGGCCCTCGAGAAATCGGGCTCGCGATTGTTTGTAAATCTGTATGCAAAAAGCGCTGTGGCAGTAATCGACCGTAACAAACGCGAAGTGATCGCGACTTGGTCGGTAGCGCAAGAAGGACGCAATAATGGGCCAATGGCATTCGACGAGAAAGACCATCGCCTGTTCGTCCTTGATCGCGATCCCGGCAAAGTAGTTGTTCTGGATTCTGATTCTGGAAAGATCATTACCACGTTACCGTGCGTTGGAAATTACGATGATGCGATTTATGACGAGCAATCTGAGCGTCTTTACCTGGTGGGAGTTCCGTTCCTGAAAATTTTCCGGAAGGCTGAGGGCGACCGCTACGATACTTTGGGACAAATTCCGACTGCTTTTCACGCCGAGACTGGAGTTTTCTTGCCGGACAAGCATCAGCTCTATCTTGTGATTCCTCATCACGGAGAAACTGAGGCGGTAGTCCAGATATACGACGTGGTCCCGTGATTGAAGTTGCGGACTATTAAGTGGACCAGCGAATTCATCAAATTCAGGAGGCTTGAGTGAACTTTTCGACTTTTTCTCATCTGCTGCGCACGTCCTGCGCTTTATTGCTGGCTACTTCCGCCTTCGCAGCGCCACCATCAGACAGCTATCAGCAGATTAAGAAGATACCCTTGGGCGCAGCTCCCGGGGGCGGGGAGTATTTTGATTACATCTACATGGATGCTGCCGCTCGCCGCGTGTACGCAACCCACGGAACGGAAATCAAGGTTGTCGATGCCGATGCCGGATCTGTTGTCGGTACCATTACGGGGTTTAAACGCTGTCACGGAGTAGCCATAGTACGTGAGCTAGGCAAAGGATTCGTTACCGACGGTGCTACCGGAGAAGTTGACATCTTTAATCTTGACAGTTTGAAGGTTACGGGAAAAGTGAAAGCCTCGCCCGATGCTGACTATATTCTTTTTGATCCCGCATCAAAGCACATTTTCGCGTTCGCCGGCGACAGCAAGAATGTGACTGTTATCGATCCGGAAAAAGAAACTGTCATCGGCACCATCGCTCTTGGAGCGGGTCCGGAACAAGCCGTTTCCGATGGACAAGGGATGATCTACAACAATCTCGAAGATGCCAACGAAGTAGTAGCCATCGATTCACGAACCCTCAGAATTGCGAATCGCTGGCCGGTCGCTCCTTCTGGTCATCCCGTATCCATAGCGATGGATCGCGAGCATCGACGCCTGTTTATCGGCGGTCGCGATCCCAAGATTCTAGTTGTCATGGATGCGGACACAGGCAAGGTGCTTCAATCGTTTCCAATCGGTGACCGCGTAGACAGCAATGTGTTTGATCCGAAAACCGGCATAGTAGCGAGTTCGACGCGCGAAGGCACCCTCCACCTTTTCCACGAAGATTCGCCCGACAAATTCAGCGTAATAGAAACCATTAAGACGGAGTTCGGCGCCAAGACAATGGCTTTGGATCCCAACACGCACAACCTCTACGTCGACACATCAGATTTCGCCCCTGGGTCAGTCACTGCGGCGCATCCGACAGCAACTCCCGGCACCTTTCATCTATTGATTTATGGACACTGAGATCAACAGAGTCGCGATAAAACAGTAAAGACTGTGAAGAGGCTCAATGCGGGGAGTTCCGAATCATCCAGTCACATGCCGGACATGTGGAACGCCGAGCGGCGCCCCAAAGGACCAACTGTGCCATGCTTGCCGCATCAAGAGCCGGCCCAATGTGAAGAAGAAGTACTGCTGGAGCCCGGAGCTCGATCTGGCGCTCACTCGCGCATACCGATTTGCGCAGGACCGGGGAGAACTGACGCAGCTGCTGAATCATCTACAGCGATCCATCAATTTTCCACGTTTCGTGATCTTGTCGCGTGCCGCCGAACTGGGTCTTGCCTTCCAAGTCAGGCGTCACTGGACTCCTCAGGAGGTCGAAGCTCTGCGTGAACTCCTGGGTACTTATTCAAGCAAAACAGTTGCCCTAAAGCTCGGCCGCACCTACTACTCGTTGAAGCGCAAGGTCGCCATAATGCAATTGTCTTCCCGGATTCGTGATGGTTATTCTTTGAAGGATATCCAAGATTTGGTAGGCGTGAACCGTCGCAAGATCCAAACCTGGATTATGAAAGGCTGGCTCCGGCTTGATAATGGACGGGCCTCAGATGTGGAGATGAGAAGGTTCTTAAGACGACATCCCGAGGAGTACATTTTGCGTAGGGTTGACGATGCCTGGTTCAAAGACATTATGTTCTCGAAGTCCACCAATTGCGGCGTTCAAAGTTGCCAGACCAACATGGCGATGAATGACTCGCGCGATCAGCTGCAGGCGTAACAGTTGTTGCAATCGCATGGCGACACTCCCGCGCGCGTGGGAATCTGAAGTTAGCGCTGGCGGACACTGTGTCCGCCACTTCGATTCTTCGTTTCTGGGCCGAATGGAGAGTGGTTTGCAGTGGCTTGTTCACGGGCGGCTCATGGCGATCGACGGGGTCATTCAACCAGAAAAGCTTCTCGCCGACTTAGTCGACCACCGAGAAACGTAAACACGCCTTACCACGGACTCCGGCGTTGAATGCGTGCTAAGGGTTTCGCATTCGTAAGCCATGCGGGCGAAGTCTACCCCAGCGGATTTCTGCCAATCTCAGCCGGAAACGTGCTCTGGGAGCCGCTGGCAGATATTTACCGATGTTCATCGTTGTTCGGTTCTCTACGCGATAGCTCGCAACTGAAAGGCAAATGTGGTGCTTGCGACTTTGAGGAGCTGTGCGGCGGATCTCGCGCTCGTGCTTACGCATTGACTGGGGATCCCCTGGCGGAAGAACCGTATTGCGGCTACATGGTACTTGGGACGTTTAAATCGTCGTAATTTTTGTTCAACTTGTATCAAAA
>DATATW010000018.1:0-62632 GCA_036268595.1 Terriglobales bacterium
ACCTTGACACGGTAGAGGTCTGGGGTTCGAGTCCCCACGTGCCTACCATATATCTCTCGACTCACTCTGCCCAAGATTGCGCAGTGGTGCTGCGGAGAGTACGCTTAATACTACCGGAGCCATCCTCGGCATTTCAGATTCGGTTTCTTGAACCTGGAGAAGTGGAACCCGCGGCGGTTTCCAGAAACAGGTTTAAGGAGAATTTGTGGCTCAAATCACCGGTGTCGGCAGTCCAGTCTCTGAAATTCTTTCTCGCGACGAGCAAGCTTTTCTGAATGAGTGGATCAAGAATATTCACGCGTCGACTCGCAGCTCGGGATCTATCGCAGAATCCGAATTAAGGCAGCAATGCCAGAAATTCCTGAGCTCATTTCGCGCGGGCCTCGACGACATTGGCGCCAGCAATCCCGATGATCCACGCTGGAAAGAGTTGCGCGAGTTACTCGCGGAGATCTCAAGAACCCGCGCGATTCAGGGATTCACTCCATCGGAGACAGCGACCTTTGTGTTTTCGTTTAAGGAGCCGCTTTTTCGCCGACTGAGAGAAGACGTGCGTGACGCGCAGGTCCTGGCCGATCAGATCTGGGGCGCCACCGAACTACTCGATGCTTTCGGACTCTACACGGCCGAAGTTTTTCTCAAGACTCGTGAGGATCTGATTCGTCGGGCGCAAGAAGATATGCTGGAATTGTCCACCCCGGTGGTGAAGTTGTGGGATGGAATTCTGGCGCTACCACTGATCGGTACGCTCGACAGCGCACGTACTCAGGTGGTGATGGAGACTCTGCTGGAAGCCATCGTGCAAACTAACTCGCAGGTCGCGATCATCGACATTACCGGTGTTCCCACAGTGGACACCGTCGTAGCGCAGCATCTCTTGAAAACCGTAACTGCTGCGCGCCTGATGGGCGCCGACTGCATCATCAGCGGAATTCGGCCGCAGATCGCGCAAACCATCGTTCATTTGGGAATCAATTTGCTCGATGTCACCAGCAAGGCGACATTGCGCGATGCCTTCGCACTGGCTCTGGCACGGACTGGTCAGCAACTGGTGCAGGAAAAATCGTAACTAGCTCTTAGCCTCTAGCTCATACCTTTTAGCTGAACCGGAACATGATTTGGCTAAGAGCTAACAGCTAAGAGCTGACGTCAATGTTCAAGTTTTGTACGTTGGCGAACACTTGTCTCTTGCGCTTGTCACAATCCACAATCTAGCCTCCGCCCTGCAGCTTGAGATATCATCAGTTGTTTCGGGGCATCGCCGTTTTCCTGCCTGCGAGCTAACGGTCGTGTCTCTTCTGTATTTTCCCTTGGAGCCTTCCTCAGGAGCGAACCATGAGCAAAGGATTGCAAAATTCCAGCGGAGTTGGATTGGCAGAGGTTCTGGCCAAGCACGAAATCGCCGTACTCGATGAGTGGATCAAACAGATGAGTAGCGCTACGCGCCGCGCCGATCTGATGAGAGATGCCGATCTGCGGGCGCAGTGCACGCGATTTCTCAAATTGTTGAGGCAGGGAACTGAATCGGGAAACGCCGATTTGCAATCCTCGCCGTGGCAGCCGATTCGCGATCTGCTCACCGAAATCTCCAGAACCCGCGCGCAGCAGGGATTTAGCCCGACCGAAACGTCGACATTTGTACTATCAGTGAAAAAACCTCTGTTCGAGCTGTTGCGAGAGCAAATGGGCGGTGATGCGGCTGCGCTAGCGGCCGAACTGTGGGCAACCACAGAGTTGATCGATTCGCTTGGCCTCTATACCGCTGAGATGTACCTGAAGACTCGCGAAGAAATCATTCGCCGCCAGCAGGAAGAGATGCTCGAGCTTTCAACGCCGGTGGTCAAACTGTGGGATGGCATCCTGGCGCTGCCGGTCATCGGCACCCTCGACAGCGCGCGCACTCAGATCGTGATGGAAGCCTTGCTGGAGAACATCGTGAAGACCAACTCAAAAGTGGCCATCATCGATATTACCGGGGTTCCGACGGTTGACACCATCGTAGCTCAGCACCTTCTAAAGACGGTGACTGCTGCGCGTTTAATGGGAGCGGACTGCATTATCAGCGGTGTTCGTCCGCAAATTGCGCAGACCATTGTGCACCTGGGGATCAACCTGCTAGATGTGACCACCAAAGCCACGTTGTCCGACGCATTCGCAGTCGCGTTGCAGCGCACCGGTTTGGCCCTTGAGCATTCGCTGCAGAGCGCATAGGAGTTCTCTTGGAAAAGATACCGATTCTTCGGATGGGCGAATTTCTGTTGGTGACGATCCAGGTGGATATGCACGACCGCCTGGCAATGACCTTGCAGGAAGACCTCACCACCCGCATCAGTGAGACTGGAGCGCGTGGAGTTCTGATCGATATTTCCGGTCTGGAAATCGTGGACTCGTTCATAGGTCGAATGCTGGGTAATATTGCGGCCATGTCGCGAGTGCTCGACGCGCAAACAGTTGTGGTCGGAATGCAGCCTGCGGTGGCAATCACCCTGGTTGAACTTGGAATGTCTCTGCCCGGGGTTCGCACCGCATTGAATGTCGATGCGGGAATGGAACTTCTGAAGCAGTCGGTCAACGGTCACGAGTTGATTAGGGTGCGTAAAAATGGCAGTCGTCCGTAGCGAGACATTACCTGTAGTCTCCGAACCTGATGTCGTCATCGCGCGCCGACGTGTGCGCGAGATCGCGAGCGAGACCGGCCTTTCATTAGTGGATCAGACGAAGCTGGTGACTGCGGCCAGCGAACTCGCCCGCAACACCCTTATCCATGGTGGCGGCGGAACTATGCAGTTGGAATGTCTCAATGGTCCCCGAGTCGGCATTCGCCTGATTTTCAGCGACCACGGTCCTGGAATTCCCGACGTTAATTTGGCATTGCGGGATGGCTTCACCACCGGGACGGGACTGGGCTTGGGACTTGGAGGTTCCAAACGCCTGGTTAATGAATTTGAAATTGAATCGAAAGCTGGTCACGGCACGAGAGTTGCGATCACGCGGTGGAAGTAGGGCCTGAGGTTTCATGATTATCCGAGTTACCGACTCCAGCCATGCAGGTGAAGTCAGGCGTCACGCCGCGATTCTGGCCGAGGACGCGAAGTTTGGAGAACGCGAAAGTGGTTCGCTCGCTATTGCTGTGACCGAGATGGTGACCAATGTTGTGAAGCACGCCGGAAATGGCACCGTCATCGTCGAGGCGGTTACGAACAATGGAAGTTCCGGTGTGCGCGTCCTGGGTTTGGATCAAGGTCCCGGCATTCGCGACCTTAGCGCGTCGCTTCGCGACGGATTTTCAACCGCGGGGACTGCCGGCAACGGCCTGGGCGCCATCAAACGGCTGTGCAATATATTTGATATTTACACTTCTGCAGGACATGGAACCGCGATCCTGGCGGAGTTCTGGCCGCCGCAGAAGAAAACTTTCCACCCCCTAAGCCCGCTCGAAGTCGGGGTCGTATCGGTGCCGGTCAAAGGGGAAGATATCTGCGGCGATGGCTGGGCCGTAAAAAAAATGGCTGAATCGATGCTGCTCATGGTCGTGGATGGCCTTGGCCATGGCATTCTGGCTGCGGAAGCGGCACAGGAGGCGCAAAGAATTTTTTCTGTATCCCGCAGCGATTCTCCGGCTCCCATTCTTCAGGACTCCCATGATGCGCTGAAGAAAACCCGCGGCGCGGCTATGGGTGTGGCCTCGCTCAATTTTGAGAAGCGCATCCTATCCTTCGCCGGCTTAGGCAATATTGGCGCGTCTATCGTCACTCCGGAAACCAGCCGCGGAATGGCTTCGCATAACGGTATCGTCGGCCACCAACTGCATAAAATCCAGGAATTCACCTTTCCATGGAACGCCAATAACATTTTGGTCATGCACTCTGACGGACTGCGTTCCGGATGGGACTTGAAGGCTTATCCCGGCATATGGAGCAAGCACCCCGGACTGATTGCGGGCATTCTGTATCGTGATTTCCTTCGTGAGCGCGACGATGTGACTGTTCTGGTTGCCAAGAACCGTGCCGAAGCAGGCCCCAATGAAGCTTAAGCTGCTTACGATGGAGGTCAGATACGAACATGATGTAGTGCTGGCGCGGCAGCGCGCCCGCACCATCTCCGCCGCACTCAAGTTTGACGTGCAGGCGCAGACTCGGATTGCGACCGCCGTTTCCGAAGTTGTGCGTAATGCTTTTCAGTACGCCGGCGGAGGTTCCATCGACTTCGAAGTTGACAATGGCGCCGACAGGATGCTGCTCATTTCCATCCGCGATTGCGGCCCCGGCATCCCTAATCTGGACGAGATATTCGATGGAAAATACACTTCAAAAACCGGCATGGGTATTGGCATGGTCGGGGCCAAGCGCCTTCTCGATCGCTTCGAGATAGAAACGAAAAAGGGAAAAGGCACCTCGATTACGCTGGGAAAGATCATTCCTTACAAATTCACTCGCCTGGGCGACTCCGAGCTGAATTCGTTGTTGGCGGGCCTAGAGCGAAGGCCGTCGGAAAATCCTTACGAAGAACTTCAGCAACAGAATAAAGAGTTGATGCGGACCCTTGAAGAGCTGCGGGAGCGCCAGGCGGAGCTGGCGCAGCTTAATCGCGAGCTGGATGAGACCAACCGCGGCGTGGTGGCGCTGTATGCAGAATTGAATGACAAGGCGGATTTTCTGCAGCGCGCGTCCGAGTTGAAGAGCCACTTTCTCTCCAACATGAGTCACGAGTTCCGCACCCCGTTAAATTCCATTCTTGCGTTAAGCCAGATTTTGACCGACCGTATGGATGGCGAATTGACTGAGGAGCAGGAGAGGCAAGTTAACTTCATTCGCCGCTCAGCTCAAGATTTGACTGACCTGGTAAGCGATCTGCTCGACCTGGCAAAGGTGGAAGCCGGCAAGGTGACCATTCGCCCCAGTGCCTTCACGGTCGAAAGTCTTTTTGCCGCTCTGCGCGGAATGCTTCGACCGCTGTTGGCGCAGAACTCGTCAGTGGGGCTGGTTTTCGAAGATCCGATTAACATTCCCGAGCTGTTTTCGGACGAGGCGAAAATCTCTCAGGTTTTGCGCAATTTCATCTCCAATGCCTTGAAGTTCACTGAGCGGGGAGAAGTCAGAGTATCAGCACGCCTGGGTCACGACGGGACTGTCGTTTTTTCAGTGGCCGATACCGGAATCGGAATTGCGCCAGAGGACCAGAGCCGAATTTTTCAGGAATGGGAGCAGGTTGAGGGAAAACTTCAGAAGACAGCAAAGGGAACCGGCCTCGGGCTTCCGTTGTCGCGTAAGCTGGCGCAATTAATTGGCGGCGATGTATTCGTCAAGAGCCAGGTCGGTGTCGGCTCGACTTTTTTCGCGTCGGTCCCTGTTCGTTACGCGGGAGCGACTGAAGCCATCTATGTCCCCGATGTGAAGCGCGAATTGGATGCTTCTAAACTCCCGGTGCTGGTGGTCGAAGACAATCGCGAAGCGCTCTTCATCTATGAAAAATATCTGAAGGGATCCGAGTTCCAGGTGGTCCCGGCGCAGGACCTTAAAGAAGCCCGGCGAGCGCTTCAGGAGTTCAGGCCGGTCGCCATTGTGCTGGACGTGCTGCTGCAAGGCGAACATTCCTGGCAACTCTTGCAGGAACTAAAACAGTCCCCCGCAACTAAAGACGTTCCGGTCTTTGTAGTCACCGTGGTTGAAAATGAAGCCAAAGCCATGGCAATGGGAGCGACTGCTTTCCATGCGAAACCCATCGATCGAGGCTGGCTCCTGGCTCAGTTGCAGGCGGTCCTTTCTCCCGAACAGTCGAACGTTCTGATCGTCGATGATGATGAAATTTCGCGCTATCTGGTGAAGGGTGTTCTGGCTGGCAAAGGCTACCGGATCGTGGAAGCCCGGAGTGGAAATGAAGGATTAAAGCTGGCAAAAGAAACCAGGCCGAATTTGATCATCCTGGATCTGTCCATGCCCGACTTGAATGGTTTCGAAGTTCTTGCGGCCCTGAAGCAGGATTCAGGCACATGCGGCATTCCTGTCGTTATATATACCTCGCAGGTGTTAGATAGCGATGAACGGGCGCGTTTAGAGGCGGCGGTCGATATCGTTCCGAAAGAAACAAAATCGCGGGAAGCTGCTGAAGTTCGCTTTGCGGAAGCGTTAATGCGTGCCGGTTTACGGATGAAAGCCAATCCCAGCGGAGTTCACGCCTGAGATTGCCGCCAAAAAGATCAGCTGTCGAGATTAGTTATGTCCGAGATCACAATTTTAGCGGTAGATGACAATGACGCTCTTCGCTACTCATTATCCAGGACCTTGCAGGGAGCGGGATATAAAGTCATTGAGGCGCGCACCGGTGCAGAGGCCCTCGAACTCGCTGATCAGTTTCCTGATCTCATCACCCTTGATGTACGGCTTCCTGATGTGGATGGCTTTGAAGTATGCCGCCGTCTGAAAGCTAATCCGCGTACCGCGCACATTCCCGTTCTTCACATCTCGGCCACTTTCACAGAGAAGGAATATCGGGTCCGTGGACTCGAAACCGCAGATGGTTATCTTGCTGAGCCTATTTCGCGAGAGGAATTGCTGGCCACGGTCGGGGCACTGCTTCGCCTGAAACAGGCCGAACGGCAAGCGCGGGTTCATGCGGCCGAGGCTGAAAAGGCCCGCCAGGAACTTGCGGCCGCGCATAACGAGTTGGAACGCCGGGTTGAGCAACGAACCAAAGATCTGTCAGAAAAGACCGCTGAGGTCCGCGAACTCACAATCAGGCTGCTTCGATTACAGGATGACGAGAGGAGGCGCATTGCGAGGGAATTGCATGACAGCACCGGGCAAATGCTGGCAGCTATGAAAATGTTTCTGGACCAGATCAGCCAGGAAACCAAAGGCCTAGAGATTTCGTCGCTGGTTGCTCAAACCGTCGCCATTAATGATGATATGACGCGGCAACTGCGAACGATGTCATATCTCCTTCACCCGCCCCTCCTCGATGAGATAGGACTTCCTTCCGCCCTGCAATGGTACGCCGAGGGCTTCGCGCAACGGAGCGGCATTGTGGTGGATCTCGAGACCACTCCGGAATTCGGGCGGCTGCCGGGTGAAATGGAGATCGCCCTCTTTCGCACGGTTCAGGAGGCGCTCACCAATATTCACCGGCACTCCGGCAGCGCTACCGCGCGCATACGATTAAGCCGGACAGAAGAAAGTGTAGATGTCGAGATTACTGATTCCGGCGAAGGTATTCCTACTCAGCGCATACCTGAGGAAAAGGTCGTAGTCGGGGTGGGGATCATGGGCATGCACGAACGAATGCGCCAATTTGGGGGCGACGCGGAAATTCAGTCCTCGCCGAAAGGCACGGTCGTTCTGGCCACCATCCCTTTAAAGAATTCGTTACGGAATGCAAGCTAGATCGTTGCCCAGTACTCCTGGGCGCGATTCAGACGTTTCCAGAACCAAGATTTGGCTTGGCGGGCGGATTCGAATGCGTCAAGGATACATTTGCCCGTCGCGAATCCAGCAATTCGACGATCCTGGCCACCAACTTCATCAGCCGCTCCGGATCTTGCTCCACTGCAGCCTGTTGGCAAAGCCGTGTCCACTCTTCTTTGTGATCGTCCATTTGACGCTCCATAACGGGCCGCGACGCCCGAAAACTAATGTCCTCTTTTTGTACTGGCTCGGGCGTCTAGGGGCGGAGCACTGCCGAATCAGCTTATTTCATTAGGCACTCAGTGTGGCAAGAAGAGATTGTGATTGAAATCAGGATTTGTCCTAGATTTTGCCCGCGCCATGGGAAAATCCCTGACAGAGACTTGGCGCCCAAACCTGCCTCGATTTCATGCCCCGTGGTGCTCCGTGCGGTTTTCAGGGGTGCAAGGCAATTCAAATAAGGTGCATAATGGCAAGGCAATCTTCGAAATTATGAGCAACATTCCCCAGGCGAACTCCGATCCTTCCCGATCACTGAAAATCCTGCATGTCGATGACACTGACGCACAAAGATATGCACTGTCCCGGGTACTGCGTCACGCAGGGTTTGAGGTTCTGGAAGCGCGTACCGGCCGGCAGGCGCTGGATTTGGTCGCGCAGTTTCCTGATCTCGTTATTCTCGATGTAAATCTTCCGGACATCGACGGATTCACGGTATGCCGGCAGATCAAAGCCAATGATCAGACCTCCCGCATTCCGGTCCTGCACCTTTCGGCGACCATGGTGTCGACCGAAGCCCGGGTCGCTGGCCTTGACGGGGGTGCCGACGCGTATCTCGTCCAGCCGGTGCAAAACGAAGAGTTATTGGCGACCGTTCGCGCTCTGTTACGCACTCGGAAGTCGGAGGAAGCGCTCTGGCACTCGGAGCGGCAGTACAGGTTATTTTTTGAAGCCAACCCTCTCGCCTGCTGGGTTTTCAACGTTTCTGATTTTCGGATTCTGGCGGTGAACGAAGCTGCTGTCCAGCAATATGGCTACACTCGCGACGAGTTCACCGCTCTCACCATTGATGACATTGTCGCGGAAACCGACTCTTCGTCAGAGGTGCGGTGGAACTCAACATTTCAATCAGCTACCGTGCATAAGCACCGTACCAAAACCGGCAGCCTGCTCGATGTAGAAGAAATCCTGGCGCCTCTGCGCCTGGATGAGAAGAACGCGCGCCTCGCCATCGTGCAGGACGTCACCGCCAGGCTTTTACGGGAAGAATCGCAACGCCGCGAAGAGATGCAAAGGCTGCTGCTGGAACGCGTGCTGAAGGCGCAGGAAGAGGAACGGCAGCGAATTTCTCGGGAACTGCACGACGAAGCGGGCCAACTGATGACTTCGCTTTTAGTGGGGCTACGCTCCATGGGCGATTCACGCCGGCTTAAAGAAGCGAAAGATCAAGCCAAGGCGTTGCGGAAAATCGCTTCCAAAGCTATCGAAGAAGTGGGACGCCTGGCCCGCGGTCTGCACTCCAGCGTGCTCGACGACCTCGGATTAAAAGATGCTATCGAGAAGTTTACCGGGGAGTATGCGGCGGTTCATCATCTGCCCGTGACCCTCGACTTTGGGAATGTTCCTTTATCCGACCTGGACACTCAAATACAGATTGGTCTCTATCGGATCATTCAGGAAGCTTTGACCAATGTGGCCCGCCACTCGCATGCCTCTTCAGTAAGCGTGTGTTTCGAATGGTGCGATCCACTATTAAAATTATCAATCCGGGATGATGGCCAGGGATTCAAAGCGCACGCTCTGCGCGAGCGTCCGTCAGGACACTTGGGGATTGAAGGCATGCGGCAACGGGCGCTTATCCTTGGTGGCACGCTCGAAATTAGATCCGCGCCAACTGAAGGGACTATCATCGAAGTCCGATTGCCGAATGCCGGCTCCCCGGTGCGATCAGGCGCAGTAGGTGGTAATGCCTAAGCTTCAGAAAATTCGCGTATTGCTCGCCGATGATCACGCAATCCTGCGTGCTGGTTTGCGCATGCTAATCAACGCCCAGTCTGATATGACAGTGGTGGAGGAAGCTCAGGACGGGTTAGAGGCGGTAGAGGGCGTCCGTCGCGCTCGACCCGATGTCGCCATTCTTGATGTCACCATGCCCAAGTCTGGCGGCTTGGATGCCATTCACCAGATCGTCACTGGTTCGCGCTCCACTCGCATCTTACTGCTTACCATGCACGAGGAGCCGGCCTATTTACGAACTGCGCTGGCCGCGGGCGCGTCCGGCTATGTACTGAAAAAGAGTGTTGATGCGGATTTGCTTACTGCCATTCGCGCCGTCCATAAGGGACGCACTTATGTCGATTCTGAGCTCGCGGAGGTCCTGGTGCGAGATGCGATCACCCGCGATCAGCCCGACCATGATGGTTCCGCTGCCAAGAGTCTGCTGAGCGACCGTGAGTTGCAGGTGCTGAAATTGGTCGCCGAGGGATTCAGCAGCCGTGAAGTCGCCGAGCAAATTTTCATCAGCACCAAAACCGTTGAAACCTACCGCTCGCGCTTCGCGGAAAAACTCGGGCTGAAATCTCGCGCGCAGATCGTGCGCTACGCGCTCAATCTGGGCCTGCTTTCTTCGGAGAATTTCACCGTAGGCAGGAAACGCAGCGCCAGAAGCTAGCTGCACGTTCCACTTGTCTCGCCGCACAACCCCGCGCCTTTCGCCTGCTTCATAAACTTTATGAGGAAAATGTCGTGCCTCGCCATAGCGCTCATCCTGACAGTCGGAACCTTCGCAGGGGCGCAGAATACCGCGGCCGTCCCCGAAGCCAAAGTCAATCATCACGATGCAGACGATGATCAGGTGTCCATCGTCCAGATCAGCGACACTCACCTTGGCGATCACCACGCACCCCACGCCGCGGACAACCTCAAGCAGGCGGTGAGAATGATCAATGAGCGGCATCCCGATGCGGTAATTCTGTCGGGCGATATCGGAGAGAACCCGCAAGCCTGGGAACAAGCTCGATCCATTCTTAAAGACCTGAAGGCTCCTCTTTATTACGTCCCCGGAAATCACGATGTGCACAGCAAAGACGTGGAGCGTTATCGCAGAGTTTTCGGGAAAGACTATTACGAATTTGCGGTGAAGTTCGTCACCTTTGTAGTGATTGATTCTCAGCTGCTGGGAAATTACGACGTTTATGGAGCGAAGTCGCCAGCGCCGCTTCCGCCGCAAACCGAAGAAGAGTCGGAGCGAATGTTGTCATGGATGAATGGATTGCAGCAGTCGCCGCGAAATTCTAAGCAGGTGATTATCGGAGTGCAGCATATCCCGGTTTTCCACGATGGAAAGTTCCCGGATCCCAAGCCGTACTGGGTTGTGAGCGAACCTTATCGTTCAAAAGAGATGAAGGCATTGCGGCAACTCGGCATTAAAGACATGCTAGTGGGGCATTGGCATAACGGTCGCGTCTTCGAGCGCGAGGGGATCACTTGGCATGTGGCGCCCTCGACTGCGTGGCTGCCATGGGGAGGAGAATTGGGATTCGCTGTGCACACCATCAGTTCCAATGGCCATGTCCGTACGGAATTTGTAGAACTGCCGGGCGCAGTTCCTTAGCGTGCGCCGGCACCTGGCGGATTCGTACCAGTGGCATGAACGTCGATTTCAACTGATTCGCTTACGCGCAGCACGAACGTACTCGGGTTCTTGATACCCCACTTAACATACGGAATGGTGAAATTAGTATCGGCCGTCCAATGGTCAGGGAAAATTGTTACGCGCACGGGCATGGTCAGTTCGTGATCAGTTCCGTGAATGGAAAAGATGCCGTGCACTTGCACTGTTGAAGTGGTTCCGGGCGCAACTGTTCCCTCTACCCGGTCCGGCCGAAAGCTGATGTCAGGATAGTGATCGCTCTCCAGAATTTCTTTATGCATCTTGTGATCGCGGCTATGATTTCCGCTCTGCCCAGAGGTTGCATCGACTACAAGGTCGCCGCTCACCAGTTTCGTAACCACGTTATATTCCACATCTCCCCGCCTCAACTGGAAAGAGCCGTGGACGGTATGTAGGATATCCCCTAAAGTAAACGCGATATTGGTCTTGGAGGGCTCAAACTGTAAGCGGACTTCCTGGGCTTGAACGAGACCCGCGGTGAAACCCAGGCACGCCAGCACTACAGCGCACGGCCACCATTGCGATGATAAACAAATCCCAGCTCGGCGCCGAAACGGCAACATTCAAGCTCCTGAAAAAATAGTATTTGCCACACGATACCGGCGATGTCACTTAACTGTAAATTGAAGTCATAGAATCGCCAATAAAGATTCACGAAACAAAAGGCACCGATGAAGAAAATCTCGCTCAGCATCGTAGCTGCGCTGATCATCGCAGCGGCTCTTTGCTACAGCGGGGATTATTTGGTCTGGCGCTACCGCCTTGCGACCGGCCACAATCCATACGGAACGTTGACCGTGCAATTTTATTACGCTATCCAGGAAAAAAGTGGGAAGACCGAGTACGATTTCCAGCCGCCGCAGCAGGAAACGTGTGTGAATTCAATTTTTCCTCACGCCGCTTACTTGCCGTGCTGGTACGAGCGCAAGCATAAAGAAAAAGCCATCCGGATTTGAATGGCACGATACCGGCTAGAGATATTGAAGCCGACGGCACTTCACCGGGACTCACTGTCCACGTAGTGGGAAGAGGAAACCGCTGCCGGCGCGGGTCTTTGCGAAGCCGCCGCTATTTGCTGACTGTTTCCGGCTGCCGCGACATTTAAGTTTGCATGTTCCTGGCCGGAAGGGATTTCGTCTCCGCCGGAGCGCGGTGGCCTTCTGGCTTCATACCGCTCAATAAGAAGCTGGTCGCCAATCTTGGTCCGGCTTCGAAAAATCGAGTGCGCCGGGAGTTCGAGAACACTCTCTGCACGATGGTTCGGCCAGGTTACAGTGAATGGCCGAACCAGCTCGCGAAGGCCCACCACCTTGAAATCTTTATCGATCAAAACCAAATCGAAGGAAAACAACATTCCAATGGTGTGGACGGCGTTCGATGGAACGATCCAGACGCCGCTGTCCGGCGGAAGAGACTTTCTTCCCAGCAGACCAACTAATCGGGCCAGCACCGAGTCCGCAACTGCGACACGGAAAGCCAGAAAGGTCTCTCTCGTTTTGTTGTAAACGAATACCTGCCGTTGCTTACTGAACATGCGTGCCCTTTCCAAGGGTCCAAGTGTTTGCAGTTAACGAGGCGCTTTTTTCTTCATTCTGTAAACCAATGTGAAGAACACAACTACGGCCAGCACGCCCGATACCACGCGAATCAAAGTTACGTTGTCCATTTACCTCACCTCTCCTTGAAAGTTGACTCCGACGGCCAAGGCCATCCTTACTTGAAAGAAGTTTCCAAACTCCGCAGAATCGTTATGAATGACGGCAACATCACCACAATTCCCATGCTTGGGAAAATAAAAAATACCAGGGGAAAGACCAGCTTGATGGTGGTCTTTGCCGCCAGCTCTTCGGCCTTCTGTCGGCGCGCGGTGCGAAGCGCGTCAGAAAACATGCCTAGTGATTTTGAAATCGGTGTTCCAAACCGTTCCGTCTGCACCAGCATCGCAACGAACGAGCGAACGCTTTCCAGGTCCACGCGGTCGGCGAATGAACGCCACGCTTGTACCCGGGTCACTCCGGCGCGCTGTTCGAAGTTGATTTGCACAAACTCTTCGCTCAACTCCGGATGGCTGATTCGCAACTCGGTTCCCATTCGGAGAATGCCTTGATCCAACCCAAGACCGGCTTCCAGGCAGATGGCGAGAAAATCCAACCCATCCGGCAGGCTGAGCTTGATTTTCTGCCGCCGCCGTTTAACCGCGTGAGCCAGCCAGAAATCAGGAACAAAAAAGCCGATGATCACTGCTAACACAAAAAATAAAGCGGTCGAAGTTGGCACGAATACTGCTACCAACACCCCAAGCAATGCAGGAATCGCCAGCCTTAGCCCCAGGAAAACGTCCGCGTGCGCGGGTTTGCGGTAACCGGCCAGCATAAGCCGGTGCGCCAGGTCAGGATCAGGCTCGGTTGAAAACAGGCTACGCAGTAAAGTGAAGGGTCTCGCCAGGTAGTCGACGTTCAGGGCAGCGCGCCATACCGGCATGTTGTCTGCCGTGCCGCCGGTTCTGGTGGCCTGTTCCAGCAAAGCTCCTGCGGCCGATGGACGCGGCATCAGCAGAAGCACTAGGAACAGAAAACCAACGAACAGGCAAATGCCCATGAGAATAAATGTCATGTGCTAAACCTTCACGTTCACAATGCCGCGGATGGCCAGCACTCCGCACACCATCAAACTCAAACCTGTGTACACAGCAACTTTTCCCAGATGATCGGTGAACAGGACCTTTTCTGTTCTCCAGTTCAGAAAGCTAAGCAGAGCGAACATAAGAAACGGCATGACGCACAGAACCCATCCGGTAATGCGGCCCTGGGCGGTGTAAATTTTCAGTTGCCCGCGCAGTCGCTCGCGCTCCCGAGCCACGACCGCGGTCTTATCCAGGATCACCGCGAGATTTCCGCCAGTTTCTTTTTGCAGAAGAATGGCGGTAGCCAGAAATCGCATGTCGTCACGCGGAACACGCCTGACCATGTTCATCACTGCTTCCCGCAATGGCAGACCGACGGTTTGTTCTTCGTGCAGATTGCGAAACTCGCTTCCCAACGGTTCCACAACTTCTTCGCCGACCATCTCCAACACCGCTGGCAATGCATGGCCGGCGCGGAGCCCTCGGGCCATAAGGTCGATCGCCTCGGGCAGTAGCTTGTCGCACTGGCGCAACCGCCGTTCCCGCAAAAACAGCAGGTATACGTATGGAATGCAGCCGACGATTACTGCCGCGAGCAGTGGGAGAACATCGGGCAGGAACAGTGAAGTAATCACTGCGGTTACCAGCATCGAGGCCCCGACCACCGACATCACTGTGCTGACCGCCCAGTTTCGTCCGGCCTGCCCAATCAGATCTAACGTTTCCTTGGCGCCTGGAATCTGGCGCACGATTCCGCCTATCGCGGGATTGGCGCTGTAACCTTCCTCTTTGAGAATGGTTATCGACTCGGCATCGTCATGGGTGTTCGCAACTTTAATGCTCTCCAGATGCCGCTGCACTGCAACCTCGGTCTTTGTGGGACGGACCAGGTAGAAGATGACCACGAAGGTCACGCTCAGCAGCAACACGAAAAATAAAAACGGATGCATTTCCTATTTCCTTCAGTTCACGCTGTGCGAATGCTCGAACCACGAAGCCAGAACATTGATTCCCGAGGCGTTCAGCCGTTCCGAGAAATTTGGCCGAACCCCGGTGGCGGTGAAAGTCCCCAGCACGCGGCCATCCGGCGATATCCCCTGCTTTTCAAAGACAAAAACATCCTGCAGGCTTACTACTTCTTCTTCCATGCCGCTGATCTCTGTGACATGGGTTACCCGCCGCGATCCGTCGGTGAAGCGCGCAATTTGCACGATCAACTGGACCGCCGAAGCAATCTGCCGGCGAACCGCTTTTTCAGGCAGATTCAGGTTGGCCATCAGCGCCATAGTCTCGATACGGGCAATGGCGTCACGCGGGCTGTTTGAGTGGACCGTGGTCATCGAACCATCATGGCCAGTGTTCATCGCCTGCAACATGTCCAGCGCTTCCTCGCCGCGGACTTCGCCGACCACGATTCGGTCCGGCCGCATACGCAAACTGTTGATAACCAGCTGACGCTGCATGACCGATCCGCTGCCTTCGATGTTTGCCGGGCGGGTTTCAAGGCGCACACAATGCCGCTGCTTCAATTGCAGCTCGGCTGAATCCTCAATGGTGACGATTCGTTCTTTTTCTGAGATATATCCTGAAAGCACATTCAATAGCGTCGTTTTGCCAGCGCCGGTACCGCCCGATATCACTACGTTGATTCGCGCCTTCACCGCCGCGCGCAGTAATTCCAGCATCGGCTTGGTCAGCGTCTGGTTTCTGAGTAAATCCTCTTCAGTGATCGGAATATGTCCGAATCGGCGGATCGAAATGTGCGGTCCATCGATGGCCAGAGGGGGAATAATCACATTGACGCGGGAGCCGTCCGCCAATCGCGCATCCACCATGGGCGAAGACTCATCTACGCGCCTTCCGACCGCTGAGACGATCTTGTCGATAATGTTCATCAGGTGGGCGTTGTCCTTGAACATGATGCTGCTCTCTTCAAGAACGCCACCGCGCTCCACATAGACCTGCCGCGGGCCATTGACCAGAATGTCACTCACGCTCGGGTCTTGTAGTACCGGCTCCAACGGACCCAAGCCGAAGACCTCATCCAACACTTCGAGCGCCAGGCGTTCGCGCTCGCGTCCACTGAGCGGGGTTTTCAGATTGGCAATCAGGTCCTGAATCACCGCCAGCACCTGGCCGCGGGTGTGATCGTCACGCTGGTTTGCCACCCGCTCCAGATCCACCCGGCTGATCAGGTCGCGGTGGACGGTTGACTTAAGGTCCTGGTATTCCTTGAAACTCAGCCCGGTGCGCTTGATTTCAGCGATCGGTAGTCCGTTGGTACCCCCGAGCTGCGATGCGAGTGAATTAAATTCGCCCATGATTTCCCCTTAACTCCTGCCTAAGAATCCGCGAAAACCAGTGCTTTCCTTCTTCTTGTCGGTTGCAGCTGGTTTTGCTCCTAGCTGAAGTGCCAGGTCGGTTAGACTTTTGGCGACCTCGGACGATGAAAGCTGTGCAATTGGTTCGCCACCATTGATGGCCTTCACCACGTGCGCGTACTGATTGGGGACCTTCCAATAAATTTTCTGTCCCAGGGTCTTTTCAATTTCGTGGTCAGTAATCAAAGAGCGTTTCTGGTGGCGATTTAGCACCACCCGGAACCGCTCGGCCGGAATTTCTTTTTGAGTCAGATAACTAAATTGCCGGACTACATTCCGCAGCGCTGACACCTCAGCTACGGCAACCATGTGGAAGTGGTCGCAGTGCCGCACCATCTCCAGATTTTCGTCGCTCAACCCTGCCGGCATGTCCACCAGAATGTAGTCGTAGCGCAGCCGCAGGAAGTCGAAAGTCTGCGCCACTGCGCCGGGCAGAATTCTGCGGGGGCCATCGTTACCTTCCGGGGCGGGAACCAGATCCACTCCGCTGGAGTGACGTGCAAGAAAGCTTTGCAGCAGTTCGGCGTCCATGCGGTCGGTGTTCTCGACCAACTCGAAGAAGTGGTACCGATGGCGGGCAATGCCCAGGTACAACGCCGCGTCGCCAAAATCGGGATGTAGATCCACAATCAATGTGCGTTTTGAAAGTGAGCTGGCAAGTAGAACTCCGAGCTGCGTCACCAGACTGGTGACCCCGCACCCCCCCTTGGCTCCCATAAATGCCAGCACGTGGCCGCGCGAGGTGTGAGTGCGTTCTTTTCTCCGTCCACCGACCCGGGCCACGGCATTCAGAAGTTGCTCACGTCCGATCGGCTTCAGCAGATATTCACTGCACCCGCTGCGCATGGCTTGAATAATAAGATCAGGCTGAGAATCAGCCGACACCGCAAAGATCGCAGTCTGGGGCGACGCGCTATGAATGTTTTCCGCTGCCGCTGCCGCCTTACGACGGTCGCGGTCAAAATCCACAATGCATATCTCCGGCACGGGAGTGCCCATCCATTCGATCCCCGGATCACTGTCCTGGGTTCGGTATTCCGCAAAATTCGATCGCAGACGGATTAATGGCGCAGATTCGGCAAAGGACCTGAGTGCAGAGGAAGTATCCTCATCCAGGCAAACGCCAACTACTGACAGCGGCTCGGAGTTCGAGAAACTTTCGCGCGGCGCATTGTTGAGCGCGTCTTTGGTCGAAAGCGGATTCATTTAGGGCTCGATGGTTGCTGACTTTGCGTCTTATTTGTATTCGTCATGCTTTCCGGCAGTGAATGATCGAACCTGGGACTGTCCAGGAACTTGACCGGATTGGCCGGCGGCAATGGCGGCGGCGTGCTCATCTGAACTGGATCAACAATTCGCGGCGTCACCATCACCAGCAGTTCACTGTCGCTGCGATTGATGGAGCGCGATCGGAAAAAATTTCCCAGAATCGGTATGTCGCCGATGCCCGGAATCTTGCTGAGTTGAACCTGCGCCCGATTGTCCAGCAAGCCGGCAATGCCAAATGATTGCCCGTCTTTCAATTCCACTTCGGTCTCGGCGCGGCGAGTGGAAATTGCCGGCACCGTGAATCCGGAAATCGTGACCGCCTGCGTGAAATCCAAAGTGCTGACTTCCGGTGCGATATGCATCCGAATCACGCGGTCCGGGCCAACGAAAGCGGTGAAGTCGAGCTTTACTCCAAAGGGCCGGAATTGAATGGTGACCGCGCCGACATTCGCTCCGCCCTGCACAACCGGAAACGGAAACTCGCCTCCCGCCAGGAAGTTAGCCTTTTGCCCATTCAACGCCAGCAGGTTGGGCTCGGCTAATATCTGGAGCACGGACTTGGTCTCAAGATCCTGAATGGTCGCACCCAGGTTCAGGTCCGGGCGGAAGAGAAAAATGTTCAGCAAGCTGCTGAGCTGGAAAGAACTGTTAAAACCTGCCGTACTATTTCCGTTGTTCTTTTGCCCAATGGTGTTGGAAAGCTGCCCGTTCAGTGTCGGCGCCCCGAACTGCTGGGTGCTGATTGCGCCAGGAGTATTTGCCGCGCCGGTGCTGATCAGGTTCATGGCAAACTGCTGCAGCTTGGTACGATCCACTTCCGCAAACTTCACCTGCAGCAGAATCTGTTGTTCGTGCACCGGAGCTACGTTCAACGAATTCACCACCCCGGTGGAATAAGCGCCAGCAAGTTTGGCCAGCTCGTCAGAAGTCTTCGTGTCGGAAACTGTGCCGGTAAGAATCAAATGCGCGCCGTCGGTCTGAATATTGACCTGCTGCCCCGGATAAGTCTGTTCAATCGCGGTCCGCAAGCGCGAAATGTTTACATCGACGGTGACGTCAAGAATCTGAGAATGTCCGCTCGAATCCCATATGATCAGGCTGCTGACCCCAGGAGTTTTGCCTTCGACCACAACTTGCGTCGGCGAAGTCGCCAACGTATCGATTACTCCGGGGTTGCTCGAAAGTATCCGCGAGACCGGAGTCTGCATATTGATCACAACCGATTTGCCGACGAACACGTGCAAGGCCTGGCCCTCAGACTGCCCTGAAGCCGGGAGTGCTGCGAGAAAAGCCATAGCGCCCAAACCGAGGAGGAGGCCTTTCATTGATTGTCGAAGGGAAAATTTCATTTGGCTGCGATCACGAGAGCTAGTTATCGAATTTCTCCACCGAACGCTTGGTCCCTTGAATCACTTCGAGCATGTACATGGGGTTTGGAGCCACACGCTTGTGCTTCACTACTTTCGCAACCACGACCGGCTTATCACTCGGGAACAGTTGATCCAGGCGCGTCGGCATCAGTTCTGCCTGTTTTTGGTCCGCCCCGCTGCGAAGGACGAACTGAATATTGCCTTGTGAACTGGCCAGCTGAAGTCGTTGCGAGTCTTCTGGGTCAACCAGCAGAGTCACCACATTCACCGAATGCGGCCTACCCTGAGGGTCAGGCTCGATGGTCTGACCGGCGGTCAAAACCTGAACGTTCTGCAACACCGTTTTGGTCATCGGCTGATTGCCGCCCGAAGGGGTGAAGGTTACCAGCACATCCACATGGGAGCCAGGGTACAAGAATCCCGCGACGCCGGAAATTTCGTTGGACTTAAGCGCCGTGGCGCGCATACCCGGCGGAATCTTGCCAGCCAAGCCAATGCCCGCGCCTTCGACTCCAATATCGCTCTGAAGCACTGGTTGCTTGGCGACGAGGGGATAAAGCAACGGGCGGCCAAGGACGGCGTCCGGCTTGGTAAACGCGCCGTTGGGCAACGTGTCGCTGAACCAATCGACGGTAGTGAGATCTTTAGCAGCCAGAGTTACGCCCACGGGCAGGTTAGTCGCGGCTACGACCACCTGAACGGTGGAACCATGCAGCTGCGGGTTTCGATTTAGCCGCCGGTAAAAAAGATACGTGATACCGCCGGCCAGGGCTGCCGCAATCACAAATGCCGTTATTAATCGTTGCAGACCCGTAACCCACCTCCAGGTAAAATTCCTTGATTAAAGGCAATAGCATGACTCCCAACCGATTGGCTGAGAGCCATGCGAAGGCAACACTACACCTCGAGCTATGATCCGGCTCTCAGCTTGCCGCAATTGTCCATGGTCCGCTGTTGCGCCTATCGCGGGTAAAGTGACGCCGGGGCCAAGAAACTCATGCAGTGGCTGCCGGGTACAGATTTGGCGAGCCGTGCACACCGCGCTACATTCCTAATTTGGAAGCGACCTCCGCCGGACGTTCCGGGGAATGCATGTGCATCAGTTTAGGTGCCATTTGGGGAAACATAATGACCCAGTTCGGAACCTACCGCGCTGAAATAGTTATTTATGTTATCGGCTAACGTTGACATACCAGCGGTGGCTGCCAAGGCAACCAGGGCCAAAACCAGCAGGTATTCCGCCAGTCCTTGTCCACTTTCGTTTTTGTGCAGGCGCGTGAGCGCGTTCAGAGCGAACCTCTTCATTGAATTGTCTCCTCGGAATTTTCGATTTTCATTCCGCTTTGGCGGAAGCGAAGGTAGTGCTGGTTACCTTATAGGCATCTACATAGGCATCTACATGACCAAACTTGCCCGGTTCTGGATTCCGGGCTTGTGAAAGGATTCTCCTGAAAACACGTAGGTTATTGCCGCTCAATTGCCCAACTATCCCCTTGCTTCGGCGTTGGCTGTTGAAAAAGGACATCAAGATTATCGAAAGTGAGCACTTTTGGTCTCGAACTTTTCCCAAAACGTGGATACATCCGTTTACACCGCAAGGTCAATTCCCTATTCGCAAGACCTTCCTTTCCGGACCATGAACTGAACACGTCGAGTTGAGGATGTGACTAACCCCTGGCATACCCGATAATTTCGCACGATAAAATCTCCGACGGGGTCATTGACGATGTCCGCTAGAGCGGTTTTCGGCCAGGTGCTCGCTAACAAATCTGAAAAGTCGGGATCGAACAAAATGGCGGCGCTCGGATGCGAGCGCAGGGAATCGATGATTTCCCGGGCCTGTTCGGGAGTGTTCATTCCGGGCTGAAAAAAATCAACGTGCGCCGGACTGTCAGTCGCAGTCAGGTAGTTGTAAATGGGCAGGTAGGGATAAACCAGCAGTTCGCCTTCCGGTGCGACATGAGCCTGAAGGTATGGGATGGCGGAGTCTTCAGCCGGGAACGACACAACGCCACGGCGGGTTTGAATGTGGTTCTGGGCGCCATTCACGCGGAGAAGCAAAGCGAAGCCCATCAGCCCAAAAGCGATGTATACGTATGCAATCAGATACGAATGCATTTTGCTCAACCGTGATCGGCTATCGCGATCCTGTAATATCCAGGCGAGAACCACATACCAGAGGTTCGCAAGATACATCAGATGTGTGATGTCCGCCCTTGCCGCCAGCACTGATATCAGCAGGCCCGATAGCGCCGCACTCACGATCACGTAATACCCGTGGTTCGATGAACTCGCATCTTTCCGGCTCTGCCAGACGCTTTCGTACACCAGCCATCCAACCGCGATCAACGGCAATATGGTGACGACGATCCCCGGCGAGATGGCCAGAGTTTTGAAGATCTTCGACCAGAGTGGGCCGCTGTGAAAAAGTGCCTGCCGGGTGGCTTCAGACCAGTTTTGATTGCCATAGAAAACGCTATTCACTTTTGCATAGTGATGCAGCGGCCACAGCCAGTCCTCAACCATCGCTGCCACGCCGTGCTTTAGTCCGAAATAAATAAAGGTCACCAACCAGGGCCAGAAAAATCCGGCTGTAAGAATGGTGGCGAGTCTGGAGTTCCACGGCGTTCGCTGGCGGCCGGAAAAGCGCAAGATCAAGTACCCGACCACCAGTCCAAGGCATAACCCTGCGCCCTTCGATTGCTCAATCAGAGTGGTGATTGCGGCAAGACTTCCACACGCGAACGCCCAGAATGATTTCTGCGATTCCCACAAACGCAGAGCCGCGTAGATGGCCAAGCTGGCAAATAAAGTGGCGTACCAGTTATGCAGAACCAGAAATCGATAGGCGAAGCTGTTCAGCATGGCTAAAGCCGCGGCCAGTAGCGCTATATTACGTGAGCAAACGTGTCTCGCGAGCACGTAAGTGATTGCCGTGCACACCGCGCCAGTGACGGCAATGCTGGTGCGTGCCACGGCGAATGAATCCCCGAAAGCCTTGAACAACGCTGCCACCAGATACGCCGAGCCGGGCGTGTAAAACATAAAGAAATCCCGGTAGGGAACCTGCCCGTGCAGAATGCGCTCAGCCGCCTGCAAGATGATGCCTTCATCCAGGTCCATCACCGAGAAGCGTCGGAACAGGGACAGATAGAGCAAAGAAACGATAAAAATGAAAAATGGCAGCAGCCGTTCCAGCCGCCGGTTGTTCGGGGCCTCGGCAGACGAACCCGCGCGAACAATCGAATCACTTTGTGATTTAACGGGCACGGTATCCTTTAGCAGACTACTCGACATAATCAATTTCCAGGAGCTATCGCGATCAGTTCCTCGACTAGAGCAAGCTACTGTCCAATCCGCCTTTCGTGTTCGATATCAGTCAGCCGGAGCAAGCCCTGATAACTGAATATCGATGCATGCATACAATCGTATACAGTCCGAGTTTGGCGGATTTCCATCAATTTTTCTCCGAGTCCTCGCTTCCATCCTAGGTAGCTTTTCGATCTTCCATTACCATTAAGACATCCGAAGCCGGAGGCGCAGTGAGAACAGCAAGTGTGACTGTCCCATATTTCGATTTGAAGGCCCAATACGGCCTGTTGCGCGCCGAAATCCTCGAGGCGCTCGACCGGGTGTGCCAGAATGCCGGCTTTATCTTAGGCGAGGAAGTTGAACGTTTCGAGCAGGTGTTCGCCAAATATTGTGAAGTCAAACATTGCGTCGCCCTGAATTCGGGAACCAGCGCCTTGCATCTCGCACTGCTTTCAGCCGGCATCGGCGCTGGCGATGAAGTGATCACGACTTCGAACACCTTCATCGCAACCGCCGAAGCCATCGCGTATACGGGTGCGACTCCCGTTTTCGTAGATGTTGAGCCGGCAACCGCAAACATCGACCCCGCTGCCATTCAAAGCGCGATCACCAAACGCACGCGCGCGATTATCCCGGTTCATCTGTACGGCCGGCCGTGCAACATGGATGCGATTCTCGAAATCGCTAAACGTCATCTCCTGCTGGTAATTGAAGACGCTTGCCAGGCGCACGGGGCCCGATACGCTGGGACGCGCGTGGGCGGGTTCGGATATGCGGCCGCCTTCAGTTTTTATCCCGGCAAAAATCTGGGCGCATATGGTGAAGGCGGCGCTCTCACTACCAATAATGACGAGGTTGCGGCGCTCGCCCGTTCATTGCGCAGTCACGGCGAATCCACGCGCTATCTGCACAAGTACGTCGGCTATAACTACCGCATGGATGGTTTTCAGGGCGCTGTGCTCAACGTCAAGATGAAATATCTCGAGCAATGGACGGCCAAGCGGCAATCATGCGCCGAACTCTACCGCCGCTTGCTGCAAGGCGCGAAGGTTCGGCTTCCAGAAGATCCAGCAGGGGCGGAGTGTGTGTACCACCTGTTTGTGGCCTACGTCGAAAATCGCGATCAGGTCCGCGCCGGCTTGGAGAAACTTGGAGTTCAGACGGCAGTCCACTATCCGAAACCGGTGCATCTGCAGGAAGCCTTTTCGAATCCTGAGCGCGGGCCGAACCAACATTTGCCATTCACCGAGCGCGCCTGCGAACAGGTGCTCAGCATGCCGTTGTTCCCAGAAATGACTGAGGAGCAGGTCACGTACGCCGCCCATTGCCTGAGCGAAGTTGCCGGGAAAGAATGATCGGCGGTGACGCCAGCTAAGGTTTCTGCGGATCTGCGGCAACCGTCTGGCGTTCCATCAGGACGCAAACTTTATCCTGATAATCGATCTTCCATTGTGGGTTGTGCTGCAGCAAATAAGTGATGCCGCTCCCGCCCAAGAGCGGGTTGGCACTGTCTCCCGGGGGAAACAAGACGTAGCGAATGTGGTATTTCTGAAGAACCGGATCGAGCCGGCGTACCAGACTGTCTGACCCCAGGACGTCGAGATAGTCCTGCAACACTCCAACATATTCGAAAATGTCCACGCGACTGTCCACGAAGACCTTGACAGCCGGATCGTGCCATTCCAAATAGCCGCCCCACAGGTAGAAGTTAAGTATGTTGCCCTGCGGAGGGTGTGTCTTTAGATACGAAATTGATCCCGCAGAATAACTTTCGGCCATCGATTGTTGGACCTTCGCCTGGCTTGGCCAAAAGTAAACCATGAGCCCGATCACAGCCAGAATGACGGCCGTGTTCAGCCGTGGCGTGTCCAACTCCGGCCGATAAGGCGGGAAAAAATCCAGCAGCTTTGCAGCTACAGGCGCACCTACGATTGCCAGAACAACCAGAAAGCGTACGTGCGTCATTGCGGTATGCAGCGCAAACAGCAGTATTAAGATCTCCCCCAGGTTCCACCGCCGCTTGCCAACCAGCGCCGCCAGCAGAAAAGCAACCATCAGTCCGAATACGAGAGTGCCTCTCGCATCCTGAAAATTAATCGGCACCCACTCTGCGACATGCGAGACATTCAGCTTCTGTTTGAATGCCAGGTCAAAGGGATAAAAGACCAGCCGCCATCCATATGGATTGATGAATAAGGCCGCGACTGATGCGACGCCTGTCAACGCAAGCTGTTGAACTTGGGACGTCGTCCATCGAGTGGACTCGATCTTTCCCCACGAACCACCGGCCAGTCCTGCAATCCCGATTAAGAAAAACAAAATCAGTCCGATCGCCCACGAGCCGTGCGTATTCGCCCAAATGCAGAACAGCAAGGGCACAATCCATAGTGGCGCGGTCCCACGCGTCCGAAAACGCTGCAAAATAATCAGCAGCAGCACCATCAGGATGTATCCGAAAAGAATCGTCCGTGGGCCGTAAGATACTTTCGCCAGAAGGCTGGCGAAGACGCAAACCGCAACCGACGCTTTGAAGTTCCGGCTCTCCTGAAAACACAGATATAAAAGCAGAAGGATGATGACTGAGGGCAATATGAAGGTGAGCGCCTTAAGTCCGGAAACTCCGAAAGCCCGGTAAGCAAGATAGAGCGGAATTTCACTGAGCCATTCAGTATTTACCCAGGGGTGGCCAGCCGCGGTAAACGAAAACATGTCGTGACGGACAAAATGATGCTGCTGTAGAAGATATTGCGCGTCCCGCATGTGCCACCAGACATCCGGATCGTTAAGATCCGGCTGGATCATGGTGAGCGCAAACTGTAATCCGACCAGGGCAAGTGTAAGCACCCCCAGGAACGAGGTTCCTGCGCTTAGCCATCCGCGGAAGCCTGGGCCAAAACTGGAGAAATCGCCGCACAGCGGTTCGCCCTGGATTGGTCCCGGCGATGAGTGTGAATCTGGTGTCACGAGGGCTGTCGCAGTGGTTTTAGGGATCGAAGGCACCGTGTGAACAAGGTGTGCAATCGTACTTCCACGTGTCTACTGAATAAGATAGAGCCGAAAGTACTACACAACTTCAATTATATCCATCCGTTTATACCGGACCGAGTATCTATACACTCGTCTTTTTTGTGTATGCAAAGGTTTACACTCGTCCTGAGCTGGTGAATAGGTTTCAGCACTGTTTTCCAGATAGTTTCCTCTGTTTTTTTTGGCCTTACTCTTGCTCTACTGTTTTTTATGTATTATTCTCCCCCACAGCCTTGAGACACTCGCGAACGACATGGGGTCTCGACAACAGGTTTCCTGCTCCCGCATAAATCGAGAAAGTCAGAACGTTTGAATTTGCGTTGGTGAGTGGCAGGCTAGTGGAAAGGGGTTGTTGCTTTGGGGAGCCCGGCTTTTGGGGAGAGAGTAAAGCGCGTTCTGCTGGTCGATTCTGATGAAGCCTTCGGCAATGTCTTGCAGGAGGTTCTCGGCGAGTCCGGTTACCACATCCGGCAGGTTTTTACGCCGCAAGAAGCGGTCGGATTAATCGCGAACAGCGACATCGACTCGATCCTGCTCAACCTTGCCAGCGAAGAGCAATCGCTCAAATATCTGACGCGTGCCGCTTCGGAGCTTTCCTTCGCTCCTCCCATCATAACTTTCGGCTGGAACCAGCACGTCGCCTCCGCTGTGCAGCTGTTTCGCGATGGCGCCGTGGACTTTCTGGAGCAGCCTCTCGACGTGCAGGAATTGCGTTTCGCCATCAATCGCGCTTGCCGCCGCACCGCAATGACTCGTGAATTGGCGTCGGCGCAGCAAATGCTGGGTGGCCGCCGGGTTGAAGGCTTGCTGGGAAACAGCGTGGCCATGGACCGGGTGAACGACGTCGTCCACAAGGTAGCCGACGTTTTTACCACAGTGCTGGTCACCGGCGAAAGCGGCACCGGAAAAGGCCTGGTAGCAAAAGCCATTCATCAGCTTAGCGCGCGCGCCAACAAACCTTTTGTGGCGTTTTCGGTGTGTTCATTTCCGGAGTCGCTGATCGACGACGAGCTCTTCGGCCATGAGCGCGGTGCTTTTACCGGAGCCAACCAGGGCCGCCGCGGACGCTTTGAAGAAGCCAATGGCGGCACCATCTTTGTAGACGAAATCGGAGATCTCGCGCTTCCGCTGCAGGCCAAGCTGCTGCGCACCTTGCAGGAGCGGACGGTTTCGCGCCTGGGTTCGAATGCCTCTCATGCCATCGATGTGCGCGTGATCTGCGCCACCAACCGCAATCTGGAGCAGATGGTGCGCGAGGGAACTTTCCGCGAAGATCTTTATTTCCGGATCTCCGTAGTCAAGATCGCGATGCCTTCGTTGCGTGAGCGCAGCGAAGACATTCCTCTGCTCGCCGAATATTTCCTCCGCACCTTCGCCAAGCTGCACAAAAAGCAATGCCGCAGCATGACGCCGGGATTCATGAGTTCCCTCTCGCGCCATCCCTGGCCGGGCAATGTGCGGGAGCTGCAGAACGTCATCGAGCGGAGTGTGGTGCTGGGGAACGGGCATGATCGGCTGGGCATTGACGACCTTCCCCCCGAGCTGCAAGGCCTGGGCATATCTGACGAATTGCCCAAAGGGTCATTCCATGAGGCCTTGAAAAGCTTCAAGCGCGATTTGGTTCGCGGCGCACTGGCGACCCACAATGGCAACAAATTAAAAGCTGCCAAAGAATTGGGAATCAGCCGCTGCTACCTGCATCGCCTGTTGAACCAGCTGGAAGTAGCAGAAGCGCCGGAAGAGGAAGCTGAGTTGCTAGGGGTATCAGAAATCGACGAGCTCCCGACAAGTTCGACCGTGTCCGATCAGCGGCCCAAGGCCATTGATCCGGTGCGCGTGTTTCGCTCCGCTGTACGGATTGCGTGAGGCGAGATTTCGCCACCGTACGGAAATAAAGGTTTAACCGCAATGCAAACCCGCAAACCCTCATTAGCAAAAGACAGTCGCGGCCAGAGCCTGGTGGAGATGGCGCTCATGATTCCGCTGCTTTTGCTCTTGATCCTCAATGCGGTGAATGTCGGCTACTTCTTTTTCGTGACTTTGAACCTGACCTCGGCGGCCCGAAATGGAATTGAGTCCGCCATCGAAGGCTCGTCGACGCCTGCGAATGCGCCGCTGCCGTCCGCTATCGCAGTCAGTTCCCTTATTTCCACCGAACTGGGATCGTTGAAGTCGGGTACTTTGCAGGTCCGAATCTGCTCTTTGAACCAGGGAAGCAGCACCGCATCACCGCCCACTTCGAACTGTCAAAGTGCCGGAAGCGGTCCCGACCCCGATCCCGAGTGGAGCACATATCCGGGTTTCGCACTGAGCCGCGTCGATGTGTCTTATCAGTTCAGTACGCTGATCCCGGCCACTCCGTTCAATTTGATTGTCGCAAGTTTCCCCACCTGCAGCTCCAGTGGCGGCGCAGTGACGTGCACTTTCCAGCGCCACGCCGAAATGAGGGCGATGGGCTCATGAAACCTTGGGTGAATAGTGGCACTGATCGAAAGCGGCAGCGTGGCCAGGCAGCGGTCGAATTTGCCCTTACTATCACGTCGATCTTCATGCTGCTGGTTGGAATGCTGGAACTGACGATGTTTATTTATACATATTCGGTGCTCGCGGATGCGGCAAAGGAAGGTGTCCGCTACGCGATTGTGCATGGCTCGAGCGGCCAGAATGGAACAGGACCATCCGGCGGGGGATCCTGCGTTACCAGCGGCGCAGTGATTGACAACGTTAAGTACTACGCAGCAGGTTCGCTCCACGGCACTTCGAATATGACGGTTAACGCCTGCTACACCGATGGCAACAATCAACCTGGAAGCGCTGTGCAGGTGACTGTGAGCTATCCGTACGAACCCTTCTTCGGACTTGGCTGGCCCACGGTAAATGTCTACGCGAACTCGGCCGGCCGGATCATGTTTTGACCTATGTTAATGCACAAGACATCTCGTAAAGGCAAAAAGCGCGCGAAGGAAAGCGGCCAGGCGGCGGTATTTCTGGTGCTCGCCATGGGACTGTTCCTGATCGGCAGCATGGGCTTCGTGATTGACGGATCGAATCTCTGGTTCCATCGCCAATCCGCGCAAACTGCGGCCGATGCCGCCTGCACTGCGGGCGCTATGGATATGCTCTCGGCAGCAGAGGGAGCAACTATTCCAAATTCGAGCTGGCTTGAAGCACCAGTAGACGTCCAGTGCTCGGCGTCAGGCGCATCAGGCACGACGCCCGCGCCATGTCAATACGCGGGATTCAACGGATATTTGGCATCCGGCTTGTCGGCCGGCCGGGCGAGTAGTGAAGTAAGCGTGAGTTCCGGAAGTTTCTCTGACATAGCCACTGATTGCGATGGCAGTACATCGGTGTGTGCAGCTTCTACTACTTCCACTCCTTATATGCAGGTGGACGTCACTGATCGCGTGCCCACCTCCTTCATACGCATGCTGGGCAATATCAAAACAGTGGATGTTCATGGCAAAGCCCTGTGCGGATTGAGTAATGTTTTGACCCCGCTACCAGTCGTAGTACTCAATCCGAGCGAACCTCGAACATTTATCGGTACAAATCTCAGCCTGTCGGTGATTGATGGCGCCCAAAAAGCGATCCAGGTGAATTCAATCGATGCTGGAGCAGTGGACCTCGCGGGAAACAGCACCCTCAGTCTCACAACTTCGAGCAATGCCGCGGCGGATTTCGCAGTTGCTTCCCGAGAAGCTGAGCCGGACACCGTGACACTCGCCTCCGGGAACTGGGTCAGTCCTGCCGGAATGGTTTCAGATCCGTTCGCAAATGTTGCTTCACCCGAAAACATTAAGTCTTCACTTGCCGATTGCAGCGTGGGTTGTGTCAATTACGGTGAGCCGCGAGGCACAACTGATTGTCCTGCGAACGCGTCTTGTGACATCTATCATCCAGGCCACTACCCGAATGCAGTTGGTTGTGGAACGGGAACGGTTGCTATCTGCGTAGGACAGGGGCAGGGTAATGCGACCGCAACCGGGCTAGCAGTTTTTGAACCCGGGATTTACTACCTTGACGGAGATTTCGTAGCCGGTGCAAGTTCATGTCTTCGCCCCGGCGGAGATACAGGCATAGGGGGAACGTTTTTTTATTTCAGCGGGAGCAACACCTTGAATGTCTCCGCCAATTCAGGGCAATTGCAAGAATTCAGGAGCACCAGGCGAGGAGGACGCCGGCTCGTTTTTGATTGTCAGAGCGATGCCGTTGATCTTACCTCACGAAACTGCTTATCGAACATTCGTTCCTTGACTGGAAATGTCTTGATTGCTCCTTGTAAAGGGACATACGGCGATCCGCTGCAAGCCAATTCTGCCGAAGGAATTCTTTTTTTCCAGAATCGCGATTCTGGATCGCTCCAGCCAACGTGGAACTCTGGGGGCGCGTTCGGATTGATTGGAAATATTTATTTTCATCATTGCGGTTCAAGTGCAGGTAGTGATGGCGGTGCGAAGTGTGATTCGAGTGCTTTCACCGACACCTTTAATTTTGGCAGTGGAGCGCAGGCATATTTATTCGGCAGCATCGTCGTCGATAAACTCAACGTAAGTGAAGCTTCCCCAATAACCATCAGGCTTTCGCCCAATGCGGAGTATTACACCCTGAAGGCGTCTCTCCTCCAATGATCTTTTCCTCCAACTCGTTTTCAACGGTCGCGAGCGCCATTTGCTTTCGCAACCAAAATAATCCTGACTTCCGGGTGCAGTGAATCATGGCTTTTCTTTCCCTCGGCCTCAATATCGAAGAACCACCAACCCGGGAACAGGTTTCCAAGGCTCCTGCTCAAACAGAGCAGAACGCCGGCATTATCGATCGCATCTCCAATTTGGTCGAGGCTCATGATCTGCCAGAGCGAAGTGCGGCCTCGGTCTTGCCCGCGCCGCAGAATGGCACGAACGGTAAGCTGGAAAAAACTGACTCCGAACCCGAGCCCGCACAAGACAACTGGCCGGAAATGGGGATGCAGATCATCCAGTCGGTTTTAAAGGGAGCTCAAAACAAATCTCTGCCACCTGCGCCGCCGACTGACGACGAAGTTATCAGTCTGCCCGCGATCGAAGAGTTACGAAAAAAGATTCTCGACGGCGTTATTCCTGACTTCAACGCCACTGCGAAGAAGTCGCTGGCACACAACCAGGCTGAGTTCGCATCTTCTGAAAAAGCCGTCGAAGCTGAACCTGATTCCGGGGAAGCGACGGGACAGTTGGGACCCGGCTTTCCGCAACTGATGGAGCAAATTCGGCGGAAGCTGGAGTCAGAATCCCGCTCGCTTCCGTTTTACGAATATTCCATTCCGCGGGTCTCGACGCCGACTGAATTACCCGCTCGACCGACCAGAGCTGCCGACGCCACCCCGACCTTCAGCACTTTCAAGTTCGGCTATCTTCCCGGCCGCGGATTACTGTATTCGATCATCGGACACGAGGTCGCGATGTTCGGCCTGTTTCTTCTGATCACCTACGGTCTGCCCGCGCTGCGCAGTCAGACCCTGATTGTGGGTTCTCAATCGGTTCAGAACCACCTTATCTACTTGCCCGAGGTTGGCGGGGGCGCAGAAGGACAAAAGAGTCCGGGCGGAGGGCGCAGCAAGCCGCAACAGGCATCAGCCGCCCCGGCGCGAGCCAGCAAAGGTTTAGCCTATCCCGGCGCGCAGGCGATCTTGTCTGATCCTCCCAATCCGACGAACGCTTTCCAGACTTTATTGCGGCCGCTCATGGTCCACGCCGAGCCGCTTAAAAAATTAGTTCCGCTGCCTAACATTGTGCAGATGGCGGAAACGCGATTGCCCGCCTCTCTGCTGGCGCCAAAAATAGCCCTTCCGCAGCCTCATCTTGCGGTGCAGCCGATCAAAGTGAAACGCGATAACAGTCTGCACCGCAATGCGAAGTGGAATGTGCCCGTGGCCAAAGCTCCGGAGCTAATGGCAAAGGCGGACATGCCGAAATTGCCTGCCGCACAGCAGCCGCTTCCGGATGCTCCCAAGGTCGAGCCCAAGAAACCGGAACCGAAGAAAGCTGAAGAGCAGAAACCGGAAGAGAAGCCGGTTCCGGAGCCGCTGAAGGTCGCCGCAGAAAAGAAGGCGTCGAAATCGGAAAAGCAAGTTGCCCCGCCATCGGCTGCTCAGGTTGCCAGGCTCGAAATGCACGGGAAGGCTGCCGAGCCTCTGCTATCACTGAGTCCCATGCCGCTTCCGGCATCCAGCAACGCGAAGATCCCTGCCGGCGAGGCGCGTGGCAGATTCGCGGTGGCGCCAGGCGGGACCTTGAATGCAAATTCCATGCCGGGAAAACCGAACGGCACGCGTTCTATTTCACCGGCCACCGGTCAGGATAATGCTCAGTCCGCCAATGCAGCCACAGAGTTGGCGGCGAATACCGGCAATGGCGCCGGACACAACGCCTCCGCTGGCGGCGGTTCTGGAAATGCGACGGCCTCATCCGGCGGCGGCTCTGCCGGAACCGGAAATGGATCAGGAAATACTTCCGGTGCCGGGGTCGGCGGCACCGGTACCGGTAATGGACGCGGCTCGGCTGGAACCGGGGCCGGTCGCTCCGGTCACGGTGCAGGCACGGGCTCTGGCGCTGGCAGCGGCGCGGGATCGGGAGCATTCCCGGGGATCACGATTCAAGGCGAAGAGGGCAGCAGCGCAGCAGGCAACTCCTCAACCATGACGGTGACGCCGCAAACCCCGTATCAGATGACAATTGTCGCCACCGCCAGCAGCGGCGGCGGCCTGCAGGACTTCGGAGTCTTCGAAAACGAACGCGTCTACACCGTCTATATTCCGATGCAGCGCACCCCGCAGGAGGCCGACCCAACCTGGACGCTGCAGTATTCGCTGGCTCCGGGTGTAGCGACCTCGGGCGATGCGCAACTCATTGCGCCTTCGCCGGTCATGCGCGAGTGGCCGCAAATCCCAGCGGACCTCGAAAAGAAATATTCGCAGGGCCAGGTTGTCGTTTACGCTCTATTAGGCGCCGACGGCAAGCTCAGTCACATCTCGGTGAAACAAACTCCCGACCTTCACGTCAGCACACCAATTGCACAGGCCCTGGGAAAATGGGTCTTTCGTCCCGCACAAATGAACAACCGGCCGGTGGCAGTGAAGATCCTTGTCGGGATACCGCTCTAGTCCGATCCCGCTCTCCTTCGCGTGATTCGATGCGTTCGAGTTCCGGTAACGAACCGCGAATCACATCAAGCCAGCTGCCCAATAGGTGAGCCTCTTAGGAATTCGATAGCTGCGCAATATTGACGGCCTCTCTTCGCGTTCTATCGCCCATCTCACAATTCAGAAGGACGTGGAAGACATGAAATCACAGATCAAGCTGGGGACAGTTTTTGGGTGGAACTCGGACTGCACTATAGCTGGGTGGTGATTGCACTGCTGATTACGTTTTCGCTGGCCGCCAGTTCCACTCAACCAACCGCAATTGGAGCGACGCGGAGGTTTGGGCAACAGCGATTCTGACTGGCGTGCTGTTCTTCGCTTGCCTGTTGGCTCACGAGCTTTCGCATGCGCTGGTGGCCAAAGCCCGCGGACTGCCGATTCACAAAATTACGCTGTTCCTGCTTGGCGGCTTACTCAAATCGAGAAAGAAGCAACCGATCCCAACACTGAATTCTGGATGGCCATCGTTGGTCCCATTACCAGTGCAGTCCTCGGGTTTCTGCTTCTTGGACTAGCTCATCTGTCCGGCTGGACTGGCGCGGCTGCACCCGAAACTCAGGGTGCGGCGCTGCTGCTCTGGCTGGAATACATCAATCTGGCATTGGCCGCCTTCAACATGATTCCCGGCTTTCCGCTGGATGGCGGCCGTGTTCTGCGCGCCATTCTGTGGTGGTCGATGCACGATGTCGAACGAGCTACGCGAGCAACTGCACACTCAGACCGAATTTCAGCGATACAATCCAAACGGAGGATTTGCGCATGAGAGCTTTGTCGGTGGTCGGACTGGTAATTCTGGTACTCGGAATTCTGTCGTTCTTCGTCGCAGTCCCGCACACCGAACGCCATGGGGTTGACGCCGGCGACGTTCACCTTGGCGTCAAAACGCACCACAATGATCTTCTGCCACCGGCGGCCAGTATCGCGCTGGTTGTGGTGGGCGCTGGACTGATGATTGCTGGCCGTAAGAGTTGAAGCTAGCCCTACATCGCCGGCGGCGATTCAATTCCCATCACCTGAAGTGCGCGAATCAGTTCGCGCCTGACCACTGCCGCAGTTGCCAGCAGAAATTTTTTCTTCTGTTCGTCGGCCTCCGCGAGAATCGGATGGCGATGATAAAAAGTATTGAACAATTGCGCCAGCTGAAACACGTGTTTCGCCAGATATGCCGGCTCCGTAGTCGCAATGCATTGATCCACGATAAATCCGGTCTTCGACGCCGCCAGCCATAGCTCCCATAGCTCGTCAGCCTCGTGCAAGAGCGGCCCCTTCAGAACCGCGTCAGTACTAGATACATGATTTACGCGGCCCTGAAGGGGCCGCTCTTCCACCGCAGGCATAAGAAATCTCTTGAAGTCGATACCCTCAGCGGAGAAGCTGGTCGCATCCATTCTGCCCTTGCGAAAAATATTCGTTGCACGCACCACGGCATACTGCGCGTATGGTCCGGTCTCGCCTTCAAAACTTAGCGCTTCCTTGAAGTCGAACGCGATCACCGACTGCTTGGTGAACTTCAGCATGAAGTAGCGCAGGGCGCCGATGGCGATCTGCTTGGCAATCTTCTCCCTCTCGGAGTCGTCCAACTCAGCATGCCGCGAATCCACTTCCTTTTTCGCCGAGGCGATCAGCTTATCGATGAGGTCATCTGCCTTTACTCCGAATCCCTTGCGCCCCGAGACTTCGATATACGGCCGCGCTCGTTCATCCTCTGAGAGTTCATACCCCAGTTCTGCTGCGCAGCGTGGGGTTAGTGCCACCATCTCATAGGAAAAATGCGTGTAGTGGTCAGCCGCGTCATTGAAGCCCAGTCCGCGCAAGGCTTCAATCACAGCATTCTGCGCCTCGGACTGGCGGGCATCGATCACGTTATAAATTTCGGCAACGTCGCCAAAGTGCGGATGGTCCGGCTCGCCCTGCACAGATGAAATCCAACACTGATGACCATTGGGATAAAGAAAAAACCTTCGATACCCAAAATCCTTCCCTAGCAAACCAAACTTCCACATGTGGTAAGCAATGTCTTTGCCGACGTAACCTACAGTGCCATTCGACCGGACAATGACTTTCTGATCTTCTTCCGAAACGCTGTTCTCTGCGTTCTGGTTTATCTCTGCGTTCTCTGCGGTTAAAGGCTTTGACGTGCCCGCACGCCGCATCACCCAGCAGCCTTTGTTCTTGCTCTCATTTTCAAAATAAAGCACACCCGCAGCCTTCAGCTTTTCAAAAGCCGCGTCCCAGAAATGCAGGTGAAGAATCTCACTCTCCCGCGGCAAAAAATCGTATTCGATGTCGAGCCGGTCCATGGTTTCAAGGTGGCGGCGAAGAACGGCGGTCGAAATCGTTTCTGCCAGCGCCGCAGTTTCATTTCCGCCCTGCTCGATTTCGTGCAGCGTCCGCAGCCTTATTTTCTTGTTCTCCGGATTCTGCTCGTACCACTGCGACGCCCGCGCGTATAAATCCCAGCAGTAGTAATCAAAGCGCGGCTGGCTGGCAAGGCGCTCGACATCCGCAGCCGATTTTTTCTCGAGATGCTGGAATCCCACCACCACATCGGCAACCTGAACTCCGGTATTGTCGATGTAGTTCTGCACATCTACTTTGCGCCCCGCAAATTGCAGCAGGCGCACAAACGTGTCGCCCAAAATTGCATTGCGCAGATGCCCGATGTGAGCAGCTTTGTTGGGGTTGATACTCGTGTGCTCAACCAGAATCTTGCCTGAAGGAACATCCGTCTTCGGCTCTTCGTTTTTAGCCACCGCCAGCGCGAGAGCCGCGCGATTCACGCGCGCATTGATATAACCTGCGCCTGCAACTTCGAAATTTTCAAAACCCTCAACCGCGCCGATTCCCCCAACAATTTCCTCAGCAATCTTGCGGGGAGCCTTGCGAAGTTTTTTCGCCAGTTCGAACGCCAGCGGCAGCGCGTATTCTCCGAACTGCACATTCGGAGGCTGCTCGATCACGATCCGTTCCAGCTCAAGCTTGTAAGTTCGGCGCAGAAAATCCCGAATATGCTGCGCCAGACGGCTTTCCAGATGACGGTACAAGATTCCCTCTAAGTGTTTGAAGAACAGTGATTTTAGCAAAACTGTCGCTAGCTGTTCGTCGCGCGTCGTTGGCAACGCGGCGGAGGCGGAATTGTACAGCTCTCATCAGAGACCGAACCATTACCCCACGGTACAACCACGCACAGAATCGCACGGTGCTCTCTGTGTCTTCCTCGGTGGAACTCTGTGCCCTCTGTGGTAAATGCTTTTGCTTTTTATCTTTTTGCACGAACAGAAAGTCATCCGTGAGCGCAGGATTAGCATTCAAAAAGCTTTACAATCGAGCAAGTTGGACTTGCCTCGCAGTGCAATGGTTTGGCCAACGGCGAACGACCAACAACGATTTATGCGCATCGCTTATCTAGACTGCTTTTCCGGAATCAGCGGCGACATGTTTCTGGGCGCGCTGATCGACGCCGGGGTTGCGCCCGAAATTTTTGAGGAGACTGTCCAAGCTCTTGATGTCGGCGCCAGTCTTCAGATTTCGCGGGTAAACCGCAGTGGCATCACTGCGACCAAAGTAGATGTGATCGTCGACGGAGAACGGGATTCGCCAAGGGTTGGTCGGACAGAAGTGTCCGACTCACACGAACATGCGCATGGTCACAATCATTCTCATGATCACGCGCATGCTCATCGTCACGAGTCGGATCCCCAAAATGCCGGCCGGCATCACGGCCGCGGGCTCATCGAAATCCGCGAGATCATTCGCAAAGCTGAGATCAGCGAATCAGCAAAAAAAGTCGCGATAGACATTTTCGAGAAACTGGGCGCAGCCGAAGCCAAGATCCACAACGTCCCGATGGAGAAAATTCATTTCCATGAAGTCGGAGCAGTTGACGCATTGGTCGACATCACCTGCGCCGCGGTCGGCGCCGAAGCTCTCGGCGTAGAGGAAATTATTTGTTCGCCGCTGAATGTGGGCGGCGGCACCGTAAGTTGCGCCCACGGCACTTTCCCGGTTCCCGCACCCGCCACGGTCGAACTGCTCACCGGCGCTCCCGTTCTTTCCTCCGGACTGCAGGCTGAACTCGTAACCCCAACCGGCGCCGCGATCGTGCGCGCGCTGGCTACGCGGTTTGCTTCTTTTCCGGAGATGAAGATTGAAAAGACGGGCTACGGCGCCGGCACTCGCGACTTCGCGGGCCACGCCAACGTGCTCCGCATCACCGTCGGCGAATCCGCTTCGAAGATCGCCGCCAACACTTCCCAGGAAATGATCGCGATTCTTGAAGCCAATCTCGACGATCTCAGTCCTCAAGTTTTCGGTTACGTAATGGATCGGCTGCTGGATGCCGGCGCGCTGGATGTTTTCGGAACTCCGGTTCAAATGAAGAAGAACCGCCCCGGCACTTTGCTCAGCGTTCTTGCGAAGCCGGGTGATGCCGACAAATTAGCGCAGATCATTTTCGTCGAGACAACGACCTTGGGCGTGCGCCGTCGAGAAGAGCAGCGGCACGTTCTGGCGCGCAAATGGCAAACCGTTTCCACACAATTCGGAGATGTGCGAATCAAAATCGCAAGCTTGAATGGGACCGTGAGCAGCTACGCTCCCGAATACGAAGATTGCCGCCGCATCGCCGTCGAGCACCGTGTACCATTAAAGCTGGTGATGCAGGAAGCAGTGCAACAATATTTGCAGTCCGCAAAGCAATAACCACCAAGACGCGCAAAAATCACAGGGTAAAATGTTTTGTTTTTCCTTCGTGGTACTTCGTGTCCTTCGTGGTTAATGATTTTAGGGTGTGCAGAGTAAAAAGCATTAACCACCAAGGTCACGAAGGTCCACAAAGTAAAGCCGGTTCATTGTTTTCCTTCGTGATACTTCGTGTTAGTGATTTTGAAGTTGGTGCTGCCAACAGCCACGGACCAACGACCAACAACGTTTCAACGATTTCATGCCAAAAAAGTTCTACATCACGACCCCGATTTATTACGTTAACGCCCGCCCTCACATCGGGCACGCCTACACGACGATCGCGTGCGACACGATTGCCCGCCGCCAGCGCCTGCTTGGATCCGATACTTTTTTCCTGACCGGCACCGACGAGCACGGACAGAAAATCCAGCGCGCCGCCGAAGCTGCCGGCAAATCTCCGCAGCAGTTCACCAACGAAGTTTCTGCCGAGTTCCGCGCTTTGTGGGACCGCATGGGGATCACCTACGACGATTACATCCGCACCACCTCCGACCGGCACAAGCAGGGGGTGCAGCAATTGTGGCGGCGAATCCGCGACAACGGGTACATCTATAAGGGCAGCTATACCGGCCAGTACTGCGTGTTCGATGAGATGTACGTGGAAGTCGGCCCCGGCGAACCCTGCCCGGAGTGCGGCCGCCCCACTGAAACCGTCAAAGAAGAAAATTATTTCTTCAAGCTTTCGGCGTTCGCGGAACCGCTGCTGCAGCTTTATACCAGCCAGCCGGATTTCATTCGCCCTGAAACCCGTCGCAATGAGGTCATCGCCTTCGTTCGCTCCGGCCTGCGCGATTTATCCATCAGCCGCTCGACGTTTTCGTGGGGCATTCCTGTTCCCGATGACCCGAAGCACGTGATCTACGTCTGGCTTGACGCTCTGGCGAATTACATCACCGCGCTCGGTTATGGTTCAGCTGACGCCAGCAAATTTGAAAAATTCTGGCCGGCCGACATTCACATGATCGGCAAAGAAATTGTGCGATTCCACTGCGTGTATTGGCCGGCGTTTCTGATGGCCGCAGGTCTGCCGCTTCCCAAGTCGATCGTTGCGCATGGCTGGCTGTTGTTCGAAGAGAGCAAGATGTCGAAGTCGCGCGGCAACATCGTTCGCACTGAGACCATTCTCGATGTGCTGGGCGCCGACGCGCTGCGATATTTTCTGCTGCGCGAAGTCGTATTCGGTCAGGATGGATCGTTCTCTTTTGACGCGCTGGTGCAGCGCTACAACTCGGATCTTGCAAATGGCCTGGGTAATCTTGCCAGCCGCACGCTTACCATGATCACTCGTTATTTCCACGGCGAGGTGCCGTATCCATCGCACGGTGCGGCCCACACCGGTGCGGAAGACATGATTGCCGCGCTCGCCAAGCACACGATAAGCGAGTTCCACGAACTCTTTGAGCAGCAGCAGTTTTCGCGTGCTTTGGAACTGGCGTGGGCGTTGGTCGCCGCCGTCGATAAATATATTGTCGAGAACGAGCCGTGGACGCTCGGCGAAAAACAGGATGAGCACAGCCGCTCACGTCTCGCCACCGTTCTTTACACGTCAGCCGAAGCGCTGCGCATTGTGACCTCACTTGCTTATCCCGTGATGCCGGAATCGACCGCGAAAATCTGGGCCCAGCTTGGACTTGGCGACATCGCAAAAACGTCGCTGGCCGACTTGCATTGGGGACAGCTGCAGCTGGGCACAAGGCTCGGCAAAGTCGAACCCGTATTTCCCCGCGCCGATAAGAGCGCCATCGAAAGGATGCAGATGATTGAAGAGCAGCAACGAACTCCGGCAGGTGCGACCGAAGCCGTCACCACAGAGGTTGTGGAGCGCCGGGCGTCCTCGCCCGGCACAGCAGAAGCGGGCGCATCACAGGGTTCCGCTCCGCTCAACAAGCCCGCTGCGTCGCAGCCCTCGGCTCCGAATGATGGCAAGATCACCATCGACGATTTCGCCAAAGTTGAACTGCGCGTCGCTCAAGTTAAAGTCGCCGAAAAAGTAAAGGGCGCTGACAAGTTGCTTCGCCTCGAAGTTGACCTCGGGACCGAAGTTCGTCAGATCGTCGCCGGAATTGCCGAGGCTTATGCTCCGGAAACTCTGGTGGGTCGCAAAGTTGTGATCGTGGCTAATCTCGCTCCTCGTAAGCTGCGCGGCCTCGAATCGAACGGGATGATCGTCGCCGCGTCGCTCGAAGGCGGAAAGCCCGTGCTGGCAGCTTTTCTGGAAGACGTCCCAATAGGAGCGAGGCTCAAATAGCCTATGTGGCGCGGACACTCTTGTCCGCGAACGTCAGCGAGATTCCAAATGGCGGACAAGAGGGCCCGGCACACACAGATATTTGCTGCGGACAATTGCTGATGTTCATCGACTCCCATTGCCATCTCGATGGCCCGCGCTTCGACTCTGATCGTGAGCAGGTGATCTCGCGCGCCCTCGAGGCCGGTGTCGCCAACATGCTCGCTGTTGGCACCGGAGACGGCCCCGGAACACTCGACTGTGCGGTGAAAATTTCGGAGCAATACGATTCGATTTACGCCACAGTAGGGATTCACCCGCACGAAGCCAAACTCGCCACTGACGCCGACTTCGAGCAACTTGAAGAACTCGCACGCAGGCCGAAGGTGATCGCCTGGGGAGAAATCGGCCTCGACTACTACTACGATCACTCACCGCGTGACATACAAAAGAATGTTTTCATTCGCCAGATGGAACTCGCCCGCGCCGCCAAGCTGCCAATCGTCATTCATTGCCGCCCATCAGACAACACCGACGACGCGTGGGAAGATTGCCTGACATTGATCGAGCAGCACTGGAAGCCGTCCGGCTTGGGAGGAGTGCTGCATTGCTTCACCAGCACCTGGCCACATGCCAAGCGCGCTCTCGACATGAACTTCATGATCTCGTTTGCCGGGAACGTCACCTTTCCCAAAGCTCAGCAGATTCGCGATTCAGCTTTGCAGGTCCCGCTCGATCGAATGTTCATCGAGACCGACTCCCCCTTCCTCGCGCCAGTTCCCTTCCGCGGCAAACGCAATGAGCCGGCTTTCGTTAAAGAAGTCGCACGCCAGATCGGCGAATTGCGCGGCCTTTCAGCCGATGAGATCGGTGCCCAAACCAGCCGAAACTTCTACCGCTTCTTCGGCTTGTCGGAATCGACGAACAGTTATTCAGATCGGTAAAAGCTCGCCTGCGGCCTCTGCGTTCCAGGCGGTTGCAGGTTTACGACCGGACTGGCGCTACCAAATTGTTTCCATTGGGAATCATTCGGCAAACTACGTTAATCTATTAAGTTATGCCCGAGAACACTTTTGACATCGTGAGCCAGATCAACCTGCAAGAAGTGGCAAACGCCATCCAGCAGGCGACCAAAGAAATCCATACGCGTTTCGATTTGAAGGACTCAAAATCGAATATCGAGATGGAAGGGAAGGACGCCATTGTCCTGAGTTCGATCGACGAGTACAAGTTGAAAGCGGTCACCGACATTCTGCAGCAAAAGCTGGTAAAGCGTGGCGTCCCGCTAAAAGGTCTCACATATGGCACGATCGAACCCGCAGCCGGATCGACGGTGAGACAAAAGATCACCATGCAGCAAGGTATCCCCATTGAGAAGGCCCGCGACATCGTCAAGACCATTAAAAATTCGAAGAAAAAAGTGCAGGCATCGATCCAGGGCGATCTGGTGCGGGTCAGCGGCAAGGACCGGGACTCGCTGCAGGAGACAATTGCGCTATTAAAGCAACAGGATTTCGGGATCGATATGCAGTTTACGAATTACCGGACGAACTAGCATCACCACGAAGACACTGAGGCACGGAGAAAAACTTTCATGTTGAATCCCGGAGGATTCGCGCCTTTCGATTTAATCCTTCCGCATTTCTCCGTGATTCGGTATCTCGCGTGGTGAAAAATTATGAACACGATTGCCATTAACGGAGCCGAGGTTTTCGAACTGCTTCGCGACGATCTTGCCGCTATCGAGCGCGAGTTTGGACGCGACACGGTTTCCGACGTCACCGCCATCACCGAAATTGGCGAATACCTGCGCGGTGGCGGAGGCAAACGGATCCGTCCCGCTCTGCTGCTGCTCTCTTCCAAGCTCTTCAACTATGAAGGACGAGGCGCGGTGAAACTCGGCGCCGTCGTCGAGATCATCCACACCGCGACCCTGGTCCATGATGACATCATCGACGAAGCCGAAACCCGCCGCGGACGCCCCGCCGCCAACACGCAATGGGGAAATTCAAAGTGCGTGCTGGCCGGCGACTGGCTGTACATGCAGGCCTTTAAAGTCGCAGTGCAGGAGCGCAATTTTCGCATTCTTGACGCTTTGATCGACCTCACCCAGCAGATGGTCGAGGGCGAACTGCTGCAGATGCAAAAACTCGGCAACCTCATTTCTCTCGATGAGCACATCGACCTTATATATCGCAAGACGGCGTGCCTGTTTTCGGTGTGCATGCGGCTGGGCGCGATCCTGGGCGGCGCCACGCCTGAGCAGGAAGACCAGGTGGCCCGCTATGGCCGCGACCTGGGCATGGCATTCCAGATTGTTGACGACGTGCTCGATCTTACGGCGTCTGAAAGTGTGCTTGGTAAGCCGGTCGCCAGCGACCTGCGCGAAGGCAAAGTCACTATGGCGGTGATTCACGCCCTCGAGCGCTGCACTCCCGAGGAACGCGAGATGATCAAAACCGTTGTCGATCAGCGTGCGTTCAACGGCGTCACGCATTCTGAAATCCTGGGCATTCTCGAACGCTATGGCTCGCTCGATTCTGCCGCCTCCCGCGCCGCGGCGTATGCCGAGTCCGCCAGCAAGGCGATTTGCACTTTTCCAGTATCGGAAATTAAACGAGCCCTACTTTGGGCCCCCGAGTTCGTGGTCGCCCGCGAAAAATAAATCTTCAATTTGTCGTAACATTTGCCAGGTACTCACATCCAATTGTCTGCTTGATTCGTATTGAACATGGGAGTCTAATTCCACGGGACCATTTTTCTAAAGGAGAATGCGCTCTATGAAGAAGCTGTGGATTTTGGTATTTGCAGTATTGGTGACGTTCGGCATGACCGCGATGGCGCAGGACATGGGCAAGAGCTGCGATATGGGCAAGAGCAAAATGTCTGCGCCGCTGAAGACCTTGAAGGGCACGGTCAAGTCGGAAGGCGACAAGATCATGTTCGTCAATGATGCCGATCAGAAGAGCTGGGACGTCATGAATCCTGAGAAGCTCAAGGACCATGTTGGACATCACGTTGAGGTCAGCGCGCACGTTTACGCCGACAAGGACTCGATTCACGTCATGACCGTCAAGATGTTAAAAAAGTCATCCATGTAATGAATGTTGCCTTGGGTTGAAGGGCGGCTACAGGCCGCCCTTTTTTCTTGTACTCTGAATGCAGCATGACCGAGTTACTGCAAGCGGTTTCACATCATGGCTATCTGCTGTTGTTTCTCATCGTGTTGGCGGAGTCTTGTGGCTTTCCCGCGCCGGCAGGTCTTGCGTTGGTCGCCGCTGGATCCGGGGCGGCGATACATGTGCTGCATGCGGATGCTGTGTTTGCTACCGCTATGATTGCCATGCTGATCGGAGACATCAGCCTGTTTCTACTGGGACGCCACACCGGATGGGCTTTCCTGGGATTCATCTGCGGCATTTCTTTGAATCCGGAAACTTGCATTCTGCGGTCTGCTGAATCGTTCTACAAACATGGCCGTTTGACCTTGCTTTTCATTAAATTTGTACCTGGCGTGAACACCATGGCGGCGCCGCTCGCTGGAAGCATGAAGATGAAGTTCGGGCAATTTCTACAGCTCGATTTCGCGGGCGCATCCTTTTATATCCTTGCGTATGCTGGAGTCGGCTATATTTTTCGGGACTTTGTTTCCCGCATCACGAATGGCCTGCAGACCGGAAGTCGCACCGTCGGCGTCCTGTTCATTTGCGCACTCCTGATTTTCATTGCTTACCGCTGCGTGCTATTTTTCCGGCTGCGGATTTACGGCGCTCCTCCGAAAGCCGGTGTCGAAGAAATTGCCCTGAGACTAGCGTCCGAAGGCGATAAAGACCTGCTCATTGCCGACGTCCGCAGCCACGGATATTACGACGCCGAGGCGCTGCGAATCGCGGGCTCGATTCGTATTGAACCCAACCAGCTGGCGAAAGAACTAAAAAAATTGCCGCATGACAAAGACATCTATCTGTACTGTACTTGAGCCCGCGAAGCCACCAGCGCCCGTGTGGCGCGGCTACTGCGAAAGCAAGGCTTTCGCGCCTTTGTCATCGTCGGCGGACTGGCGGCCTGGCGCAAAGCCGGTCAGCCCACCGAGCAGGTTCCTGAAAGCGACCTGATCAAGCTGCCTACCTTCAGTTAGCATTTTCCTTCGTGTAACTTTGTGTCCTTCGTGGTATAGGTTTTGCTTTTTTCAAAACCATCATTAGCTTCAATTGAGGTCGAGCGAGGCTCTTGTCCGGATATACTGGCGTTGATGTCTTCCCCTCTCGAAATTGAAATCAAATTCCGCATTGCGGACGCGGAGGGCCTGGTCGCGCGCCTTCAGCAGCTTGGGTTTCAGCAGGTCACGCCTAGAACTCACGAGATGAATACTTTGTTTGATCTGCCCGGACATCCGCTTCGGGATCGCGGCGACGTGCTTCGCCTGCGCAAGTACGGAGAGATCTGGGTGCTCACCCACAAAACTAAGAGCAAAAAACAAGACGGCCCTCACAAGACTCGCATAGAAACTGAAACTCGCGTAGACAATGGCGAGAAGATGGAAGCCATTCTGCGCGCGTTACAGTTTGAGCCTTGGTTTCGCTACGAGAAATTTCGCGCCGAGTGGAAGGGTGGAGAAGGCCACGTTGTGATCGATGAAACTCCGATAGGAAACTTTGGTGAAATCGAAGGCCCGCCGGAATGGATTGATTCAGTCGCTCGCGATCTCCGGATCGACCGCAAGGATTATCTCACTGAAACCTACGCTGGACTTTTTTTCGCCTGGAAGCGCGAGGTCGGGAGCCCAGCGCAGGAAATGACTTTTGAAGCGACCGGGAACCGTCTAACAGCTGGCAAGAACTGAGTACACACTAACGCGCTCTCCGAATCGGCCGGATCGTGAACTTCTTATTTCCCTTCAACCGGTAAGTCTCGAAATCATCATGGTCGATGGTAAGAACCACACTGATCGATTCGCGATTCGCGGCGTGCACCAGCGTCGCGTCTGCGAAGTCCATGGGTCGATCTTTATACTTCGTCATTAAAGACCGCAATTCCAGCAAGTCAAAATCGCCCAAAGTGTTTACCGTTACCGCACCCGAAGAAACAAAGGCCCACAAACTTTGCACGCTATAAGTATTGGAGCCGATCAGGTGAAAGGCCTCAGTCAGTACGGCTTCTGTAGTGAGCAGAGGAAACCGCAGCGACTCCAGGGCTTGAACGCAGGCAGAATGCCAGCTGTCGTCTCGATCGAGAATGGCGATTATCGCGCCCGTATCAATCAGGCCGCCGGGAGGCATCGCGCTCCTTCTCATGTTTGCGCCTTATGATTTCCCGCACCAGTTCTTTACTTCGCGACGCACGCTGTGGATCTCCTCCTCGTATTGTTCCCACCGTTGCCATGATCCGGTTTCGAAGCTTTGCTTCCATTTCGTCGTCATAACCTCCGGCGCGCTGCTCGAGCCAATTCGTGCTGATCTGTTCCAGCACCTCAGCCAGAGATTTCCCGCTGCGCCTGGCTTCCGATTCCAGGCGCGTCTTCATTTCCGGCGTCAGCCGCCAGCTATATACCTCGCTCTTCATGCACTACATTGTAGTGCATGAAACCAATACCGGCAATTTGCCTCACACTCGATGTGCACACAAGCACACGGTGTGTTCAGCAAAATACGAACATCGCCGTCAGGGCCGCGTTAACTTGATGCAAATAAAAGGCTTAAGTTTTGGGCAGAAACATGCCATTCCCTTCAGTGCAATCCCTGGGAGGGGAATATGGCAAACATCAATCGCACACCATCAAACGAAGAGCAGAAATTCAAGCAGATCGAAAACGACAGCTGGTCAGGGATCTATCTTCCGGCAATTTGCGCCGGAGTAGTAATGACGATCATTCTGTTAATGGCTATCAGTTGCTCGAAGAAGAGCGATACCACCACGAAAATCACCGCGCCGGCTGCGCCGGCGGTACAAGGCCCAGCCCCGACCACTGCGTCTGCGGTCATTCCGGAAAAGCCAAAGAAAGCAGTAAAGAGACATCGTCCGACAACCGCAACCTACGTCAATAGCAATTACGGCGTTTCGCTGACCTTTCCTCGCAAGTACAGCTTGCAGCCTGGCGACAAACTGCAAGAAGCTCCGCTTCAAACTGGCTTTTTGAAACCGGGCGCCACGGAGATTGCATCGCTCGACATGCCGGATGGCTTATATCCAGAGACTGACTTTTCTTCCGCGCTGCTCAATGTCAGTCTTCACCAAGGATTGACCGAAGAGGAGTGCGGCCAGTTTGCGCCGCCTTCAGGCGGCGCGGTCGATGCCAAAACTACGGAGACCAAGCCAACCTCACAACCCGCCCCTGACTCGTCCAAACCAACAGCGGTCAAACTGGGCGTGAACCAGTTCACCGAACTCGAGCAGACGAGCGGATCGGGCGATCGCCAGTCCGATCTGAAGTACTTTCACCTTTTCAAAAACGGGGCCTGCTACGAGTTCGCGCTCGACGTGGAAACTTCAAGAAAGGTCGATGAGGAGCTTGCTCAAGTTGACCGCAGCAAAATCTTCAAACAACTCGAGAGGGTCTTAGCCACTACGCGGATCAAAGAAGTTGAGTTGCCGGGAATGGAAAATGCGGAAAAGGCCGTAGCTCCTGAAGCAGTGCCGACAGCCCAGCCCGTTGTAACCGCAACCGCAACCGAGAAAGCGCAGGTGGTAAACCCGGAGCAGAAGTAGACGAGTAGACCTATTAAGAATCAGAACGTGTAGCCCCGGGCGTCTACGTCCGGGGTTTACTTTTTGTCCTCGCCATTCAAGTACCTTGTCACTCCAAAATCCGCGGACAGGAGTATCGCGCCACATGATTAGCTTTTTCGCGATCTTGCAATCGCTTCCCTAGCCTCGCGATCAGCAGTGCGGCGGCGGTCGGTCTCCCGTTTGTCCCAGAGCTGCTTGCCTTTGGCGAGCGCCAGTTCAACTTTGACCCGGCCATTTTTGAAATACATTCTGGTCGGAATCAGGGTCTGCCCCTTCTGCTGCGTCTGGCCGATCAGCTTGCGAATCTCGTCTTTGTGTACCAGTAGTTTTCGAGTTCTCAGGGGAGCGTGATTAAAGATGTTGCCGTGCTCATACGGTCCAATGTGGCAGTTCAGCAACCAGAGTTCGCCGTCTTTCACCAGGCCATAAGAGTCCTTCAGGTTCACCAGACCCGCCCGCACCGACTTTACCTCGGTACCTGTTAAGGCAATGCCGGTCTCAAATTTTTCCAGCAAGAAGTAGTTGTGAGAAGCGATCCTATTAACAGAGGCGTCTCTCTGCCCCGCGGCGGTGGGATCGCGGCGCTTGTTCTTTTCCGCATTCGGTTTGGTCTGGTGCGCAGCCTGACGAGGCATGGGGATAGGGTAACGCATGTAAAGGTTTCCGAGTTCAAGGTTTCAGGGTTTCAGGGTTTCACGATCTCAAGTTTTCAGACGAAAATTTGCGATTCGGGATTCGCAACTTCAGGAGGAAGACATCACGACCCGATGAGAAACTCTGAAACCTTGAAACCTGTGCCCGTAAGGTCATCCCACAGGTGTTAGCACTACCGAGTGTAAGTACAGCGCAAACAGTAACTTCGATGGGTTACGCGAGTGCTATAATCGCGCTTTCCCGCAGCTTACAAAGGCCGGGGCCGACTGGCCTGATGAGGAAGGTTCTTTGAGGATCTCATTGATGAAACGTGCATTCCGCCCGGCGTCGGCGCTTCTACTTGCTTTCGCGCTTGTTCTCTCGTCTTCTGCCGAAAGCTCCAAGTCGTTATATAAAAAGGGCCAACTTGCGGAGGCGCGGCAGAATTACGAGCAGGCATACGACCTTTATAAAAAGGCCTACGACCAGACCCCACAGGACGTTTCCTATCGTTCCGCCTACGAGCGCCTGCGGTTTCTAGCTGGGGCATCGCACGTCCATCGCGGACAGTTGCTGCGCGAAGCTGGCCGCCTGCAAGAGGCGATGGTCGAATTCCAGAAAGCCAGCGAAATTGATCCCTCCAGCGCCATTGCCAAGCAGGAAATCAAAATTACGCAGCAGATGATTGATTCGGCCAACTCTCAGGCCCCCAAGGCCTCGGCTCCGGCACCCAATGAACTCGAAAGGATGGTGCAGGAGGCGGGCGGTCCGGTTGAGCTCGAATCCATTCCCAATGTGCCAATCAACCTCAAAATCACCGAGGACAGCAAGGTTATCTACGAAACCATCGGCAAGCTGGCCGGTATCAATGTCCTGTTCGATCCGGATTACACTTCGCGGCGCATCAAGGTTGAGCTGAATTCGGTTTCGCTCGAACAAGCTTTGCAGATCGTCGCCCTGGAATCGAAGACCTTTTGGCGCCCGGTGACCCCGAATACGATTTTTATCGCCGCCGATAATCCGGCCAAGCGCAAAGAGCTCGAGCAGAGCATCATCAAGACTTTCTATCTTTCTAACTTGTCACAGCCGACGGAGCTTCAGGACGTAGTCAACGCGCTGCGGCAGATCCTGGAAATCGCTCGCATCCAGCCGCTTCCTTCTGAAGGCGCCATTGTGGTTCGCGGCAGCCCGGACCAGATCGCACTGGCCGAGAAATTGGTCAGCGATCTGGATAAATCGAAGCCTGAGGTGGTGGTCGACGTGGCGGTTATGCAAATCACGAAGGACAAGACTCACACCTTAGGGATCAGCCCGCCAACCAGCGCGACCGTACAGCTGCAGCCCAACATCAACAACACGACCGCGACCACTACCGGGACGACCAGCACCACTGGGACGACCGGAACCACCACCACTGGAGGCATCAACCTGAACTCGCTGGGCAGTCTGAATGCCACCGATTTCCAGGTCACCATCACTCCCGCGACCATCAGCGCTCTTTTTTCCGACAACAACACCAAGCTGATTCAGAATCCGCAAATCCGCGCCCTTGATGGCCAGAAAGCCTCTCTGAAAATCGGCGAACGCGTGCCTATTGCTTCCGGTTCATTCCAGCCTGGCATCGGTGGAGTCGGCATTAATCCGTTGGTCAACACGCAGTTTCAATATCTGGATGTCGGCGTCAACATCGACGTGACCCCGACCATCCACGCTAACGGCGACGTCACCCTGAAGACCACCATGGACATTTCGTCGGTAACCGGCAACACCAATATTGGCGGCATCACCCAGCCGATCATCGGGCAAAGAAAAATTGAGCACACGGTGCGGTTGCGCGAAGGCGAAGCCAATCTGATGGGCGGAATGCTTGAGGATTCGCAGACCAAAAATCTAACCGGAATTCCTGGCCTCGCGCAGATCCCGATCCTGAAATACCTATTTGGCCAAACCACCGTCGATCACTCGCAGACCGAGACCGTGTTCGTTCTGATTCCGCATATTGTTCGCCGCCAGGTATTGACCGAGATGAACCAGGAAGCCATCGATGTGGGAACGGCGAGCGCAATCGAACTGCGACGGGTAAGCCCCAGTGCTCCGGCTGTCACCACTCCGCCCAACCCCGGCTCCGGACCTTCGTCAGGCGCGGGCGCGGTGAACATGCCTCAGACTGCTCCCGCGAGTTCTCAGTCGCCCGCTCCTCAGTTGATGGAGCGGCCGGCCAGCTTCGCCTTTGATCCTTCGAGCACTACTCAGCATGTCGGTTCCACGTTCGCTGTGAACGTTCAGCTCAATGGGGGTCAAAATATCTTCCAGGTCCCCATGCAAATTTCTTATGATCCCAAGCTATTGCAGGTGGCCAATGTCTCGAACGGCAGCTTCCTCTCGCAGGACGGCCAGATCGTGACCGTCACTCATCGCGAGGATGATGGCACACTGCAGGTAACGGCAACACGGCCTCCGGGTGCTCCGGGCATCTCGGGACAGGGCTCGATCGTGACCTTGACCCTGGTGGCTAAAGCTCCGGGGCAGGCTTCGCTGACCATTGCTAAGGGAGGAGCGCGCGATCCAGCCATGCAAGCCCTTCCTGTTAACGGCGCCAGCGCGGCGGTTACAATTCAATAAGGCAATGAGCTATGAGTATTGACCTTTGAGGATTGAGCTTTGAGCAGTTGGCTCATTACTCGCCGTTTACTGCTCGGCCGCTGATATCTTGCAATTTTGTCCTGCCAGAACGTTCTGAGTAGAGATGCGCAATAAGCACAAGCAGTGCGGCCTGACGCTGATCGAGTTGATCATCGCTACCGCTATTCTGCTGATTCTAAGCGGGATGGCGGTACCGCTGGCGCGGGTCACCATAAAACGCTCGCGTGAGAAGGACTTGCGGGCTGCCCTCTGGCAGCTGCGTGACGGCATTGACCGGTACAAAGATGCTGCCGACCGCGGAGCGTTTCAAATCAAGGTCGGTTCCGAGGGGTACCCTCCTGACCTCGATACTTTGGTCAACGGGGTCGACGTCGGTGGCAAGAAATTAAAGTTTTTGCGCCGGATTCCGACTGACCCAATGACGGGCGACACCGACTGGGGCCTGCGTTCGATGCAGGACGATCCCACCTCTGACTCGTGGGATGGAAATAACGTCTTTGACGTTTACACGAAATCTAACGGCGCAGCGCTCGACGGGACCAAGTACAAGGACTGGTAATGAAATTGAACCAAACCCGTCTTCATTTTCAGTCGCACGCGAAATCTCGCGTCAGCCGCGGCTTCACGCTCATCGAGCTGATGATCGTGGTGGCGATGATGCTGATCCTGGTCTCGATAGCTGTGCCGAATTACATAGCATCGGTTAAACGCGCGCGCGAATCGGTTTTGCGCCAGGATCTGTTTACCATGCGCTCGGTGATCTCCCAGTACACGCTAGACAAGCAGAAGATGCCACAATCCGGCGACGATCTGGTGCAAGCCGGATATCTCAAACAAATTCCAACCGATCCCACCACTAACCAGGCCAACTGGAATTGGCACACCGCCGACGAAGGCACGATCATGTCGCCCGACGAACAGGACGAAGGCGGGATCGACGATGTTTACAGCTCATCGAACGAAGTCGGGACTGACGGCGTCGCCTACAGTCAATACTAAGGCAAGCTTTGACGGGCGAGGCGCCCGTCGCTCCACGATTGTTTCCTAAGCCCACGTCTGCCCTGGATTTCCTTTCGTGTAACTTCGCGTCCCTCGTGGTTAATAAATTTGAACTTGACCGTTTGAATCCCCAGCTCATTTAGCAATACCATCTGGGTATGCCGGTCGACACTGAAGCCCCCACCTACACTCCCATTCACGCGCCGCGTGGTAACAAGCTCACCTGCAAAGGTTGGCAACAGGAAGCCGCCATGCGCATGCTGATGAATAATCTCGCCGAAGAAGTCGGCGAGCGCCCGCGCGATCTCGTGGTCTATGGCGGCACCGGCAAAGCCGCGCGCAACTGGGACTGCTATCACGCCATCGTTCGTTCGCTGAAGGAACTCGCCAATGACGAAACTCTGCTGGTGCAATCCGGCAAGCCGGTAGGTGTGTTCAAGACTCACGAATACTCACCGCGGGTATTGATTGCTAATTCGAACCTGGTTGGCCACTGGTCGAACTGGGAGAAATTCAACGAACTCGAACGCGCTGGCCTCATGATGTACGGCCAAATGACCGCCGGATCGTGGATTTACATCGGATCACAGGGAATCGTTCAGGGGACTTTCGAAACTTTCTCAGCAGCGGGCGAAAAACATTTTGGCGGAGATCTCGCCGGAAAATTAATCGTTAGCGGCGGCATGGGCGGCATGGGCGGCGCCCAGCCTCTGGCCGCAACCATGACCGGCGCGGCATTTCTTGGAATTGATGTCGATCCCGAACGCATTAAGAAACGGCTCAAGACCGGCTATTGCGACTTCATGGTCACCACGCTTGACGAGGCATTGCGCATTCTCAAGAATGCGGTCCGCAAAAAAGAAAACATTTCCGTCGGTCTGGTCGGAAACTGCGCTGACGTGATTCCGGAACTGGCCGAGCGCGGCGTAGTTCCCGACATTCTCACCGACCAGACATCCGCTCACGACCCACTGAATGGTTATATTCCAAACGGCATGACGCTCGAAGAAGCGCTGCAACTGCGCAAGCGTGATCCCAAAGCCTACGAAGAGAAATCGCTGAACGCCATCGCACAGCACGTCGAGGGCATGCTGCGCCTAAAAACGATGGGCTCGGTCACCTTCGATTACGGAAACAATATTCGCACCTTCGCCTTCCAGCAAGGTTTGAAGAATGCATACGACTTCCCCGGTTTTGTGCCCGCATATATTCGCCCGCTATTCTGTGAAGGCCGCGGTCCGTTTCGCTGGGTGGCGCTTTCAGGCGAACCATCCGACATTCATGTAACCGATGATCTTGTTCTCGAACTTTTTCCTGACAACCGAATCCTTCGCCGCTGGATCGACCTCGCACGCAAGCGCATTAAGTTCCAAGGTCTGCCGGCCCGCATCTGCTGGCTCGGCTATGGCGAGCGGGCACAGTTCGGCCTGGCAATGAATGACCTGGTCAAAAAGGGCAAGCTCAAAGCTCCCATCGTAATGGGACGCGATCACCTGGATTGCGGCTCGGTCGCGTCTCCGTTTCGTGAAACCGAAAGCATGAAAGATGGCAGCGACGCCGTGGCCGATTGGCCGCTCCTTAATGCTCTTTTAAACACCGCGGCTGGCGCTTCCTGGGTTTCAATTCACAACGGAGGCGGAGTTGGAATCGGATACTCGCTCCATGCCGGTCAGGTCACAGTCGCCGATGGAACTGAAGAGATGGCTAAACGAATCGAGCGCGTCCTCACCACCGATCCCGGCATGGGGATTGTGCGCCATGCCGACGCTGGTTATGACGACGCCGAAAAATTTGCGCGCGAAAAGAACGTCAAAATCCCCATGCGCCGGTAACTCACTCCTTCACGGATCTCCCCGGGCAGCGATTGTAAAAAAATGCACCAAACGTGCGACAAACTCAAATGATTTGCGCGTAAAAGATTCAAAGAAATGTCAAATGTTCGATGAAAACACTTGCAGGGCTGCTGGTTCAGGTATACTGGCGCACGCCGGGTTTGGTAACCGATCTGCAATACTCCCAGTCCCGCCAACTAACTTCTCGATCCCCATCGTCGTTCTAGGAGAATCCGTATGAAAAAAACCGCTCCCTGTTTTCTGTTGGTGGCGCTGCTCTGTGTCTCAGCGTTTGCTCAAAACGCTTCAAAGGACAAAGACGCGCTGTCAGGTACCTTCCTCAAAGGAAAGCACGTTAAATATTCGCGTATCGCTCCGGGTGGACCGCATGCTGCAAAAAAGAATATGCCGAATGCGGCCAGCCTTTCGCTCAATGCTCCAAACTCGACATGCCCGGCCGAATCCACAAAGCTTGCGTGCGTGGACAGTATCACAAATTTCCTTGGCTACTTTAGCGCGCCGGGCATTTATCTGAACGGCAAACCTCGCAGCGCCTGGGAATACAGCATGGTGGGAACTGCTCCGAACACCAATAAGACGACAACATTTAATGCTCCTGTAGTGCCGGTAACTATAAGCATGCTGAACGCCGACGGCACTCCCCGCTTTGTTGTCACCGACTCATCGAACTGCCCCAATTGCAAGCCCAGCCAACTCGGCAAGAAGGTTCGCCTGCTCTCAAGTCCGCAAGCCTTCATCAAGCCATTTCTAGCGGGACCCGAATATGGCAAGGCCGATTACACCAGCAGTAACGTTCCCACGCAGTTCGTAGATGCAGTTCAGCGTGCAGAATTCGGAAATAGAGCGCTACCGAACTGGCACACCTTGCTTGCGCCTAGCCTGAAGAAGACACTGACTATGGCCCTGATTGAAGGCACGTATTTCTTTTCGCTCAATGACGACGGTTCTTGCTGCCGTTATGTTTTGGTGAGCGATACTATTTTCTCGGGCGAACTCTTTCCCCCATCAAGCCCCGATACTTCCACGGTTGTCGGAACAGCGGAAGTTACTGGTGACATCACTACCAAGGACATTTCCACCTTCTTCTTCCCCAATGTTTACTTGTATTCGAACAACAATCCCAACGACTGCTGTGTGCTCGGATTCCACAGTTTTGATTTTGAAGCAGGAAATGCGAGCAACGGAAACCGCACAAGATTTTACGTGATGAACTATTCGAGTTGGATCAGCCCTGGCTTGTTCGCCAGCCCAACTTGCGCGACTACCGATCCGGAAAATTGTTTCCAGGATGTGACCGCGCACAGTCATGAGACTGCGGAAATATTCAATGACCCGTTCGTCGGATACGACAATGTTCACAACATCACTCCCTTCTGGCAAAATCCTGCGGGACAATGTCAGGACATAATGGAAGTTGGCGATGTAATCGAGGACCTGCCAAACCCGACCTTCCCGGTCACCATTGGCGGTGTTAAATATCATCCTCAGACCGAGGCGCTATTGCCTTGGTTCGCATTCAAATCGCCATCCTTCGCGATTAATAACGCGTACAGCTACCCCAATGAGACTGCGTTGACTGAGCTCTCAGCTCAGCAACCGTTTAATTGCGGGCAGTAATCGCCGCAAGTCCAGTTAAGCAATTCTTTCACGGCCCCACTCGCAATAGTTGAGTGGGGCCTTTTTGATTCTCGGCCCGGCCCACCTCACTCCAACGGTTGTAAAATGCTAGGGTTTTTGATCATCAGATGATCTCGGCCAACAAGCCAAGAGCAACCCTGGCTGGAATCGAAACCTATTTGAGCACGCCACGAACATCGCGATTGCCGCAGCCGGTTCTCCTGCTCAACATTGGCCAACTTCTCACCCTGCGCTCAGCTTCCGGCAATCTCGGGCCGCGACGCGGCAAAGAACTTCAAGAGCTCGGAATCCTCAAAGATGGGGCGGTGCTGTGCGTAGGCGGAAAGATCGTTTCGGTCGGCTCTACTCGAAACGCGCTTCGCGATAGCTGGATTAAGCGCAACCGCAAGCGACTGATCGAACTCGACTGCGCCGGTAAAGTGGCCTTACCCGGCTTCGTCGATTCCCACACCCACCCTGCTTTTATTTCTCCGCGTCTCGTTGATTTTGAGAAACGCACTGCGGGCGCTACTTACGAGGAGATCGCAGCATCAGGTGGCGGAATTCGGTCCAGCGTCGAGGATGTGCGCGCCGCCAGTAACGCAGAGTTATCCAAAATAATTCTCAGTTCCCTTCGCGAAATGTCCGCTTTTGGCACCACCACTGTCGAGGCCAAATCGGGTTACGGATTGTCACTGGATTCGGAATTGAAATCCCTCAAGGCCATCCGTCTGGCCGCCAAGCAATGGGCAGGGACCGTAGTTCCGACTCTACTCGGCGCGCACGTAGTTCCCGACGAGTTCAAAAATAATCCACAAAAGTATGTCGACCTGATCTGCGAACAGATGATTCCCCAAGCCGCGAGGCGCAAGCTTGCGCAATTCGTCGATGTCTTCTGCGACCGGGGCGCCTTCAGCCAACAGGATGCGGTCAGAATTTTCGCCGCCGCAAAAAGGAATAAGCTCCAGGTTCGCGCACACGTCTCGCAGCTTGCCCGAACTCCTCTCGGGAAACTCTTGGCCATGAATCCAGCATCACTCGATCACGTCGATCGCGTTGACCAAACCGACATATCTCAATTAGCCCGCAGTCGCACCGTCGCGACGTTCGTCCCAGGCGCAAACTACTTCCTCGGCCATCAATATCCGCCGGCCCGCAAATTGATTGACGTCGGGGTTGCAGTCGCACTGGCTACAGACTTCAATCCCGGCTCGTCGCCTACAGTCAGCATGCCATTCGTCCTCTCGCTGGCTTGCACTCAAATGAAGATGTCGGCCGCCGAAGCGATCGTCGCCGCCACCATAAATGGCGCATGCGCATTGAATCTGCAGCGCACTAAGGGTTCGATCGAGCCCGGCAAGGATGCCGACATCGCCATCTTGGATGTCAACGACTATCGTGAAATCCCATACTGGGTGGCGGCGAATCGTTGCTCGAATACTCTGCTGAACGGCCATTTGCAATAAAATGATTTAGCCAAATTGGACCTTCGCGGCGTAAGCCGCAAAGCTCAAACCCGTGTCCTGATATGTGCTCTGCGTGGAATTCATGCACCCGGGCTTTTCGGTCCTGTGGAGAAAATAATATGAAACTGTCCTGCCTCTGGTTTGCCTGTGTCCTTATATTGGCGTCCTCGAGCCTTGCCCAGCGACTGCCCGAAACTGCAACTCCTGAAAATTACAAATTGAGCTTTACGCCCGATTTTGCCAAAAGCAGTTTTCGCGGCGAGGAAACCATTCGCCTTCGCTTGTTAAAGCCGGCGGCGCAGGTAGTGCTGAATGCGGTAGACATAAATTTCGAGGAGGTCACGGTCACTGCCGGCAAGTCCAGCCAGACGGCGAAAGTCAGTCTTGACAAGCAGAATGAGCAGGCCACACTCTCGGTCGACCACACCCTTCCCGCCGGACCAGTCACCATTCAGATCAAATACGCCGGCATTCTCAATGAACAGTTGCGGGGCTTTTATCTCGGCAAACAGGATAACGGTCATCGATACGCTGCTACCCAGTTCGAAGCCACTGACGCTCGCAGAGCTTTCCCCTCTTTTGACGAGCCCGCCTACAAAGCCACCTTTGACCTCACCATCGTCGCCGACAAGGGAATGACCGTCATCTCGAACACCAAACCACTCTCAGACGTCGCCAGCCCTTCCGCCGACAAACACACTGTGCACTTCGCCACGACTCCGAAAATGTCATGCTACCTGCTGGCCTTTGTGATTGGTGACTTCGAATTCATCGAGGGCTCGGCGGACGGCATTCCCATTCGCGTTTACACCAATCCCGGCAAAAAAGATTTGGCCACCTTCGCGCTTGCGACCGCGGAGCACACCCTGCACTATTACGATCACTACTTCGGCATCAAGTATCCCTACGGCAAGCTCGACCTGATCGGGCTGTCTGATTTTGGTCCCGGCGCAATGGAGAATACTGCCTGCATCACTTATCGCGAGGCATTGCTTCTGCTCGACGAGAAGCACGCATCCGTTGACGCCAAGAAATATGTAGCTTCCGTTATTGCTCACGAAATGGCCCACCAGTGGTTTGGTGACCTGGTGACGATGCAGTGGTGGAACGATCTTTGGCTGAATGAAGGCTTTGCCACCTGGATGTCGAGCAAGCCTATCGAAGCGTGGAAGCCCGAGTGGCATGTCGAGCTGAATGACGTGCGCGACACAACGCAAGCGCTCAATGCTGATTCGCTCGAAAACACCCATCCTATTCACCAGGAGGCGCGTACCGCGGACGAGATTCTTGAATTGGCCGACGTAATTACCTATGACAAAACAGCGTCAGTATTGCGCATGCTCGAGTTCTATCTCGGAGAAGATACTTTCCGCGCAGGCGTGAACGCCTATCTTCGGAAACACGCCTACGGTAATGCTGCCGCGGCAGATTTCTGGAATTCGATGACTCAAGTTTCAAAAAAGCCAGTAGACAAGATCATGTCTACATTTGTCGAGCAACCCGGACCACCATTTGTGTCGGTAAAGGCGCAATGTCAGGGATCGTCAGGCGAGGTGGATCTCGAGCAGCAGCGCTACACCTATGATCGGGCGAAGTTCGAAGTCGGCAACGATCAACTCTGGGATGTTCCCATCTGCATGCAGAGCGCTGCCGGCAACCCTTCGCAAAAGTGCGAACTGCTCAGCAGAAAGCACCAGGACGTTCCCCTTTCGGCATGTTCGCCGTGGGTCGATGCGAATGCCGGCGCCCACGGTTATTACCGTTCAGGTTACGACGCTGAAGCCCTCCGTTCGCTCGCCAAAAACGCCGAAAGTTCATTGTCGCCTGCGGATCGAATGATGCTCCTGTCCGATGTGTGGGCTTCGGTCCACGTCGATCGCAATAAAATTGGGGATTATCTTGTCGTCGCCGACGGACTGCAGTCCGACCGAACCCCACAGGTGATGAACGTGATGGTGACTCAGCTCGAATATATCGGCCGATACTTAATCACCGATTCCGACCAGCAGGCCTACCGTTCATGGGTGCGCAACCTGCTCGCGCCGGTCGCTGCCGACGTAGGTTGGGAAAAGAAGCCCGGCGAGAGCGAAGAAACGGAGAGCTTGCGAGGCCATCTGATGCGCGGCCTCGGGGGAGTCGCGCATGATCCCGCAACCGAGGCCCTCGCCCAAAAACTGTCAGAGCAAGCGTTGGACGATCCCTTTTCTGTCGATCCCGAGCTCGCCGCGAATGCCCTTCCGGTCGCAGCCGCAGACGGTGACGCTGCTTTTTACGATAAGGTGCTCGAGCATTTGAAGACCGCCAAAACTCCTCAACAGAAGACTCTATATCAGCAAACCCTGGTCGCCTTCACCAATCCAGCCTTAGTGACAAGGACCTTGAACTATGCAAGTTCCGAGGCGCGGTCGCAGGACTCTGACCTGATAATCGGCAGAGTAATGCGAAATCCTCATGCCGAAAAGATAGCTTGGGATTTCGTGCGATCGCGATGGGGCAGCAGCGAAAAATCTGACAACGCATTTGGAGGCGCTAGTGCTGCCGCTTTGGTCGCCAGCACCGGTACCTTCTGCGATTCGGAAATGCGCGACCAGGTAAAACAGTTTTTCACTTCCCATCCGGTGCCCACAGCCGAGCGCAGGCTGAAGCAGGCTCTGGAACAGATTGGCTATTGCATCGATATGAAAGATCGGCAGGGGCCGCAGCTCGCATCATGGCTGCAGAGTCAAGGCAGCCACGCGGGGAGATAGACTCGATCGTGATGTGCGCGATTGCGAACTGGTTCAAATCATGCCAGTGAGTTGATCGAACCAAGCGTCGAATCATCAACAAACTCCGCATTGAATCGATTGCTCGCCCAGACCTCCTTCGCGGTCTGCACGTTGAGAGAAATGCAATCCGGCTGTTATAATCGCGTCTGTTTCGCACGCAGTCTGGGTTCCAGCGGCCCGCAGTTGAAGTTCCCAACTTTGGGCATGTTCGGCGATGCGCATTTGCGGCAGCCAAGCCGACATCCTCACAACATGGCCAGGTAGCTCAGGTGGTAGAGCGCAGCCCTGAAAAGGCTGGCGTCGGCGGTTCAACTCCGTCCCTGGCCACCACTTTGCAAAGCAGTTATATCCAATCAGCGAATTCTCTTCAGTCCGCATTCCGCATTCGTCGGCATCCAGCGGGTCCACTACCAAGAATAGCCTGAAGTACTTCTCCCTGGGCCGACATCCGGTCCGCGCTGACGCTGTTTGCCTAGAGCTGCAACGTCGTCTTCACGTCCGAATGCCGCAACAGCCCCTGAACCGTTTTCGGGTCGGTCTTTGATCGAACCAGAAACGATGCAAGCGAGTGCCGCAGATTGTTCAGTCGGAAATTCTCCGCAGTTGCTATTGCATAAACGAATGCCAGTAAGGAAACGGACAAGTTTGGAAGTTGTAATCGTGAGCGTCGCCCTGACGGGGTCGTTCAGATCGCCTCAAAATCGTGACCGCGGAGCACACTAAGACCTTGGTATGCGGCGGGGCATTTTGCCGCGATCCAAATCGAGGTGCTTGATAATGCCACTTGCTGGATCAAGCAGAATGACATAGGGCTGCGGTCGGTGCATGTCCTGAGGATACAGTGCGATCAGATCTTTTCCGACCTGCACCGCTTCCAAGGCACATCCCCGAGCTTCGGCGCAGAGCAATTCTGCAGACAAACTTTTCTGTGATTTCATAAGTCCTCCGAGCAATCTGCTCACATTCTTTTTTGAAGTTGCCTGAACATAGTGCAATCAACGGGGTCAAACAAAGTTGCAATGCAAGTAGAACGCTTTGAAACGATGTCTCATTTCTAAGACATCTTTCTTCTGCTTGCAGCCGTGTAGCAAATCCACTGGCTACGATCGATGGCCCGGCCAGAAGTTCTCGCAGTGACTTTTCAGAGTCATAAGCGAGCACAAAGCGCTCTGCGGTTGAGTCGCTGCGAACGATTTGGATCGTTGCATAGCGAGAGCGAGCGCAATTGATTTGTGTTTCCATAACCGGATCCTCTGCTTGCCTCTCAACAATGATCAGACTTGATAGTGAAGAGCAAGCCGGCTGCCAAAATCGACTCGCTAAGACTCGTGCATTCAGCAGACCTTCGGGCCAGTCGATATCGGAAGCCGCGTCATGGCTGTCCGAATGAGGTCATCGTGATGTCCTGCTGTCAACCCAGCGACTCTATCGAAGATGCCAGAGGCTCACGCCTGATCTTTGTCGAGTAGTTGTGTCGAGCGCGGGCACTCGAAGTTTGGCAGCGGGACTGCTTTGTCTTGGAATGAGGACGAACACGTGCGTTTTCGGCAAAGAGTGGCGGGAGGGTCTCTGGGGTACTTGTTCGCAAGGTCGGAAACCCTTCGAATTGTTCATACATCTTTATTCGCCTTTCTCTCTTATCTGACCATCGGACTCCTCCTCGCAGTTCTGCCTGAGTTCGTCCATGTTCATTTGGGGCTATCTCCCTTGTGGGCCGGCGTCGCCATCAGTGCGCAATATCTCGCAACCCTTGTCACTCGCCCTAGAGCGGGAGCTATGACCGACGTCTTAGGTCCGCGAACCACAGTTTTGATCGGTCAGGTTTTGGGTTTGCTGAGTGGACTGTTTCTGATTGCTGCACTGTCAATCGAATCTAAAACCATAGCGTGTTTTGTCATCCTTTTGATGAGTCGCTTAATCCTGGGCGGTAGTGAAAGCTGCGTGGCGACAGGGGCGACCACGTGGGGTCTGGGGCGTGTCGCGCCGGAATATGCTGCACAGGTCATCTCGTGGAGCGGTATAGCATCCTATGGCGCAATGGCAGCGGGGGCCCCTCTTGGTATTTGGCTCGAGAACAGATATGGGATTGGGTCAATTGGAGTGGTTGCCGTCGGAATATCGCTGCTGAACCTGGCCTTTGCCTGGCCGCTGGCCGGAGTACCTATCCTGCGTGGGACTCGTCTAGCATTTTCAAAAGTGCTCGGCGCAGTGTTTTTTCACGGGCTCGGACTGACTCTCGGCACTGTAGGATTCGCCGCCATTGCATCTTTCACTGGCCTTTACTATTCCAGTCGTCACTGGACTGACCCGGCGCTCGCGCTGATTCTGTTCGGCAGCTGTTTCATCCTTGCTCGTCTCTTGTTCGCCGGCGCCATTAATCGTTGGGGCGGTTTTCCAGTTGCGATCGTGTCATTCATCGTGGAATCTGCCGGATTATGGGTTCTGTCATCGGCTACGACTCATGATGTGGCTCTTGCCGGGGCAGCTCTCAGCGGATGCGGTTTTGCCCTGGTGTTCCCAGCTCTTGGAATTGAAGCTCTCAAAAAAGTTCCCGACCAGAATCACGGGGCTGCGCTGGGCGCCTATACGGCATTTCTCGATTTGGCAATGGGCATTACAGGCCCGGTTGCAGGATTTATTGTCGGAAAGTTTGGCTATTCCGCGATTTTCCTCTATGGCTCAGGAACCGCAGCCTGCGCGTGTGTGCTTGCTCTTCTGCTCTATCACATGGTTCTTCAGCCGCGCGGTCGCATGTCGCCAGCAAATGCTGAGAGCTGAAGGTTCAGCTGAACCAGAATTGCGGGTCCGCACGGCAAATCGCCAAGCTGCATCGTCCTGGTTCAACTTGAAGCGTTAATCCGATTCTTTCCCGCGGCCTCGATTCCGGCTGCAACCGCTTTTATTTAAAAAGGACCTTGGCCATCATTCCCTTGTCTTCATGATTCAGCAAATGACAATGGAATACCGACATCCCTTTGATTATGGGGTCGGTGAAATCGAGGATGACGTCAACCGAGCCACGATACGGAACATTCACGGTGTCCAGCCACATTGGACGCACGAGCGGGACGCCGTTTTCTGCATAAGCGAAGAAGTGCACCTGGTGTATATGGAAGGGATGCAGCTCCCGAGTGTCATTAATAATATGCCAGTGCTGATAACTGCCGACGTGAACAGTCGTCATCGGAGGTGCATCCATCGCGAACTTGCGATTGTTGATATAGAACCCGTTCTCGTCCTCGGTAAAGGTGACTGTGAAGTCCGGTGTCGTCTTCTTGAGAAGATCGACATCAAGTGGCTTATAAACCGGCGGTCGCCGATCAAGGGCGTACGCGTGTTCAGGTGAACTGCGTTCTTTTGAATTGGATTGACGCGAGGCCGGCGGCACCACATCGGCGAGCACCATTGCCGGATTGGGGTCGCCGTCGGGACCAGTATCAACACAAAGCGAGCGCAGAACGCTGCGGGTTCCCAGCGGTGGTCCAGTGACGATGGCCTCGAGTCGCCCTGCCGGTGAAACCAGCCAGTGATCGGCCATCCGGGTCGGGTGTTTGGGATCACGGTAAGCGAGCGGCATACCATCGAGCGCTACGATCTTAAATTTCTGTCCATCGAGTTGCAGATCTAAATAACGGTCAGCAGAGGCGTTCACGATTCGCCAAAACTGGCGCTCATTTGGCGCAATCTCGATTTGTGGCCGAACCGCGCCATTCACCGTAAAGATTTCCTCGACCTTTTCCGCTTCGCCTCCACATCCCCCGGCAACTTCGACATCCCGTTTGAGTTCACCCGCCCTCGGATCGTGTTCAGTGGAATGGCCGCGCACTACCAGAACACGCTCACGCAGCCGCGCTACTTCGGGAACATAACGTTCCATTCCCTCGATGACGATCGCGCCTGACATTCCATCTAAGACTTGGCGGTGACTCTCGCCATGGGGATGAGTGTGGTACCAGAACAGGCCGGGCGGATGATCGCGTGGAATCTCAACCGCGTAATGCAAGGTTTGGCCGGGCTTGGCCAGCATGGTAAGAATGTCATCCTGCGGGGCATGTGGCGAAACGCTGAGCCCATGAAAGTGTAAGTTGGTGTTGTCGGTGCAGGGATTTACGGCGCAGGTCTCAAGAGACTTCGCAGGAAGATCGTTGACGTAAGCGATCTTGATAACGTCACCAGGAGAAGCTCGGATTACGGGAGCTACATTCGCGCCGTCGAAAGCGAAGGCATCGCGGCCATTTTCGATTACTGCATCTAGCGTAAGAGATACGACGTGATGCTTCGGCCGCACTTGCGGAGGCTCAGGCAATGAAACGGACACGCTCTGCGCCAATGCGAGCGAGGCAAGAAATATCTGCACGGTCATAAGAAGTGCGATTTGCGCATGCCTGCTCGCCTTTTGACTAATTAGCAATTCCGCCAGCTCCGAAGCCGCAATCCATCTTATTTCAAGGTCGGATCAATCAACGTCAGATCCGTCGCCGGATCAAAACGCTTCTTCATCGTTACCGGATCGACCGTCACCATCACTTCCAACGTCGGGGATACGTATGCAGCCAGAACATGTCCAGCGTGGGTTGTTCCGTCCGGACTTCCTACGATCATGTGTGCGTGAACTACGGGCTTGCCTTGATAGAGGGCGATATCGCCGCTCATCCCAATCACTTCATGCTGGCCATCGACCGGGATCTTCTTGTACATTTTGCGCTGGGGATCGAACCAGCCAAG
>DATATW010000019.1:0-4238 GCA_036268595.1 Terriglobales bacterium
ATCGGGCAGGATTGGTTCAACAACATCACCAGCAGCAAGTCTCAAGCTTGCGTCAGCGGTGGAATGCATTCTCTGGCGAACACGCTCCCTGGCGCGCAGCAGATTGCCAACGACCTGATCGGCATGTGCAAGCTGCAATAGGAAAATGTAGGGACAGCCGCCCTCGGTTGTCCGTCCGGCGCAGCCGGACTTTGTTCTGTCCGTCCGCCGCAGCCGGACTTTGTTAGTGAGCGCGCATCTTGCGGCACGGCTGAAGAGGTTCCAGGAAACTCCATTCGCCGGCCAAAGGCGACCACCGGGGCTGAAGCCCAAACTGATTCCGCACGCTTTGCGCGGCGCTGAAGCGCCGCTCTTCCACGGTACTGCACTCATTTGAGGGTTTTTCCGCAACCTCTGAAGCCGGCCTCGATACGAGGCGCAGTCAGTCGCACCTCTCCTAAGCTTCCCCTGCACCCTCGCCTGCTAGAATTTCATCTATCTAACCTGCATGTTTCTGAAAACGCTGCGTCCGCTGCTGCCCTATATCAAGCGCTACCGCTGGGGATACATCGCGGGCACCCTTTGCATCTTCCTCACCAACGGAATCCAGATCATGGGTCCAAAGGTACTCGGCATTGCCGCCGATGCCTTGCATGAGGGCGTGACCCATCACAAATTGCTGTTCTATGCGGGACTGCTGCTGGCGATCGCGGTCGCCAAAGGGATTTTCCAGTTCCTGACGCGCTGGATCATGATCGGCATCTCGCGCGACATCGAGTTTGATCTACGAAACGATCTGTTCGAAAAACTCGAAGGCCTTTCGTACTCCTACTATCAACGCAACCGCACCGGAGACATTATGGCGCGGGCGACGAACGACTTGAGCGCGGTGCGCAACCTGATCGGCCCAGCCATCATGTACTCGGCCAACACGATCGTTTTAATGACGGGCGCGCTCGCGTTCATGATCTCGATCAGCCCACGCTTGACGCTCTATACATTTCTGCCGCTGCCGGCGGCGAGCATATTGATCCAGTATTTCGGGCGGCGCATTCACGATCGCTTCGAACGTATCCAGGCGATGTTCTCCGACATTTCGGCGCGGGCGCAAGAGAACTTTTCCGGCGCGCGCCTGATTCGCGCCTACGTGCAGGAAGAGCCGGAGATTCGCGCTTTCGAAGCCGAGAACCAGGAATACATCCGCCGCAGCCTGAAACTGGTGAGGCTGATGGGAATGCTTTGGCCGACGCTGGAATTCATGCTCGGTTGCGCCGTGGTACTCGTCTTGTGGCTCGGCGGGCGCGAGGTATTGAGCGGACGCATCACAGTCGGGCAGTTTGTCTCGTTCAACGCCTACATGCTGCAACTGACCTGGCCGATCATCGCGCTTGGTTACGTTATCAATCTGTTCCAGCGCGGCACAGCGTCACTGGCGCGGTTAAACGAAATCATGGTGGAGCAACCGCAGATCAAAGATGCTCCTGCCGCGCGGGACCGCGAAATCAAGGGCACCATCGAATTCCGTGGGCTCAACTTCAGCTACGACGGCAAGCAGGTACTGCACGATGTCAATCTGACGATCCCAGCGGGAACAAGCTTAGCGATTGTCGGCCCGACTGGATCGGGCAAGACAACGCTGGTCGATCTGATTCCGCGCATATACGACGCCGACCCCGGAATGGTGTTGATTGACGGCCAGCCCGTCCGCGAGTATTCACTGGCCTCGCTGCGCAGAAACATCGGCTTCGTGCCGCAGGAGACTTTTCTTTTCAGCGAGCGCATCCGCGAGAACATCGCGCTGGGAGTGGAATCGGCGACGGACGAGGCCATTCGCAGTTCCGCCAACGCCGCCAACATTGCCGCCGAGATCGAAAGCTTTCCGGAAGGCTACGAAACGATGGTTGGCGAGCGCGGAATTACGCTCTCCGGTGGCCAGAAGCAGCGCACGGCCATAGCCCGCGCCCTGATCCGGAATCCGCGCATTCTGGTTCTTGATGACGCGCTTTCGAGTGTGGATACGCAAACGGAAGACAAAATCCTTAACCATCTGCGCGACCTGATGCGCGGCCGCACGACGATCTTCATCTCGCATCGCGTCTCGACCGTGCGTAATGCTGACCGCATCGCAGTGCTGCACGGCGGACGCATCGTCGAACTCGGCGCCCACGATGAACTGGTCGCCTTAAACGGCTACTACAGCGATTTGTATAACAAGCAACTGCTGGAAGAAGAATTGGCGGAAGTGTGACGCAGGTGGAAAGTTTCAAAGTGGCGAGGTGGCAAAGTTTCAAAGTTGGAGCCGTGCCGTTCGGGATCAATTCTGGGATGCCCGCTCCCGAGGTTTCCAGCCTTCCGGAAAGTCGTCCGAAGGGCATCACGCCCAGAGATATGGGCAGCGCCATGAACACCTTGACGAGCAAATTAAATCGATTTAATTGCGATATTTATCGTCAATGTTTTCAGCTAGATACAAGGAATTTATTGCACAGCCGTTGAACCCTGCAAGTAGCGCTTTCTCAGGGTCTTACGCGGCTCTTGCACGATTTGCGGTGCGAAATCGGTTACGGATGTTTCCCTCTGGCTCTGTGGGCTATACAAGTCGATTGAAAGCGTACGGGAGTTATTTCACTCACCTGCTAGGATAGCTGCATGGATACCGAGACCAAGCAGGCGTTTGAAGCGATGGGGTCGCGGATGGAAGCGATGGAGGCCCGTATGCTGGAGCGCATTGAGCAAACCGAAACGCGATTGCTTTCCGCGTTTCATGGCTGGTCAACAACGATGGAGTTGCGCCTCAAGTCGCTGCCTGCCACCGAACAACGGCTTGCCGTCTTGGAGGACCGTCTCAGCGCCGTAGAGCGTAAGATCCTCGAGCGCCGCTTGTAGTCAATCCCTCTAATCTAACCTCCACGCCTCCGTCGACGACAGCAGAGTTCTCCAAACGATTTCTTCCGCAGCAAGCTTTTCCTCTACACTTTCACCGCATGCAGCGCACGGTCACACAGGAAATCCTGGATTCCCCCGAATGCCCGGCGGACGACGCGGCGGCCTCGCTGCGCGACTTGAACCGGATCAACCGCTGGTTCGGAGGAGTGGCCACCACTCGCCAGCTGATCGAACGGGTTGCAGATGCGACCGGGAAAAAACATTTCTCCGTGCTGGAAGTCGGTGCCGGGTTTGGTGAAGTCCCGAAGGCGGCAGGCGAGCAACTGGCCGGCAAGGGAATCAGCGTCGAGATCACGCTTCTCGATCGAATGCAATCGCATCTGCTGTGCGGAAAGCGCTCGGTCGTGGCCGATGCGCTGGCGCTCCCCTTCCCGGACAACACCTTTGACCTGATCAGTTGTAGCCTGTTCGCCCATCATCTCGAACGTGCTGATGTCGCCAGGTTCGTTAGCGAAGGCCTGCGTGTAAGCCGCTTCGCCGTTCTGATCAACGATTTAGTCCGCCACCCCATGCATCTGGCCCTAGTCTATGCAGCATTTCCTCTGATGCGCAGCTACGTTTCGCGAAATGACGGGGTTGCGTCGGTGCGCCGGGCCTACACTCCAAAAGAAATGCGGGAGATTTTCTCCTCCAATGGCAGCGAGAGGAAAGTTGAGATCACGCGGCATTTTCTGTTTCGGATGGGCGTGATCGCCTGGAAGTAGGAGGAACTCGTTTCGAGACAAACCCGGGGAGAGACGGGACGTTCTCGGTTTTTCTGCCCGGAAAATGGGGAACGTCTCCGTCTCTCCCCGTATTTTGTCCAATTCCCAAAATGGGCCGGAAAAACGGTGAACGTCCCGTCTGTCCCAGGTTCTCCCCCAGGTTTTCGTCCCCAGGTTTTCAGGTTTCCATCAGGTTTCCACCCCCCAGGTTTTCGTCAGGTTTCACAGGTTTCCGGATCAGATGTCCTTTAGCTTGCGTTCCAACTCAGAAACCGGCCAGTTGGCATCAAGCGCGTCCGCTATCAAATTCAGTTCGTTCTGTCCTTGCAGCAGTTGATGGCGGTCGGGCTTAACCCGGATTAGAAACAGGTTCCTTTGGTGAAAATTGCCCCAGTAATGGGTGGCAGACTCGTATGCAAGACCTGCGACGGGTTCAGTAACCGGATCAACAAGCCCTGTAAACTGTGCCCAGAAGTCTTTCTCGGTAACCGTTTGCGTAGCAGCGCCTCGAAGCAGGGCCGCTAGTTTCTTTTGGGTATCTAGCTCCATCATTTCACCATGGCCAGTGTTTTATATTTACGAGATTGCTGGGCGGGTGGCCCAGCCTTT
>DATATW010000020.1:0-16078 GCA_036268595.1 Terriglobales bacterium
TACGTCCAGACGGAAATGAAAGCGCGACCGTGCGCAACCACGAGGGACGCTGCTCCGGCGCACGCTTCTGAAAAAACGCCGGAGCTTCAGCCCCGTTCACGAAACGTTTGAGGACGATCGGACGATCACGAATTCCAGCCAGCGCGCCCGGCGCAACTGACAAGTAGTAACGAACTAGGTTGATCTTCGAAATCCGCGCTTGCGCGAAATAAAGCTTGTCAGGATGGGTGATGCGGACTTCACGCCCATCAATCGAGAGCAGCTCGCTGGCTTCCTGCTTGGCCACCGAAATAGGCTAACACCTCGGCGCTAGGGCCTGATCTCCACCGGGGTTCCGTTGTCCACGAGTGTCCAGATTTCCTCGATTTCCTGGTCAGTCACAGCGATGCAGCCGTCAGTCCAATCGCGAGCGCGATGGGTAGCGCCGATGAATCCGTATCCGTTTGGCAGGCCATGGATGTATATGTCACCGCCGGGCGCCACCCCCAGCTTCCGGGCGCGCTCCTTATCGGCAACGTTCGGATAGGAAATGTGCAGTGAGCGATGAAATTGACTGCGCGCGTTTCTGCTATCGATCGCGTAAACGCCCTCCGGCGTTCGATGGTCGCCTTGTCTGGTCTTCGCACCCAGAGGCTCTCCTCCGAGAGCGACCTTGTAGGTCTTGAGCACGTGTCCAGCGTGCATCAGTTCCATGGTTCTGGCTTGCTTGTGAACGATGATGCGATCAGCTCTCGTCTGAGCATGGACGCATGTCGACGCAAACAGAAGATACAACGCCAGGCTGCTCTTGGTTGGGTACATCATTTCTGTAAGTGGTACTCGGTTTATCGGTGATCGTCAACGAAGATTTCCGATCTGGGAAATTCAGCTGATTTTTCGGCTCGACAACCGCATTTCACCTCTATACTTGGCGAATGTCCAGCCCGGAGCTTATGGCCGCGCTTGAGCGGTATTGGGGCTACTCGTCATTTCGTCCGCTGCAAGAGCGCATTGTGCAGAGCCTGCTTGGCGGCAACGATGCCTGCGTGGTGATGCCGACCGGTGGCGGCAAGTCGCTCTGCTATCAACTGCCGGCGCTGGTCTCGGGCAAGACGGCGGTCGTTATCTCCCCTCTGATTGCGCTGATGCAGGACCAGGCAATGCAGCTGGCGCAAATGGGAATCCCGGCTGCGGTGTTGAACAGCATGCAGGACGCGGCCGAGCAGTCGCGCCTGATGGTGAATGCGCGAGCGGGAAACTACCGGCTCGTGTATCTGTCGCCGGAGCGACTGGCAAAAGAAGAAACCATCGGCTGGCTACGTGGCGTGCCGGTTTCGTTCTTCGCCATCGACGAGGCGCACTGCATTTCCGAGTGGGGACACGAGTTCCGCCCCGATTATCGGCAGCTAAGTAAAGTGCGCGCGCTGTTTCCTGACAAGCCGATTGCGGCATTTACTGCCAGCGCAACCCGGCGGGTGCGGCACGACATCCTGCAGCAGTTGCAGCTCTCCAGACCACACAAATATATTGCCAGTTTTCACCGCGAGAACTTGCGCTATCTGGTGCGCGAGTGTGCCGGGTACGAGCAAGACGCGCTGCTCGTGCGCACGCTGGCGAATTACCCGAACAGCAGCGTGATCGTGTACGCGCCTACGATCAGGCGTGTGGAAGAGGTCACCGACTTTTTGGTGGAGTCAGGAATTCCTGCGATTTCCTACCACGGCAAGATGGATGCTGTGAAACGCAGGCGACATCAGGAGCAGTGGACTTCAGATGAAGTGCGCGTGGTGGTTGCCACGATTGCGTTCGGTCTCGGTATCAACAAAGCTGCCGTGCGCGCGGTCATTCATCTTTCATTGCCGAAGTCCATCGAGCAGTACTATCAGGAAGCCGGACGAGCCGGGCGCGATGGTCAACCCGCGGACTGCGTCCTGCTTTGGCAGCGGCGCGACACTGCCTTGCTTGCACACTTCATCAACCAACTTCAGGATCAGGCAGAGAAAGACCGTTCCTGGCAGCGTTATCGCGATATTGTCGGCTTCGCGGAATCGAAGCGCTGCCGGCATCGCCAGATTTGCCTGCATTTTGGCGAGACGCCAAAGTGGACGAAATGCGAAAGCTGCGACGTATGCAGCGGAACTCCGGATTGGCTGAGCGCTCCGGTGGAGACATCTGCTGGGAGTGGAGGGACTGGCGTCCCCGCCCGTCCAAACACAGCCGATAGGCGGGAGCCGAATGCCAGTTCCAGCACGGATCCGACCATCGACCCAGACCTTCGCGAGTACCTGCGGGAATGGCGCCGTTGCACCGCCAAGGAGCAGGGCTTCCCCGCGTTTGTAATCATGCATGACACCACGCTTGAAGAACTCTGCCGGCGACAGCCGAGTTCGCTCGAACAATTGAGGCGCGTGCCAGGCTTCGGTGTGGCCAAGACACAAACCTACGGACCACAGGTGATTGCGGCCCTCAGCAAATTTCACGCCGGCGCCCGCGCTGGAGCACGGCCGGAAAAGATGTCGCGCCCCGCAGAGGAGACTCTCCGTCTGCTAGCCCAAGGCAAGACGCTCGTAGAAATTGCTCAACTTCGCGAGCGCCAGCTCGGTTCTGTCACGAACCTCGTCGCTGACTTAATTGAGGAAGGCCGGCTGGAGTTTCAACCAGACTGGGTGGCTTCGCCAAAGCGCATCCAGATCGAACAGGCCTGCGAACGGCTCGGAATCGAGCGTCTGCGCACGATCAGGGATGCTCTGCCCGAGGACATTACGTATGAAGAGATTCGCCTTGTGGTTGCAGATACACGACGTAGGAAGAAAGAATCCGTAGCAAATACCGAGTCGGCGCAGCGGATAGAAGTGACGGGTTGATCGGGGATCTTTTCAGAACCCCATCAGTCCCGGTCACGTTTGACCAGTGAAGGGTATCCATCAGCAATGCAATTCGCACCGAGGATGCCGCGGTGAGTGCCGTCCCTGCGGGACTCAAATCCGCTGCATGCCTACCCGGCACTTCCGTGCCGGGCTTTCGCATACCGTGCCTTCGGCACTGGAGTTTAAAGTTGCGTTCGGGTAGCTGGCGAAGATCAGCGGCAACGAACGGGAATCTGCGTGAACGTTCGGGTTTCCATGATGGAACATTCCACGTCCCTATGTGGCGGGCTCAATGAGACGCACGAGGTCGAGATTGGCCAACAGCACAGGGACTTCACAATGGTCTGATTATCAATAACTCGGAAACCAAGCGTGACCGCGGACCTAGCCCCAAAGGGGCGGGATGTGAAAGCCTGGCATGGAAATGCCGGGACGACGATCGAAAATGCTGCGAGTCCCGATTAGGGACGGCACCCTCGACGTTGTGACATCCGTCACAGACATTAGTTTTCAAAATATGGATATTCGGCGAATGCCCCACAAATATCCAAACATCTTGATTCACTTCGTGTTCAGCACCAAAGAACGCGCGAATATGATTCCCGCCGAATTGCTTCCAATGCTTTGGAAATATTTTGCGGGCATCGGGCGAAATCACGGTTTGCCGGTACTTGCGGCGGGAGGAACTTCGAACCATTCGCATCTGTTAATCGCGCTCCCATCCGACATGGCTCCCGCGAAGGCAGTTCAAGTATTGAAAGCAAATTCTTCGAGGTGGATTCGCCAGCACGGAATCGCATTCGCTTGGCAAGAAGGATATGGCGCGTTCAGCGTGAGCAGTTCGAACAAAACCGCAGTCAGGGAATACATCGAGCATCAGGCGGACATCATCGCAGCCGGTCATTCGAAACAGAGTTTGAGACGATGATCCGGAAATCGGGAATGCGGTTTGATTCGGTGGAGGCATTTGGGTAAGTGCCGTCCCTGCGGGACTCTCAGTCTTTTACACATCCACCCGGCACCATTCCGTGCCTTCGGCACTGGGTTCGGAGGGTCCCCGGGTACTGGCTGGGACATGAATCACATTCTTTACTACTCTTATTGCAAGAGATACTTGCTCAATGACAACTGTCGCACAACGGAGTCCTCGTCAAAACGCATCGATCCCGGTCACGCTCTGCCCGATGATCAGCGTATGAATGTCGTGGGTGCCCTCGTAGGTCTTCACTGACTCCAGGTTCATCATGTGGCGCATGATAGGGTATTCGTCGGCGACGCCGTTGGCGCCGAGGATGTCGCGCGACAGTCGGGCGCACTCGAGGGCCATCCAGACGTTGTTGCGCTTGGCCATCGAAATATGCTGGTGCTGGACTTTTTCCTGATCTTTGAGGCGGCCGACTTGCAGCACCAATAACTGTGCTTTGGTGATCTCGCTGATCATCCATGCCAGCTTTTCCTGCACCAGTTGGCGCGAGGCGATGGGCTCATTATGAAACTGTTTGCGGAATTGCGAGTATTGCAGCGCGCAGTCATAACAGGCCATGGCTGCGCCGACCGCTCCCCATGCGATTCCGTAGCGGGCTTGATTCAGGCACATCAAAGGCGATTTCAGTCCGCCGGATTTTGGCAGCAGGTTCGACGCCGGCACGTGAACATCCTGCAGGGAAAGTGAAGACGTCACCGAGGCCCGTAGCGACCATTTGCCGTGAATGTCTTCGGCTCGGAATCCGGGTCGATCGGTTTCCACCAGAAACCCGCGAATGGAACTTGGGTCGTTAGAATCGCCGGAGTCATCCGTCTTTGCCCAGATCACGGCGACGTCGGCGATCGAGCCGGAGGTAATCCACATCTTCTCGCCGTTCAGCACGTATTCGTTGCCGACTTTGCGCGCGCGGGTACGCATGCCGCCGGGGTTCGATCCGAAGTCGGGTTCCGTCAATCCGAAACAGCCTAGCTTCTCGCCCTTTTGCATGGCAGGCAGCCAGGCTTGCTTCTGCTCGTCGCTGCCGAAGGCATAAATGGGATACATCACCAGCGCCGACTGCACGCTCACGAACGATCGCACGCCGGAGTCGCCGCGCTCCAGTTCCTGCGTAACCAGTCCGTATTCGACGTTTGACATGCCGGCGCAACCATAGCCCTTGAGGCTGGCGCCGAAGAAACCCAGATCGCCCATCGGCTTGACCAACTCGCGGGGAAAGCGTCCGGCCCGGTTGCACTCCTCGATGATGGGGATGAGATTGTCTTCGATGAACTTGCGCGCGGTATCGCGGACCAGGCGTTCGTCGTCGTTGAGCAATGTGTCGAAGGCGATGAAATCAACGCCGCGGAATTTAAGGGCCATCGGGGAAACTCGATTCTGTTTCGTTGACCAGCGATGGACGGGCGAGGACGCGCGTCGCTCCATAATCAAATCGGGGTGGAGCGGCGGGCGTCCTCGCCCGGCCCACAAGGCAAACGTTTGAAGTTAGCAGAGGGGGCGAAAGCGGTCAAACCTGGGAATCCTCTATAGCGCTAATACTTTCGGAACCCATTTAACAACTCTTTTACGAAGTCAGGCAGGAGGATTCGCACAGAACGCATCTATACTGATGCAGCCTGGAATGCGCCTCCGACGCCAACTCGAGTTTAGCCTTGCCGCCGTCATATTCCTCTCATTACCGTCGTGCGCGGCGACTGCCACGTTGTCTCTACCTCCTTTGGACCACGGCTTTCAGCTGCTCTACAGTTTGGATTTCGACGCGGCGCATGGAATCTTTGCCGGTTGGGAGCAAACCCACCCGGATGATCCTATGGGACCGACCTGCGACGCTGCCGGCCTTCTGTTTTCTGAGTTCCACCGCCTCGGCATACTCGAAGCGCAGTTTTTCGAGGATGATAAAAGCTTTGCCGGACGTCCGGCGCAAACCCCTGATCCGGTTGTTCGAGCCCGATTCAATGCGGCCATCCAGAAAGCCCAGAGCTCGGCTCGCGCCCGACTGATGAAAGATCCCAAAGACCGGGATGCCCTATTCGCTTTAACGCTAACCGATGGATTGCAGGCCGATTACTCAGCATTGATTGAAAAGCGCAATGTTGCCTCGCTGCGGTATACAAAGGAAGCCACGACCTGGGCACAACAAACGCTGGCGGTGGATCCCGAATGCTACGACGCTCATATCGCCGGCGGCATCAGCAAATATCTTATCGGCAGCATGGCCGCCCCTGTGCGCTGGCTGGTACGATTGGGAGGAATTTCAGGCGATAAGCAGGCAGGAATTCAGGAACTGCGGCTGGTTGCAGCCCACGGACATTACCTTGCCCCTTTTGCGGATATTCTGCTGGCGATTGCGTATGTTCGCGATCACGACAAGCCTCACGCCAGGGAATTGCTGGCCTCTTTGCGGACTGAGTTTCCAACCAACCCACTCTTCGGGCAGGAGATCGCTCGACTCGATTCAGGGCACTAGATTTTACAGATCCGCCGTTTCTATCTGAATTGCATCGCTCGCGACTTGAGCAGAGTGGCATCACGCCCCGGTTCAACAGCGCCATTACTAACAGTTGAATCACGCGAACATGTTTCACACTCCTTTAACGTTTCCCAGTTACATTCCTTGTGAGATTCGGGGGGGCGACTGCCTGCTTTATACTGGTAGAGGCGGGGCTGCCGGAGCATCGTAGGCAGCCTTCCATTCGCAATACTCTCCTCAAGATTCAATCATGGCGCGCGCCTCGGTAGACAATCCGGCCTATTACATCAACCGCGAAATGTCGTGGTTGCAGTTCAATCATCGCGTGCTGGAAGAAGCGCAGGACGAGAACAATCCGCTGCTTGAGCGTCTGAAGTTTCTATCTATCAGTGCCAACAATCTCGATGAATTCTTCGAGGTCCGGTTAGCCGGGCTGGTGCAGCAGATCGAAGACGGCTACACCGAAGCCGGCCCGGACGGCCTCACTCTGACCGAAGAGCGCGACCTTATTTCGGAAGAAGTGCACAGGTTTATTTCCGAGCAGTATCAGTGCTGGAATGAACAGTTGCGTCCGCAGCTTTCAGAAAAAGGGATTCGCGTTCTCAGCCTGAATGAACTCGATGAGAACGCTCGCGCATTTGTCGAAGACTACTGCGATCGGGAACTCGACCTGCTGTTGACTCCGGTTACCGTCGATCCCGCGCATCCCTTTCCACGAGTCATTAATAAAGCGCTGTGCGTCGCCTTCTTGCTGCGCCGCCGCCGGAGGTCTTCGCTAACCTACACCGGCGTAGTTACCGTTCCGCGTGCACTGCCGCGACTGGTGAGGCTTCCCTCTCAAGGCACGATCGACTTCATTTTCCTCGCCGATCTGGTCTCGTTTCATGCGGCGCGAATGTACAACGGATACGACATTATTTCCTCAGCCGCATTTCGCGTTACCCGCAACAGCAATCTTTATCTTGCGGAAGAAGAGTCGCGCAACGTACTGGAGTCAGTGCGCACCGAACTGCACAACCGTCGCAAGGGCGACGCGGTGCGACTGGAGATCGATGCCGACGCCGATCCTGAAATCATAGAGCGCCTGCGAACCAATTTCGGACTTGATCCCTGGCAGGTTTTTCGCGTCGATGGGCCGGTGAATCTTCCACGCCTGTTCAACATTTACGAGCAGACCGATCGCCCTGATTTGAAATACAAGCCGTTTGCTCCCCGCGAACTTCGTTTGACTGCGAAATCGCAGGATTTGTTCGAAGAACTGCGGCGGCACGATGTGCTGTTGCATCATCCCTTCGATTCGTTCGACGCAGTGGTTTCATTTATCGAAACCGCGGCCGAAGATCCGAACGTGCTCTCGATCAAACAAACTCTCTACCGCACCAGCGAAAATTCAATGATCGTTAAAGCGCTGATTGCTGCGGCGGCCAAGAAAGAAGTGACAGCGGTTGTGGAATTGAAGGCGCGCTTCGACGAAGCGACTAACATCCGCTGGGCACGCGATCTCGAAGATGCCGGGGTGCAGGTTTTTCACGGCCTAGTCGGACTTAAAACGCATTGCAAGTTGGCGCTGCTGGTGCGCAGAGATCCGGATGGAGTTTCGCGCCGCTATGCGCATTTGGGGACCGGCAACTACAATTCGACGACCGCGCGCATTTACACCGACCTCAGTCTGCTTACTGCCGACCCGGAGGTGACGAGTGCGGTGCACGACGTGTTTGCGTTCCTGACCGCGTACTCTGAGCAGTCGAGTTACGCGCCTTTGATGGTTTCTCCAGTGAATTTGGCGGAGAACTGCCTCGATCTGATCGCGCGCGAAGCCGATCATGCACGGCTCGGGCGGCCGGCGCGCATCATCGCTAAGATGAATGCCCTGCTGGATAAAAATATTATTGCCGCGCTTTATCGCGCGTCGCAGGCCGGAGTCCAGATCGACTTGATCGTACGCGGCATGTCCGCGCTTCGGCCCGGGATCCGCGGCATCAGCGATCGCATACGGGTGCGCAGCATTGTCGGGCGTTTTCTTGAACACAGCCGCATCTTTTATTTCGCGAATGGCGGCCAGGATTCCATCTACCTTGCCAGCGCAGATTGGATGCCGCGCAACCTTTACGAACGCGTCGAGGTAATGTTCCCGGTGAAAGACCCGATGCTGCGGGACCGCATACGGCACGAAATTCTCGACGCGTACCTTGCCGATACGCTGAAGGCGAGAGTTTTACGCCGCGACGGCTCCTACGTTCGGGCCTGGCAAGCTGCTGGCAAACGCAACCCTCCGGTTCCCGGCTTCAGCGCTCAAGATTTCCTGCTGGCTGTGGCCGAAGGAAAATCGGCACTTACGATGCCCACAGTGCATAATCCTCGAGCCCCGCGAAAACAAGTTCGAAAGGTAGCTAAAATTTCATGATCATTTACGTCGTGCGTCATGCCAGCGCCGGCCAGCACTTCACCAATCCGAAAAAAGACGAGAAGCGGCCGCTTGATGCCGACGGAATCGACCAGTGCGGATTTGTCGGCCGCGCTCTCGCAGCTTTGAACGCCCAGCCAGATGTGATTATTTCGAGTCCCTTAAAACGGGCCACCCAAACCGCGTCATTGATCGGCAACGAACTAGGCTATGAAGGCAAGCTGCTGCTCGAACCCGCGATGCGGCCCGAAGCCTCATTCGCGGATTTCCGGCGCATGCTGGACAAGTATTCGAAATACGAAGCGGTGATGGTGGTGGGTCATAATCCCAGCATTTCAGAGTTCCTGGCGCGCCTGGTCACCAAGTCAGGCTGCGAGGCGCAGGTGGATTTCAAGAAGGGGGCAGTGGCGCGGGTCGAAACCTTTCGCCATTCAGCAACTTTGAACTGGTTCTTTACCCCGAAAATTGCCCGTGAGATTCACGCTGCGGCTGTGATCGCGGCAGAAAAATCGACCCCAAAAACTTCGCGAAAATAAGGCTTCTCCTTTTCCACCGCCCACAATTCCAGATCGACATTCTGTGGACGCTTGGGCACCAGGGTCAACTCGACCGATGCTTCGTGGATTTTCACTTTCGTCATTTTCAAAGCCCCGCTGCGCCCCAGATTCAGGCCCCACGCTAATCGCAACAGCAGCGAAGCTTTCTCGATTTGCTTTTGATCGGAAGGCGGTAAGACTTTGATGGAGCCGTCTTCAGGCGAAGGCCGCGACTTTCCCAGATAACGAGCAATAGCGGCGATAATCTTTCGCTGTTGCGGGGTATAGCCCAGAATTTCTGATTGCGAAATGATGTAATAAGTGTGCCGGTGCCGGCCGGTGCGGTTGAGGTAATCGCCCACCTCGCACAACATCGCGGCGGCGGCGAGCCACTCCCTGTACTCTGCCGGAAGTCGGTGGATGGCGCGCAGTTCCGCGAACAAATGCATGGCGGTTTCACGCACCCGATTGGCGTGATCGAGATCGACGCAATAATGCTGCACCGCCGCCAATATCGAGTCGCGCCGATCAGACTCTGTCTGTTGCCCCGACCGCGTCGCATGATCATAGTCAGCTGCCATCTGCGCCAGCAGGCCGTCGCGAAGTCCGAGCGGCGAAAAACGGAAGCCACCCAATTTGAATCGTTCCAGCAACTCGGAATAGACCGAAGCGCCCGCGATCACAATCTCCGCCCGGCGTAATCCGATGCCGGTCACCTTTCTTCTTTCTTCGAGCGATAACCGTGCCAGCATCTTGGCAATGCGCCGCATCTGCAAGTGAGTGACCGTCATCCCGCGCTGGCTCTTGGTACGGTACATGGCGTGGCAGACCGCAGCCAGCGCTTCTGCGGTGCCGGAGGTTGCAATGACAACCTTCGGCCTGGCGCCGGCAATGCGCCCGGCAACCCGACTCACTTCGCGAGTGATAAAACTGCGCAATTGCCTTAACTCAGATTTGCGTGGCGGATCGTGATGCAGAAAATCGTTGGTCAGACGGACCGCACCCAGCGGCAAGCTGACGGTTTCGCGAATATGTCCTTTGCTCGAAATGGTGAGCTCGCAACTGCCACCCCCGAGATCGATCATCAGCGCCGGAGACGCACTCACCCGGATACCGGAAGTCAATCCCAGGTGGATCAGACGGGCCTCTTCGAGACCTGAAATAATTTCTACCCGCCATCCGGTTGCGGAGCGCACCCATTCCAGAAAAGCTCGCGCATTCCTGGCATCACGTAAAGCGCTGGTGGCGACCACGCGCATCGTATCGGCGCCTGCCCTCTGCACCGCGCGATGAAAACGGCGCAACACCTTGACTGTGAGTCCTATGGCTTCGGGCGAAAGCAGGCCGCTGCTAAAGACCGATTCGCCCAGGCGGGTCACTTCGCGGTCTTCATGAATTTCAACCAGCCGATGCGCCACCAGACGGGAAATTTTCAGGCGGACGGAGTTGGATCCGATATCAACCGCGGCAAAGGTCGGCATTCAGCAACAAGTGTAGCCGATGGGAAGCGGCGGTCGCGCCCGGGATTATCAGGAAGTGAACAGCTCGTTAAGCCACAGCACGGCTTGCGGCAACGTCATCGGTTGCAGCCTTTTTATTCTGGACGTGGGTAGCCGGATTGGCGTGTTGGTCGCGGGAAAGGGCTGTGATTGCGGCGGTCAGAGAGTTGCCGGCACTGCGAAATCGCGCGCGGCTGATGTTTTGCAGCATCGAAACTAAAGCGGACTCGGATGCGCCGCCGAAGCGCTTTTCGGCTTTCTCTTTTAGCTTCATCGCATCGTGCCACTCGCCCGCCGCATCTTGCACTCGCGTCAGTTCGTCGACAAATGTTTTAGCGGCGGGTGTTTCGCCTGCGAGCTCAGCCAGATATCGAGCGTGCTTGGCGGCGATCCGATAAGCATGCAGGCTTTGTTCGGTTAAAGGCGCGTGGTCCAGCTTAGGCAGCGACTGGGCCGCCAGGCGCAAAGGATCGACACCGTCCAACTTCATCTCGGTCTGCTCGCGTCGCAGGCGTCTGCGCAGCTCCCGCAACGTGGATGGATCGACGGCCCGGGTCAATTTTTTCACGCGGCGTGCGTGTTCTCCATCGAGCACTTCAAGTAAATGCGCCCGCTGACCCTGCCGGTCAGGAACCTTTAGATTTTTTAAGAACGCGATCTGGACATCGATGTCCCGCAGTTTGCCTGCGCGCTTTCGCAATTTGCCCACCAGCTTCAGAACTTTCTTCTTGTTACGGCTCTGGGGAGCAAGTGTATCGATCACGGCTTCGATTCGCCGGCTATTGGTGCGGAAGTGATGGACATTTTCCGGCGCAAGTCTCTTGGCGAGACTTCCAATGGACCGATTCATCCGCTCAAAAATGAGGCGGATTTGGTTTTGCGGAACAGTCAAATGCGAATGGTTCTGGCTTGATTCTCTGGGACGCATAACGTAAGAAATTGGGAGCCGGTCAGAGCTGGGAGAAAGGCCCTTACCCGAGGCAGCTCATTGTAACACTCCATTAACACAGGAGCGACAATCTATATACCATTGAATACACGCTACTTAATAGGTGGTCGGCGTAGTCGCCGACGCCTCACTTTGCGACGAGTCGGCAAATGAAAAATTCGTATCCACCCGCGAATATTCCTTGCCATCAACTTCCACATAAGGGTAGACGAAGTAGTTCAACGGCTCGCCCTGTTGGGCGGGATTTAGTTTCAGATCTCTTCCCCCCGAAAACTGGATTCGATTTGCGTCGTTTGCCCCGAAAAAATAATCCTTTTTTTCCGGATGCTTCCAGGCTTCGGAAATGTCTACCGGCATCCATCCATTTTGTGGATCGAAAAACTCTGCCCAGCAATGGTAGCCGGCAATCTCCCCATTCGGTTTGTTGTCGGGCAAAGGAAATCCAATTTCAAATCGCGCCGGTATACGTTGCGAGCGCGCCATAGCAATGAATAGAGAATGGAAGTCGGTGCAATTGCCCTTCTTGGCATTGCAGGCATAAAGCACGTCGCCGTGTCCCCATCCGGTGCCGCTCTTGTCGTAACTCATGTTGGCGAACACGTAGTCGTAAATGGCGCGCGCTTTTGCCAATGTAGAGTCTTTTCCGGCTGTGACCTCAGCCGCGAGTTTGGCAGGCACGCCTGTGATCGGGACGAGTTTATCTGCGCTTAAAAAAAGTTCGTTGTCTTTTTTGTCGAGCGATGCATTCTGCAATCGAGGACGTACCAGCCCAAGGGTGAGGTGCTCGTAGCGAACAACGTCATAAACCACCTCGAAGTGCAGATCGCCGCCTTTGGCTTTCGCAGCCTCGGCATAATAAATTTCATTTCCGAAACGAGACTCACGACTCTTCTTGAGTGACACATCGCCCTTGGCTGAAACCACCTTTATGTGTTGGTATTGGCCGGAATGGGCGAGCGGAAACCATATCCGGAGCCGTTGCCCGGCGGGAACGTCTTTGACGGTAAAGGCGTAATGAAAAGTGAAGTGTCTGGTAGTCTGAGCCGAGCCCAGGCATTGAAATGCGAAGAGCAAAACCAAAGACGAGGCCAGCTTGCGCAACATAAAGGTTCTCCTCGAGCGATATGGCTGACAGTGATCAGCGATCCCGGCTAAGACTCGCGCAACCACGATTCGGCAAAGCTCGCGGACCGCGGCTTACGGATACATCATACTGCTGAATGAAGCTGCGGTGTAGAAGGGCCGGTCATAGCTCGCGGCGGCCTTCCATGGCCTTCATCATGGTGATTTCGTCGGCGTATTCGATGTCGCTGCCGGCCGGAATTCCGGTGGCGATACGTGTGACTTTCAGCCCGGCCCTGCGAAGTTGCCCCGACAAATAAGTCGCCGTGGCTTCGCCTTCAACCGTCGGATTAGTCGCGAGAATAATTTCATCCGCCTGCTCATCTTCTACCCGCTTCATCAGGTTGGATATGCGCAGTTGCTCAGGCCCCACGCCATGGATAGGCGAGATGGATCCGTGCAGAACGTGATACACACCGTTGTAGTGCCGCGTTTTTTCAACCGCGGCAATGTTTGTGGGTTCCTCGACAACGCAAATCAGGCGCTGGTTGCGGGTCGGGCTGGCGCAATAAACGCACGGATCAACATCAGTGATGTTGTTGCAAACCGAGCACAGCCGCAGGTTCGCTTTGACCTCATGGATCGCACCTGCTAAAGCCGTGGCGTCTTCTTCACTTGAGCGCAGAATATGAAAGGCCAGCCGCTGAGCAGACTTGCTGCCAACGCCGGGAAGTTTCTTGAGCTCGTCGATCAGACGGGCCATAGGTTCAGCAAAGCGAGACATAGGAAATTGTGTAATTTGGTAATTGGATAATTTTGTAATGCTTGTAATTTTTAAAATGTCCGGAACTGAACCTAAATTCTCGAATTACTCAATTACCGAATTACCCAATTACTAAATCCCTGGTATTCCCATCCCTCCGAGCATTCCGCCCATCACCGACTGCATGCTGTCATCGACTTTTTTGCCGGCGCCGTTGATGGCCGCAGTAATGAGGTCCTGCAGCATTTCAAGATCTCCAGCCTTCACCGCTTCGGGATCGATCTTGATGCTCAGCACCTGTTTGCGGCCGTCCATTTTTACAGTGACGGTGCCGCCGCCCGCCGAGCCTTCGACGATCGTCTCCTGCATTTTCTTCTGCAGGACCTCGTATTGCTGCTTGGCCTGCGACATCAATTCTTGAATATTGAATCCGCTCATGAATGCCTACTTGTTTTTACGGTAATCGATGACCGTCCTGATCTCAGCTCCGAATTTTTCTTTCATCCGGCGGACTACGGGCTCTTCTTCGGCGCGCGCCCGGCTGCTTCCATTTGCAAAAGATGTTGTCGGCTTTTGCTGGGCCGCCGCCGAACCGGCGCCGGGCACGAGTTGCAGCTTCATCGCCCGTCCCATAATGCCACTGGCAGAGGCGATCACCAGCCTCCTCGCCTCGGCGCTCACCGACATTTCAATCAGCGTAGCCGACGCGGCGATGGAAATAACCAGCTGGCTTCCTTCGACCTTCCATTCCGCGGTTTCAAGCATGGAGCAAAGCATGGTCTGCCCGGCTTTCGAAAGTGCATTCAGGACTGCGACGCGAACTTGCTCTACATCCGCCACCGTTTTCGGCTCAGGAGGCGCGGTTGGTACAGGCTGAGGGCTGACCGCGGGCGCTGCCGATCCCATAACCACCGGCGCTGTGTTGGTTGCGGCAGACGATGGCCGCAACGGGGCCGATTTGTCCTCGGCGGAAAATTCTGATCGCGGCGTGCCCTTGCGGGCCGAATCAGCGGCGAACGGGGATACAAATGGTCGCGGCGAAGCCGGCGGCTCGGCTTTTCTTGGTTCCGGGGCGAGCGTGAGCTTGCGTTCGGGAGTGGTTGTGCCGCGGCTTGCCTCAACTCCGCTGAGCAACTGTTCCAGCGGAAGCAGCCGCTGGGCGTGCGCCAGCTTTAATAGTCCAAGCTCAAGATGAAAGCGCTGTTCCTGGCGATACCCGAGCTCGGAGTGAGTGCGCAACATGATTTGCAAATGCCGCGTGAGCTCCTCTTCGCTGAACAGTTCGGCGATTCGACCCACACGGGCACGCTCATCGGATGAAATTTGCAGTAGGGATGAATCCGCGCCCGCGACTTTCGCCACGGTTGCATTCCGCAGAAAACGCACCAACTGCCGCGCGAAGTGCACCGGATTCTGCCCCTCGGCGAGGAGGCGATCGACGGTCTGCAGAATTTCTTCGCTCGAGCTGCGGGCCACCGCCTGCATGATCTCTTCGAGAATCCCTGAAGGGGCAACGCCAATCAACTGGCGCACTGCGTCAGCCGACAACTTTCCCTGGCTGGAAGCAATCGCCTGATCAAGGATCGAGAGCGCGTCACGCATCGATCCGTCGCCAGCCTCGGCGAGAAGAGCAAGCGCGTCATCATCGGCTGAAATATTCTCGCGGCCGCTCAGGTCTTTGAGCTGCTCAACGATCTGTTCGAACTTCACGGCCCGAAAGCTGAAGTGCTGGCACCGCGACCGGATGGTCTGGGGAATATCCTCGGGCTGGGTTGTCGCCAGCATGAAAATCACGTGCCCTGGCGGCTCTTCCAAAGTTTTCAGCAGCGCATTGAACGCCGCGTCGGTGATCTGATGGGCCTCGTCAAGAATGTATATCTTGAAGCGGTCACGGGCTGGGCGATACCGCGCCGCCTCGCGCAACTCGCGAATTTCGTCGATACCGCGGTTGGTGGCAGCGTCGATTTCGATCACATCGACGGCGTTACCGGCGCGAATCTCCGTGCAGGAGTCGCATACCCCGCATGGCTCCGCAACTGGCTTGTCAGACGAGCGGCAGTTCAGCGCCATGGCCAGAATGCGCGCGACCGTGGTTTTGCCGATCCCGCGATGCCCGCTGAAGATGTAGCCGTGAGCAATGCGCTCCTGCTCGATGGCGTTTTTCAGGGTGCGGGTGACGTGTTCCTGCCCGATGACCTCGGAAAATTTCTGCGGACGGTACTTTCTGGCAAGGACCTGGTAGCTCATGGAAGAAGATAGCTGATTATACGTGATCTCCAACCGCCTAAGACGGCATCGGATGTCGCGATAGCCGAATGGTTGCTCGGCTACAAATCCCTTGCCCGCAAGCCGATTTGGAGCTAACCTTCTTGTCTCAGAAAAGAGGCCTGCAATGCAACTCAAACTGACTTCGCACACCTTGAGTGACGGGATCGTGGTGGTAGATTGCGCCGGTCGAATTGTTTTCGGCGAAGAGACTTCCGAACTTCGAGAGCAAGTTAAGAGTCTGATTTCGCAAGGTAGCCGGGTGGTGCTGAACCTCGGCGAAGTGAACTATATTGATAGCG
>DATATW010000021.1:0-5574 GCA_036268595.1 Terriglobales bacterium
TCTGCGTGATCGCAAAGCTGAAGTTTCAACTGCGGCGGTCAAGCTGCAGTCAGACGCTGAGTATCTGGCGCAGACTTGCATGAACGATTTGAGCGTGGAGCGTGCAGAACTGATGGCGGATTCGACTCTGCCGCGAGTGTCGGGTGAAGAACTGGCGTCAGAAGACCAGTCTTGCCTGGACATGCGCTCGCGGCTCAACGCGATGGGTCCGGTAAACATGATGGCGCTCGAGGAATTCAAGGAAGCTGCCGAACGTCAGGCGTTTCTTGAAACGCAGAGAAAAGATCTGCTGGACTCGATCGAAAACACGCAGGCGACGATCAAAGAAATCGATGTCTTCTCGCGGCAGAAATTCGAAGAAGCATTTAACAAAATCAACGAGAACTTCCAGGTCACATTCAAAAAACTTTTCGGCGGCGGCAATGGCATGATGCGGCTCACCGACCAGGAAAACAGCGCGGAGAGCGGCATTGACGTGATTGCATCGCCTCCGGGCAAGCGGTTGCAAAACGTGTTGCTGCTCTCGGGTGGAGAAAAAGCCATGACCGCGCTGGCTCTGCTGGTCGGAATCTTCCAGTACCAGCCCAGCCCATTCTGCATTCTCGACGAAGTAGACGCGCCGCTAGACGAAGCCAACATCGGCCGCTTCACCGAACTGGTAAAAGAAATGAGCGTGCAGACCCAGTTTGTGCTCATCACCCACAGCAAGAAGACGATGAGCATCGCGCCCGTGCTTTATGGCGTGACCATGCAGGAACCGGGAGTTTCGAAGCTGGTTTCGGTGAGGTTCGGAGCCACGGCGTAGCAGTGAATCGGATCGAGTCGCTGCGCGACTGGACATTGCCGGGAGCTCTTGACTGTCATTCCCCCAATTGGTCTTTATGATCCGCTGAAGGCGCCACACTGTTTCACAACGTAAGCGCCTGCAATAATTTCCACAACCCATCAACTCTGAATCCCGCCTCCCCCGCCGCTTCCACCGTAGTTTTCCTTTGTCAATCGCACGTCGGTGGAAAACAGAGAAGCTCAAAATCAGATATGATTCTCTCCCGTTGACAAAAATTTCTGAGCGGCTAAAATACGCGACGATTTCTACATCTAAGATTTCCTCATGACTACTCAAACCATCGACTCCGCCCTCTTACAGACTGACTTCCCGGAACTGGAACTTTTCGCTAGCGGCAAGGTCCGCGACGTGTACCAGGTGGGAAGCGACCACTTGCTTTTTGTGGCCACCGACCGCATCTCGGCCTTCGATTACGTGCTGGCGACCGGAATTCCCCACAAAGGCCGGGTGCTCACGCAGCTCTCTCTTTTCTGGTTCGACTTTCTCATAGACGTCGTGCCCAATCATCTGGTGACGGCCGATGTGAGCCGCTATCCCGAAGAAGTTAAGCCCTACGCCGATCAGCTTCGCGGCCGCTCCATGCTGGTTCAGCGTGCGGAAATGTTCCCCGTGGAATGCGTAGTGCGTGGCTATTTATCGGGATCGGGATGGAAAGAATACAAGGCATCGGGAAGCGTTTGCGGCATCAAGCTGCCAACCGGCCTTCGCGAATCAGAAAAACTGCCGGAGCCGATCTTCACCCCTGCCACCAAAGCCACAACCGGGCATGACGAAAATATTTCCTTCGAGCACATGACCCAACTGGTCGACCCCGAAGACTCTCGCCAGCTGCGCGACCTGAGTCTCGCAATTTATAAGAAAGCGTCAGACGACGCCCGGCAAAAAGGGATCATCATAGCTGATACGAAATTTGAATTCGGACGGACCGCGCGAGGTATTACCCTCGCCGACGAGGTGCTTACGCCTGACTCGTCGCGCTTCTGGCCGGCGGACAAGTATTCACCTGGCATGTCGCAGGAGTCATTCGACAAGCAGTATGTGCGCGATTATCTAGAGCAGATTCGCTGGAATAAGCAACCGCCGGCCCCGGCACTCCCGCCCGAGGTGGCGCGGCAGACCGGCGAGAAATACGTGGAAGCGTACCGCCGGATTACCGGACGTGAGTTGGATGTATAAAGCCGGCTCGTGCGGGGAGCGCGCCGCGTGAACGTGGCAGATGTGGTCATTGTGCTGGTGCTGCTGGTGTCAGTAATACAGGCAGCGATTTCAGGGTTTTTTCAGGAGGCGTTTGCAATTGCCGGGGCGGTCTTCGGATATATAGTCGCGGCTTGGCAATATCAGCGTTTAACCGGTTACATTTCGCCTTACATCAGTTCCCGATGGCTGGCCGAAATTGTGTCATTCCTGGTGATTTTTGGTTTGGTGTTGATTCTGGCCGGAGTTTTGGGGAAAACAGTTCGCTGGCTGGTGAAAGAAGTAGGGCTCAGCGGTCTGGATCGCTTTATGGGAGGCCTGTTAGGTCTGGTTCGAGGCTCCCTGATGGTTGCAATTGTGCTGCTTGGCATGACGGCGTTTACTCCAAACTCCCGCTGGCTGCAGGGTTCGGCATTGGCGCCATATTTTCTAGTGGTGGGACGCGCCGCAATTTGGGTCGCCCCATCCGAGTTGCGGTCACAGTTTTATCAGGGCCTTGATTATTTACGACGCGGGCAAGCACCTAAAACCCGGGCAACGCGGTAGGCAAACGCTTTTGTAGTCTGGCCGTTTAAGCGAACGGAAAGAGAGATCCTGTGAAAGATCAACTGGAAGCACTCGTACACCAGATGTATAAGAGCAACATCCTTTATTCCGAAGCCGTCAGGGAATTCAAGAAGCGTTTTATTGCGACGGTGCTCGAGGAAAATAAAGGGAACCAGTGCCGTGCCGCGCGACAGCTGGGGATGCACCGCAACACCTTGAGCCGCACTATCAGCGAGCTCAGGCTGGATGTTCGCGAGTTCCGCGATGGCGGCCGAAGGCCTCCGCGCAGCATGCGCCCCGCCGTGCTCGAGAAAAAGTTCGCTCGCTCATAGCACCGCCACGGAAAGGGCAAAAAAAAAGCAGCCCGTAAGGGTTGCTTTTTTGGTTTGGTATCTGACTATTGTGATGGCTTGCGGCGATGCACCGGGCGCTTCGGCGCCGGAGCCCCTGCCTTCTTCAGTAGTTTTCCGTCGCTCATCATCATCATGAACGGGGTCGGGGTATACGAAGCCGGCGTGCCCTCGAAGTCGAAGGTATCGCCAGGCTTTGGCATCCGAAGTTTAGGAATCGGTCCGGACATGGTTAACGTGATGTCGGCCCGTTGCTGCTCGATGTCGTCCTCGCTGCCGGCAATGTGCAGTTCGGTCGGGCTCGTAACCTCAATGACTTTGCCCTCCATCTGCAGTGGAACGTTCTTGATGACATTCCACACTTTGTCCTGATCTTCCGGAACGCCGGCAGAGAGTACGAGTTCCCATTCCCCGAAGCTCAACTGCTTGACTTGATCGGGAGTTTTGTCCTTAACTAGCTCACTCGCCTGCTGGGCCGGAGTCGGTGGAACATACTTGGTGATTTTTGTTGCCCAATCTTCAGGCGGGGCGGTGGCGGTTTTTGCCGTGGTCAAAACGTAGTCGGCCCAGCCTTCATCGCTTCCGTGATAGTTCTTGTAGACCTTCTCGCCATAACCCTGAATCTGGTTCTGCGCCGGCCCAGGCGGCGCCAGACTGGCGGCACGCGCCAGGTAGAACAAACCATTTAAAGTGTCAGGCGGATTAGCAGTCAAATACGCCATGGCCAGCGGATACACATTTTGCAGATCATTTGGCTCTGCGTCCACTGCTGCCTTCAGATAGGTCTGGGCCTTGGGATAGTCCTTGTTTTGCAGGGCGGCAAAACCGCATCCGCCATTAAAAATAACCCCGACCTGACTCTTCAATTTGTCGAAGTCTGCCTCAGATAATCCTGCCGGTTTCTGATTCGCCTTCAGAGCGTCCAAGCCCTTTGTGCAGTATGTCTGCAGATCGTTCAGGTTCTCCTGCGGGTTCTGTCCGGCAGTAATGCTCTGGCGGGCAAGGAAAGTAAGCAAAGCCAGGGCGCGCAGGCTGTTGGGATCTGCGGCCAGCAGCCGTTTTGCGGAATCTACCACCTTGGCCTGATTGCCGGTCTGCTGGTAAGTGGCCATCAGCAGCTCGAGCGCAGTAGTTTTCATCACACTATTGGGATATTGCGTGAGGAAAGCCTCGAGTGCGCTGATTTTCGCGGTAGGGTCTTTCTGTTGATAAGCTCCAAGGTAGGCGTTGTACTCGGCGGGGTCTTTAATTTCCGGCGCGGCTGCACTGGATTGCCCGGAAGCTTGGCCGCTGGCGGGCGGTGCGGCGGGTTGAGATTGCTGCGGAGTCGCTTGCTGTGCAGTGGCCGCTAGTGCGGCTACAACCACAAACGCCAGAACAGTTGTTTTCATTTCCAATGGCTCCTCGAATCTTAGGAAAATTGAATTTAAGGAAATCGCTGCAACGGTAAATCCGAATCAAAGGTGTCGGCTACTCGTGATAGTGCGACAGCAACCAGCAAGACTCCGGACTCCACAGCGCCCCCTGGGGACTGCCGGGGCAAACAAAAAAGACGAGTTCCGGTGAGCGGGATTATATGTATGTTGTTCCACTTAAGCAAGTTTCTATGTTTGTCAGCACTCTTCACGTTAATTATTAAGATGCAAAACCGATATTGCTGGTAGTTTGGCGGCGATGAAAGGAACTATAAATGAAGCCAAATGAATCGAAACCTCTTTCCGATCAGGTAGCGGTGGTGACCGGCGCCGGCGGCGGGATCGGGTCAGCCATTTCGCGCCGCCTGGCAAACCTTGGAGCGATCGTTGTACTCGCAGGCCGCACCTTGAAGCCACTGCAGGCCGTCGCTTCCGAGATCGCCGCAAATGGCGGTCAGGCGAAAGTTGCGCAATCCGACGTCAGCAGCCTCGACTCGATTCAGGCGCTGGCCGCGCTGGTCGACAAGAGCTTCGGCCGGATCGACATATTGGTCAACAACGCAGGCGTAGGATCGTTCGCGGCTCCACTCCATGAATTGACACCGGAGGCATGGGAAAAGGTCCTGAATACCAACCTCAGAGGCGTTTATTACTGCATTCATGCTTTTGCCCCGAGGATGATTCGCGGCCAGGGCGGGCATATCGTTAATATTTCGTCCCTCGCAGGAAAGAACGCGCTGCCCAACGGCGCCGCCTATGCCGCCTCGAAGTGGGGGTTGAATGGATTGAGCTACTCCGTCGCCGAGGAGTTGCGGCCGCACAAAATCAGAGTGTCTGTCGTCTGCCCGGGATCAGTGAACACTGAATTGAGCCCTCATGCAGGGAAAGATCCGAACAAAATGCTTCAGCCTGAGGATGTGGCCCATGTAGTTGCAATGCTGGTGACCCAGGCGCCGCAATCGTTTGCAAGCGAGGTCCTGCTCCGGCCGACCCAGAAGCCGTAAGGCAATTTCAGATCGAAGATTGTAGATTGCAGATTCGGGCCGGACCCACGATCGTAAGGTTGAGGCTTTGGTGTTCTAATCTGAAATCTACAATTTCCCGCTCAGTCTTTGAACAAATTATCGAACGCCTGACGCGCAGAATCGGGTTTTGCCGCCGCTCCGGTCGAAGTCTGCTTTTCAACTCGGACGCTGATGGAATAAAAGGTGCATTGGTTTTG
>DATATW010000022.1:0-41097 GCA_036268595.1 Terriglobales bacterium
ACCTTGCTCGATAAAAGCGACCTCGTCCTGGTCGATGCCATCGGCACCGGCTTCAGCCGCGCGGAAACTGCTGAAATCGGCAAGAAATTCTGGGGCGTGAAAGGCGACATAGATTCTTTCAGCGAATTTATTCGCCTTTACATCACCCGTTACGAGCGCTGGAGTTCGCCGTTATTTCTTTTCGGCGAAAGCTACGGCACAACTCGATCCGCCGGTATCGCCGGCAATCTCAGCCAACTCGGAATCAACTTCAATGGCATCACTCTGCTCTCCACGGTTTTGAATTTCCAAACCCTCATTGATCAGAAAACTAACGACGAACCTTACATTTTTCTGATTCCTACCTTCACCATGATTGCCGGTTACCACCACAAGCTGCCGCCCGACCTGCAGCAGGATTTAAACAAAGCTCGCCAAGAGTCGGAGCAATGGGCTTCGGGTGAGTACGCGCAGGCGCTTGCTAAAGGCGACTCTCTCACTCCTGAGGAGCGCCAAAAGACGGCTGAGCAAATGGCCCGTTTTACCGGCTTGAGCAAGGAAGTCATCGACGAGGCAGACCTGCGCATCGATGTGCCCAAGTTCACTCATTATTTATTGATCGATCAAAAATTGCGCGTCGGCCGGCTCGACGGTCGTTATACCGGGCCTGATCCCAACGGTCTGCTGGACACGCCTTTCTATGATCCGACCGAATCCAACATCCTTTCTCCATTCAATGCAGCCTTCAACAACTACCTGCGAAACGAGCTGGGCTACAAAGTGGATATGCCGTACTTCCTCTTCGCCCGCGAGCAGGGATTCGAAGAGAAGTGGGATTGGGGATCGGGCATCGAAGGCTTCCCGGATACGGCCACCGCACTGCGGCAGGCCATGGTTCGCGACCCCTATTTAAAGGTGTTGGTGATGGAAGGCTACTACGATCTGGCTACTCCTTATTATGCGGCGAACTATACGTTTGATCATATGGACTTGCCTGCCAAGTACAGAGCCCAGATTTCATTTGCCACCTATGATGCCGGGCATATGGCCTATCTGCCCATGGATAGTCTCAAGAAAATGAAGTCCGATGAATCCGGCTTCATGGATAAAGCGATGTCAGGAGAGTAGCAAGCTGGATTGTGGAGGCACGGGCGTCCTCGCCCGTGCTTCCCCGAATCCACCAGGCACCGCTGCATCCTCGCGCGTAACTTGCGTTAGCTGCTCACAATGCGATACAACGTGCGCAGGGCCTATGTTTTCGCGTCGCTTTTCTCTCCTTCCACTGCTGCTCGTCTCCACCATGCTGGGGCAGACTCCCGCGCCCAACTCAGTTCCCCCACCGCCGGTGAATCCGGTTGAGCCGACCGTCGTCCTCGATCATTCGCAGGAGGCTTACGTCGTCGAAAAGATGCACACCTCCTTCCGCTTTGAAAATGACGGCACCGGACGCCGAGAGATTTACGCCAAGATCAAGGTCCAGAGTGAATCCGGCGTCGAGCAGTGGGGGCAGCTGGTATTCGGTTATAACTCCGCCAATGAGCGGGTTGAAATTCCGTTTGTCCGCGTGTTGAAGCTGGATGGTTCTACCGTAACTGCTCCTCAGGATTCGATCCAGGACCTAAGTATTCCGCTCGAGCGAGACGCTCCGGTTTACACCGACTATCGCCAGAAGCACATCACTGTTCCGGGATTGCGTCCCGGAGAAGAACTGGAATACGACTTCGTCACCATTACCGAAACGCCGCTCGCGCCCGGTCAGTTCTGGATGGAGTACGACTTCGCGAAAGCCGGTACTGTGCTCGACGAACAACTCGTACTCGATGTCCCCAAAGACCGCACTATCAAGCTGAAGACCAAGGCGGGCAACGATCCTAAAATTGCCGACCAGAATGGCCGCCGCATCTATACGTGGACGAGTTCGCACGTCGATAAAGACGAAGCTGAAAAGAAAAAAGATAAAGACAAAGAAAAGCACGCCGCCAAAGAACCCGACTTTCCCGCCGTGCAGATGACCACTTTTGCCAGTTGGGAGCAGATGGGGCGTTGGTACGCCGCGCTCGAAAAAGACCGTCGCGCTCCCACTGCTGAAATTCGCGCCAAGGCCGCAGAACTCACCAAAGGCAAGACTACCGATCTCGATAAGATCGAGGCCCTCTATGATTTCGTCGGCCCCAACTTCCGTTACATCAGCCTTTCATTCGGGGTCGGCCGTTTCCAGCCGCATTCTGCTTCAGACGTGCTCCATAACGCCTACGGCGATTGCAAGGACAAGCACACACTACTTGCATCTTTGCTCGAGGCCTCCGGGTATCACGCATCATCTGTGCTGATCAATTCCGGCCGCAAAATCGATCCCGACATTCCGTCGCCCTCGCAGTTCGATCATGTCTTCACCATGGTGCCACTCGGCAAAGAAGAAATCTGGATGGATACCACCACCGAAGTCGCGCCCTTCGGGCTGCTGTCTGCGGTTTTGCGCGGCAAGCAGGCTCTGATCATTCCCCAGGATGGCGTCCCTCATCTCGAAGAGACCCCGGCCAATCCGCCGATGGTCAACCGGCAAATTTCTGATATCGACGGCAAGGTGAATGAATTCGGCAAACTCAGCGCTCATGTGAAGTACGAGCTTCGCGGCGACACTGAGCTTTATCTGCGCATGCTCTTCCGACACGTTCCCCGCAATAAATGGAACGACTGGATCAAGCAGATGAACACCTTCAGCGGCATGATCGGAGACGTTTCCGACCTGAACGTGAGCGATCCGGCCCAGACCCATGAGCCTTTCCGCATCGATTACCACATCGAGGTGGCGAATTTTCTCGATTGGTCGAAGAAGAAATCCGATCTCGTGCTCCCGCTTTCGCAGATTAGTTTGACCAACGTAGATGACGACGACGACACCGATCCCATCAAGATAGGCTCTCCCATCGAATATGCATATCACTTGCGCCTGGAATTTCCGGCGAAATATATTGAGAGCGCCCCGTTGCCCTTTTCCATGAAGCGCGATTACGCGCATTACGACGCCAGCTACAAAGTCGAAGGAAACGTATTCACCGCTTCCCGCTCTCTGGTCACCAGCATCAATGAGCTGCCTTCGGCGCGGTCGAGTGACTATCTTGCATTTCGCCGTGCGGTGATGGCGGATGCGACCCAACATCTTTCAATTGACAGCAGCGCCGCCGGCTCTCCGGTGCTTTCGTCTGACCTTAAGGGAGACGACCTTTACGACGCCGCCAAAGCCTCATTCGATCGCGGAAACTATCAGGTGGCCGTCGATCTCTTTAAGCGTGTGGTGGCCGCCGACCCCAAACACAAAACCGCTTGGATGGACCTCGGCCGTTCGTACATGCTGCTTCGCCAAACCGACGACGCCATCGTCGCCTTCCAGAAGCAGGCTGACCTGAATCCGTATGACGAGTACGCTTACGGCGCACTCGGCTGGGCGTACACTACCGCCCGTAAGTACGACGACGCTGCGGCCGCTTTCAACAAGTCGCTCGAGATCGATCCGCTGAGTGAATACGCCCATGCTGCACTGGGCGGCATGTATTCCGAGTCGCACCAATATGACAAGGCAGTGCCCGAACTGGAGAAAGCGGTTTCGCTCAAATCTGATGACGCTGCGCTGCAGATCAGCCTGGGCGACGCATATTTGAACCTGGGCCAGGACGACAAGGCGCTGGCGGCCTTTGATCGGGCTACCGAAATCTCCGCCACGCCGGAAGTCTGGAACAACATCGCCTATCAGCTTTCGCTCAAGAAGGCGCATCTCGATCGCGCCCAGCAGTATGCGGAATCGGCGGTCACTGCGGTCTCCAACTCCCTGCGCAATCTTTCGCTTGATCAAGTCTCCGACCGTGATCTCGGGAATGTTTCAGCGCTCGATGCCGACTGGGACACCCTCGGCTGGGTCTACTTCGCGCGCGGCGATATGCAGAAGGCGCAGAAATATGTCGACGCAGCATGGACCCTCGGCGAGCACGGAGAAGTCGGCGATCATCTGGCCCAGATCTACGAAAAGCGCGGGCAAAAAAATGACGCGATCCGCACCTACGCCATGTCGATGTCAGGCCTTCGCCCGGCGCTTGAAACCAAGGGCCGGCTGGCGGCGCTAGTGGGAGGCGACGCCAATGCCACCAAGGCGGTCGAACAACATCGCCCTGACCTGCAGACTTTGCGCACAATTCACCTCGGCAAAGTCGCTTCCGTGAGTGGCACCGCAGACTTCTTCGTGATCGTCACCTCGTCGTCGGGCGACACCAAAGTCCAGGCCGTCAAGTTCGTCAGCGGGGACGAGAAGCTGAAGCCGCTGACCGAAAGCCTGCGCAGCGCAAAAATCGATTTCGCCTTCCCGGACGACGCGCCCACGAAAATCCTGCGCCGTGGGACCCTCACCTGCTCACAAGATTCTCACGATTGCAATTTCGTGATGATGCTTCCGGAGGACGTTCACTCGGTGGATTGATCTCTTCCGCAAGGAAAAATCATCAACCACGAAGGCCACGAAGGTCCACGAAGGAAAACGGGCTCTCGGGATTTTCGGACTTCCTTCGTGAACCTTCGTGCCCTTAGTGGTTCATGGTTTTTCGATCCTAACCTCTCTCCTCACACCCATACGCAGCCCGCAACACTTCTCGATCGCCCCCGGGCCGCCCGATAATTTGTAGTCCGATAGGTAATCCACGCGAATCGAAACCGCATGGAACGGAAATCGCCGGTAGTCCCCACACGTTTACCGGTCGTGTGTTGCGCAGCAAGATAATCTCAGCCGGGCGAAGCAGGGAAATGTCTTCCAGCAGGTCAGAAATTCGCGGCGTCAGGGACGGAATGGTCGGAGTTATCAGAACGTTGACCTCGCGAAATATTTCGCCGATGGTCTGGCGGATCCTGCGCAATTGCCCCAGCGCGTTCTGGTATTCGAGCTCCTCGACCGGATTGCCGGTCCTGAGCCGGCGCAACGTTTCTGGATCATATAAATCTGCAGACGAAGCGATTTTGTCGCGATGGTAGGCCTTCGACTCCGCAGTAAAAACTGTGCGGTCGTTTTCAACCGGAACCTCAACTTCGCGAATCGCTTTTGCGAACCCAGCCAGGTGCGTGATCGCCTCTTCGACCGCCGAAGCAATTTCGCCGTCTAGCTCGTCGAAAAAATATTTCCTTGGGATCCCGAGAACAAAATCACCAATGCCGGCTTTCGCTTCTTGCGCATAACCTTCCGGAGTTTCTGAAATGGCATCGAGGACAATGGCTGCATCCTCGACGGTTCGCGTCAGCGGTCCAGGATGATCGAGTGACTGCGACAGCGGAATGATTCCTCGCGTACTGACTAATCCGTACGACGGCTTCAGCCCCACGATCCCGCAAATCGCCGCCGGCTCGCGAATCGAGCCCGCCGTGTCCGTACCGATTGCCGCGTAACACATTCCCGACGCAACCGCCGCGGCAGAGCCCCCGGATGACCCTCCGGCGATGAACTCCGGATTCACCGGATTTCGCACCGGCCCGTAATGGCTGATCAAAGAACTTCCGCCGTAAGCGAATTCGTGCAGATTCTGCTTTCCGACGATTACAGCTCCTGCCTTCTTTAACTTTTTTATGACATCGGCGTCCCCGGTTGGAATACGATCGCGAAACACCGCGCTGGCCGCGGTGGTCCGAACTCCAGCGGTGTCGATCAGGTCTTTCAGCCCCACCGGAATTCCATGCAGCGGGCCGCGCCAGTTTCCGGATTGAATCTCCTGCTCGGCCTTTTTCGCATCCGCAAGCGCAGATTCGGCGGTCACCGTGATAAACGCATTCAGAGTCGGATTCAGCCGGTCAATTGCCGCCAGGCACTCACGAACCACTTCCACCGGAGAAATTTCCTTGCGGCGAAGTTGTTCTGCAGTTTCAGCGATGGAACGCAATGCCATTCCGCGCCATCTTATCCTGATTCGCGCAATCTTTTTTCGCCTTGCCTATAATCAATCTGCTCCCGCCCGAACTCGCAACTGCGTTCAGGCGATTAAGGAGGATTGCCATGGCGCCCACGACCACCACTCCCGTACGCACCCAGGGTTTTTATCTTCAAGGCAAGTGGGTTGAGGAGGGAACTCCGGTCGAGATCCGGTCTCCCTACGACGGCTCGCCGCTGGCCATGGTGATGCAGGCCACTGCCGACCACGCGGAACGCGCCATTCAGTCCGCCGTACAGGCCTTTGGAAGCACACGCCGCCTGCCGGCATTCGAGCGCCAGCGCGTCCTGCGCTCTATCGCCCAGTACATTTCTGCTCACAAAGAAGAGTTCGCCCGCACCATGGCGCAGGAGGCCGGCAAGCCGATCAAAGCGGCTCGCACTGAAGTTGAACGCGCGGTTTTCACCTTCACCATCGCGGCCGAAGAGACCACTCGCATCCCCGGCGAATACCTCTCGCTCGACTGGCAGCAATTCACCTCCGGGCGTTGGGGCATCGTGCGCCGCTTTCCGCTGGGCCCGATTGCGGGGATCACGCCTTTTAATTTTCCGCTGAATCTGGTGGCGCACAAAGTCGCACCCGCCATTGCGGCCGGTTGCCCGATTATTTTGAAACCAGCCCCGCAAACCCCGCTCACCTCGTTTCTTTTAGCCGAAGCCGTGGAGCAAGCCGGCCTGCCCGACGGTGCATTCAATGTGTTGCCACTCTCGAATGAAGACGCCGGACTGCTGGTCACCGACGACCGTATCAAAATGATCAGTTTCACCGGCAGCGCCCCTGTCGGATGGGACATCAAGCGCCGCGCCGGCAAGAAAAAAGTTGTTCTCGAACTCGGCGGCAATGCCGGCGTAATTGTCCACAGCGACACTGACCTCGCCTGGGCCGCCGACCGTTGCGTGACCGGCGGCTTCAGCTACGCCGGCCAGACCTGCATCTCGGTTCAGCGGATTCTGGTCGAGCGTTCAGTCTTCAAAAAGTTCACCGACCTGCTTCTCGAAGGCGTGAGTCGCCTGCGGGTCGGGGATCCCATGGACGAATCCACCGATCTTGGCCCTCTGATTCGTGAAAGTGACGCCATTCGTGCCGCCCAGTGGGTGCAGGAGGCGCTGCAGGATGGGGCCACTCTGCTTTGCGGAGGCAAACGCCAGGGCTCGATCCTTGAGCCCACGGTGCTGACCGGGACCCGGCCCGACATGAAAGTGAATTGCCAGGAAATTTTTGCGCCGGTTGTGACCATTGAGTCCTATGACGATTTCTCTATGGCGCTGCGCCGCATCAACGAATCACCCTATGGATTGCAGGCGGGAGTATTTACCCGCGACGCCAATCGTATCTTTCAGGCCTATGACGAACTGGAGGTTGGTGGCGTCATCGCCGGCGATGTGCCCAGCTTCCGCATAGATCACATGCCCTATGGAGGAGTTAAAGACTCCGGTTTAGGGCGCGAAGGCCTGCGTTATGCCATCGAAGAAATGACCGAACCTAAGTTGCTGGTGATGAATCTCAGGTAAACCACGAACGGAATTTGTTTCGTCTCGTGATTTTTTTTAATTCGTACCCCAAAGATCATTTTACAAATCCTGTGAACTGCTATAATTGCCAGTTTCCAAAACACTGGTTGTAAATTTCTAAATTCAAGACTCGGGTCGTAGTGAAGATTCCGCTGTAAGAAAAATCCTGATCGATGCAGATTTTCCATCGCAGCGCTAACGTAATTTCCCGGACCTCGATCTACGTCGGGATATTTACGCTCGCCTTTGCTCTGTGGGCGTGCGTGAATTTTCAGCGCTCGCCGTACGTCACCTATGCGGGCGTTGCCCGTCCGCAGCCCGTGCCTTTCAGCCACCAGCACCATGTGGCCGCGCTCGGCATCGACTGCCGTTACTGCCATACCTCGGTTGAGACTTCAGGTTTCGCGGGCATCCCTCCGACCAAAACCTGCATGAACTGCCACTCGGAGATTTGGACTGCCGCGCCGCTGCTCGAGCCGGTACGCGAAAGTTATCGTACGGGGAGGTCTCTGGTGTGGAACCGGGTGAACGATCTTCCTGACTTTGTTTATTTTGATCACAGCATTCACATCAACAAGGGCGTGGGTTGCAACACTTGTCATGGGCCGGTCGACCGTATGCCGCTGATGTTCAATTACGCTTCGCTGCAAATGGAGTGGTGCATCGAGTGTCATCGCGGGCCCGAGAAAAATTTGCGCCCCCGCGACCAGGTGTTCAACATGCGCTACCAGCAGCCGACCACGGCATTGCCGGTTGTGGTGGACGGAAACAGCTATACAGACCAGATGGCGTTGGGCAAATATCTGTCTCACAAGTACAACCTGCGCAGCGCCATGGATATTACGAGTTGTTCGACGTGTCATAGGTAAGGCAGCGGTGAGCGGTGAGCTTTTAGCAATTAGCTCTTAGCCTTTAGCTTTTAGCCTGAAGCACGAGGGTTCAGGCTTGAAAGATCGGTTGCAGCAGATAAGATTCAGCCCCAAAGGGGGTGAGAATACAGCCCACGGCGTAAGCCGTGGCTAGGCGACACGGTGATCTAGCCCCGAACGGGCGGAATGTGAAAGCCCGGCACGGAAGTGCCGGGAGTTACGAAAAATTAATGCGAGTCCCGAAGGGACGGCAAAGAATTTAATGAACGACGAACACAAAAACAAGCACATCGAGCCAGTTTGTCCCAGCAAAAAACTCGACCTGGTGCAGGTGCGCTCCGATCTCGAAAAGAAGAATGGGCCTGAATTCTGGCGCAATCTGGAAGAGCTCGCCGGCAGCCCCGAATTCCGCGAGATGATGCACCGCGAATTTCCTAAGGGTGCCTCCGAGCTGGTGGATTCTGTCTCGCGGCGCGGCTTCTTCAAGCTGATGGGATCTTCGCTGGCGCTGGCCGGAATGACTGCCTGCACCAAGCAGCCGTTTGAAGCGATCGTTCCCTACGTCAAGCAGCCGGAAGAACTGGTGCTTGGTCAGCCCATGTTCTATGCCACGGCCTTCACCCTCGGCGGATACGGATCGCCGTTGCTGGTCACCAGCCGCGAATTTCGCCCCATCAAGATCGAAGGCAACGACCGCCACCCCGCTAGCCAGGGTGGAACCGATGTTTACGCGCAGGCCTCGATTCTCAACCTGTACGACCCCGACCGCGCGCAGGATGTTTCCTATCTCGGAAACATCGCGAGTTGGAGCGAGCTGGTTCGCGCATTGGAAGATCCGTTGAACGCGCAACAGGCTAAGAAAGGCGCCGGGCTGCGCATTCTGTCGCAGGCGTTTTCATCGCCCACGCTGGCCGACCAGAAGCAGCAACTGCTCAAGAAATTTCCCGAAGCCAAATGGCACTTCTATGAGGCGGTCAATCGCGACAATGTTTATGCGGGCGCGCAGATGGCTTTCGGCCAGGCGGTTGAGACCACTTACAAGCTCGACGCCGCGGATGTGATCGTCTCGCTCGATGCCGAATTTCTGTACGCCGGCTTCCCCGGCATGACGCGCTACGCGCGCGATTTCGCGAAACGTCGCGATCCCGATTCCGGCAACATGAGCCGCTTCTATGCCGTCGAGAGCACGCCGACTTCTACGGGAGCGAAGGCGGACCATCGGCTGAATGTAAAGGCGTCTGAGGTAGAAGGTATTGCGCGACAATTGTCGCAGCCCGGAGATGCAGCCTCGGGGTCGAGCAACGAGTCTCAGTTCGCGGCGGCCGTCGCCAAGGAATTGGCGGATCACCATGGCTCCAGCGTCGTCATCCCCGGCGATCACCAACCGCCGGTCGTTCACGCGCTCTGTCACGCGATCAACGCACAACTGGGCAATGTCGGCAAAACCGTTTTCTACTCGGATCCCATTCCGATTTTCACCGGCAATCACAACGACTCGCTAAAAGAGCTGATCGGCGACATGAATTCCGGCAACGTCGAGATGCTAGTCATCCTCGGCGCAAACCCGGTTTATGACGCGCCCGCCGACTTCGGATTCAAAGACGCGCTCGACAGCAGCAAAGTTCCGCTGCGAATTCACCTAGGCCAGCACAATGACGAAACTGCCGAGTTCTGCCACTGGCATGTAAACGAAGCCCACTATCTCGAAGCTTGGGGCGACACCCGCGCATACGATGGCACTGTCAGCATTGTGCAGCCGCTGATTGCGCCTCTATACAGCGGCAAGAGCGCGCTCGAATTCGTGGCGCTGCTGGCGGGAGAAGGCGAACCGACCGGCCACGAGTTGGTGCAGAATTATTGGCAATCGAAACACTCAGGCGCCGACTTCGACATGACTTGGCGCAAGTGGCTCGAGCAGGGCTGGATTGACGACACCGCGTCACAAGAGAAGAAAGTCTCGCCTAAGACCACGGGCTTTTCGCCTTCCGCGCCGGCCGACAAAAACGCCATCGAGCTCAGCTTCCGCCGCGATCCTTCGGTTTATGACGGCCGCTTCGCCAACAATGGCTGGCTGCAGGAACTACCGCAGCCCATGACCAAGCTCACTTGGGACAATCCCTTGCTGATGGGGCCGGCCATGGCCGATCGCATGGGCATTAAGTCGATGGATATGGTCCGCGTCGAGCTGCAGAACGGCAAGTATCTCGACCTTCCAGTTTGGATCCAGGCCGGGCAACCGGATAACTCCGTCAGTGTTTCTCTCGGCTATGGCCGCGAGAAGGCTGGCCGCGTCGGCAACGATCAGGGTTTCAACACTTACACCTTGCGCTACAGCGACGCGCCCTGGATTTCGAATTCGGTTAAGCAGATCACCAATCTCAAGCAGCGCTACATTCTCGCCAGCACCTCCGGTTACCAGACCATGGATGTCGGGGATGCCGAGCGCCCGATTGTACGAGTAAAAGATTTAGCCGACTACAAGCAAGAGCCGATCGACGCCGAAAAGCCGGAGCAGAACGAAACCCTCTATAAGCCCTACGATTACAAAGATGAAGCCTACGCCTGGGGTATGGCGATTGATCTCAATGCCTGCGTCGGCTGCAACAATTGCGTCATCGCCTGCCAGGCGGAAAATAACATTCCGGTGGTCGGCAAGGACCAGGTGAACCACGGGCGCTACATGCACTGGCTGCGGCTCGATGTCTACTACCAGGGCGACCGCGATAATCCCAAAATGCACTTCATGCCGGTGCCGTGCATGCAGTGCGAGAACGCGCCTTGCGAGCTGGTCTGCCCGGTCGGGGCCACGGTGCACAGCACCGAAGGCCTGAATGACATGATTTACAACCGCTGCGTGGGCACGCGGTATTGCTCGAACAACTGTCCTTACAAGGTCCGTCGTTTCAACTTCTTCCTGTTCCAGGATTGGGACACGCCGCAGTTCAAAATGCAGCGCAATCCCGACGTCACCGTGCGCAGCCGCGGGGTGATGGAAAAGTGTACTTATTGCGTGCAGCGTCTCACCCATGCGCGAATCAAAGCCGAGGAAGCCCCGCAACCGGAAGACAAGAAAAACATCATCGGCCAATTGCAGACCGCCTGCCAGCAGTCCTGTCCGGCGAATGCGATTGTGTTCGGCAACATCAACGATCCCAACAGCCTGGTTTCAAAGTGGAAGGCGAAGTCGCGGAATTATGGATTGCTCGACGATCTGAATACGCGTCCGCGCACGACTTATGAAGCGGCAGTAAAGAATCCGAATCCGGAGTTGGAAAAGAGTTCGTGAGCAGTGAGCTGTGAGCAACGAGCAAGATGAGTTTGCTCGCCGCTCAAAGCTAAAAGCTCAAAGCTGATTTTTCATGGCGAAACCAACCGAAGTCGAAATCGGCGAACAGAAGGCACCGGTCATCGCGCCCGGGCAGACCTTTGCCAGCATCACCGACAAGATCGCCTCGATCGTGCTGCGCCGGCCAGTTACCAACGGCTGGCTGTTCGGTGTGGCGATTTGCTTCCTCATCCTGCAATGGTTTCTGCTGGCGGTTTGCTGGTTGTTTTATAAGGGCGTTGGAGAGTGGGGCGTCAACATCCCCATCGGCTGGGGATTCGCCATCGTCAACTTCGTGTGGTGGATTGGTATCGGCCACGCCGGCACTTTGATTTCGGCAATTCTTCTGCTGCTGCGCCAGTCCTGGCGTAATTCGATCAACCGATTCGCTGAAGCCATGACGCTGTTTGCCGTGGCCTGCGCCGGCATGTTCCCGCTTCTTCACCTGGGCCGGCCGTGGCTGTTTTACTGGCTGTTCCCCTATTCGAACACCATGACGTACTGGCCGAACTTCCGCAGCCCACTGGTGTGGGACGTGTTCGCGGTATCGACCTATCTGACCATTTCGCTGGTGTTCTGGTTTGTGGGATTGATTCCCGATCTCGCAAGCATGCGCGATCAGACCAACAACAAAGCGCTGAAGTTTGTCTTTGGATCGCTCGCCATGGGGTGGCGCAATTCTGTCCGACACTGGAACCGTTATGAAACGGCTTACCTCCTGCTGGCAGGCTTAGCCACGCCGCTGGTTCTCTCCGTTCACACGGTTGTAAGCTTCGACTTCTCCATCGGTATCGTCCCGGGCTGGCACACTACTATTTTCCCGCCATACTTCGTCGCAGGCGCAATTTATTCCGGCTTCGCCATGGTGCTGGTGCTGGCGATTCCGATCCGCAAGTTTTACGACATCACCGCTTTCATTACCGATCGCCATCTCGAGAACTCGGCCATGGTCATGCTGGCCACCGGCTGGATTGTGGCTTACGGATATGGGATTGAAGCCTTCGTGAACTGGTACGGCGGCGACCCTTACGAGAGCTTCCTGCGCTGGAACCGGCTGCACGGGCCGTACGCTTTCTGGTACTACTCCTTGTTATTCACCAATCTGCTGGTGCCGCAAGTGTTGTGGGTCCGCCGCATTCGCACCAACCATTTTTGGCTGTTCATGGTTTCGCTCGATGTGCTGGTGGGCATGTGGCTGGAGCGCTTCATCATCGTGGTCGTGAGTTTGACCCGCGACTATGTGCCCTCGGCATTCGGCCGCTACTACCCGACTTGGAATGACTGGTCGATCCTGGCCGGCACCCTGGCCTTTTTTGCCGGTTGCATGTTCCTCTTCCTGCGGGTACTGCCGGCGGTTTCGATCTCCGAGCTGAAGACTCTTATCCCGCAGGCCGAAGTCACCGTCCCTCATGAGGAGGAGGTGCACTCATGATCGATCCGGCCACTTACGGGCTGATGGCGGAATTCGACAACGTGAACGATGCCATCGTCGCCGCGCGTCGAACCTACGCAGCCGGCTACCGCAAGCTTGACGCCTACTCGCCGTTTCCCGTCGAAGAGCTCTCTGAGGCCATCGGCTTCCACAAGAACGGTGTGGCCCTGGTCTGCTTGGTTGGCGGCCTTTTGGGCTGCTCCGCCGCCTTCATTCTGCAATGGTGGATCAACACCATCAGCTATCCGGTGAACGTTGCCGGACGTCCGCTGAATTCGTGGCCGTCATTCATTATCGTCACTTTTGAGATGACCATTTTGTTCTCAGGATTGTCCGCGGTCTTCGGCATGCTTGCCCTGAACGGCCTGCCCATGCCTTATCACCCGGTCTTCAATGTGCCGCGTTTTGAGCTGGCCTCGAAGGACAGGTTTTTCCTGATCGTGTTTTCGTCGGACAAAAATTACGATCCGCTCCGCACCCGGCAATTCCTGGAAGGCTTGAGTCCGATTTCTATCGCGGAGGTGCCCAGCTAAAAATGGCTCGCCTTCGCAAATCTCAAACCGGGAGGACGGGCGTCTCGCCCGTCGAACACGGACGGCGACAACCCCACAAAAATCTTAAGTCGTCGTGTATTGCGGTGTTCGCTCTTCTCGCGCTCACCGGTTGTCGGCAGGACATGCACGACCAGCCGCGGTTCAAGCCGCTGGCAAAAAGCGACTTCTATGCCGACCTGCGCTCCGCTCGCACGCCGGTCGAGGGCACGGTGGCCCGCGGCCAGCTGCATGAAGACACTTATTTCTATACCGGCAAAGTCGGCCAGAATCCCGGAGACTACATGCCGTTCCCGGTCACCGAAGAAGTATTGCAGCGCGGGCGCGAGCGCTTCGATATTTACTGCACGCCCTGCCATTCCCGTCTGGGTGACGGCAATGGAATGGTCGTGCAGCGCGGCTTTCAGCATCCGCCTTCGTATCACACCGAGCGGCTGCGCAAAGCTCCATTGGGATATTTCTTTGAAGTCATGACCGAGGGCTTTGGCGCTATGCCGGATTACGCGGAACAGATTCCACCGCGCGACCGCTGGTGCATCGTCGCCTACATCCGGGCTCTGCAGTTAAGCCAGAACGCGACTCAGGCCGACATCGGCGGACACGAAGTTCCCTCGCCGCCGCCGCAGTTCGAAGAGCCGGGTTCCGGAGCGACGTTGCCGATCCCGCTTCCCAAGTCGAGCGCTATGGCAGAAGGAGAACAGCAGAAATGACCGCGGTGCGCACTAATGCTACTGAGTTCGTGGCGCCCGAGGCCGTGAACGCCATCCAACAGCGCGCTCTCGGCGTAGGCCTGCTTTTTGGCGTGGCCTCGCTGATCTTCGCCCTGGTGCCCGCGACCCGCGAGCAGTTTTTCCATTCCTATCTTTTGGGATTCATGTTGTGGCTGGGCGTCTCGCTGGGGTCGATGGCTTTCCTGATGATTCAGCATCTCACCGGCGGCAAGTGGGGGATGGTAATCCGTCGCCCGCTTGAGGCTGCCATGAATGTGCTGCCATTGATGGCGCTACTTTTTATCCCCATCTTTGCGGCTGGCATGTCGTACCTCTATAGCGGTAATCATGAGTCGGTTGGCGGATGGCCGGGCTGGTTGCACTATGACGGTCCCGACGCGCACCTGAAAGCGATGAGCCACTCCTATCTCACAACCGGGGGCTACATCGGCCGCGCAGTCATTTATTTCGCCATCTGGTTGGGACTGGCTTTTGTTTTGAGCCGTTGGTCGGCCGAACAGGACCGTCCGCCGGTGCAGAATCTCAGCCCCCGCTTCCGCACCATCGCCGCGCCCGGTCTTATCCTGTACGCATTCACGATCTCGTTTGCGGTCATCGACTGGGTCATGTCGATCGATCCCCACTGGTATTCCACCATTTTCGGTTTCATCTTCATCGTCGGCCAGTGCCTCACCGCCATGTGCATGATGGTGATCACCGAACGCATGCTGCTTCCGTACGAGCCGATGGCTTCGTTGGTGAAGCCCAAAGAGGTCCACGATCACGGCAAGCTGATGCTCGCCTTCGTTATGTTGTGGGCGTATTTCAGCTTCTCGCAACTTTTGATCATTTGGGCCGGCAATTTGCCGATGGAAATTCGTTTCTTCACTCGCCGTCTCTATTCCGGGTGGGAAGTGATTGCGCTCGGCCTGGTGATATTCCATTTCGCCATTCCGTTCCTGTTCCTGTTGTCGCGGCCATTCAAACGCAATCCCCGCACCCTGGTCATGCTGGCGGCATGGCTGATCTTTATGCGCTTCATAGATTTGTTGTGGTACATCGAGCCCAGCTTCCACAAGACGCTCACCTTTTACTGGGGATACCTGCTCGATCTGATAGTTCCCATCGCCATCGGCGGGCTGTGGATGGCGGTCTTTTTGCGCAACTTGAAGTCCCGTCCGTTATTGCCGGCTTACGATTTGCACGCGCAGGAATTCCTGGAGTATGCGGCGGCTGCCCATGACTGATCATCACGCTAATCACGGCCATAAACATCCTCAGCCGGACATCGGCTTCGAGCGCGAAGACCTGGGCGCGAAACCGGTCATTGGTTTCATTATCTCGCTGGTAATCTCGGGAATCCTGATCTACTACGTCATCTGGGGGATCTTTCATTTTCTCGACGCTTACGACAAAAAGCACCAGCGCACCCGCACTCCCCTGGTGCAAGTCGAATCCAACACCCGCGAGGTTCAGACCCAGGTTATTCAACGCTTCCCGGAACCGCGCCTCGAAGACAACGAGCGCACTGAACTCGATGGTTTTCGCTATGGCGAAGAAGAAGAGTTGAACAGTTACGGATGGGTGGATAAGAACTCTGGCGTTGCGCATATTCCCATCGAGCAGGCCATGCAGATCATCGCCCAACGCGGCTTGCAAACAACTCCGCAAACCGGTGTCGCTCCGTTAGCTCCGGTGAACCTGGCGCGCGCCGCAGCAGAAGCAGCCGACACCAGCAACGTAAAACCGCAGGAACAACCCAAAGGAAAAAAGAAGTGAGCAGTAGACTTAACAATTCGATTCTTGTGCCGAGTGCAAAGTTGAACGGGCGAGGACGCCCGTTCCTCCACACCCTGGATTGTGGGGCTACGGGCGTCCCCGCCCGTAGTGTTGAGGGTCATTTACTCAAATACGCGTTCATCGTGTTGGTGCTTGCTGCAACCGCCTTCGCCCAAAACATGAGCTCCGGCGGAATCACGGCCCCGCCTGCCAGCGTCAAACCGGCTGGCCTTGAGAATGTTGGAATCAATCAGCGCCTGGAGCAGCAGATTCCGCTCGATCTCACCTTCCGTGATGAGACCGGCAAAACCGTGCAGCTCGGCGATTACATTGGCAAGAAACCGGTCATCCTCAATTTCGTTTATTATCGCTGCCCCATGCTTTGCCCGGAGCTGCTCATCGGACTTGAGAGCTCTTTGAAGGTGCTGAAATTCAACGTCGGCAAGGAATTCGACGTAGTGACCGTCAGCTTCGATCCTAATGACACGCCGCAACTTGGTGCCGCCAAAAAGGCTGACATTATAAAACGCTACAATCGCCCGGGCGCCGAGAATGGCTGGCATTTCCTGACCGGTCCCGCGCAATCGATTACCACCCTTGCCCAGGCTGCGGGATTCCAGTATCGCTTCGACCCCAAGACTGGACAGTTCGCGCACGCGACCGCCATCATGGTGCTGACTTCGAGCGGCAAAATTTCGCAGTACTACTATGGCGTGGATTTTTCGCCTAAAGACCTGCGCCTCTCGCTCATCCAGGCCTCTAACAACAACATCGGAACCGTCGCCGATGTCGTCCTTTTGTACTGCTTTCACTACGATCCGGCCACCGGAAAATATAGCGTTCTGATTGGCCGGGTCATTCAAGTGGCGGGTGGCCTGACAATTCTTTTACTCGGAGGCATGCTTTTTTTGCTGACCCGCCGCGGTCCCGACCACAAACTCAGGAGGCAAGGCAGCTCTCATCAATATGTTCGATAATTTTCCACTTTGGCCGACGAGCGCATCCGTCCATGCCCGCTACGAAGATTGGTTGTTCATCTTTTTGACGGTCGTGTCGGCGGCCATGACGCTGTTGATCTTCGCGACGGTTGCGATCTTCGCCATGAAATATCGGCGCCGCCATGGCCGCGAAGCCACGCAGATTGAAGGTTCGCTGCTGCTTGAAATCGGCTGGTCGATCGCCCCGCTCGGCATCATGATGATTATGTTCGTCGCCGGCGCGCTGCTTTACTTCCGCATGCGAACTCCTCCCACTGATTCCGATCAGGTCTATGTGGTCGCCAAGCAGTGGATGTGGAAGCTGCAGCACATGGAAGGTCCGCGCGAGATCAACCAGCTGCATGTGCCGATCAACCGGGATATCGAACTCATCATGACCTCGCAGGACGTGATCCACAGCTTCTACGTTCCCGCGTTTCGCGTGAAGCAGGACGTTCTTCCCGGGCGCTACACCACTCTCTGGTTTCGCGCCACGCGTACCGGGACGTACCATCTTTTCTGCGCCCAGTATTGCGGCACCATGCATTCCGGCATGATCGGGGAAGTGGTAGTAATGGATCCGCGCGATTACCAGGCATGGATGACCAGTGGGGCACCCAGCGGAACCCTTGCGCAGACCGGGGCCACTCTGTTTATGCAGCTCGGGTGCAACACCTGCCACAACATGGAAGTGCAGGGACGCGGCCCCAACCTGACTGGAGTTTATGGCCACCCGGTGCAGCTGGAAGACGGACGGGTGGTGACTGCCGACGAAAACTATATCCGCGAATCTATTCTTCAACCGGCCGCCAAAATCGTCTCCGGATTCAAACCCATCATGCCTTCATGGCAGGGGCAGGTGAATGAAGAACAGTTGAACCAGCTGATTGCATACATAAAATCTTTAAGTCCGGCTCCCGAAGGGCAAGCAAGCACTTCCGGGCCTCCGGGTGGAAATCCTGAGAATCAGGAAACGAAGTAAAGGAACAAAATGGCTACCGCAGCAGTAAGCACCGAACGGAAGAATTATCTTAACGCGGAGTATGGCATTCGCTCGTGGTTGCTGACCACCGACCACAAACGTATCGCCCTGCTTTATCTCATCTCGATTACCTTCTTCTTTTTCGTCGGAGGATTCTTTGCGCTGCTGATTCGGCTCGAGCTGCTGACTCCCGCCGGCGACCTGCTGACCGCAGACATGTACAACAAGGCCTTCACCATGCACGGCCAGATCATGGTTTTCTTTTTCCTGATCCCGTCGATTCCCGCCGTGCTGGGAAATTTTCTGATTCCCATGATGATCGGGGCCAAGGACCTTGCCTTCCCTCGCATTAACCTGTTGAGCTGGTATATCTACATCATCGCCGGCGGGTTATACCTGCATTGCCTGGTCAGCGGGGGCGTCGACACCGGTTGGACCTTCTACACTCCATACTCCAGCCTGTTCAGCAACACCCATGTGATTGAAGCCGGGCTTTCGATCTTCATCGTAGGATTTTCTTCAATTCTGACCGGCCTGAACTTTGTAGTCACGGTTCACCGCATGCGTGCCCCCGGAATGACCTGGTCGCGCCTGCCGCTGTTCGTCTGGTCGCATTACGCCACCAGCATCATCATGCTTCTGGGCACTCCCGTCATCGCCATCACCCTGCTGCTGGTGGTCTTGGAGCGCACACTGAATCTCGGTATCTTTGATCCATCCCGCGGCGGCGATCCCGTTTTGTTCCAGCATCTGTTCTGGTTTTACTCACATCCCGCCGTCTATATCATGATTTTGCCGTCGATGGCGGTGATCAGCGAAATCGTTCCGTGCTTCTCGCGCAAACGCGTGTTTGGCTATAGCTTCATCGCTGCCTCCAGCATCGCCATTGCCGCTATCGGCTTTCTGGTCTGGGCGCACCACATGTTTGTCGCCGGAATCTCGCTCTACTCGGCGCTGGTGTTCTCATTCCTCAGCTTCCTGGTTGCGGTGCCTTCGGCAGTCAAAATATTCAACTGGACCGCCACCATGTACAAGGGTTCGGTCTCATTTTCAACTCCGATGCTTTATGCCTTCGGTTTCATCGGACTGTTTACCATCGGCGGCCTGACCGGACTTTTCCTCGCCACCCTCGGTGTCGACGTGCACGTGCACGACACTTACTTCGTAATCGCCCACTTTCATTACGTGATGGTCGGCGGTGCGGTCATGGGATACCTGGGAGGCATCCACTTTTGGTGGCCCAAAATATCCGGGCGAATGTACCCCGAGGCCTGGGGGCGCCTTGCTGCGCTGATCGTTTTCCTCGGCTTCAATCTCACGTTCTTCCCGCAATTCATTGTCGGATATCTCGGCATGCCTCGCCGCTACTGGCAGTACCCGCCGGAATTTCAGGTGTACAACGTGCTCTCCACCGCCGGCGCCAGCATTCTGGCGGTCGGATATTTATTGCCGATGGTTTACCTGCTGTGGTCTTTGCGCTATGGCAAGCCGGCGCCGGATAATCCGTGGCAGGCCACCGGCCTTGAATGGCGCACTTCCTCGCCGCCTCCAACTTTTAACTTCGAAGAAACCCCCGAAGTGACCTGGGAAGCCTACGAGTACGACACAATGCCAATGCCCGATGAGGTGACCCTTGAGCGATAGAGCCGGCACCGGAGATAGCCCGCTGGTATTGGAGCACGAAGACCGCCCCGAACTCCGCCATCATTTCGCCGACGTAGTGCAGCAGCGCAACGCCGCTTCGCTCGGCATGTGGTGGTTCCTGGGTACGGAAATCATGTTCTTCGGCGGCATGTTCTGCGGATATCTGGTCTACCGCCGCGCCTATTTTCCGGACTTCGCTGCCGGCAGCCGCAGCTTGAACTTGATTGCTGGCACCTTGAACACGGCCGTACTGATTTGCAGCAGCTTGACGGTCGCCTTGGCGGTCCGCGCCTCGCAACTGGGAAAGCGCAAGCAGCTGGTTAACCTGCTGCTGGCAACCATCTTCTTCGGAGTATGCTTCCTCGCCATCAAGGGTTATGAGTGGAGGGATGAATACATTCATCACCACGTGCCAACCTTCTACTTCGACGCCCACGATCTGGTTCGCGAAAATCCGAATCTCCACCTGGATCCGCAACACACGAAAATTTTCTTTTCTTTATATTTCGCGCTCACCGGCGTTCACGCCCTGCATATGATTGTCGGCATTGGCATCTTCAGCGTGATCACCTTCATGGCCTGGCGGGGAAAATTCAACCCGGAATATCACACTCCCGTCGAAATTGCCGGATTATATTGGCACTTTGTGGATATTGTCTGGATCTACCTCTTCCCGCTCTTATATCTCATTGACCGGCGACCAGGAGCTTGAGGAAATACCATGGCTGAGCACGTCGACCATTCCATTGATCATTCAGAGCATATTGGGACCAGCGGCTTTTACTGGCTGATTTGGGCCATTCTCATCGTGGCCACGGTGCTCACCGCCTGGATCTCCACCATCGATCTCGGCGTCTTTAATACTGTCGTTGCTCTGATCATCGCTACCTGCAAAGCCTCCATCGTTGTTCTCTTCTTCATGCACGTGAAGTACACCAGCGAAAAAATGACTAAGGCGGTTCTGCTCGCCGCCGTCTTCTGGTTGCTTCTGCTGCTGGTGCTGAGCCTGGCAGATTACTCAACCCGCTACGCCGGCTAGCGCTCGTTTTGACGAATCGTGCTTCGGAAGACTTGCGTTTCCTCCGTGTTTCGCTCGCTTAAGATGTTTGTCAGATTCGGGAATTTAAGAGCATTAACCACGAAGGGCACGAAGGTTCACGAAGGAGATCAAAAAATTTCTCCGAAGTAGAGATCGCGGTTTATTCGCGTTCCCTTCGTGGACCTTCGTGGTTAATGCTCTTACAAATCCAAAAAGAAATCTCTCGGCTAATATAGACGCCGCGCGCTGGATGCTATCTTTAAATGGCAGAGCAGCGCTGATGCCGGAACAATCCCATCCCCACGAGTCGAAACGCAATCTCGAAGCCGCGCTACGCCGCCACGTCCACGGCGAGGTCCGCTTCGATAACGGCAGCCGCGCCTTGTACGCGACTGATGGCTCGAATTATCGCCAAGTCCCGATCGCAGTCGTAATTCCGCGCCACACCGATGACGTGATCGCGACAGCTTCCATTTGCCGCGAGCACGGCGCTCCTCTGCTTTGCCGCGGCGGAGGCACTTCGCTCGCCGGACAATGCTGCAACGTCGCCGTCGTCCTCGACTTCTCCAAGTACATGTCAAAGATCGTCGACCTCGATTCCGGGCGGCGTATCGCGCGTGTGCAGCCCGGCGTGGTTCTCGATCATCTTCGCGACGCGGCGGAAAAATTCCACCTGACCTTCGGCCCCGATCCGGCCTCGCACAACCGTTGCACTCTCGGCGGAATGATCGGCAACAACTCCTGCGGCGTTCATTCCGTCATGGCCGGCAAAACTGACATCAACATCGAAGAACTCGAAATCCTGACCTATGACGGTATTCGCATGCGTGTCGGCCAGACCCCGAATGAAGAGCTCGAAAATATCATTCGCCAGGGCGGGCGTCGCGGCGAAATTTACTCCGGATTAAAAACTCTGCGCGATCAATATGGCGACCTGGTGCGCCGGAAGTATCCCGACATTCCCCGCCGTGTCTCCGGGTACAACCTGAATTTTCTACTTCCTGAGAACGGCTTTCACGTGGCTCGAGCCCTGGTCGGTTCCGAAGGAACTTGCGCGACCGTGCTCGAAGCCACTTGCAAGCTGGTCGAGAGCCCGCCCGAGCGCGTGCTGCTGGTGATCGGTTGCGCTGATGTTTTTGCCTGCGCCGATCTCGTCCCCGAAATTTTGTCTCATCATCCCATCGGGCTCGAAGGCATAGACGAAATGCTGGCGCACTTTACCCGCAAGAAGCAAATAAATCTGGAGGGCCTGGAGCTCTTGCCGGAGGGGAAGGGATGGCTGCTCGCCGAATTCGGCGCTGCGATCGCCCGCGACGCGGAAGCGCAGGCGCGAAAATTGATGGACGTTCTGGCTCGCGACTCCACCATCCATTGCCATCTTTTCACTGACAAAAAGCAGGCCACTAAGGTCTGGGAGGTCCGGGAATCCTCACTGGGTGCGGTTTCGAACGTTCCCGGCGAGCCTCAGAACTGGGAAGGTTGGGAGGATTCTGCTGTCGCTCCCGAAAAGTTGGGCGTTTACCTGCGCGCGTTGAAAAAGCTCACCGACGCCTACGGCTATCGCTGCCTGATGTACGGCCACTTTGGCGACGGCTGCGTTCACAATCGCATGGACTTCGATCTGCAATCGGCGGAGGGAATAAAAAAGTTCCGTAGCTTCATGGAGGAAGCGGCCGATCTGGTCGTGTCCTTCGGCGGAACTCTTTCCGGAGAGCATGGCGACGGACAAGCGCGGGCCGAATTATTGCCCAAAATGTTTGGCCCTGATCTGGTTGACGCCTTCTCGCGATTCAAGGCGCTTTGGGACCCCGATTGGAAGATGAATCCCGGCAAAGTCGTTCGTCCTAACCAATTGGATGAAGATCTTCGCCTCGGGTCCGATTACCGGCCCTGGCAGCCGCCTACTCACTTCAAGTTTCCTCAGGACCACGGCAGCCTCGCCGACGCAACCCTGCGCTGTGTTGGTGTTGGCATGTGCCGTCGCTCTGAAGGCGGCGTGATGTGCCCGAGCTATCGGGTGACGCGCGAAGAGGAGCATTCGACTCGCGGGCGGGCCCACCTGCTTTGGGAAATGACCAAAGGGGACGTCATACGCGACGGTTGGCGCGATACCCACGTCAAGTCATCTCTCGACCTTTGTCTTTCCTGCAAAGGATGCAAGAGCGATTGTCCAGTCGCGGTCGATGTAGCAACCTACAAGGCCGAGTTCCTTTCGCACTACTACGACGGCGCGGCGCGTCCGCTCGGTCATTACGCATTCGCGCACATCGACCGCTGGTCGCGGCTTGCGTCGCTTGCCCCCGGAATGGCGAATTTCTTTACTCACGCCCCGGTGCTAAAGAGCTTCGCGAAAGTCGCCGTCGGTGTGGCCTCACCCAGAAGCATTCCGCGTTTTGCCAATCGAACTTTCCGGAATTCGTTCGTAAATCGAAGCCAGGCCAATTCCTCCGCGCCGTCAGTCTTGCTGTGGCCGGACACCTTCAATAACTATTTCCATCCCCAAACGGCGATGGCCGCTGCCCGCGTTCTCCAAGCGGCAGGATTTTCGGTACGGCTTCCGAAAAAGAATGTGTGCTGCGGCCGGCCGCTCTACGATTTCGGCATGCTCGACCGTGCCAAGAAATTACTTCTCCAAACTCTCGCCACGATTGAGACTGAAATCGGCGAGGGCGTTCCGGTGGTTGTGCTCGAGCCCAGTTGTGCCTCGGTCTTTCGTGACGAGATGCTCAATCTTTTTCCTGACGACGTCCGCGCGCAGAAACTTGCCGGAAAAGTCATGCTGCTCAGCGAATTCCTGGAGAAATATGCTCCGAACTTTAAGTTGCCGGAGCTCAAGCGGCAAGCTTTGGTTCACGGCCACTGCCATCACAAATCCATCATGAAGATGAACGCCGAGGAATCCGTTCTTCAGCGTCTGGGCGTCGAATTTCAAATGCCTGCGCCGGGCTGTTGCGGCATGGCGGGGGCCTTTGGTTTCGAGAAAGAGAAATATGAAACCTCTATCGCTATTGGCGAACTTGAACTTCTACCCGCGGTAAGGAAGGCTCCCGACGACTGGCTCATCATTGCCGACGGCTTCAGCTGCCGCGAACAGATCCAGCAATGCACCGGCAGAAGTTCATTGCACCTTGCCGAGGTAATTCAGATGGCGCTAAGTGAAGTTCGATAAAATCACGGCCCGCAATATTTCTCGTACTGTTCGTAAATGTAAGTGTCAGTCATCCCCGCAATGTAATCGCAGACCACTCGAGCCCGCGGCTCAGATTCGCTTTTCGCCTTTTCCTGATATCCCGTCGGCAGCTTGTCCGGCCGCTTCATCCAAAGTTCGAACAGCTGGGTGATGACCCGCTCGGCATCTTCCTTTTCAGGCTGCAGCGCCGGGCTGTAATACAGATTCCGGTACAGAAACTCTTTAGTTTCGGCGCGCTCAGCTTCCACTTGCGGACTTAAGCCGACCAGCCTCTTGGTATAAGCGCGAATCTCCTCAAGCCCGATTGTGGAACGACGGGCGTCCCCGCTCGTCAACTGTGGTTGTTCATCTTCCCGCGCCTCGGCAAGGCGATCAATGTTTGCCCGGGTATTCTGAATCAAATCTCCCACCCAGCGGTCCAATATCCGCCGCAATACTTCATTGAATTGCAACTTCTTCGGCGCCTCAGGATACAGCTTTTCCACTTCCTCAAAGAACCCTGCGAACACCGGCACATTCTCGATGATTTGATCCAGTGTAAGCAGATGAGCTTCGTAACCGTCGTCCAGATCGGCGGTGTTGTAAGCCAATTCGTCGGTAGCATCGATCAGCTGGGCCTCAAGCGGCGGCCGCTTATCCAGCCAATATTCCGCCAGTTCCGGAAAATCGGCCGCATCATAATCGCGCGAGTGCTTGATGATTCCTTCCCGCACTTCGAAGGTAAGGTTCAGGCCGCGAAATGCCGCGTATCGCTGTTCAAAATCTTCCACGATCCGCAAAGCGTGCAGGTTGTGATCGAAAGAAAGTCCATACCGCCGCATGGTCGCATCCAGTGCCTTCTCTCCCGCATGCCCGAACGGCGGATGACCAATGTCGTGAACCAGGGCCAGGGTCTCTACCAGATCAACATTGAGCCCCAATTGGGCAGCAATGGTTCGTGAAATCTGCGCAACTTCAAGCGTATGAGTCAGGCGGTTGCGAAAATGATCGGAGTATCTTCCCGTGAAAACTTGTGTCTTGGCCTCTAGCCGGCGAAAAGCGCGCGCATGGATCACGCGATCGCGGTCGCGCTGAAAGTCGTTGCGGTAGGGATGCGGAGGTTCCGGATAGCGCCGGCCGCGAGAGTGCTCCACGTGAACCGCATAAGGAGCAAGCGATTGAATCATTCAATCATTGAATCATCGGATCACTAGAAGAGCAATTGCTCGCAGTTTTGAATTCCGATTCAGACGATTCAATCCTGACCGGCAAGCACTTCCGCGATCTTCGCAGTCAGTTCGGCAGGGGTAAATGGCTTCTGAATAAATCCGGCGTCGCGATCGAGGTCTTGCAAGTCGTCATCCGCGTAGCCTGACATGAAAAGAACCCGAATGTTCGGCCACCGGTCCCGTCCAATCCGCACCAGTTCCGGACCGCTGATATTCGGCATCACTACGTCTGTGAGAAGTAAGTCAACCTTTCCGGTATGCTCTGCGATCAAAGTCCGCAATCCATCGCTGCTACCGGCCGTGATCACTGTGTAGCCGGCTTGCGAAAGAATTGTCTGGCCAAGTTCTCGCAACAGCGGCTCGTCTTCCGCCAGAAGAATGGTACCGGTGCCGCGTTGGGGCTTGTCTGATTTCATGGCTTTCTTTACCGGCTGGGGCACGTGCTCAACACTGGGGAGCGAGATCCGAAATGTGCTGCCTTTGCCCGGTTCGCTCTCGACTTCAATATGTCCATTACTTTGCTTGATGATTCCATATACGGTCGCCAGCCCAAGTCCGGTTCCCTTGCCGACTTCTTTTGTTGTAAAAAACGGTTCGAAGATGCGTGCACGAGTTGGCGCATCCATGCCAATGCCTGTATCTGAGACGGACAAAGTGGCGTGTGGGGAAGCAAAAATCTTTTCTTTGTCCCCTAACTCGTTACTCCCGGAGTGGCTTTCGGTTTTAATCGTCAGCCGCCCACCCCTGGGCATGGCGTCGCGAGCGTTCACCACCAGATTTATCAACACTTGTTCCATCTGCACCGGATCGGCCTTCACAAAGCCGATATCGGGTACAGTACGGATCACCAGATCAACATTTTCCGTGAGCAAACGGCGCAGCATGGCCTCCAGTCCGCGCACAATGGTGTTCAAGTCCAGAACCCGGGGTTGCAGCGTTTGCTTGCGGCTGAATGCCAGCAGTTGGTGCGTCAGCGATGCCGCCCGGTCTGCCGCTTGCCTGATCTCTTTCGCGGCATGCCCGTCGCGTCCATCCGGATTGCGCTCCATCAAAAGGCTGCTATAGCCCTTAATAATGGTGAGCAGATTATTAAAATCGTGGGCCACGCCGGACGCCAGTTGCCCCACCGCTTCCATGCGTTCTGTTTGCTCGAGGCGGCTTTGCAACTGTTTTTGTTCGGTGATGTCTACCAGCACCCCGTGAAGCAACTGCCGCCCATTAGGGCCGTTCACCAGCGAGCCGCTATCATTCACCCACAGCATTCTGCCGTCACGGCTGAACATGCGGTATTCCGCGCGAAACGAATTCCCCGAAAGCGTCGCTTCTTCAGCGGCCTTTACGATTTCAATGTCTTCGGAATGAACGTGGCGAATCCAGTTGGTAGGGTCAGACAGCCATTGCGCGGACGAATAGCCGAGAAGTTTTTGAATCTGGGGGCTCACGAACCGCCACTCGGATTCCAGACCGAGCTCGGCAATGTAGGTCACCGCCGATAATTGCTCAACCAGGTTTTGGTAAAGCGTTTCCGCTTCGTTACGCGCCCGTTCGTTGGTCGAGCGCTCGCTTACGTCGACGGCAACCCCGATTGCTCCAGTCGTCCGTCCGTCTGGCGTTTGAATCGGAGACCAGTGCGTCTCGAATGACAAACCCACATCCAGTAATTCCGTAAAGCAAGAAAATTCTTCGCCGGCCAAGGCCCGCCGTGCGTCCCGGATGATGCCAGGATAATTACTGTATAGATGAAATATGGATTTTCCGACGTTCTGCCCGCCGCGCAGGCCTAACTTCTCCAGTGCCCGTCCTTCGGACAATGTGAAGTTGCCTTCAGCGTCGATCGCAAAGAAGACCACGGGCGCCGTGGCGACGACCCTGCGTAGGTGCTGTTCGGCGTCGCTTAATATGGGAGCAGGTTTTGGCTGGACGCTCAGAACTTTCCTCGCAGGCGGCTCATTTTGTTTGAGGGGAATACCCGCCCGGCTGCGTCAGTCTAGCGCAGTTCGCAGCGAACCAAAGAGTTACTTTGGTTACTCGTGCACATCTGGTCAACGGAGTTCTTGTCGGTAAATCTGCTCGCTCTTCCGGCGCGCCACGCGCACACGCCCATCGCAAGGAACTGGCATCAGCCACCGGACGGCTGCTAACATTCGTCCAGGATGGCTCTCCGCCGCATCGCCAAAAAAATCACCAGGACTACTCACAAACTGGCGCGCAAGCGATCGCAGGCCACTCGGCCGCCCGGCGAGCTGGTGATCATCACCGGCATGAGCGGTTCCGGTAAAGCTTCCGCGCTCAAAGCTTTTGAAGATCTCGGCTACTACTGTGTCGATAACCTGCCGGTGGGCTTGATTCCGCGCTTCGCGGAACTGGTGCAATCTTCTGAAAATCCTCGCACCGCTCTAGTGGTCGATGTCCGCGAAGGCCGTCAGTTGGAGGAACTGCCTTCCATTGTGAAATCGGTCAAGCGGATGATCGCGACTAAAATGATCTTCCTCGAGGCATCAGACGAGGTCCTGCTCCGTCGCTATAGCGAAACCCGCCGGCCTCATCCGCTCGGCACGGACAGCCCGGTCAAAACTTCCCTTGGCGCGGAGCGACGTCACTTGCAGCACATTCGCGCCATCGCCGACCTGGTCATCGATACTTCAAAGTTCAATGTGCACGAACTCCGCGCGCACATGATCGAGCTGTTCCAGAAAAAGGAGAAGGCCCGAAAAATTCTTGTGTCATTCGTCAGCTTCGGATTCAAGCACGGAGTTCCGGAAGACGCGGACCTGGTTTTCGATGTGCGCTTTTTGCCCAACCCGCACTTCGTTCCGGAATTTCGGCCGCTCACCGGACTGCATCCCAAGGTTGCGAAATATATTCGCTCATTTCCGCAAACCACCGAATTCATCCAGCGAATTTCCGATCTCTTGATTTATCTGCTTCCGCACTACATCCATGAGGGCAAAAGCTATCTGACAATCGCCTTCGGTTGCACCGGCGGACAGCACCGCTCGGTCATGATTGCCGAAGACGTTGCCAAGCGCCTGAAGCAGGCAGGCTACCGCGCGAAAATCGCCCACCGCGACAGCCCGAAATAACTATGAAGGCATGCTTTCGACAGCTGTTAGTTCTGCCCGTTGCACTCACGCTGATCGGCGGCGATCTTCACGCCCGTGAGCCGGTCTACGCTCGCAAGGCGATGGTGGTCACGCAGGAAAAGCATGCCACCGATGTCGGCGTTCAGATTCTGCGCTCCGGCGGCAACGCGGTCGATGCCGCGGTCGCTATCGGCTTTGCTCTTGCCGTCACCCATCCGTACGCCGGAAACATCGGTGGCGGCGGATTCATGCTGGTCCGCATGGCCGACGGGCGGACTTCCTTCATCGACTTTCGCGAGACTGCGCCCGCCCGCGCTAGTCGTGACATGTATCTCGATGCAAGCGGGAAACCTACAAGCGCCAGCGTGGTGGGATGGCGCGCCGTTGGCGTGCCCGGAACCGTCCGCGGCCTTGAATTGGCAAATAAGAAGTATGGAAGCAATCCATGGGCTGAACTCCTGGCTCCCGCAATCGCGCTCGCCACCAGCGGTATTCCGGTTTGCCACTGGCAAATGGAATCCTGGAAGCGAAGCAGCTCGCTGCTGTCACAATTTCCGGAATCCAAGCGCATTTTCTTGAAAAACGGCAGACTCTACGACTGGCACGAGAATTTCCGCCAGCCTGAACTCGCCCGCACCCTTCGGCGCATCGCCAGTTTGGGAGCCAAAGATTTTTACGAGGGACAGATCGCGCATCTGCTGGCCGCGGCGATGAAGCAGAATGGCGGGCTGATTACCCTGGACGACCTTCGCAACTACAAGGCGGTCGAGCGCACTCCGCTTGAGGGCGATTACAAGGGATATCACATCATTACCTCGCCGCCGCCCAGCTCGGGCGGCATCGGCATTCTGCAAATGTTGGGCATGCTCGACACCACCAGCTATGAAAAATCCGGAGCTGGGTCAGCCGTGGCCTATCACTACTTAGCGGAAGTGATGCGCCGTTTTTACGCCGACCGAAATCAGTTGGGCGATCCCGCTTTCGTAAAAAATCCAATTTCATCGTTGCTCGATCCCGCATATATCCGGGCGCGGCGGTCCACCATCAACCCCCAGCACGCCACTCCCGCAAACGAGATCGCGCGCGGCCTGAATATGCAAAGCGAAGGCACGGACACGACTCATTACAACGTTATCGACGAGCAGGGCAACGTAGTCGCTGTCACCTACACCCTCAATGCCGCTTACGGCAGTGGCGTCACCGTACCGGATGCTGGTTTTCTGCTCAATGATGAGATGGACGATTTCGCATCCAAGCCTGGAACCGCCAATATGTTCGGCCTGGTTCAAGGCGAGCCCAATGCGATTGCGCCCGGCAGGCGTCCACTATCATCGATGACGCCGACCATCCTCTTAAAAGATGGAAAGCCGTTTCTGGTGCTCGGCGCGCCTGGTGGCCCGACCATTATTTCGGCGGTGCCGCAGGTGATCGTGAACATGATCGACTTCGGCATGAACGTCCAGGATGCAGTTGATTTCCCTCGCATTCACGATCAGTGGAAACCTGACCGGCTGGACTACGAGCGCGGAATTTCGCCAGACACTTTGAGCCTGCTGCAGCAAATGGGGTATCCCATCGAAGCCGCTCATCCTGCAGTGCTGGCGCGGGTTGAGGCCATTGCGATCGCGAACGGCTGGCTGCAGGGCGCGCACGATGACCGCGGCCCCGGCGAAGCTGCGGGCTACTGACCTTTATTTTGACGTTCGATTTTGCCGCGCCTTCTGCGGGTTAATAAGTCAATTTTTAATGCGGATTAAAGGCTTGCTGTGAGCCAGGATTTGGCCGATGTTTACTGCCGGCACGCCCGCTGATTGCAATGCTGTTTGTAGTTCCTCGGCCCGCTCTTCCGCCACTGCAATCAGCAGGCCTCCCGAAGTTTGCGGATCGAAGAGAAGAGTTTTCAGTTCATCGGAAATCTTGCCTTCATACTTCACGGTGCACTCTGCGAATTCGCGGTTTGCGATAAGCCCGCCTGGAATATAGCCGGCGCGAACACATTCCATCGCCCCTTCGAGCAGTGGGATCCGGTCCACGTGAAGCTCAGCCGAAACGTTCTCCGACGCCAGCAGCATTTCGCGAAGATGCCCGATCAGCCCGAAGCCAGTGATATCTGTGAGTGCATGTACAGGAGATGGCCACGTAGCGGCGGGTCTCCGGACCCGCCCAGCGGAGCGGAACTCCGCGCCAGTTTCATGTTTATCATCGCGAATCGAGCCTGGCTCGACCGGGCGGGTCCGGAGACCCGCCTCTACATGGCCGGTAATCACCTCGGCCGATGCTTTGTTCAATGTCGTCATCGACTCTACCGCAGCCTCGATCCACTCTTGCTTGGCCACGCCTTTTTTGATCGCCGTCGAAATCACTCCCGTTCCGAGTCGTTTGGTCAGCAGAATGATGTCGCCGGCTCTCGCTCCGCCGTTTTTCAACACCTGCTCCGGGCTCACCGTCCCCGTCACCGAATATCCGAATTTCGTTTCATCATCGCGAATGCTGTGACCACCTATGATGGTGCAACCCGCTTCCATCATCTTCGATAAGCCGCCAGCCAGAATCCGCTCCAGAGTTTCCAGATCGCCTTTTTCCGGATAGCAAACCATCGCTAGCGCGGTAAGCGGACGAGCGCCCATCGCATAGATATCGCTGAGAGAATTTGCGGCCGCGATCTGTCCGAAGGTGTACGGATCGTCAACGATGGGTGTAAAAAAATCCACCGTCTGCACCAGCGCGGCGTCGGGCGCGATTTGATACACTCCAGCGTCGTCGGCGTGGTCGAAGCCGACTAGAACATTGGGGTCGTGTTGCCGGGCTAATTTCCCAAGCACCGTGTCCAGCGCCGCCGGACTCAGCTTGGAAGCTCAACCCGCGGCTTTTACCGTCTCTGTCAACCGCACGGCTTTAGTTACAGACATGTGCACATTGTAGAGGAGAGAATAAATCCCGGCTTTCCCGCAGAGCCAAATCTGTTACAAAAACCGAAATCCGGCCCGGTGTCCGCTTCACGCCGGAGATGATCGAATCTGCGCGAAGGGCCGCTTTTCCAAGCTCCAGTCCGCGTCTGTTCCAGTTTTGAAAATTTCGCCCGTATTCCAACGGCGCATCCCAATCATGGCTCATTATTCCTGAATGCATGCCGCAGGATTATTCTTGATGGGTTTAGGTGTCGCTGCAGCGATTGTTGTGATCGCGGCTTCCAAACAGACACGCTGGCTTAAACAGGACGTCGCGATCCTTCATCCGCGCGATGAGGAAGAGACATTGCCATTCTGAAACGCGGCTTTCTATTTCAGATTTACGCCGGTAATCTTCAGGGCTGGTGCCGCCTGGTTCCACTGCTCGCTGACATGTTCAAAGATCAATCGGAATGGTTTGCTTTCGCCGGGAGCAAGAGGCGCGACCGCAAGATCGACCGTATCCGGATATGGCCCGCTGGTTTGCAGCAGCTTGATTGGGACCTCCTCGATTTGCGCGACCTGTCCGTATAAATCCTCGAATGTGACTCGCACCACCGCATGCGTGACTACTCTGTCTCCACTATTGGTAAGATCGCCATCGATATAGGTGACGCTGGCGCCGACAAAATTCTGCGCCTGGCTCATCTTGATGTCTGAAATGTTAAGTTTGGCCGCGTAGGCGGGAATTTTCGGCGGAGCTTTTACGGGTTCGCGAAGCAGGAACGCAGCCAGCACTACCAGGCCCACCACCACCGCAATTGCCACCACAATGAATAGCCGGCTGCGGTCTGGCTCCTGCGTGCCCGGCGATGGCTGGATGAGATCGAGGCCGCCCATGGCGCGATTATATGCGCCGGCCGGCAGCCAGGCGGGTTCATTCTCCGCCGACTGTCAATCCGTCAATACGGATGGTCGGAGATGCCACCGACCCGCGAAACTCGAGGTCATTGGCGATCTCTGAAATATTCAGGAACATATCTTTCAGATTTCCCGCCACCGTAATTTCTTCAACCGGATAAGTGAGTTCGCCGCCGGAGATCCAAATCCCGGATGCACCGCGAGAGTAGTCTCCGGTCACCAGGTTCACGCCCATGCCCAGAAATTCCGTAACGTAAAGGCCCTCTTTTACGTCGCCGATGAGTTGTTGCGGAGTTCGAGCGCCGGGCTGAAGAAAATAATTTCCTGGGCCAATGCCCGGAGTTCCCGCTAGTCCGCGCGAAGCGTTCGCAGTCGTCTGCAGGCCAAGTTTCTTCGCCGTATAGGTGTTGAGCAGATATGACTTCAGCACGCCATTTTCGATGACGACGGTGCGGCGCGTGGGAATGCCTTCGCCGTCAAACGGGCTGGTGCCAAAACCACCGACCAGAGTGCCATCATCGATGACGGTAACTTGCGGCGCTGCAATCTTCTCGCCGAGTTTTCCGGCGAGAAAAGATGCCCCGCGATAAACCGAATCTCCATTCACGCCTTCAAAGATGTGGCCGAGAATCGAATTTGCGACCAGCGGATCAAAAATAATCGGCACGTGCTGGGTCTTCACCTTGCGCGCCCCCAGCCGCCTAAGCGTGCGCTGGGCCGCGACTTTGCCGACATGCTCCGGAGCCTCCAGTCGCTCAAGGTTGCGCGCCACCGAAAACCAGTAATCGCGCTGCATGCCACCCTTTTCATCTTGCGCAATCGGAATCGCGGCAACTGAGCAATACGATCGGCGGAACTCGCCCACGAAGCCATGCGAGTTGGCAAGAATTTTGTGACCGGTTGCCGCATCGAACGATCCGCCTTCCGAATTCTTGATTCGCGGATCGAAATCAAGCGCAGCTTTTTCTGCCCGCTGCGCATACGAAATTCGTTCCTCGCCAGGAAGCGAATAAACGTCGGCAGAGTAAAGATCGAGATCGCCTGGGAGAGAGCCGAGTTGCGATTCTTCAGGAATGCCGGAGAAAGGATCTTCCGAAGTGATCTTCGCCAGTTCAATCGCCGACTTCAACATCCGGTCGAGACCAGCTGAAGTAAAGTCGCTCGAATGAGTGCTGGCAGCGCGCTTGCCATTGAACACGCGGACGCCAATCGACTTCGATCCGGATTCTTTGAGTGTTTCGACCTGGCCAAGCCGGACGAGCGTCGAGAACTCATCGCCCTCGCGGATGACGCACTCGGCAGACGTAGCGCCGCTTCGCATCGCCCGCTGCACCATATCCTGGGCGAGCTCTTTCAGGTCAGTTTCGGTCTGGGCGCTGTTATTTTCTAATTGAATAGAAGACATGAATTAAGAACCAAGATCATGAACCACGAAGGACGCGAAGATAACCGCCTTGGCGGATGCTCTTCTTTGCGGATCTTATCGCGTGCTTCGTGGATGAGATTTCCTTCGTGAACCTTTGTGTCCTTCGTGGTTAACTTTTTATTCTTCACTGCATAAATCCGCCGGCTTCTTTCCTGGCGGTCCCGCCGACGGTCAGCCGATCCAGCTTGGTGGTAGGCATGCCCACGCCAACCGGCACAGCCTGTCCATCTTTACCGCACGTGCCGATACCTTCATCGAGCTTCAAATCATTTCCAACCATCGACACTCGAGTCAGCGCATCCGGGCCGTTGCCGATCAAGGTTGCCCCGCGAATCGGCGCGGTCACATGGCCGTCTTCGATCATGTAAGCCTCGGATGCAGAGAAGACAAACTTGCCGTTAGTGATATCCACCTGCCCGCCGCCGAAGTTCACCGCGTAAATTCCACGCTTCACCGAGCGAATAATGTCTTCCGGCTCATCTTCACCAGCAAGCAAGTAAGTGTTCGTCATGCGCGGCATCGGAATATGCTCGTAGCTTTCGCGCCTTCCGTTGCCAGTGTCGGCCATGCCCATGAGCCGTGCGGAAAGCTTGTCGCTGAGATAACCCTTGAGAATTCCTTTTTCTATCAGCACGGTTTCCTGTGTGGCATGACCTTCGTCGTCTACGTTAATCGACCCCCGCCGCCACGGCATGACGCCATTATCGACCACCGTGCACTTTTCACTGGCCACTTTCTTGCCGATCAGACCCGCAAACGCAGAAGTCTGTTTCCGATTGAAGTCAGCTTCCAACCCGTGACCGACCGCCTCGTGAATCAGCACTCCCGGCCAGCCCGGGCCGAGCACAACCTCCATATCGCCGGCCGGCGCTTCGCGGGCGTCCAGCTGCAGAATCGACTGCCGCGCCGCTTCTTTCGCAAAGTACTCCGGCGTTTTCTCTCCGAAGAAGAAGTCCAGAGCCACTCGGCCTCCGCCGCCCGAACTGCCACGCGCCGAATTGGTCTCAGTCTTGGCGATGCAGGAAACGTTCATCCGCGCCAGCGGCTGCGAATCCTCGGCAAATGTGCCATCCGATCCCACCACCAGAATGGTGCGCAACTCGTCGGCATAACTCGCGCGAACCTCTTTAATTCGCGGATCATATCCTCGCGCCGCAGCATCCGCCCGCATCACCAGTTCCACCTTTGCGGTAATTTCGGCATCGACCGACGGCAAGGTCACTGGATACAGGCTGCGCGCCGCCTTTTGCTGAAAGCCCGCGCTGGGCGTTTTTGCGGGTCCCTTGGCGATCAGTGCCGCTGTCCGGGCCGCATGCAGAATTCTCGACGAAGAAAGGTCGTCGGTGTAGGCGTATCCCGTGCGCTCGCCGGAAATCACGCGAATGCCGCATCCCGCCGAGATTCCCTGCGACGCCGACTTGACCATCGACTCATCCACGCCAAGGGAAGTCGACGAAAGATACTCAAAATAAAGGTCGGCGTAGTCCCCGCCTGCCGAAAGCGCCGCCGCCAGATAATGTTCCAGGTCGCGGTCGCTCAGTCCGTAATGCTGAAAAAAGAAATGATTATTGTCCACGCTTATTGGATGACCTTTCCCCAAGAAGGGACTCCGAATCAAGGAACCTGTTAGCTTGATTATCCCATACGGTGCGGGCCTGAGCTGGCGCCGATAGTACCTTCTCAGGAAACGCTGATTCGAGCCGGAACCGCGAGGTCCAGCCCGTCCGCAAAATCCTTCCTCATCAAATGTATTCAAACCATGTTCATTCGTCACAGACGCGCGTCCAATTTTCTGAAAAACTGCCCGGCATGACCTCACAGACCCTTTCCAGCACGCTTGAAGGTTTCCTCAGTGGCCGCGCCAATGCAGTCGTCATCGAAGACGGCTCGGTGGTATTTGACCTGGGGCAAGCAAAATATTCAATCTCCGGCCAGAGCAACAAGTGCTTGTTGCACCTGTGGTCGCCGGAACGCAACGTCGTGCGGCGGGTTTTGGATGTCGAAACCAAGGGCGAGACCCTGCGACTCACCGTCCAGCGCATGGGGCAGGCTCGCCCCACCAAGCTTGACATTTGTCGCGAGCGGGACGCACGCACCAATTCCAGCAAGCGGGCTGCCCGTATCATTTACCAACGCACACTGGAAAGGGTGCTGCGAAGACAATTTCCGCAACTCACCCTCACCCAGATCAGCAGCTCAATGGATTTAGAAAAATCTTTTGGGCCGGTTTACGCGCGCGGTTTGCTGCGTCATGGCCTGTCCGGTTTTGCGGTGCTGGGCGTGAATCGCCAGGAGCTTCAGTCATCCATCGATGCCGCACTTACCTTTGGGATTCTATGGCTTGACCTTTGCCGCGAGACCCATGCAGGCAAGTTGGTAATCGAAGGCCTGAGGCTATTCGTGCCCGATGGCTGCTCCGCCCTCGTGCGCGGGCGCATGTCACATCTGAACCCGCTCGCGGCCAAGTGGCAGCTATACGAACTCGAGGAGCGTAACGAAGAGGTCAGGCATATAGAACTCGCTGACCTCGGAAATATTTCCACCCGGCTGGTCCATTCCTACGACCCGGCCGGCATTCATGCCCGCTTTGCCGCGCCGGTCGCGCTCATCAAGGCTCTGATGCCGGAGGTGGAAGTCGGAATTGTTTCTCCGACTGACGTTTCCTTCCGTTGTCATGGCTTGGAATTTGCTCGGGCCCGCCTCTCCGGCAAGCCAGGAAATTTTCTCAGCGAACCTGAAATCGTCTTCGGAACCGGCGCCGGCGAACGAGTGCTCGATGGCGATAATTTTCCGCAATTGGAGCGGCTGGTCCGCAGTATTGGCGAGGTTCGTCATGCCGAAGGACCCAGCGAGAGCCGCTGGTGGCGGCTGCATCCAGAGCGCTGGCTCGAGTCGCTGGTGATAAAAAATATCTGCGTGTTGGATGACCAGCTCGATCCCCGCTGGTGTTATTCGCAGGTGCCGGCATTCTCTGCCTCTGACCGCGCCATGATCGACGTGCTGGTAGTGAACCGCGAAGGCCGTCTCGTGGTGATTGAATTAAAGGCTGACGAAGACATTCACCTGCCTCTGCAGGGCATCGACTACTGGTCGCGAGTCGCGTGGCATCACGCCCGGGGCGAATTCCAGAAATTCGGTTACTTTGCGGAACGCGAACTCTCGCCGCAACCGCCGCTCTTGATGATGGTCGCACCCGCATTGCGAGTACATCCCACGACCGATACAGTGTTGCACTACGTTTCGCCACAAGTCGACTGGGTGCTGCTCGGGATCCACGAGCGCTGGAGAAAAGATCTGCGAGTAGTATTCCGAAAGCGTCCGGAGATATCCATCCTGAAGATGGCCGGGTAATTGGGATTTCCTTAGTGGACCTAAGTGTCCTTCGTGGTTATGGCCTTGAAGACACAAGATCCCTGCTACTTCCATATCCCCAGTAACCTCCGCACATCGATCAACTGTGCCAGGTGATGAGCATTGTGATCTGCAGCGAGCATGGTTTCGCGCAGAATCGTCTGCCCATCTCCCCACTCGATGTTCGCGAACAGATCAGTCTTCGGGTCCTGGACCATCTTTTTTAACGCATTCAAATCTTCGCGGAACGAGTTCACGCTCGCTTCCCACGCGTCCGGGCTCGGCGGAGCCGGTTTCTTCGGCCAGTATGCGTCCGGCCATTTCAACGGTTTGTAATGAGCATTGCGGCTGAAATCCAGAATGTCCTGTTGCGTAATGCGCATGTGCTCGACCAGCATCCACGCGGAATGCTCCAGCCCCTTGGGTACCTCGCCATACAATCGCGAGGGAAAGTCTGCCACCACGTCATCAAACTTCGCGTGCGCGTGCCCACCCTCAAGAAGTTCAATCAGATGCTTGCGAAGAGATTGGTCTATGTTCATAGAGTGCTCGTAGCGTATGTCAGAAAAGTCATTCGTTGCCTTTCTGCTCGGTGATCTCGAAGTCCTCTGCGATTAAAGGTTTGTTTGCACGACTTAAGTTACCAGTCGTCATTGAAAACCTCCGTCTAGGATGGCGGTTCCGCCGCTTGCGTCGCAGAAAATATTGCTGGCTCTTGGGTTTTTTCTCCGGCATATGCCCGCCCGATCCCGCGCACGATACGCCGCCACGGCCACTCACCCTTTTCATCGGCAAAGAAAATCTCTCCGGTGCGGTGCGAACGGTAATACCACCGATTCAGGATCGCGAGATGCTCGCTGCACTGCGCCGTCGACTGCGCCTGATTCGCAGTGGCGCTTTTAAGCGTCGCCTGCAGTCGCGATTCCATCGATTGCGGCTCGCCACTCTGCTCAATGACGAATGAAATCGGGCTTGCGAGGCTGGCTCTGGAGAAATGAAAAAGCTCGACTCCACCAGCCTGCGCGCTCGCCTGCACAATGATCGCCTGCAGGCGCGCGATCGGCTGCACAATTTCCGGCAGTTGTGACTGCAAGTGCTTGAGTTTTTCGAGCTTGGTATGAATCGCCGCCGCCTCCTCAAACGCAAGCTCCTCGGACGCGCGCTGCCTCTGCGTCGCAAGTTCGCGCGAAAGCGATTCGCCTCCCGTATCAAAGAAGGCGCGCACTCGTCCCACCTCGTCCCCATATTCTTCATCGCTGCAACCCTTGTAGCAGGGCGCAAGGCACATCTTCATTTCGGAGTAAACGCAACCCGGAAACGACGGGTCGGGATGAAGGTCATCCACGCAGCGCCGCATCTTAAAAAAATCAAGCGCATCACTGCAGAATTTTTCCGCCGCAACACGCGAGGGGAACGGCCCATAATAAAGGTTCTTTGTATCTGGGGAGATCCGCCCCCGGCTGTCCTCGGATCGCACCGCTGATTCATTGTTAGGGTCCTCAGATAGTCGAGCTTCGCTCGACCGGACGGCCGAGGGCGGTTGTCCCCACGCCAGCTTTCCTAACCGCGTGGTTACCGACGCACGCGGATACCGATTCTCCAAATGCAACTTCACCAGTGCCGCTGGCCGCAGGCGCAGCCGCGCAGCATAAGTCTTCGGAAAATTCTCCCGCAGCAATCGGTAAAGCAAAAACTGAGATTCGAAGTCCGATCCAGTCTGCGCGAACTCAATTTCGCGCACCCGTTCGCGAAGATTCAGCCGCTTACTATGTTCTTCAGGTCGGCATAGCAAACGCTGCAACCGTCTTCGCAGGTTTGCAGTTTTGCTGACGTAAGGTTCACCATCGCCACGCAGCAGGAAAACTGCGGGCGCGCTAGGGAACTGGTCGAAAAATTCATCCTCGCAATCGGACGAAAATGTGAGCGTGTGCGCCAGCACTTGAATATTTTAGGCTCTTATGCAGCCAGATCGAGGTTCGTATCAGGGCACGTTCGTCTTTTTCGCTGCCCGTTCTCGACGTAATTCCTCAAGCCCGTTCTTTAAGTACTCCTGGTATTCCTGCCGCAACTTCGGATCCGTAGGCGTGCTGTAAATTTCGCTCGACTTATATTTGCCTTCGGCAAACTTCTTCTTCGTCCACTCGTCATGAATGTGGGTCTCGTCGGCTCGATCCAGCACTTCCTGCACGAATTGCGGAGGCACAAAGTACACTCCTTCGCGATCCCCGACCACCAGATCGCCTGGCATCACCGTCGCATTGCCGATGCGAATAGGCACATTGATGCCGGTCATCATTACGTTGTCAATCGGGGTGGGATCAACCGAGCGAAAATACGCCGGCATATCAATCTCCGCAATTCCATCCAGGTCGCGCACGCTGCCGTCCACCACCAGCCCCCCGCTGTGCGTGGCCTCCATCACGTAATAAAAAAGATTATCGCCGACTATTGTGCCGTCAACTTTCTTGCCGAAAAGATCCACTACCAGCACGTCTCCGGGTTGCAGCATATCGATCGCGGTCTGGTTCTCCAGCCGCCCAATCCCATGCTCTTTGGCCTTCGCTTCCGCAACCCCATCAACATCCTTACGCATGGGCATGAACTGCACAGTGAACGCGCGACCCACCATGGTTTTGCCCGGATGCAGCACCTGAAACCCATCCGCGTATTGGTTCTTGAAATGTTTCTGCTGTAGCACTTCCCATACTTCTTCGGAAGACAATCCTCGCGCCCGTTCAATTAATTCGTCCGGCACCTTCGGCCTGCCGTCAGGAAAGCGGGCAAACGGATTCTGCGCCGTGTAGTTAATCAACTCCTGTTTCGAAAACGTGAACAGTTGCGCTGAGGCAGATGGAATCGTGGAAAGAAAAGCCCATCCGCAGAATCCGACCAGGAGCATCGACACTCGAGTCTTCAATTCGGTTTCCTCCAAGCGTTGATCGCAAGCAGATGCTCCAGCTTACAATCTTTTCCTTCCCTCTTGTAACGATGGCTGCCGCAGGCATTTGCAGCAGCGAGTTAGAGCGCGACCGTTCTGCAGGTTTTTGGTCAGTTATTATGGATGAGGCCCTGTCATGTTCACCTCTCGCCCCATCGGCTTTATAAGCAGTCCTTACAAAGAAAGAGCGGAAGTTCCCAGAGGTTTGGGCGCGAAGCATAACGCCGACGGCATCCTTAAAATACTCCCCGAATTCGAGTTGGGACTTCTTGACATCGAAGGCTTTTCGCACCTCATCGTCATTTGGGAGTTCGACCGCAGTCAGGGATTCGAGTTGACCGGAACTCCTCCGTCCGATACTCGCCCACACGGTGTGTTTGCCACCCGGTCACCCTTTCGTCCCAATCCAATTGCCTTGACGATTGTCGAGCTATTACGCCGCGACGGCCCCAACCTGCACGTGCGCGGCGTCGACATGCTTAACGGAACACCTATCCTCGATATCAAGCCTTACCTTTCCAGCATTCCCACCGAAAAGCTGCGGCGGGGCTGGCTCGCCGAAGCCGAGTCCCGAAAGAAGTGAGAATGTTGCGCAAATATAAATGAGCCATCTTTCGCGGGTTTGCGAAAGACCGAAACCAGAATAGATCGCATGAAGGGCGGGTTTACGAATTCCGTCGTCCTCCGCACGACCACTCGACAAAATTCAAACTGCGCCACGCTATCATCGCCTTGATAGGTGGCGTACTGACTGGCAATACTCCGCCCCGGCAGACTACCGGGGCGTTTAATTTTTCCCGCCGAGGTTACGCCGCAGTCGACCGTGCTTGAACTGCTTCTGCGGCGGCACGGATGACATCGATCACCCGTTCCGGTTGGGAGAGCATCGCCACGTGGCTGCTGTCGAGCTCATAAGTGGTGGCTCCCATACGCTTCGCGAAGAAGCGCTCCAGGTCAGGATGCACGGTGTGGTCTTTTTTGCCGATGATGTACCAGCTTGGCTTCGATTTCCACGCGGTTCCCCCAGCTTTCGCGTTGAACAAGTCGGGTTTGGGGACACCCTGAGTCGCCCAAACGAGCTTCTGCTCCTGCTCCGAAAGATCTCCGCAGAAATACTTCGTACCGTCTGGACGAAGCCAGATACGTCCATCCACCACTTCGATGTGGGAGAAGACGTCCGTTGTCGGGAAGTTGGCCTGCTGTGTCTGCGATGTTTCATCGGCGTCGGGAGCGAGCGCGCAGATGTAAACCAGCCCGGCAACGCGGTCGTCGGTTCCGGCGCCGGTGATGACGGTTCCGCCGTAGGAGTGGCCGACGAGGATGACAGGGCCGCTGAC
>DATATW010000023.1:0-24365 GCA_036268595.1 Terriglobales bacterium
TCTTAGCTTTTCGGGGTATGCTCAAGACCTTCGCATTATCACCTTCGATGCGCCCGGCTCTGACGTGAACGCCGGCGATTTCAATGGGACTTACCCTCAGGGAATCAATGTCTGGCGCGCCATCACAGGAGCCTACCAAGATACGAACAGTGTATTCCACGGGTTCCTACGAAGTCCCGATGGCAAATTCATATCATTTGAGGTCCCTGGCGCGGACAACGGCCCCTACAACGGCACCTTCCCATCGAGTATCAACGACTTAGGAGTGATCGCTGGATATTACTATGACGCGAATGGTTTCAGTCATGGCTTTCTGCGAAGTCCGAATGGGAAGTTCACAAGCTTCGACGTTCCAGGCGTGGGTGGTTACGGCTCGACTCCGCTGGCGATGAACCTGGAAGGAGCAATCGTAGGCTATTACACCGATTCGAACTATTCGTTCCACTCTTTCCTGCGCAGCCCCAACGGAAAGTTTGCGACGTGGACCGGACCAGACGCCTGCACAGGCAATGGTTCGGAAGGGTGTTTTGGGTCGGGAGCTTCCAACATCAATGCATTTGGAATAATTGCGGGAGGCTTCGAGGACAATAGCGGCAACTTTGTTCACCACAGCTTCCTGCGCAATGTGAACGACCAATTGAAAGTCTTGGACGTTTCCGGCGCGGGTACGGGTGCCTACCAAGGCACAGGGTGTCCAGGTTGTCTCCTGGGACTTAACCAGTTCGGTGCGGTCGCGGGGATATACAGTGACTCTAATAGTGTGAATCATGGCTTTCTGCGGAGTCCCGAGGGAAAGTTTACGACGTTCGATGCGCCTGGTGCCGGCACTGACAGCTACGAAGGAACAGGGTGTTTCTCCGACTGCCCCGTGAGCCTCAACAACTGGGGGGCTATTACCGGAAGCTACATCGATGCGAATGATGTGCAGCACGGCTATGTGCGCAGTTCCGAAGGCAAGATTGTGACACTAGATCCTGTTGGCTCAATCTATACTTTTACGGACGGTATCAACGACTTAGGAGCACTCACTGGATACTACGTCGACCCGAGCGACGTGTATCACGGCTTCATTGCACTGCAGTGTGGCCACTGCGCAGACAACCAGCAGAGCACGATGGCTGCAAATTCTGTGCGTCCAACGGCTGCGCGAAAGCCCTCAACTGGTAATCTAAACATTCCCCGGGCCCATGGTTCGCTGGATGTAATAACAGGTCCTTACGGCAGACACTTGACGCATTGGCGTCACAACGTCAAATCGCAAACAGCCAAGTAATGCTTCACAGAGCAAATCACTATCGAAAACGCTTAGGGGCATTCCAGAGGTGCCCCTATTTCGATTGTACTTTCGCGCCTATATCGTTTGTCCGGATCATCAGTCGTTAGAAACAACATTTGAAAAATCTTCTTCAGGGATGACCTGCCGTTGCCACTACTGAGAACAACGCTGGATTACCCGCTTGGAATGTGATGAGTTCGTATCAGTGTTGCATTCTGTCATTTCAGCGTCTGGTTGAAGTTGCCCAACTGCTGCAAGCCTGGGGTTCGTTCTTTTCATTTTTGCCCGTCCTAATTGGAACGTTCGCCGGCGTGCTTCTTATGTTTTCGTAACTGAGGGCTTAAGTCACAGCCATACTAGAAACGGCTCTCCTTCTTGCAGCCTTAACGGGCATGAAAAGCATGATCCCGGCTGCTAAAAGACTTGGCATTGCGAAGGTGATAATGCCTTGCTGGTATCCTCCGGTAATATCTCGGGCACGTCCCATCTAGACTGGACCGAGGAACCCACCGACAACGCCCATCGAACCTATCGCTGCGATTCCTGCTGCTGCGGGCTTGCTCTTAAGAAAACTGGAGGGCATTGACCACGAGACCCCCTGCAATGCGCTGGAACTGATGTAATGAGGCAAGGCCGTAATTGGGACAGGGCAATTGCTGCTGGCGTCCCGACCGAGACAATAGACCCTGTCATATCGGCTCGTTCCCAAATGCTCCTATTCGCTCCCACAAATTGCGCGCCGACGGAACTGTGACTCGTCCGGCCGTTGTGACATATTGGCGGGCAAACCCTACATAATCCCGTAATGGAAGGTTTACGGGCAATCCAGAAGGAATGAAGCCGAATCGAGTTGGGGAAACGGGTTGGCCTTGATCGATACGACGGAATCTTTAATCTTGACTGGCCTCAACCGTAAACGATCGATGCTCAAAATTATGGTCCAATTATGGTCCAGCAATTCTTTCTCGGCGGTCTGAAACGTCCTTTGGGAGCCACCCGTGTCGCGAGTTTCAGTTAGTTACGAGTAACCGCGTTCCTGTCACGGCAGAGGCCGCGGGTTCGAGTCCCGTCGTCCCCGCCATTCTTTTCATTCGGTTGCAAAGAATCGGCAAAAACCAAATTCGGTCCGTTTAGACTAGTGTCTTTCGATTGTGAAGTACCTTCTCTACGAGTTTGCTTTGTGCCTGCCGCTTATCTGCAAGTTTCGCGACGACAATCTTAAATCCCCGGACAAACCTGACCACAGAGATCACAAATTCCACGGAAAGCCACAGAGATCTTTACTGGGGTAAATAGTTGCTCGTCAGATCGACGCGCAGAGTTACTTCACCAATTGTGTGGCCATCGCTGGTTGCACTCCAACTGAGTGTCTGCCAGTTTTTTTTCGCGGACTCCGGCGGGATCATCGTGAGTTGAAGAGGATATGAATCGTGCGCCGCAACCGGGTAAATCACCGTGCTTGGATATTGGTTCCAGCCTGGAGGCAAAACAGAGTGCAGTTCCACCTGCTTTGGTGAATTCGTCTCGTTGCGAATGATCAGCGGTACCCACAATTTGTTGCCCGCCACCTGCGCTTCCGGTGGATACAAATCCTTCAGGTGCTGAATATTGTGTGCCGGCCAGAATGCATGGTAGAAAGCCCATGGGCCGCCGAGTTCTAGATCCAGCTTCTGCTCCGGAGGTTCGTATCCGCGAGGTTTGGCGTAAAGTATCGGACCGGGAGTAATGCCCTCGAAAATGTCCGCCGTTCGAGTTCCGCTGACCAGTGACTTGCCGAAAATCAGGCGCACCGGGGTTTCGGTAAATTGTTTTAGTTGCGCTTCAGGAAAGTCGGGCTCCTGCGTCTTGTAAAACCCCCATGCTTCAGCCGCTATACGCGAGTACGGGAGCTTGCGCAATGGCGAAATGTCATTTGTGGGATATTCCGGGCCTTTGCCTTTCAAGAACTCAAAATGGGTCGCGTCAGAGAAGTAATAGATCTTTTTCGGCTGCCAGGGGCGCAGGCCTTCGCCGTAGTTATTAATGTTAATGCGATCACGTGGAGCCTCCACTTGTTCTGGAAATGCCAGCGGGTTCGCAGCAAGGTCGAAAGCCTCAGTGGCGAGCACCCCTGCAGCCTGATGGTCCTCATGATTCTCGCCGACGACATAGTTCGGCATCCAGGTGAGAATGACTTCTGGACGCGTAATGCGTACGAGTCGAACAACTTCGTCCAAGGCCTCACCGTGTCCCCATCGTTCAAGTGAATGGAGCACGTCTGCGCCGGGCGTATCTGAACCGTGCAAAAACCAGGCGAGTGTAACTCCGTAAGAAGCGAGCGACTGGCGGGCTTCCATCTCGCGGATATCGGAAAGCGCATTGGCCTGCTCCTGACCAACAGCATTACCTCCGGAATTCCCACGCGTCGCATAAGCAACCGCGGCGCGCTTGTGCAGTTGTTCAACCGCTTTCGCCAGATAGGCGGCGACTTCAACGTCATCATCGGGATGACCGACGATCACCAATATGTCGACTTTGAAACGACTGTCGGGCTCCGGAACAGGTGAAGCGGTTTGCGACTGGGCTCGGCCGACCGCAAATGAGGCGAAAAGAAATAAGCAGAGCACGAGAATCCGTAATTTCATAAATGAGTCCGGCAGAAGTGCTCTAGTCACTGGCCCCGTGGCGGGATGACCGCATAACCGGGAGCGACCAGTTTCAGATTCTTGTCGAGTGAAGCATTGACATCGCGGGTCGCCCACCGGATCCCTCCGCTCAAAAGATTCAGGAAAAGCGGGCTGGACCAGTCCTCCGGAAGGTGTCCCATGGCAGTGAAGAAGACGCGGCCTTTGCTTTCCATACGGGCCCATGTCATTGGATATGGCGGTCGCTGGTAGGGCTTTCCGCGCATGCCTTTTGTGTCGAGGGTCAATATAACGTGCAAGTCGGTTCTGAAGTCCTTCAGCGAGTACCACTCGTCATTGAAGCTGAAAGGAGACGCGACTCCTTCCAATCCAGGAAATCTCGGGTCGGTGACGATGATATTCGCATTTTGTAAGTGCGGGGAACTGCCATGGGTGATGAATTCGCCGCCGAGCATGCGCAAATAGGGGTCGGATTTTTCTCCGTGAGCGACGTAACGGTTCGAACCATCCTCGGGATCAGGTTTTGTATGGAAGGTGTCGCTCGCGGAATGCACACCGACGAAGCCCATGCCACTATTGATTGCATTAATCAATGCCTTCTTGCCTTCTGACGACATCGCGGGATTCTTGTCGGTGCCAACCGCGGTCAGATCTCCGGTGGTGTAAAAAAGTACCGCAGAATATTTGGGGAAGTCTTTTGAATCAAAGACTCGGCCATCCTTAGTGGCGGTTACATCGAAGCCATCTTTGTTGCCGAGCGAAGTGACGCCTTCCTCGACGACGCTGGGCTTACCGTCGATTCGTTTGACCACGTCGTGTTCCCATCCGGAAGACTTAGTGAAAACAAGAATAGACTTTTTGCCTCCCGCAACGAGAGTTGCGGGCAGGGCAGCACTCGCGGCCACCATTGATCCGATTTTTACGAACTGACGACGACTGAGAGTAGGTTTCACGTGAAATCACTGTGGAGCAGGAATTGCCGTCCAAGCGGAACGGTTTCGCGACGACTCAAGTACAGCGTTGATAAATTTCACGCCTTCAACACCGTCGGCAACCCCGGGCACGAGCAACGACTCTGGGTTAGGAGAACGCTTGTCGATCTTGGCCGCTATTTGTTCGGCCAGATCCGTATAAAGTTGAGCAAAGGCTTCCAAATATCCTTCGGGGTGCCCGCTCGGAATGCGGGTAGCATGCGCGGCGGCACGTCCGGTTCCAGCGCTGCCACGACGAATGATTCGCCGCGTTTCTCCAAAGGGCGTGAAGCCGAGTTGGTTAGGATCTTCCTGGCGCCACTCAAGTCCAGCCTTTTCGCCGTACACTCGCAGGCTCAAATTATTTTCATTTCCGGGCGCAACCTGCGTTGCCCAGAGTGCGCCCTTAGCGCCCTTCGCAAAACGCAGCATGACGTGAACGTTGTCGTCGAGCCGTCGCCCGGGTACAAATGTGGTCACGTCGGCCGCCACTTGCTCACAGGATAATCCAGTCACAAAGCAAGCCAGGTTGTAAGCGTGGGTTCCAATATCGCCGAGCGATCCCGCGGGACCGCTGCGAGCGGGATCGGTGCGCCACTCGGCCTGCTTCTGTCCGGTTCTCTCGAGCGGAGTCGTCAACCAATCCTGTACATATTCGGCTTGGACCAGTCGTATTGACCCGAGCTCCCCGGCGCTGATCATCTCGCGCGCCTGCCGAACCATGGGATGTCCGGTGTAATTGTGGGTCAGCCCAAACACCAGGCCAGTCCGCTTCACGGTCTGGGCCAAATCCAATGCATCTCCGAGCGTTGTGGTCAGAGGCTTGTCGCAGATCACATGAATGCCGGCTTCGAGAAATGCTTTTGCCGGGGCGTGATGCAAATTATTCGGCGTCACAATGGAAACCACTTCAATCCCATCGGTGCGTTTTGATTCCTCCGCGGCCATCTCTTCAAAGCTGCGATATGCTCGTGGAATACGCAGCTCCTTTGCGCCTGCAAGGCTTCGCTCCGCGTCCGAACTCAGAGCAGCGGCAACCAGTTCGTAGCGATCGTCAATGCGCGCTGCGATACGGTGCACAGCACCGATGAAAGCTCCCGGGCCGCCGCCGACCATGCCAAGGCGCAATCGGCGATTTTGTTTCTCAGTGGCACCGTGGATGGGCATCTAGCGTTCCTTTCGATCGGCGAGACCTAGCATTCTGCGGTTGGCTTCAATATCTGCACCTGATTTTGCGAAATCGTCGAACGCGCGTTCTGCGGTCTGAATAATATGACCAGCGATGAACGGTGCGCCTTCTTTTGCGCCTTGCTCACTACTCTTCAGGGAACACTCCCATTCAAGCACGGCCCATCCTGGAAAATCATATTGCGTGAGCTTCGAAAAAATTGCGGCAAAGTCTACCTGACCATCGCCGAGTGATCGGAACCGCCCGGCGCGAGAAATCCAGGGCTGGTATCCGCCATAAACCCCTTGACGCCCCGTGGGCCGGAACTCCGCGTCTTTCACGTGAAACATTTTTATGCGCTCGTGATAGATGTCGATGAACTCCAAGTAATCGAGTTGTTGCAGGACGAAGTGGCTGGGGTCGTAGAGAATATTGCAGCGCTTGTGTCCTCCGAGCCGATCGAGAAACATTTCAAAGCTGGCGCCGTCGTGAAGGTCTTCGCCGGGATGAATCTCGAAACATAAATCGACACCCAGCTTGTCGAATTCATCGAGAAGCGGTTGCCAGCGCTTTGCTAGTTCATCAAAGGCAGTCTCCACAAGTCCAGCCGGACGTTGTGGCCACGGGTAAACATAAGGCCAAGCGAAAGCTCCTGAAAAAGTTACGTGCGCACTGAGCCCGAGATTGCCTGAAGCTTTTGCCGCGTATTTCAATTGCTCGACAGCCCAAGCCTGGCGAGCAGAGGGATTGCCGTGGACGGTTTCAGGTGCGAATCCGTCAAATGCCTGGTCGTACGCGGGATGAACTGCAATCAGCTGTCCTTGCAAATGAGTTGACAGTTCAGCCAGCTCGACATGATTTGATTGGAGAACACCGCGGATTTCGTCACAGTAGGCTTTGCTTTCACCCGCACGCTTCAGGTCAAAGAGACGGCTGTCCCAGGTAGGGATCTGTATGCCTTTGTAGCCGAGCGAGGCAGCCCAGCGCGAGATTTCTTTCAAGTTATTAAATGGAGCGTTGTCGCCCGCAAACTGCGCGAGAAAAATTGCCGGACCCTTTATGGTTTTCACGGGATTAAGATTTTCGATTGATTATACGAGCGGCTTGGTGCAATGTCTCGACGGCATCTTCGGGCAGTCTCCCGGTTGTGTCGGGAGATAAATTGAGAAGCAAATTCGAGTTGCGCTTGCGGCAATCCGAATAGTACGAGGCAATTTTGTCCGCACTCTGAATTGTGAATCCGGGACGCCAAAACCAACTGTTCATCGGCGGCATGGGCTTGTACGGCGGACCGGTTGGTATCCATGCTTCCATGGGCATGTAATAAGCTTTATCTTCAAACTTCACGTGCGGATCATGGCCTTCGGGTGGTGGTAGCTGGTCCTCACCATTGATCACATCCGTCGGCCAGCTTTTCGGTTCGCAGATGCGTCCGAGATTGCGCTTGCTCTGATAGTAAGCCTGGTTCATCACCACGATTCCGTGGGGGCTGTACTTCTTGATCAGTTCGTAGACTTCCCAGCGCTGGTCCGCAGAAAGCTTCCAGGTGATGTCGAGTAATTGATAAAAAGTATTCGGATACTTGCTGTGCAATTCAGTCAGCTGCTGCTTGATCAGCTTGTAATATCCCTCTTGCACCGGAATGTCCCAATCGAATTTGCCTTCGTTATGCGGATCGAGGATGCAGTAATAAAAGCCGTGCTGCAAGCCATATTCTTTGCAGGCAGCTACGAATGCTGCGACCACATCAGTTTTGTTTGGGCTGGTTGCGACGTCGTAGTCGTAATTCGCCGAGTCCCAAAGGCAAAACCCTGACATGTGCTTCGCAGTGAGGACGGCGTATTTGGCGCCCAAGTCGCGGACCACGCGAATCCACTGGCGTACATCGAGGTTGGTGGGGTTGTAAGTACTGGCGGGTACTCCGCCGGTTTCGTAGTCGTTGCCGGTGAAGGTGTTCATGCCGAAGTGGAACGAAACCCCGAATTGAACCTTTTCGAATTGCCGCAGCCCATGAGTGGCTTGGGTTGCAGGTTCAATCCGCGTCAGCGGAGCAGCTAGGCCAACTCGCGGCAAAAGAAGAGAAGCAGAGCCTGCTATTAACTTAGAAAACTCTCGACGATTCATTCAGATTTCTTTAGAGCGAAAGCTACGTAAACGCCGCCAGAAGGATGTTTAACATCTTTTCCGCCGCCGGCCGCGATCACCACATATTGTCGTCCATCGACTTCATAGGTGATTGGCGTGGCGTTTCCGGCGAAAGGAAGTGTGGTCTCCCACAATAATTGTCCCGTGGATTTATCGAAGGCGCGAAATTTCCTGTCATAGTTGGTGGCGCCAATGAACAGCAGACCACCGGCAGTCACGATAGGGCCACCGTAATTTTCGCTGCCAGTGTTCGTCATGCCTTTCGCCGCAAGGTCAGGATATTCGCCTAACGGAATCTTCCAGGCGTATTCACCTGTATTCAGATTGATTGCGTTCAGCGTTCCCCATGGCGGGGCCACAGCAGGATAACCATCGGGATCGTGGAACCGGGTATATCCGGAAAAGCGGTAACCCATCTGCGGCTGCACAGGTTGGCCGGATATCTCCTTGTTCTGCCCTTCACTTACGTATAAGACCAAAGCATTGACTTCGTCGGCGGAAAGATTGGGAAATGCGGGCATTCGGCCTTTGCCCTTTTGAATTCTTTCCCTGATTAGGTCCTGAGTCATGCGGTCGCGCACGCCCAGCAATGACGGGAACAGCGGCGGTGAACCTTTCATGTCATCGCGGTGACAAATCGTGCATTGACTCTGGTAAATCCCTTTGCCGCTCTGTGGATCGGCTTTGTTTGCGGCGAGTTCAACCGCCCACGCCATCTCATTGGAATTGACGTAAAGAAGACCTGACTCCGGATCGAACGCCGGTCCGCCCCACTCTGCGCCGCCATCGAAGCCGGGAAAGATGATCGTGTTCTGCTTGGTGCTGAGCGGAACAAACTGGCCATCGCTACGATAAGTACGAAATTGTTCAAGCGCCCACTGGTGCGCCTCTGGCGTGCGGTTGGTGAGCAGGTCTTCCGTCAAATGCTGGCGAGCATAAGGGGCAGGCTTTGTGGGAAGCGGCTGTTCGGCGGCGGCGACTTCTCCCGGCAAATCGCTGGGCGGATATTTGTGAGATTCAACTGGAAACAAAGGCGCGCCGGTCGCGCGATCAAATAAATAAAGGAAGCCCTGCTTCGTGGTCTGCGCGACTGCCTCAAGTTGTTTCCCGTCGTGGGTCACCGTAACCAGGGCAGGAGGAGAAGGGAAGTCGCGGTCCCAAAGGTCGTGATGAACGCCCTGGAAATGCCAGATACGCTCACCGGTTTCGGCGTTGAGCGCCAACTCGCAATCCGCAAATAGATCGTCGCCCAGCCGATCACCGCCATAGAAATCGAAAGCGGCCGAACCCGTCGGAACGTAAACGATTCCGGTCTTCTGATCAACCGTCATCCCTGCCCAATTGTTGGCAGCGCCGCTTTTTTGCCAGGCATCTTTTGGCCAGGTGTCATACCCGAACTCGCCAGGGTGAGGAATGGTGTGGAATATCCAGCGCTGTTTTCCGGTGCGAATATCGTAGGCGCGAATATCGCCGGGAAGCGCAGGCAGGGTTTCAGGTAAACGTCCGCCGGCAATAAAAAGATCTTTATAAATGACGACCGGACTAGTCATAGCGATGAAACTGGTGGCGACATCGCGGCCAAGACCCTCGCGTAGATCGATGCGACCTTTATCGCCGAAGCTGGGAATCGGCTCGCCGGTTTGGGCATTCAACTCGTAAACAAAATTCATGACCCCGACGATAATTCGACTGTCTTTACGGTCAGGACTGGCCCAATAGCTGAGACCTCTGGCCGGCTGCGTCCCGACGATGCCGGAATCAAACTTCCAGTTCACTTTCCCCGTGGCGGCGTCGACGGCGAAAACTTTCTGCGACGGCGAGATGCCGAAGAGAACCCCATCTACTTCAATCGGGCTGGTCTGCAGACCGCCGGTTTCTTCAGTGTCGTAAGACCAGGCAACTTCAAGCTGCTTGATGTTGGATTTGTTGATCTGGGCGAGCGGCGAGTAGTGGGTTTTTTCCTGATCCCCACCATACGCCGCCCAGTCCTGAGTTGCCTTCGGTTCCGTGCTTTGCGAGTGCGCACCCACGCCAAAGATCACAATGCATGCGAACCACCCAAAGGTTGCTCGAGTCATTGGCCCATTAGAACATAAGCTTCAGACTGAACTGGATGTTCCGCGGATCGCTGCGGGTTCCGAATACCTGTCCGAAAGTGCCGCAATCAAGGCAGAGGTTTATGTTGCTCCATAATATGCGCACCCTGCTGGAATGCGGTTCGATCAAATAGTCTGCTCGCGCCGGGATGGAATGCCACGCGCAGAAAAGGCGTTATGCTGAATTACGAGGAGAACACATGAAACGCCGCTCTTTTCTGAAAAACGCCGGCGCGGCTGGCGTGTTGGCCGGTGCCATGCCCGCCTGGAGCAGTCCGCAACACGCAACTCAGCAAGTATCACCCAGCAGGCTATCCGGCGCGTCTTCCCCGGAAAACCTCCTGCTAAAAGACTACAAACCGAAATCCATTTACAAGATTCCGATTACCGATGTCCCTAAGGCGAAGTTTCCCATCATTGACATGCATTCCCATCCCTATGCCAAGACGACGGAAGAAATCGCCGAGTGGGTCAGGAATATGGACGAGGTCGGCATCGAGAAAACAATCATCCTGGCCATGGCGACAGGAGAGAAATTCTCCGATATTTATCGAAAATATTCCGCGTATCCCGGCCGCTTCGAGATGTGGTGCGGTTTGGACTACACCGACTACGACCAGCCAGGATTCGGTCCCCGGGCCGTCAAGGCCCTGGAGCAGTGTCATGCTATAGGCGCGCGCGGAGTTGGTGAGCTTCATGACAAAGGAAAGGGACTCACTTCAAGCACAATGCAGGCGGTTGGTATGCATCCTGACGATGCTCGCATGGACCCTGTGTTTGAGAGGTGCGGAGAGTTGGGTATGCCGGTGAGCATTCATGTCGCCGATCCGATCTGGATGTACCAACCAATGGATAACACCAACGACGGTCTGATGAATGCCTACCATTGGCGATTGGACAACCAGTCGGGAATTGTGGGGCTTTCGGGGATGGTTGACATCCTGGAGCGCACCGTCCAGAAACATGGGAAGACGACTTTCATCGTCTGCCACTTCGCCAACCTCAGCTACGATCTGGCGCGTTTGGGGCAAGTACTCGATGCTCATCCTAATCTCTATGCTGACATTGCCGCGCGCTATGCCGAGACCGCGCCCATTCCCCGCTTCATAGCCAAATTTTATGAAAAGTATGGCGAACGCCTGCTTTACGGCACCGACATGGGATTTGACAAGGCCATGTATCGAATTACCTTTAGGGTCCTCGAGACTTCGGACGAGCACTTCTATGAAACGGACCAGTTCGGCTACCACTGGAGCCTGAATGGCTTCGGGCTCCCGGATGAAATATTGCGCAAGGTTTATCACGACAATGCGGAGAAACTCCTGGCTTCGGGAAGGACTTAAACTTCACACTGATACCCAATAGTCCGCGGTCGAACTCCGTGTCCTCTGTGATTAGATAGTTTTAGTATGCGGAAACAATTGTGTTCTGCTGGCGAAACATGCGCAGCACGTAGTCGTCGTCCATTTTTCGATTGCGTTGTTCATCACCGGAGTCGTGCTGAATGTGCTGTCGCGAGACCCCCGAGACTCGCAATTTGCCAGCGCCGCGTATTTGAACGTTTCAATTGGCGGTAATGGTGGTTCCTGCGATCGTGACGGGTCTGATGGCCTGGCAGTTTGCGTTAGACGGTAAGCGGCTGAAAGGTATTTTGTTGTTCCAGTTGGTTTCAGCCGCCACCGCTTCGTTGCTAGTGCCGTTGTAGTAGTGGGTTCACTGGCAATCCCGCAAGTCAGGACCGCCGATGCGCCCTTAAGTTCGCATCGTGATCGAATTGTTTGGTGGCGATTGGGTTGGCCGCACATCTAGGCGGTTTCCTCACTGGCGTGAACTCCTGAGTGTTGAGCAGAGGGTACTTAGACTCGCGCGCATATCGTTGCAGGAACCCGCACACTTCCGCGCACAGTACAAAGGGGAGCCGACTTCTGGCTCCCCTTTAAGTCTATGATTGCATTGGTTGCGGGGGGTGGATTTGAACCCCACCTAGGCATTGATAACAGGCAAGTTATTGATTTTATTAGTGTCATTAAGAGCAACAAGGACACGATAGCGGGATTGACAGTACAAATCCAGTACACGCGGCCCATGATGAGTGTAATCGCGATTTATCGTCAATCGAGACTCTCTGAGGAAAGGACGGAATTAGCTTCTTCGCCTCCCATGTCCCAGCGCCTCTGCCATCCCAATGAGAGCCCAAGTACGTTCTTCCGTCGTCGGTCTGGAACGCGCCCATTTCAGGACTGCCTTGGGCCCAGACTGAATTGTCCAAGTCCGCGCAATCGTGTGAGCGACCTGAAATCCACTGCGTCCCCCGGCGAGGCTTTCAAGATCGTGATAAAAGCGCAGAGCCTCGGATATATGCCCTTTGTTGGCAGCCGCGATACCAAAATCAGCAAGCCCAAGGGCCTTGTCTTTTGGGTCACTAATCGTTTGCAGCAATCGCTCTGCCCCGGATGGATCGACCGCGTACTGCTTCGATGCGACTCCAGCACCGTATGGACATTTGTTCTGCTGAACCAAAGCGTCTGCTTCAGCGAATTGCCCGATTGCTGCGTCGTGATACGCGATGTCACAAGGGCCGAGTTGAATCACATACGTCGGTGCTGACGGCCGGAGCATCAATGGGACCAGCTCTGTGAACGAGGCTGCGAGTTGCCGGTTCGTCATGTGAGCCGCGAGGTCGTGCACTCTGTTTCGCTCGCCACGTACCCGCAGGGCGTCACCTATTTCATAGAAAACCGAATCGACCGCATGGACAGATTTTGGATTCATCTGTTCGGCGGTTCGCAGTGCTCCGTCGAAATTCCCACTTTCTATTTGGCGTCGAGCAAAAGCTAAAAATACATCGTCCTGGTCCCCTATCGCAGCAGCAGTGTCGAGTGCACCCTGCAAGTCGCCATTGCCCACCTGTGCCAAAGCAATCTCTTTAATAGCGCTAGAATCAAGAGCGGAACCGGCAAACCTCTTGATCATTGCCTTGGCACCGGGAATGTCCCCGTTTTCAGCTCGAATCTTAGCTAACTCGACGACAGACCATCTTCGGTCCTCCGCGTTTTTGAATAGGGTGGCTGTTTCAGCGGCGTCCTCGTAATAGCCTTGTGCCGCCTGTTGCTCGAAGATCTGATAATCCGGGCCATTACCGGGTTCGCCAGCGCGTTTCCATTCCTCGACTGCTTCTCGGAGCAGCTTTTGATCGGTGATTTTACGATCAGGGAATCGCAGCCACAGTATCCAGCCGATGGCAGCTGCAGACAGGACCAAGCTTGCAATCTTTAATGCGATACCGTAAGAACGGGTGAATCCCATAGATGTATTGGACACCGCCCAAGGTTGCTGGGCCACTCTCTTCAGTAATAGGACCTAACCCTACCTACATGAGTCAATTGTCGCTATCAGGCGTTATCACAAGTGTGCGCTTTTTATTCGCCACATTGCAATTTTAATGGACTGACAGCTTCCGTATGACCCGCTGGAAGACCGCCCGAGGTATCCGAAGGGTGCGGCGCTTGCCAGGTCGGATAAGCACTCCAGGCTCACGCTCAAATAATCGAATGATCGTGCGCCGCGAGTAGCCCATGAGGTGCGCGACTTCGGCTACGGTCAGATTTTCGGCTTGATTTTCCACTGTGTACAATTCACTAGTTACTATTTTGATAATACTTATTTGTACAAACTCGGGAAACTACGGGCTAGACAGGAGTTCGCGCTAGACATTTAAGTACCGGCGGTCTAATCGGCTATTGACTACCGGCTACCCTTTCTTATTCGTCTTGCGTACTCGCCTGTTGACTCAGTACCTAGTGGCTCGCCCGGCTCTAACGGGTGCGGCTTGTCTTGGCGGCCTGCGTTCACATCATGCGAAGCATGCGTCCGTAGCTTGCCAGCCCTTGCACGAGCATACTTAGACCTAGCTTCCTTGGCGGTCGCTGCTACCGCAATGAGCTGCTCGCCATCGTAGGCGCAGTAGACATAACCGCCGCGCCTGCTGATGTCCGTACCGTACGGCACCGAGTCTGCTGGCCGCTTGCGGATTGTCGGCTTCAACTGCATACACGCTCGTTTTCCACGAATGTCCTTAACCTTAGGTATTACTACTACTACTGTGAGCAGTAGCAGTAGTACCCGCCACTGGCACGAAGTAGCCGTCCTGTCCGATGCGCTGCTCAAGCACGTTGTCTGCTACCGCACGACGCGCCCAACTGTAGTACGTCTTTTCGGATACACCCAATTCTGGCGAGTACGTAACGCGCTCACCGGGTTTGAACCGCGCCAGCACGTTAAGCCTCACTAATCCGGCTTTGCTCGGCGGTCCCTTGTGTTCCCGTTCTCTAGGCTCGGGTCTGTCTACCATTCTCAGCTCACCGGCATGAAAGTCCATCCAGAAATGCTCTGAGCGGCCATTGCGGACTAGGACCGAGTATTGCCGTGGACAGTCATCGTGTAGCGGGTCATTGTCCGTCTTGCTGATGAGCACGATTGTTTCTGATTTACGTCCCCATGCCACGCTGCCGAAGATTGTGTCACGTCCACGATAACGCTCTGTGTCTCGGCCTTCTGCGGTCTTTTCTTTCGATGAGCCAACGCTAGCGATTATGGACACGTTCCGCCGCGTAGCGAGCCGCTGCAACTCATCTAGGACGTTGGCTACTTCGCTCATTTTTCCCGCTTCTTTCAGCCACATATCCAAGCCTTCTATGAACCACGCCTCAGCTCCAGGCTCACGCTCAGTAGCCGCCGTCAGAACGGCAACCGGACCGGCAGACTGTTGTGCGCTTGTCACCCGGATTACTCGCTGCTTGGCTTCAGCGGACAATCCCATCTTATTCAGCGTGCGCCGCATGGCCTTCGCGCCACGGTCCAGCATGAGCACGCGGTAGTCACGCGCTTTAGTCTTGTGTCCCCATACCTCCAGGGCGTTGCGGACTTTTTCGAGCACCGTCATTACCCAATAAGTTTTTCCCGTTCCTGATGAGCCACCCACGAGTGATATATCGGCCTTCGGGAACCATCCTTCGTGTTCGGCGCTCAAGGCTTCCACGAGGTACTCATCGGTGCCGTCATCTTCCATCCGCTCTTCCTCAGACTCGGCAAAGATAACCGGCGTGTCTTTTGCCACGGCGAGGATTGCCCGCGTGATCGTGTTTTCGCGGTAATCGTCGCGCTCCCATTTATCACGGTACAGGGCGGACTTGCGAAATTCCGCGTCAATCTTGAACGCATTGCAACCGTGCTTCTTTGCCAGCAGAATACAGAGCGCAAAGTCCGCCGCACTGTGGTTATCGTCATAGGCGCTCATATCACCGGCCCATAGCTTTTGGAATCGCTCTTCCTCACTGACTGGAATTGAAACGCCAAGGCCGGATTGATTCTTGCGCGGCGTTATCGTGGACACCCGGTTATAGAGCGCGGTTATTTGCTCTTGTCTATCCTCCAGGACGGCTGGAGTCTTCCCTATGTGTCTTCCGGTAAAAGTCTGGTAGTAGCCGTTACCCTTAACCTCGATTTGCTTCGCTCCGGGATACGGCTTTTGCAGACCTGGACCAAACAGCTTGCCGATGCCCCATACGTGACAGCCTGTGCCGGATGGTGAGTATTCGGTGTAGCTGTCCAGCTCAATTACCGCCAAGCGCGATTCCGGCGTGAACTTCTGAGTGGATGCGTCACAACAGCGGTCTATGTCCACGCCCCAAACGTACACGCCGTCCACTTCTCCAAGTATCAAGCCGATGCCTGAAAACTTAGAGACGTGCGGCCCCAGATCCGCGTACGTGTGCCACGTATCGGGATTATTCGCCATTGCCTTTCGTCCGCTCGGCTGATACGGAACTTTGGTCTGCTTTCCGTTGACAGTCTCAAGACGCCACAAGACCCAACGGCGTTGCTGCTTTAGTTCGTCAATCGTCATCGGCCCGATGCACCTTGAATGCTTTTGCTGTCCACGATGGCACACGCTAATAGAACCGTGGCAGCCAGATAGCTTTTCTTAATCAGCGCCCGGACGTGGTCATCTGTGTGCTTGTAATCCTGAATTGCGGCGTCCTCCACTAAGTCCGCGAGGTCATCGCGCAGCTTGCAGACAAATAGCGCGTGCGCCAGGTCTTTTGCTAATTGTGATTTGTTGTCTTTTTCCATATAAAAGCTCCATTTGTTCGGTGCGAGATCCGCACAATCGGAAATAGAAACGCCCGGCTTGCTTCCCTGTAACAAGCCGGGTATTTGTGGGACTGGTTTACGGGTCCGTTCCGTCTGCACTTTTCAATACGGCGTATGCAAGAAGACGCCTCTAGCTTTATTTCCCAACGAACCGAGAACGTTGGGAACCGGGCTAGCTCCGGTGCAAAGTGAAACTACGATCCCATCAGGACGAGCTTTGAGATGGCTTCCCCGACGAGCAACTTACTGTCGCTGCGCCGGAAGACAATCAAGCCGCGCCCATCCTTTGCGGGGACCAAATAGGAATAAACGAACGGCTGTGCCAATTCCGCTTGTCTCACTACAAACTTCTGGAATGAGCCGAACGCAAGTTCGCCGCCCGTATAGCTGCCATCAGCGGCAACCGAAGGCATATCGTTGTTCACGATGATGGAATAGCCGTGCAGCTTGGCTGGAGTGCCAAGGGTTGCATTGCCTTCCTCGAAGGCGTCCTTCCACAGATTGCGCTTGTCGCCGGTGATGCCGGTTTTCAACTTACGCATGTACTTGATCGTGGAATCAGACGCCATGTAGATCCCGGCTGGCCGATACAACGGCGGAACGGAGTAGGCCAAGTCCAGCGCCTCATCCAAGTCCAGGGTGCCGCTGCCCTCGAAGTGAGTAGCCGCAGTTAAGAAGCCCTCCGCTTGTCCGCTGCCGGTGCCGGTTGTGTAACGCAGGTTCTCGAAGCGCATGATCCTTGCGAACAGAACGCCCAAGACTTCCTGTACGAAGTCAACCGGCGAATCTACCGCAAGCTCACGCGATACGAAAATCGGCTTCGAGCTGATTTTGTAGGCTTTTAACTGCGGTCCGGTTAACGCGGTCGGCGGCGTGTCACCGGATACCGTAGCGTCTGCACCCGTCAAAGCAACCGGGTCCAATTGCTCTGCTGATTCGGAATCAGACACAACCGGGATTGTGGTAGGTGCGCCGGTTTCGGTTCCGTACAGTCGGCAGTTATTCACTACCGGCGTGAATGCCGCGTAGTTACGTTCCAGGGTCGGAATCAGAAACGATGGAATCACTAACCCGCCGTCACCCGCAGGGCTAAGATTGGCTGTCGCCATCATCCGGCTTCGCCCGGTCATATACGCAAGCATGTCGTCGAACTGCTCACGCTCTTCAGCGCTTGCGCGTGCAACCGCTTCTTTTACGCTGCCCGGAATCAGATTTCCACGGTGCTGTTCTCCGTCGAAGTCCAAAATCGTAACGCCCTGCGAGCGTCCCGGAATACGGCCCGGAGTTACTGCACGGGCACCGGCTTGGTGCTCGCGTAGCTGCTCGCCGCAGAATCCGAGTTGCGCGTCGATGTTTGTCAGGATGTCTCTTTCGGGTTCTGATAACAGTTCGATTGCGCGACCTCTGAGACATGTCGTTCTTTTCTGCCGAAGATCGGCCATCCGGTGCTGGACATCGGGAACACTAATTCCTGGTACGGTTGGAAGGTTCATAAATACTCCTTGGGCGTTGCCCATATATTTATGCCGCTCTCTGCCACGTCAAAAGCGTAGGGTCAAGGCGACCGAGCACCCGTTAAACTTTGTATGGGGCAGGCCGCGTAGGTCGCTGCCCCTTCTGCACGAGCATCTATCCGCTCGGGCAAACTTTCGCTAAAATAGAAATGCCGAATTTATGAATCCTCACAGGTTCAAGTTTTGGCATCGTCCCTGGAGTGTATCGAGCACCCAGGGACAACTTATTTCCTGACGTTTTACGACACTCTCCAATTCTCCAGGTTTGCTGCATCCGCTACGAGCGCTTCCAGCAGTCTCAGTGGCGCATCCTCCAAGATCAGCGGTCTTGCGTGTGCAATAAATTCCTTGTTTTCCCGGTCAATCATGCAGACTACGAAGCCCACAGGAATATCGTGCAGGTGTTTCCTCATGGCTTCGAGATCGTGGGAATCTGCACCGTGGTCTTCAGGGTCAAACAGCACCAAACCGCGCTGTTTCGGCAGCTTTCCGAAATTGTCTCTCTGCCCGAAGACGGCAATGACTCGTAAATCGCGGCTGCTGATTTTGTCTTTTTTCAGCTTGGCTGCGAGTGTCTGCGCGAGTTTTCGACCTTCACCAATTGCCTGCATTGGATTGAGCTTCCTCTCCACTAATCTGCTTTTGGCACCTTGCATGCCAGCCTTCCACGCCCATCCGACGCGCCACGCCTTCGAGCGTGTCCCTAAACCAGCATGAAAACCTGGATTATCCACTTTCGCACTTGCACGGTGCTTAACCATACAGAAAGTCTACGGTCGATGACCATGCAATGTCAAGGTTTATTTCGTGAGCACTGTAGAATTGTGGCGAAATGTCGCGGCTCCGAGTCGTGGTTTTTCTTAAGCTTATTCAGGTCGGTCGGGCGTCTTAATCACGTCTTCGGGATGGTCGGGACACTTCTTGGCGAGATATTCGCGCAGCCATTTCGTTTGAGCCTCAACTTGGACCTGCTCTGTCTCAAGGACGGGTGCCCAAAGCTGGTAAACCGTTGGGCATTGTGGACACTTAACATCCGGGACACGAACGTGTCCCTCAATTGCAACGTCGGCTAAGTCGGTTTTTACCGCTTGGAATTTCATAGAGAACAATTCACCCTAAGTCTAAACCGTGCTACTTGTTTAGCTAGATTGAGGGGAGCCGGGTCCTGCAAACCCGACTTTTATCCTCATTACTGTGTTAATCGACAATAAGTTTGCGAAGCCCGCGCTCAAGTCGGTACGCTAGCACTCCAAGCGGAAGGACCATAAGGCCCACAATCATGCACAGGATTGCGGCAAACCACACGTTGTGAAGATAGTGGCCGCAAACCAGTACCGCCAGTGCTGAGATGAATAAACCACGAACCAAGGCATTGTTATGGGGCACGCCGTAGAATAGTCTCCGGTTGTGTCGAAACATGCGAGCGCCCTTCAGCATCGTGCTAACAAATAGTTCGGGCTTATTATCGTCATTAGGGCGGGTGCAAAGGTAATTCAAGCGGAGAAGCTGGCCGCGATTAAAGACTTTCAGTAAGTAATCACGCGAGTGGTGATACATCTTCTGCTGTGCATCCGTTGCAGCCGCGCTGTTTGCCACGGTAATACTTGCTTTGAAGGCGTCACCCCAAGGCACTATGTAAGGTGTTCCTTCGATCGAAGACCGCTCGCCTAAAAGAACAGTCTCATTCGGCACGTACACCTTGAATTCCACATTTTCAAAATCTTGACTGCTGCCATTCTCAATTTCAAGCTGCGCCAGGTAGAGATTTCTCATGGGGCTATTACCCCAAGTAACGCGCACTGCACCAAAAACATCGTCGTCGGCTGAAATTGCAACGCGCTGAACGTTTGTGGAATACCGAAACCGTACGGTCTTAGAAAGGATTTTCTGCACGATTGTGGTCAGAAGGATTCCCGCGACAGCCGCAATCAGGGTGAGCGCGAGTTTGTTATCCGTGATGTCGAGCAGAGACATTTATCCGGCCAGAGAGAGATGATTAAGTGCCGTAACCACCCGAACCATATCCGCCGCCACCGTATCCAGCGCCTCCACGCTGCTTTGCAGTCTCGATGATGGTCTTGAGCTGCTCAGCGATTTGATGGAGTTCCTTCTGCTCATCGTCATTGAAATCCAACACGGCCTTTTCTGCCTCAGAAAATACGTTTCGGTCGGTGTCTGTAATTTTTGCCATGATGTGATTATTGTACCTTCTGCTTACCACGCGGCTTTAATCGACTTCTATCAACGCACAAATAAAATGCTGGATGGACTCAGGCTCGCGTGGCGGGCTTCGCCCCGTCCTCGGCCTACGTCACAAGGCTAAAACTCGGTCTTTAATGTCCAAAATGGGTAATCCAATTTTTTAAGGGCGCAATCATCTCTTTACCGACGGCGCCGAGAACCGCGCTCAAAATGATGAAGGCTATTTGGGTAGCGTGTTCTCGAATCCATTTCTGCGGACTGCTGCTGTGGGCGTATCGCAGGATTACTACCGATCCCCGCAGAACAAGAAAATAAAACAAAACTGCACTGAATACCGATGCCCACAAAAAACCGCCGTAGTCGTGTGTGGGATCAAAGTGTGCCCACAGTAAAGAGAGGGCAATCAAGCCGATCCCAAACCAGTAGGGGACACGAAAAGCAATGTCGCGAGGAAGCTGCTTCCACCAAATTAAATTGGCATCAAATATCTCTCTGATCTTTTCACGCCTGAACGAACAATCACTCGCTGGAGCGGAAAGGTTCAGGAACGTAAATCCACCTCTCATGCGTAGGGTGCTTCTCCGACCTTGATTCAAAACAATAATCTCAAAGTTCCTCGCACTACCTCCGATTGTTTCGAGTTCCTCCAGAGTGTCACACTCGAAATCTCGAACGCGATAGCTAACCACAGGATCGCGAGTGATAGAATCTGAGTCTTTAATGCTCATGATATTAACTATCTCGCGCACGTCATCAAGGTGCAGCTTGGCAACCGGCAACTCATCAAATATGCGCCGTGATTTTTGTACTCGCTTGAGTGCCATTTAGTATTGACGATAGCTGAAATACAGCATACCGTGCTCTTATAGTAGCCGCACAACTGTTGTGGATGGCTGGAAGATATTCTGGAAAAAAGAATCCGAAATTGTTGTAAGCGGCTAACAGTTCACTGTTTTGATTCTGCCGCTATCGTGCTTATTTCTTCCACGCCTTCGCAAGATCCCCGTCCAAAATGTCCTGCTGCGCTTTGTTCCACTTCGCGTAATAACGTTCCGTGATCGTGACCGAGCTGTGCCCGAGCGCTTTGCTCACTTTCCGAATGTCTACGCCCGCCTTGAGCAGTTCCACGCTAAAGGTGTGCCGGAACATATGCGACGTGCCATCTACGCCCGCCTTCTTAAAGACTTGCCGGTACATTTTGTCAAACGTGCTCACCGCGCCCTTCGGCGTGGCTTCGCCGCTAATAAAAAAGTACGTCGGATTCCCGTTCTTAGCCTTGAGCATTTCCTTACCAAGCCAAGTCGGGATGACGTTGTTAATGTGAGCGCCGGTCTTCCGCCTTTGGGTGCGGACGCGGAAGGTCTTGCCGTCCTGTTGCAGCTCATCCTTCGATAAGCAGACGGCATCCACAAGCGACAGCCCGGACCATCGCTGCAATTGCATACACGCCTTAACGCGAGAGGCATTGTGCGGCTGCAATCCGGTCTTCTGAACAGCCGCGAGAATCGCCTTGTATTCCTTCGGCTCGAAGGGCCGTACGTTGTTCGCCTCATCCGCCTTTACCTGGATACTCGAAAGCTGCGCGGTCGGATTCGCGGGAATTAGCCCGGCGTCGTAGCAGAATTTGAAAAAACTCTTGACCCGCTCTTGGTTGTTTCGCTTGGCAAGCGGGGATTCAAACGTCCACTTTGCCCGCCACGTCGTAAGGTGTGAAAGAGTGAGGCTCTTCAGATGGAAGATTCCTTCTGTGTCACAGAACGCCTGTAGCCGGTCCAGTGTGAGCTTGTGCTTGTAGAGCGTGTTTTCGGCTAGGTCTTCGCCCCGTTTGCTGTCCAGGAAGAGGGCTATGGCATCCGCAACCGTCTTGGGTGCGCCGGGCTTCGAGTGCCCAAGCTCTGCGTCCAGGTGCTCTTGCTCAATCTTCCGGGCTTTCTTCTGCGCCTCGTCCCAAGAGAATGTTTTCGCGCTCTTGCGCGTCTGCTGCCCGTTAAGATTCCATTCCAGCCATATCGCGCACCGGCAGCGCCTAAAATTCTTGTCCTCGTGGTGCTCGCAAGCCTCTTTGTGGCGCTTGTAAAGGATGACGTGCATACCGCCTCCAGCTTCTACCTACCTGGATTGACAGTACATTGACAGTACGCCATTTTCAAGCTGACGGCTAAGTTATTGAAAGGAGAGTAACTTAAGGTTGGTTGCGGGGGGTGGATTTGAACCACCGACCTTTGGGTTATGAGGGAAACACCGCCGGGAACCCCATACAAACGGTGCAGATTAACTCCAAGAAACTCCTATGATTCACCTCGTTGCCGTTGCCTGCTTTTGTACCGTTTTATACCCCGTTCACGGACAAAAAGCGGACAAATTAGCAATGTTAATCGAAAGGGCTCGCCAATTACGTGTCGAACTAGGAAGAGCTTTGAGTAAAGCTGGTTTTTACTTAACCTGAGTCAATGAGTGTAATCGCGATTTTTCACTAATTGAAGAGAGCGACAGGCTCTGGAATATTTACGGGGTCCCAGCACATGCGAGAGCGGCAAGTTCCAAGCGAGAAAAGGGGTGAGAACATGAATCGCAGGTTCGGACTTCGAGCGTTTGGATTTTTTGTTCTGGCACTCTGTTTTGCCTGCGAGCAGACGGCTGCCGAAAAACCGGAGCATCCCAAACTGCTGCTGCGAGTTGTCAATCGGCACTTTACAGTCGGAAAGCGGATTCCTTCGGTCTATTTGAAGGCGTTCTCCGATGGATCGGTGGAATGCCATGAGGTTAAGTTCGGTGAGCACGACAAAGATGACGTTAAGAAAATGCAGCTAAGCGCAGACGAGTTTGCGAAATTAACCTCGGCTCTCAACGAGAGCGGACTCCGAAACTTGAGCCACGTCTATAAATTGCAGCGTTTTGTAATTGATTCTTGGATGGAATGGAACATTTCCATAGAGCAGCCGATTAGGAAAAACGTGACGCTTGCCTTTGCGGGGGGCTCGGGTCAAACAGCCCTTCCGGATGCATTGGGAAAACTCGGATGCCTGATTCTGGAACTCCGCCGTAACGCGTATGGAGACGATGCGACTTATTACAACGCAGCATGTACCGTCAGATGACGAAAAAAGGCGATAGCACTCAAAACCTCCTCGTAGGATCACTGAGTGTAATTGATTCCATGACAATGTCGGCTCCGATGCCCGAGTAGAGTTGGTGGTGCTAAAACCAACCAACGGGCTCGGGAGAAAGGAGCCGAACGATGATCATTATAGGAGTAGATTTCCATCCCGAGTTTCAACAAATTGCTTGGGTAGATACCGACACCGGAGAGTTCCAGGAAAAGCGGCTAGCGCATCCGGATGAGGCGGAGAAGTTCTACCGTGCTCTGGCCGGGGAGAAGGTGCGCGTGGGAATGGAAGCCAGCGGCCACGCGCGCTGGTTCGAGCGCCTGGTCACCGAGTTGCAGTTTGAGTTGCGGATCGGAGATGCAGCCGAGATTCGCACCAAACGCGTGCGCAAGCAGAAGACGGATCGACAGGATGCGCAACTGATCCTGCGCTTGCTGCTCGAAGATCGTTTCCCGCAGATCTGGGTACCGAGTTCAGAGAACCGCGATCTGCGGCAACTGTTGTGGCACCGGCATCGCATGGTGCAGGCACGCACGCGAATCATGAACCAGTTGCAAGCCGTGGCTCTCAACGAGGGTCTGCGCTGCAAGAAGAAGTTGTGGCGCGAACACGGACGGCAGCAACTGGAGTCGTTCCGCCTGGCTCCGTGGGCCACTCGGCGGCGGCGTGATCTGCTGGATTTGCTGGACCGGCTGAGCCGTGAGTGTACCGGAACATCCGTTACACTTTGGACCGGGGACATCCGTTACAAACCCCTTGCGGCGATGGCCTCTTGTTCGCTGCCAACAGCGTGGAGCAGCTACGCGAGATCGTTCCATCGGTTCACCGCATCTTTGTCGATGCGCACACACAGGTGATCGAAGAAACGCTTGGCAGCCTCTCTGCGTTCTATGCCATGTTCCTTGGCTATCAGAAGTTCAATGTTTTCCGCTGTGGCTCTCGGAAGACCATCACGCCCGACTGGTGGAACTTGGCCGCCCGTAGCATCGTTGCTGACGAGGAGCCGACTCAATAGGACTGAGGATGCCGACAAGGCGTTTCATCTAGATTCGCCGCCCGGAGGCCCCCAGAAGATTGCCCACGTGATGAGGTCATCAGTGAAATCGACA
>DATATW010000024.1:0-67944 GCA_036268595.1 Terriglobales bacterium
GCACTGGCGTGACGTCATATTTTTCGTTCAGGATGCGGCGCCACTCGAAACAGGGCAGCACGCAGTTATTCACACAAGTCCAACTGTAATACTGGATGTGGACATCGCTGGTTGGAACGAACTGCTGCACACGGGGACCGAGGATCGCGCCAATGGTTGAGACCACGGGCCTTTGCGGCGCCCGCTCGTCGTGGAAGGTGATGATCATCGGCCGCTCGGACGGCAGATGGCACTCGTAAACGGTGCTGGTGACATGCTCCTGCACGCAGAGAAAACTGAAATTCACCGGAGCGTTGGGATTCTGCATCGCGGCATTCCATTCGTCGGCCCAGGCCATGGCGATGGTGATGGGATATCGGGATTCGATGCCAACGTGCAGATTGCCGCCTCCGGCTTCGGGATGATAGATGCGGCCGGCATGCAGGCTCGCGGGCTCCATGGGGATGTTCTCGCTGTTGGCGGGAGTCCAGTTGAAAACCCGATTGTCTTGCGCGTTCGCGCTGACGGCAAAAACACAGACGAGCAGCACGGCCGAGATGGAAAGATGCTTCATCCCAAAAGTATTTGCTAGGTGCAGTTAAGGGACTAGCTAATTCGGGATGGCGGGATTACGGAAGTACCGGCGGCTTCGCACAGTTCTTGCGTAGTTCAGCGCCGTTTGGGTTTCTTGCCGCGCACTATCGCCGCAAGCGAGCGGACGTAGTCTTCCATCGTCGCGGGCACGGCTTTGTTGTAGATGAATTGGCCTTCGCGTCGGCATTCAATGAGGCGGGCATCGGCCAGTGTTTTCAAGTGGTGCGAGACTGTGGCCTGAGTGACTCCTTGCAGCGACGCGATTTCGCTGCAGTTCATCTGCTTACAAGAGGCTATGGCCTCGTAAATCATCAGGCGGGTTTGGTCGCCTAAAGCCTTGGAAATACGTTCAATTTGTTCGCGATCCATAAATTTAGCCGTCAGCTCTCAGCCGTCAGCCATCAGCCCCACTCAAGCCAAGAGCACGCTTGAGTGGGCCACCTTTCCTATCCTATGAATTTAGATGCATCCGAATAGTTAGACGATCATCTAAACGTCTAAGTTCGGCGAATTCAGCACCAGAGCGAATGCGCGAAAGGAGAGCATACATGAAAAGGCTTGAGGGAAAGGTCGCAGTAATAACGGGTGGAAATAGCGGCATCGGGCTTGCAACCGCAAAGCAGTTCCGCGATGAAGGTGCGCGGCTGGCAATTTCCGGCCGCAGCCAAAAGACATTGGACGAAGCGGCGAAGGCGCTTGGCAAAGACGTGCTGGTGGTGCAGGCGGACGTCTCGAAGCTGGCGGATGCGGACAAGCTTTTTTCGGCGGTCGAGAAGCAGTTGGGCAAGGTCGACATTTTATTCGTGAATGCGGGAGTGGCAAAGTTCGTGCCCGTCGACCAGGTTTCGGAGGAGCATTATGACGAAACCTTCGACATCAATACCAAAGGCGCGTACTTCACCATCCGCAAGGCGCTGCCTTACCTGAATGACGGCGCATCCATCGTTTTGAATACTAGCGTGGTGAGCCATAAGGGATTTCCGGCAGCCAGCGTGTATTCGGGGACCAAGGCGGCGTTGCGGTCGTTTACCCGAACCTTGGCGGCGGAACTGGCTCCGCGCAATATTCGGGTGAATGCGGTTGCGCCCGGGCCGATCGAAACGCCGATTTTCGAGCGAAACGGCGGCACGAAAGAAGAGCTGGATGAGTTCGCGAAAAACGTTATCCCGGCCATACCGCTGAAGCGTTTCGGAAAGCCAGAAGAGGTCGCTACGGCAGTGGCATTTCTTGCTTCGAGGGAGGCGTCCTTTATTACTGGCGTAGAACTCAGCGTGGATGGTGGAATGGGCGAAGTGTAACTGCCCGGAGTCGAGAGGCCACCTTGCGAGGGCAGGGTGGCTTTTCCTTTCTGAGGCCTGCAACCCAAATTTCGATCAGCGCGCCCGGTTTTGTTTCAGCCGCGAAAAGTAAATCGGTATCAGCACAGCCGCGGACAATGAGGCGGCGCCTGAGTTCTGAGCAGATGGGGCGCACCCTTGTTGGCCGTGAGGAATCCTACGGCTAACCGGATCGCGTTTCAAGGTAATTAGCGAAAAATCCGGTTACACTCAAAGCCTCGTCAGTTAGCCACCAGCACTAGCAGCAGACAGTCCTTGTGCCTTGAAAAGAAAAGGACGGGACGGTTGATTTTTCCCCGCTGCCAGCCTTTAATCTCCAGTTGATGTTCTCCCCAGTCTTTAGAATCCGCTCACGCGGTACAGGGCGACCCCATGCGATGGGACCACGGCAGTGATGGTGCCGTTTGTTTTCTTCTTCTCGCCGGTCCACAGGTCGTGCAGGGAATAGCCGCTTTTATTTTCGGAGAGGCCTGCAGTGGATGCTGGAATGGAGATTTCCTCTGGCTTTTCGCCGGTGTTGAATAGACCGACGATCGCGTCTCCGTTCGGCTCGCTCTTAGCGAAGACCTGCTGGTTGCCGTTATTGAACACCCTTTTTGCGGCGATCGAATCCTGGTCGACAGCCAGGACGTCGGTATTCTTCAGGTATTTCTGCAGATCCGTTGGATCGAGGTGAGTAAGATCGATGCCGAGGATGAAAGATGACGCCCCAAGGGCCCATAGGCTCATCTGGGTCTGGCGCTCGACCGGAGTCAGCCCGTCGTTGCTGCCGTTTCCTATCTCGATCGAGTCATAGTCGTTGAAGCCGCCCGGGCCAGCGTAAGGCTGCCACTCCGCAACGAAGTTGAAGCGTTTGGCAATGTCGGCCCAACTGGTCAGCGGATAGCTGCTACCGCCCTTTTCGCAGCGATAACATTCAACATCGGGCGCGAATTCCCATTGATTGGCATACTTCATCAAGGTCGGAGTGATAGCGCTGGTATAGCTCCCCTGCGTGACGTCCAGGACCATGGGCCGCCCGCTTTGCCGTATAGCATTCGACCATGCCTTAATATCAGCAACGTTGCTGTCTTGCATGCCATCAATTTTGATGTAATCGATACCCCACGCCGCAAGCATATCCACCCATGAATTCGTATACTCCTGCGCTCCGGGCTTGCTGTAATCAACGGGGACCATGCCCTTGCAGTTATAGTTGTTCTCCTTCACGGACGGTTGCGCAATCTGGGCAGCCGTATACGATGTGCCTTTAATTGGCGTGTTCCGGTTGACCGCCTGCTTGGAAATCCCCGGCGTAACATAGGTCCCGAACTTCATCCCAAGACTGTGGACGTAGTCAGCCACTACCTTGATGCCATCGCTATCTGCCTGGGGCGGGAATACTGATGGGTCTGTGATCCAGCGGCCATACTGGTCGACGTTCGGACCCTGCGGTCCCGGACACTGATACCAAAAGTCGTCGAGATTTACGTATTCATAACCCAACTCCTGCAATCCGGAATTATGCATGGCGAGCGCCTGAGCTTTCATTTTGGCCGCCGTGGGATGTTTGCGCATGAAGCTCCAGCTACTCCAGCCGAGAACCGGCTTGCGCTCGAGACCATTGTCTTCTCCGCTTGCGTTCGGCAGGGACACGCCGGCGACCAATGCGATCAACAGTGCGGCTGCTAAGCTGTGTGTCCATTTGTTCATAGAAATCATTCCTCTTCTCTATCACAGGCGGAGTAACAATGACCAGTACGTCACATGCAAGCGATGCGCATGCGCGCATTCGTGATTGCTCCTGCGCATGGTGGAGCACATTCGCAATAAATCATTCATTGATGAAGGCGGGATGGAAGCCGGCCATTGAAAGAGTTTTCAGGAGCCTAGTTCGGACGGAAACAAACTTGCATCAATTGGCCGGTCAACATTGAAAGTAGGTTTGGGAGTCTTATTGTTGTCCTACTCCGAACAGATATGAGATGAGTAGCGCGAGCAGTGAAGCCGACATGACGAATTTTAATGCAACGGGTAATCCGGTAGGAGACACGAAGGCCTCGATCGTTCCTGCGATAACGAGAAGGGGGACTGTGCCAAGAACTAGCAGGGTTGCTTCGCGGCCAGCAAGAGCTAGTGAATCTTTTCGCGGCAAAAACCCGGGAAATAACAATGCATGGGCGATCATCAGCCCCGCACCGCCTGCCAGAAAAATAGAAGGCAATTCCAAGGCGCCGTGCGGCGCTACAAAACTCCACAAACTCAGGCTCATGCCAGCCAACGCGCAAGCGGTTCCGATCACCCCAATTAGCAGCCCGTTGAAAAACATCATATATAGAGTGCCGAGCCCGGCGGTGATTCCAGTGGCGTAAGCCATGAAGCCGACGGTGAGATTGTTGGTCATGATCTTGCTAGAAGCAAGAGGTTTGATGCCAATGATGGAATGTGTCCACATCTCCTTGCGCTGAATAGTCTGAACCATTTGTGGGCCCAGCACCTGCAGTTGGAAGTCGGGGTCCTGCAAGGTAAGTGCTGTGCCTGCCAGGCCGCCAAGAATAAAAACCGCAAAGGCCACGGCACAATAGTTCAGGTTCCGGCGAAACACGCGAGGGTACTCATATCGGAAAAACTTGAAAATCGCTCCAGTACTCGCGCGGTGACCAGCGTAAATAATATTGTGAGCGCGCGCCATCAGTTGATTAAGATAGCGTGCGAAGTGGACCGAACTGGGATCCTGACGTATGGCCGCCAGATCAGCTGCAGTTTGCCGGTACAGCAGACTTAGTTCTTGCAGTTCGTCGTGACTCAGGCGCTTGAGACCGGTTTTGCTGCTGGTTAGGAGTGATTCCAGTTTCTGCCAGTACGGCTTACGCTTCTCGATCCACTTTGTGGAGATCACTCGTGCAATCCCTCGACCGGCTGGACATTGAAACACCTGAACAAATAGCGCTCGAATTACCGCTGGCCGGCATCGGCAGCCGCTTTCTAGCGCTAACGATTGACAGTTTACTGCAGGGCGTGTGTCTTCTGGCAATTGTAATCATTGGTGTGGTTGCGTCTGCTGGTTACAGCGAGCTGGTGGGCGAAGCAAGTCGCTTCTTCTCGCAAACGATTGGCGCGATTACTTTAATCGTGGTGCCCTTCTGTCTCTACTGGGGATATTTTGCATTTTTTGAGATCTGGTGGCAGGGAACTACGCCAGGTAAACGGGTTGCGGGAATTCGCGTCATCCAACAGACCGGTCGACCTATGACCGCGACCGAGTGCCTGGGACGAAATCTAATGCGCGGTGTCGACATCGTGCCCGGGTTTTACGCTGTCGGTCTGATTGTAATGATGTGCAACGCACAAAACCGCAGGCTCGGAGACTTCGTCGCCGGCACAATTGTGGTGCATGACAAAGCAATTGAAACGGTGACACCAAATTGGGGCGAGAAGACAGATGCCGAGCCACTCCAGCCGGAACTGCGCAAGCTTGTACCTGATGATTTGGTTTTAATTGAAACTTATTTGGATCGGCGTTACGAAATTGATCCCCTGGTCCGAACTACCACCGCCCAGCAAATAGTGACCTTAATTGGAGAAAAGGCGGGCGTTTCCAAGCCGCCCGAGCAAAAAGACGACGACTTCCTGGAGGGGATTGCGCGGCAACTCCGGGATAATGCGGCCTTCCGGTAAATGCCTGCCTGGTTCTTTAACCGTTGCAAAGCGAATTTTCCTTGAGCTACCGTGGGCGCGGTGATAATATCCCGCCAATTTCTTGCTGGAGGTTTAGCTATGGTCACCGTTCTGCGTCCGCTTTCTACCAGTGAACTGCTGGATCGCACGTTCCATCTTTACCGGAACAATTTTCTGATGTTCGTGGGGATCGTTGCCATTCCTCAATTGGCAGTGTTAGCGCTGCAAATAGGCGGTGCAGCACTAGTCCGACAGGGCCATTCAGTCGTTTTTGCGTTCACGACATTCGTGGCCGCCATTAGTAGTTATGTGGCAATCGAAATCTCTCAGGCCGCGACGGTGATGGCGGTTTCCAACCTTCACCTGGATAACCCAGTGAGTATCGGTTCAGCCTTCTCCCTTTCAAAAGGGAGCATGTTGCGCGTAATCGGGATCACCTTTGCCGTAGGTATCGCTGTGGGAGTGGCGTTTATTTTCCTAATTATTCCTGGCATATACGTTGCGCTGATGTGGTCCCTGGCAATTCCGGTGACTGTACTTGAGGGCGGGGGACTCGGGGTGAGCACCACGCGGAGCAAAGAGCTGACCAAAGGAAGCCGCGGCCGCATCTTCGTAATTTATTTACTAGTCGGCATACTTGCTTTTATCGCTAGCCTGGTTATCCAATTTCCATTGCAACTGATTGCACGCAGTCTGGGACACGGAAATCCGCTGAGCACGACCGCCCTGACGCAGGGAATGCAGGCGACCGGCACTTTCATCAGCACCAGCCTGGTAGGATCGCTGGTGACGATCGCCCTGACCCTTGTTTATTACGATTTGCGAGTGCGCAAGGAAGGCTTCGACCTGCAGCTTATGATGGCAAGATTACAGCCCGACTCTCAGGCCGCGGCGGCCACTGCGATGGCGAAGATCTAACGCTCGGGATAGGGTAAGTTTTGGGGGAGGCTCCGTGGTAACGATTTTGCGTCCGCTTTCGACCAGCGAGTTGCTGGACCGGACGTTTCACTTGTATAAAAATAATTTCCTGATGTTTGTCGGGATCGCCGCGATTCCACAACTCGCAGTTTTGGGCCTGCACCTTGCCGATGCGGCTTTGTGGCTGCGCCGTCTCATTCCTCTTCGCGAGCTCCGGACAGTGCTTTTTGTGGGGGCAGCATTTGCTACGGTTGAGATCTCTCACGCGGCAACAGTCGCAGCCGTATCCAGTCTGCAGCTCTCGCGCAGCACGGGGATCGCATCCTCATACGCCTCAGCAAAGTCCAGTATTCTACGAGTGCTCGGGATTGCCTCAATCGCATTTTGGCTTCCCTTAGTAATTGCCATTATTTTGGGGGTGATTCTGGCTTCCGTCTCAGCCGGCATATTGGCCGCAACGGGAATATTTCGGGGCGTCGGCATTGCAATGTGGATTCGGATGGCGATGCTCGGAGTTACATTTATGGCTATGCCCCTGCTTGCGTTGCGTTGGTGGTTAGCCTGGTCGCTGGTGGTTCCCGTTACCGTCATCGAAGGTGGTGGGCTGCGGACCACCTTGCGCAGAAGTCGCTCTTTGACCGAAGGACGGCGTGCAAGGATTTTTATTATTTACATTCTTGTGGCGTTACTTACTTGGGTGGTGGCCGTTATTTTTCAAACGCCATTTTATTCCATGCTCTCCTGGAAACATATTTTCCGTCCGCCGTATGCAAGCAGCCTGGCGGTTACAGTTTCCGCGATAGGAAATTTCTTAAGTACCAGCCTTGTCGGCCCGCTGATGACAATCGCGTTCACTCTTATTTATTATGACGAACGCGTCCGCAGAGAGGGTTTCGATTTGCAGCTGATGATCAGCACTCTTGAAAGCCGGACTCCGAGCGCAAGCCCTGCGCTCGCGTTGTAAATGCCAGCCGTAAGATCCGCAGCGATCCTCCTGTTAACCTGCTGCCTGTCTGCCTCAGCAGTGGCGGCAACGTTTGGCCGCGCTTTTTCAATGCCGGAATATAGTGCGGAGCTCGAGCATCTATCTACACTGGCGGGTGAAGCGGCCAAAAACCCCAGCGCGAGCGATGAAGCCATCAATGAATTGCGCGGAGACTGGAAGGTTAAAGGCGAAGGCCGTGAGTTCACAATCGATACCGATTGGATGGTAGACCAATTCGAAAAATTAAAAAGCGATCCTGGCCCGTCGGTTAGAGATGCCCTGATTAAGCGGCTGGACTCGTTGAAGTCCGACGCGCAAGAATTTCAGCGGCCAGCTTCCGATTCGAGTAGTGCCCGTGCGCAACTTAATCAGATTCTTGCCCAGCCTGAATTCCGTCAAGTCCACAGACCTACCTGGTTAGACCGGCTGAAATACCGAATCCTGATGTGGCTTGTCCGAATACTTACTCGCCTCTTCGGCGCCTCGTCAGCCCCAACCGTAGGAAGGATCGTTGTCTGGACCTTAGTCGCAGTTGCCGTTCTGGTAACCGCGTTTCTTATTTTTGGGGTCATCAGGCAGAGCGCACGCATTGAGATGGTTGTGCCCGAGGTGGTGCCGGTTTCAGCCAAATCATGGCGCGCCTGGATGGAGGATGCGCAAGGCTTTGCCGCGAAAGGACTATGGCGCGAAGCGGTTCATTTGGCTTATTGGGCGGGCATTTCGTTTCTTGAACAGAATGGGATGTGGAAACCTGATAGGGCGAGGACGCCACGCGAATATCTGCGATTGCTGCCGCCAGCAAGCGAAACTCGAACGCCGCTTTCGAATTTGACTCGCACGCTGGAACTGACGTGGTACGGCAATCAACCCGCTGGACCTGAAACATTCTCTGAGACCGTAGGCCTTCTGGAGACCCTGGGATGCCGGCAAAAATAAGCCCCGGCGACCGCAAGATCTTGCTGATTGCCGGCTCCACCTTCTTAATTCTGGTGGTTCTGGGATTTTTGCTGGCTCCATCCAAGTCAGACGTGCACGATGCTTCAAGCTATGCCGCGGCATCAGAGGGCGCAAAGGCAGCTTACCTGCTTCTGCAGGGATCGGGATACCGGGTGGAGCGCTGGGAGCGTCCGGTAAGCGAGCTTAAAACTGATGGTCGAACCCTGCTGGTGATTGCCGATCCGGCAACATTGCCGGACGCAAAGGAAAAAAAGGCCGTCGAAAATTTTATTTCCGCAGGCGGTCGCGTCATGACCAACGGAATTGTCGGCGCGGCTTTCCTTCCCGATGATTTTTCCGAGGTAAATCCCGTGCCGGCAAAACCGTGGAGCGACTTTCCTGCAGTTACGCCGTCGGCACTAACACGGGCTGCACCGATGATTACATTGGCGACCAGCTCTTTTTGGAGATCTGGCGCGGGCATTCCCTTGTACGGCAGCGATGAAGGTACGGTAATTGCGCAAGTGGCTTACGACAAAGGCGATGCCATTTGGCTTGCCTCCGCAACGCCGCTTACCAATGCCGGGCTCAAGGAGCCGGACAACCTGGAATTTTTGCTGGCAGCAATCGGAGACAAGCAGCAAACCCGGATTGTATTCGACGAATATGTGCACGGCTATGGGGAACACAGTGCGCCGGGGAAGAGTCACCCGTTAATGACCGCGCTGCTTCTCCAGTTTTTTGTGCTGGCCGCCGCAGCGTTGTTTACATTTTCGCGCAGAAGCGGACCGTTGCGGCCTATGGCTCCTGAGTTGCGTTCGTCTCCACTGGAGTTTGTGGAAACGCTGGGCGGCCTTTATGAACAGGCGCATGCGTCCTCAGTGTCGGTTGACGTCTATTACCAGCGCTTTCAATTCTGGATCACGCGCCGGCTCGGACTGTCCAAGGACGCTTCTGCGGAAGAGATTGATCGCGCGGTTCGCGAGCGCTGGCGTTTAAAGGACGATAATTTCCTCCAGACTTTGCGAGACGCGGCGGCAGCGCGTTATCATCCAGACTTCCCTCAGAATCAGGCGCTCAAGATCGTCCAATCGCTGCATTCATACGCGGTAAAACTCAAATTATTTCCGGTCACAAAGGAGAAAAACTGATGCAAGCTGTCGGGCAATTGCTCGAACATCTGCGACAGGAGTCCAGCAAAGTTATCGTCGGACAGGAAGAGTTCCGCGATCAGTGCATGGTGACGCTGCTATGCCGCGGTCACGCGTTGCTGGAAGGGGTGCCAGGGGTCGCAAAAACGTTGCTCGTGAAGACGCTTGCGCGGATTCTTGGACTTAAGTTCCAGCGGGTGCAGTGCACCTCCGATCTGATGCCGTCAGACATTATCGGCACCAACGTGTTGAACATGGCGAGCAGCAGCTTCAAGCTTCACAAGGGGCCGGTCTTCACAGACCTACTCCTGGTTGATGAAGTCAACCGTATGCCACCGCGGACCCAGGCCGCGCTGCTCGAAAGCATGGAGGAATATCAGGCAACAATCGATGGCGTGCGCCACCCGCTCTCTGAAGAATTCAGCGTGTTCGCAACGCAGAATCCAGTGGAATTTGAGGGAACCTATCCGCTGCCCGAAGCACAATTGGATCGTTTTCTACTGAAGATTAAAGTCCCATATCCCGCAGCCCAAGACGAAGTACAGCTTCTCAGCAATGTGCAGAATGGTTTCGAAGCCCGAGATGTCGACTCCATCGGACTGACCGAGCTTCCGAACGGTTTGCTTCCGCAAGCGCAGCAGGAGGCGAAATCGGTCAAGGTCGAGCCGGCGCTGTTCAATTACATTGTGCAAATCGCAAGGCGTACTCGTGATTGGCCATCGCTGTCACTCGGAGCCAGTCCGCGCGCGGCGATCAGTCTGATGATTACGTCGCGTGCTGTCGCGGCAATGGACGGCCGTGACTACATTATTCCTGACGACGTTAAGACAGCTGCGCCCGCGGTGCTGCGGCATCGCATTGTTCTCAAACCCGAAGCAGATCTTGAGGGCCTGACCGCCGACCTGATCATTGCCGACGTTTTGCGCGCGGTCGAGGTCCCGAAGTGACCACTTCCGAAACTCTCATTCCGCCGGCAGTCACTGCCAGAGCAGAAAAACGTAAGCGGCTGGGGGTGGCTTTTGGTCCGAGATTTTTCTACCTGATCGTAGTCGGACTAATGTGGCTGGGCGCAGCTTTCTATAATGCAAAATTTTATTACGCCCTTGCTGCATGGGACCTGCTTGCAGTCATTGCGTGGGCCATCGATCTTACGAGTTTGCCGGGGGAGAATCAGATGACAGTGACTCGTCGATGGATTAATCCCGCGGCGCTTTCCGTTCCCGCCACCATCGAGATAGTGATCGAGAATTCGTCGCGAAAAACTCTGCTGGCAACACTTACTGACAACGTTCCGCCGCAGATTCGTCCAGAGGCCCCAGTGCTCAGAATTAATTGCCCATCGCGCGGCGAGGCAGTTACCTCATACCAGATTGCTCCCGTGCAGCGGGGCGATGTCCAACTTGGCGCGATGTATGTTCGTTATCAAAGTTCTCTGCGAATCGCTGAGCGATGGGCAGTCGCGCATGTTGAACAGAAAGTTTGCGTGTATCCCAACCTCGAAGAGGCCCGGCAACAGTCGGTCTATTTAATACGCAGCCGGCAAATTGAAATGGAGAAGCGGCACACGAGGATACGAGGTTCCGGGCGCGATTTCGAAAGCCTGCGCGAATATCGTGAGGGAGATGAAGTTCGGGACATCTGCTGGACTGCGGCCGCCCGCCGCGGAAAATTGGTTACGAGGGTATATCAGATTGAGCGCAGTCAAACCATCTGGCTGGTGCTGGACGCCGGTCGTTTAATGCGCACGCGAATTGTGGGCCTGACGAAACTTGACCTTGCCGTGAATGCAGCACTGAGCCTGGCTGAAGTTGCCCTGGGAACCGGCGACCGAGTTGGACTTCTCGCCTATGGGCGTACCGTGCAAAAACGGTTGCTGCCATATCGCGGAAGCGGGCACCTGCGCCAGTTGATTCAGCAACTGGCTTATGTTCATAACGAAGTTGCGGAAGGGGACCACCTGCAAGCGGTGAGTGCTTTGCTTTCAACTCAGAAACGAAGAAGCCTGGTGGTTTGGCTCACTGACTTTCCTGAAACCGCGATGACGCCAGAAGTTATCGACGCGGCCTCCGAAGCCGCCTCGCGTCACCTGGTTCTTTTTGTCGTGATCGGCCAGTCGGATCTGTCGATGCTTGCCTCTAGCGAACCTGACTCCGTGCGCAACATGTACAGGACGACGGCGGCGCAAGAAACCTTGCACCGCCGGGAAGTACTGCTGGGAAAACTTCGACAGCGCGGCGCACTCGCTATTGAGGTCAATTCTGCGAAGGCATCTGTGATGCTGGTGAATTCTTATTTAGAAGTCAAACAGCGAAATCTGCTTTAAGCTTCCGCATCGCAGAAAATTGTGCGAAACAAAACACACGAAAATGGATGGCCTCCTGGCCCAGAACACTCCCGTAAAGAGTCTTGCAGCGCTCGGACAGAGTTGTCGCTGTTAAATCGCGATAGCCTCATTGACGGAGGCAGCGGCATTCGGCAGAACACGACGCAACAGAGCGTGACTCACCACCGGATCTAGTCAACTGGCGAAATCAGGCGTTCTCACTCATTGATTCATCCCGCAGTTGCTTCGCTTCCTCGGCGAGTGAAGTGGGATGTCCAAACACACGCTCACGCTTGAAAAGGCAAAGTACGGCGGCATGGATGTGAGCCAGGCCCAACGTCTTCCGCCTTCCGCCGCCTCCACTTGCTCAGCGCCGATCATCTGCGCCTCCGTGTGCCTGCTCTTCGACATAACCGCTTCCCCTTTCTTTCGCTGAAATCATACTCAGCTTTGCGGGAAAAGAGGGGATCAGGTCAAGATCTCCAATTACACTCACTCATTCCCCCCTTAAATCCGGATTTGAGTCTAATGCCCTGTCTACGGCACTTCGGCTGTCACAGTTTCCTGAATTATTTTCGGAAAAGCTATGTTTCGGCCATGCACGAACGCGACAAATAAAAAGGCAGCCCTCTCGCCATTGACGCCAAACGAAGCGCCTCACCCACGGACCCGAAGTAGTAGCATACAGGGCTGTTTCGAGCACCGTTTGGACGCGCTATGGTTTACGCCGCGCGCAACGCAGGTGTGCCGCACGTGATAAATTAGTTTTGTAGTTTCTTCTCTTCCACTTGCAACCGCAGTGGGCGCGTAGCTCAGTTGGTAGAGCAATGCCCTTTTAAGGCATGGGTCGCAGGTTCGAGTCCTGCCGCGCTCACCATGATCTCAAAATACAGGGCTGATTTCGGGCACCCCTTAGAAGGGAGCCTGGGTCGGGAAAGTGCAAGAACAACTATGAGAGCAAAATGACGCTCTTGGTCGAGTGCATGCTGCAGCGTGCTCGAAAAGCGCTTGGTACCGGTGACATTGTTACAGATGGCGATTTAACACCAACTGAGCCATGGTCTGCGGCAGAGCTCGAATGATCGACCATCAAGTCTCTGGCAGAACGCGTGGCTTCTTACTGCTGGCATCGCTATCACAATTCTTGGTGGCGCAGAACTGCTGATGTCCTGCCGGAATTTTGTCCATGGATACTCAAAGCAGAGCAGTTCCTCGACGGGCGATCAGCTCCGGCGAGTGTGACCGCGAATCGGAATTGAACCTTGGTACCTTTTGTCGGGCAGCGAACGTTTTAATGTGCCTTATGAACCATACCGCAAGGACGGTATAGAAACAATTCGTGGTCGCAGAGCATACTAAGTAATGCCTAAAACGCCCGATGAAGTTCTGGCTGACCTAAGGAATAGTCTCCAAGATTTGGAAAGTGTGAGAATGACGTCGTCCGACGATCCGATGCTGAGCTCGCTCAAACGGGACATCCTCGCGATGATCAAGCGAGCTGAGGACGCTGCTATCAGATAGGACCTCACATAAGGTGCATTTCGCTTCTTTTTTCCAATTCTCAAGCTGTTGTTGCACGATTCCATAGCAATCGCAGGCTGCCTCTTCGAGTTTCTGGCGGTTTCGAGATAGTCAGGCTGCCCCGTGTATCAGGCTGCCCCGTGTATAAGAGATCAGCCCTGCCTTCTGCAGAGTTCCCGCTGCAACAGTCACACTGGAACGGCGGGTGCCGAGCATCTGGCCTAGAAATTCCTGAGTCAAGGAAAGTTGGTCTGACTCGATTCGGTCTTGAGTCATTCGGAACCATCTCGCGAGTCGCTCTTCGACATCGTGCAAGCGGTTACATGCGGCAATTTGCGCGGTCTGCATGGCCATTTGCTGGCAGTAGCGATGTACCTGCCGCTCCAACTCCGGACATTGACCGGATAATCCGCTTGAGCCTCTCACCATCGCATCGGTAACCAGTGCTCATCAGCTTAGGCCACAATTTATGGTCGGGTGGGGTGCTATAGCTAACAAGCAGCGGCAGACCAGCGAAGCCTTCTTTGACGACGCATGCACGAAGCTGGCGAGTTCCGTGAACATTACAATTGTGAGCGCCCACCCTGTTCCGATTTCGTAACAAAGCAAGCTTTGTCGCTCAGGAAGCTTTAGCGGAAGGTCCATCACCTTCCATTAGATTCAACGCGGCTATTGCTACAGAAAGAGCCTGCCGCTCGTCTTGTTGTATTCCTGTCTGACGCAGAGTTTCGTGAATGGCATCCAGCGCGGCCTTCACATATATCTGGCGAGCAGTGGGGTCATCTGCGAGCAGTGCTTTGGAATAAGAACGGAACCACGGCGAATCTAAACGGATGACAGACATTGAACGTGTGAGATTTTGGGGTGGACTAAGGAGAGTATTACGCAGATTCCATGGCCTGTCCGCCCGCTCAACAACGAAAAATGGTGCGGTCGCGCACAAAGGACGCTTGTAAGCGCCTCAAGTTCGAGTCCAGCCGCGCTCAGCACGTCGAGGTTCCTCAGCAACAATTTGAAGTCGCCGCGGGAGATGCACGCCTCGCTATGCCCATCGCGTGCCGGTGAATTTGGCAGTTACTGCGGTCCGCCAAAACCGGGAACGGTCACCCCCGTGCTTGTGTTTCAAGCTCCTGCATGGTTGCGCCGCTGTTGACGAGTTCCGATGCAAGAAAGAGGGAACGATAGTTAAGCCAGTCTCGCCTCTTTGCTTCATCCGGGTCACGCAAGGCGCGTTGAAGGTTTGCGACATGCTGAGGCTAATGACGGTGCGTCCGGTAAAATCACGCGCCAAGGCGTAACTCTTGAGGTTCTCCCTGAGATACCGGAATTTACTTGCATCCCCTGCAGTGATTGGCTTTGGCCGATGACCGCACTAACTGCAGCCTATCTTTTTACATAGAAAATCGTTTTTTCCTTGACAACGTTCATACCACTAAGCGTAAATACGCGGAGCCGTGGGAAGTGTGTTTTGAACCCAGTGAAGGTACCTGGGTGCGATTTCAAAAATTTTGCCGGAGGCTGGCTATGCGAAGGGTGTCGTTATTGGCATTTCTGCTCTGCTTGTTCAGCAGCGTTCCACTTGTCGCTCAAAAAATTACCGGAACCATTCTTGGAACGGTGAGCGACCCGTCGGGGGCTGCCATTTCTGGGGCGACGGTGACCGCGCGCAACACCGGCACCGGCGATTCGCGTACGGCAACGACCAATTCCGCGGGAACTTATACATTCCCTGAAGAAAATCCTGGGACATACGACGTCACGATCAAGGCGTCGAATTTCAAGGAATTCATAAGCAGGGGCGTGACCCTGGACGTTTCCAGTAACGCGTTTGTAAATGCTACGCTCGAAGTAGGAAGTACAACCGAGCAGGTGACGGTCGAGGCCAGCACTGTGCAGGTTGAAACAGCGTCCGGTGCCGTCGGCAACGTGGTGGAAGGCAATGAAGTCCGGGAGTTGCCGCTGAACGGCCGTAACTTCGTCGAACTGACCCAGCTTGCGCCTGGCGTGTCGCCGATCTCTAGCTTTAACGTAGTGAAGAAGGGACTTGAAGGCGGCGTCGATTTCTCGGTGAACGGAAACAACGTCAACGCGAACCTCTTTCTGATTGACGGCGTTAATAACAATGACATCGGCTCCAATCGCACCATCTTGGTTTATCCCTCCATTCAGGCGATTGACGAGTTCAAAATCCTGCGGAACAGCTATGGCCCGGAATATGGACAAGCGGGTGGGGCGATCATTAATATCGTAACCCGCGGCGGCACTAACCAGATTCATGGTGGAGTGTTTTACGATGGCCGCAACAACGCGCTGGATGCCAATAACTACTTTAATAATCTCAATGGCACCTCTATTCCTCCATTGCACCGTAATGATTACGGTTTCAATGTTGGCGGTCCGATCATAAAAGACAAGTTGTTCTTCTTTGAGTCTGAGGAGTGGAACAAGGAAATCCGCGGTCTGGCGAGATTTGCGGAAGTTCCGACCCCGGCGGAAGTAAATGGAGATTTCAGCAATCTCCGACCCGGAGTCTCATCAAACGGCAGCGCGTGCGATCCGGCCCCGACTATTGGTGGCGTGGCGCAGACTGCGATTCCCGCTGGGCAACTCTCTCATGCCGGCCAGACGATGGCATTCACTTATCCGACTCCGAACATCAGCGCCCCGAATTGCATTAATTGGGGAGAAAACTTCGGCGCGCCGGTGCCGTGGCGCGAAGATAATGTCCGCATCGATGCGAACGTAACACCTACGTTAAAATTGATGGGCCGCTTTACCAATGATTCATGGGCGCAGCCATTCCCCAGCACTCTCTCTTATTGGGGCGATGATATTTATCCATCGATTGAAGGAAGCTGGACGCAACCGGGCCGCCAGGCGACTCTCAGGCTGACTAAGCTGCTGGGTTCGACTGCTATAAACGACTTCCAGTTTTCGTTTGCGATGAACCGGATCGGCGTAACTCAGGGCGGCACCGGCAGTCATGGCATGACTCCGGTTCAACTGCAGACCGCGATCAACACCGCGTCGCCGGCATTCTTCCCGTATAGCCAGAAGTTTGGCGGCATAACGGGCACTGGCCAGCCGCTGTTCTGGACCGCGATCGCCGGCACACAGAATACCGAAGGTGGAAGCGGCGGATTTGATGACATGGGGCCCTGGCATAACAATGAGCAACTTTTGATTTACAAGGACGATTTCAACAAAGTAATCGGCACCCACACCTTCAAGGTCGGTTTCCTGGGCAGTAACAACCAGAAGAACGAAGAAGTCGATAACTCTTCCGGGTTCAATTCTCAATACTGGAGTACGACCAGTGCAGCCAACAGCAGCGGAAACGGAGTATTTGACCTGCTCTGGAACCAGAGCACGTGGGGTGGATCCGAATCCAACACGACTTCCTATGCCCAAATGCGCTGGCATGATTATGAGTTCTACGGCGGTGACACCTGGAAGATACGCCGGAACGTCACTTTAGAATACGGCGCCCGGTATTCATTACTCCGCAATGCTTTTACCGGCAACAACGAATACGGCAACTGGCAACCCAGCGCTTATAATCCAGCACTCGGCTCCTCACCTTGCAACGGTGAGTTGCTGCTTCAGATCGGAATCCAGACCTGCGCGGCGGATCAATTTGCTGGTGGAACTTTGGGCCCGAACCGAGCCCTGCGTCCAAATAACGATCACATGATTGCCCCGCGACTCGGCATTGCATGGGACGTGAGGGGCGACGGGAAGACTGCGATTCGCGCCGGATTTGGCGAGTTCTATATGCGGGATGCCACAGCGGTGCTTGAAGGCGGGACGAATGTGGCCCCATTTGTAGTCGGCGTTGGTTTTATTCGGCCGCTGGACACTCCGCCCGCAGGATTAACAGCTTCGGGCACGCCGAGCCGATCGCTGGAACTGGACAACAAGAATCCGCATACCATCCAGTACAACCTAACGATCGAGCGCGAACTCTTCCCCAACACCAAACTGGAAGTTTCGTACGTTGGAAATAAGGGATACAACCTGGCTGATTTTGCGGATGTAAACTTCCCATCAAACCGTGTTGGCTATGCATTAACTGGCAGCAACACACTGCGGCCTTTTGGCGCGGGCAGCTGGGCTGCCATTCAACAACAGCAATTCGAGGCGTCTTCCAACTACAACTCTCTACAAGCCTTGTTCCGCACCAGAATAAAGACGGTTGATGCTCAGTTCGCCTACACGTTCTCGAAGTCATTGGCGGATACTGACATCGGGTATTACGGTGGCGGCAGCGCAACTCAAAACACGTTCCTTGACCCGCTTAATCATCACTTGGATTACGGGCCAACCACCATCGATAGGCCACACATGCTGGTGGGCAATATCGTGTACAACCTGCCCGCGCTTAGCGATCAAAACGGTTTTGTGCGCGCTGCGGCCGGCAGTTGGGAATTGTCTTCGATTCTCAGCTACGCCAGCGGGCCTTATCTCACCATGTTCGCCGGAACTTCTGGTCCGTTAGGCGGATTGGCGGGAACCGGCTACAATGCTGGCGACCGTCCGAATCGGGTTCCTGGAGTGTCGTGCAGTTCCTCCCTGGGCGGCGTGAGCTGGATCAATCCGGCAGCATTTACACTGGATCACTATCAGCTGGGTACCGATCCGAATACCGGGCGGGGAGCTTGCGAAGGGCCAGGCAATGCGCAAACCGATTTCTCTGTGGGTAAGCACTTCAAGATTACAGAGAGGATCAGCGCGAAGTTCAGCTTGGACTTCTTTAACGTATTCAACAAGACGCAGTTCATCGCGAGCGCCATTAACACCAACCTCTCGCAGACTGGCGGGACAGTCTGTACCGCAGCCAGCCCTTGCCCGGGGTACGCGAATAACAGTTTAAAGTGGAATGCAGCGACTGACCTCTCCGGGAACTTCGGTCAAAACACGGCAACCAAAGATCCGCGTGAGATTCAGTACGGGCTGAAAATCGACTTCTAAACTGGTTACGGTCAACTTTGGGGTGGGCTTGACTTAGGTCATGGTCCACCCTTTATTCTTTCTGCACGATGTTTTCCCGCGGTTCCGCCTTTTTTCAAATCCTCGTGGAATCTGATCTTGCGACTATTCGCGCCTTAGCTTACTTGGCGGCGTTTCTGATACTTTTCAGCCCACTAGAAGCTCAGGTTCCGGCGACAATGCTGGACCAAATGAGCACGGCGGATCACCTGAAACAGGCGGGATGGTGGCCGCGTAAGGGCGAAGCACCGAGAAGCGACTACGTAGGCGCGGCGGTGTGCGCTGAATGCCATCAGGCCTACGCTGCTGGCCAGAGTAAGCACTCAATGTCGAAAACTGCCATACTCCCTCTTCAGGCCGTTATGCTGCGGGATGGAGCGAAGTTCAAAATCGGCCCATACTCTTACGACATTTATCGAAAAGGGGATCAGGAGATATATTCGGTCACTGACGGAATCGGCACCTTCTCGTCGCCATTGATATGGGCGTTCGGTAGCGGCAGTCGCGGCCAGAGTTATTTATTTCGGCACCATGAAAAGTTGTACGAGGCCAGAATCAGCTTTTTTCACGGCCTGGGATTCAATATCACGCCGGACCATCCGCAGACACCACCTGACTCGTTAGAACTCGCAATTGGGCGCGCCATACCCGAGGACGAGGAGGTGAAGTGTTTCAGCTGTCACACCATTGCCTCGACTGTGAGCGGGCACTTCAACCCAAGTCAGCTAATGCCGGGCATATCCTGCGAAGGGTGTCATGGTCCCGGAGCAAGTCATGTTGCGCTCGCGAATAGCGGTGCTGAGTTCCCGGCGCTGATTTATAACCCGGCCCGGCTCACGCCCGCCCAATCTGTTGATTTTTGTGGCGCCTGCCATCGGACTTGGTGGGATGTCTCTCGTCTTTCTGGGGTCATGACCATACGTTTTCCCGCATTTCGATTGGAAAAGAGTAAATGCTGGGGCAACGGTGACAAGCGTCTCACCTGCGCAGCTTGCCATAATCCGCATCAACCCTTACAACGCGATCCCGTTGCGTACGATGTAAAGTGCCTTGCCTGCCATAATATCGGGCCGGTCGGAAGCAGGACAGTTGCTTCTTCCCAAGGCGGCGGGTCTGGGCCATCGTGTCCGATTGCGACAAGTAAGTGCGTGAGCTGTCACTTGCCGAAATACGAGGTTCCTAGCATGCGCACTACATTCACAGACCACAAGATCCAGATTGTCACTGGCAAGCAGTTTCGTGAGTAATGGAGACTGTTTGTTTGGTGCTCCCGGGGCAGACATCGGTCGTACACTCGGCGGGCAGGTTGATCCGATAGTACAATTCTCAATGGGCTTGACTCAGGTCATGTCCCACGCTTTATTCTTTTCTGCACATGTCTTTCCGCAGTAATGCCTCCATCCGTGTGCTGTGCTTCGTTATGGTCGCGCTATTGCCATCGTTGAGTTCGGCGCAGGCTTCCCTCAAGTCTTCGCGATCCACGAAATCGCCGGAAGTTCGCTCGCCACTGGAAGCGCTGGACCAGCATTACCAGGCGGCGCGGACCTTCAGCATTGGGGGTGATTCCGATCGCGCGGCGGTGGAATATCGCGCGTTTTTGGCTGAGGCACTGCGCCAGATGGCGAACCTTCGGGCGAACGAATCGAATTACGACTCCGCCCTGCAACTTTTCAACCAGGCAGTGTCGATCGCACCCAATTCTCCCGAAATTCGGCGCGACTATGCCAATACGCTTTTCCTTCATGGAGATTTGGATCACGCACTGATCCAGGCGCAAAAGGCGGTCGAATTTCAGTCCGAGAGTGCGCAGTCTCAATATTTGCTGGGCCGGGTGTTTTATGAGAAAAGCGATTACAAGCAGGCCAAAGAGCATCTGGAAGCTGCGGCCAAAGCTTCTGGTGGATCGATAACTTTTGCGGTGGGATATGACCTGGCGCTCACCTACCTGAAGCTGGAGGATGTTAACCGGGCGAGCGTGGTGTTTGATGAGATGATGATTGGCCTGGGCAATACTGCGCGACTGCATATCTATTTCGGTCATGCCTATTTGATAACCGGCCACTACGATCGGGCGATCAGCGAGTTTAAGGAAGCGCTGCACAAAGACCCCAAGGTAAAAGAGGCGCATTATCTGTTGGGGCTTTCTTATTTGTCACGCGACGAGGGCAATGGTTGGGAGGAGAATGCGGCTGAAGACCGAGCGGAGATACAAAATAATCCAGACGACTTTCGCCCGCATTACGACCTGGGGAACGTAGCGCTGAAGCTGCATCACGTGGAGGAGGCGGAACTGGAATTGAAGCGGGCGGCGGCCATTCAGCCGGACAATCCAGACCCGTTGATTGCACTGGGTGAGCTTTACATCAGCGAGAGAAAACTTCCGGAGGCTGACGCGGCCATGAGCAAGGCAATCTCGATCACCAAGGATCCATCGCGTAATCAATACCAGGTGAATCGGGCGTACTACGTATTAGGTCGAATTCAGGTGGAAGCCGGCCATCGAGAAGAGGGTGTACAAAACCTGAAAATGGCGGCAGAGCTTCGCGAAAAATCGCAAGCGCCGCAACAGAGCCGAGACGAGAGCAAGCGGGTGGCGGAGCAACGGCGTGCCAGTGAAAAGCCGGTGCGGGAATCCGATAATCCTTCTACGTTGCCGCCGGATGAGCAGCGCAGCTTGAACGCTTATTTCGCGGAACTCAAACCAGCCATCGCGGATGCTTACAACAATATGGGCGTCGCGGCGGCGGCGCACAAAGATTTTGACACCGCGGTGGTGGACTTTCGTCAAGCGGGCGAGTGGTATCCGGCGTTGGAGACGCTGGACCGCAATCTGGGAATGGCGGCGTTTTACGCGGGTAATTATCAGGAATCCATCTCTCCGCTTTATCACGTAATTGAACGTAATCCCGATGACCAGCGAGCGCGGACGGCTTTGGGATTAAGTTATTTCGCGGTGCAGAATTATCAAGCTACGATTGAAACTTTGCATCCAATTGAGCCAACGGTTACTAGTGACCCTGGAGCCGGTTCGGCCTATGCGGTGTCGTTGATTAAGACCGGGAATTATGAAGATGGAATGGCCCGGCTGAAGGCGCTGGAGCAGGCGAATCCGAACGTTGCCGGCCTGCATACGACCATCGGAGAAACCTATGCTGATCAGGGGATCTATGCGACGGCGATCGATGAATATAAAAAATCGCTGGCATTGGATTCTTCTCAGGGGAGGACGCATTTTCTGCTGGGCACTGCGCTTTTACGCCAGGGCAAGCCAGCTGACGCCGGTCCGGAATTTCGAGCGGCGCTGGCGGGAAATCCGACAGATAGCGTTGCCAAATATGATTTAGCACTTTCGCTTTTGCAAACGCAGCAAAAGGACGAAGCGCTGCCGCTGTTTCAACAGGTGGTGCAGCAAGACCCGAACTATGCCGACGCATACTACCAGCTCGGTAAGCTGCAGTTAGAGAGCGGAAATACCAAACAGTCGATTTCGAATCTGGAAACGGCAGCGAATTTGAGTCCCAGCAGCGACTATATTCATTACCAGCTCTCGCTGGCCTATGGGCGCGATGCTCGATCGGATGACGCCAAGCGCGAGATGGAAACCTATCAGGCATTGAAGACGCAACGCAGGGGAGACCATGAGCAGCCGCAGTCGAATTAGTGTCCAGCTTTGCGGTGCGGCCGTAGTTTTTGTACTCATCTGCATGGGATACGGCGAGACTTCCAAGTCGCACGCCGCCGGACAAGCTCCATTGGCCCAGGCCAGAGCTGAACTTGCCAAACATAATCTGCAATCCGCGGAGGACGCGGTGTGGAAGGTGCTATCCTCCGGTGCCAACAACGCTGAAGCGCTATTACTGCTGGGCGTGATTCGGGACGAGCAGCAGCGCTACGCGGAAGCGGAAGCGGTATTGCAGAAGGCTGCGCAACTTGATCCCAAGTCTGCAGCCGCGCATATTTACCTCGGTAAAACCTATCTCACTGAGAGCAAGCTGGAGCAGGCGCTGGAAGAATACAAACGCGCGCAAGCCTTGGCTCCTAAGAACGTGGAAGTTCGGGTGACGATTGCCCGGCTCTACGCTGCCAGCGGGGATTTTTCTTCCGCTATGAGTGCTCTGAATGGCATTCCTGCTGCGCAACTGCCGGTTGAGGCAATCCCGATCAAGGTCGGATCGCTAATTGCGGCCGGGCGCACACCGGAGGCACTGCAAGAAGCCGATGCAGTCAAGAACCCGGTCGTCGATCTCGCGCTCGCCGAGGTTTTTGTCACCTCTAAGTTGCCGGAGCAGGCTCTTAAAATGCTGAGTGTGGCCGAAGCTTCTGGGAAAAGACCGCCCGCGCGTTTTTACTTTATTAAAGCGGAAGCCTTGGACGCGATGGACAAACCGACTGAAGCGCTGGAGCAATTTCAGAAGGCGATTGCGATCGAACCTTCGTCGCCGGAATTTCTTCTAGGTATTGCGGAACTTTATGGCAGGCGAGGAAAACACCAGCAAGCATACGAGGCGATGCAGCGCGCTTACAAGGTTGCGCCTGAATCTCCCCGGATATTACGGCCGCTAATCGTGGAAGCGTCGTTTGCAGGGAAGAGCGCCGATGTGCAGGATGCCGCCGACCAACTCGCGAAGTCGGATGATCCTAAGGATTTATATGTAGCCGCTAGCGTGTATTTGAAAACCGGCAGACAATCGGATGCTGTTCCGCTTTTGCGAACGTATTTGAATAAATATCCTGACGATGCCACCGCGTGGGTCGGACTTGGACTCTGTTACGAGGAGCAAAAAGACGTTCCTGGCGCGCAGAAGGACTTCGAGCGCGCGTTGCAGGCGGACCCGAAGTTTGCAGAGGCGGAATACCAGTTGGGCTTGCTCGCCGAGCTGGGCGGTGATTCAAGTACGGCTACCAAGGATTACGAACGGGCCCTGGAAATGAATCCGAACCACCTGATGGCTATTACCAAGCTAGGGAAGATTTATCTGGAAGCGGGGCAGTATGAGAAGGCGCGGGACGTGTTGCTGAGGGCGGAGTCGATTGCGCCGCAACAGCGCGAAACCCAGTATGATCTCGCCCTGGTTTACAGCAAGCTGGGAAACCGTGAAGAGGCGAAGGCGCACATGGAGAAGTTCCAAAAAGCCGGCCCGATCGGCTCGACGGAGAAGCGATGACTTCTACCGCGACCCTGGAGATTTGAGCGCTTCTTGGGGAGTTGATGGATGGCCTGAAAGCGGCGTCCGTTGGGTGATGCCGCCTTTTTCGGTGATGGCGTATATAAAGTCGGCAGGTAGATTGTTGTAAGTTTCTTTGCTTCCGCTTGGCCACAGAATCTCGACGCTGGTCATTGACGTTTCTTTTCCCAGCCCAAAGTGAAGCCTTAGATCGTTCTGCGACAGATAACTGCCTCCACTGCGGACTTCATTGATCTGCCGCAGTCCGCCCGAAGTCACAACGATCCGCGCGCCGATCGCGGCACGATTGCTTTTGGAACCGGTGAGCTTAAAGAGTGCGGCGTGGTTGGAGCTCTGAGTGCGGTTGATGAGGAGGGTCGGAGGAGCGTCAACGTTTAGAATCAAAATGTCAACTTTGCCGTCATTGTTTACGTCGCCGAATGCAACCCCGCGCCGAGACCAAGGCGGCAACTTGTCGAGTCCCGAGGGGGAAGTGATATCAGTGAAGGTGCGATTGCGATTATTGCGGAACAACTGTACCGGCTCTTTGTAAGGCGCGCCGCCTTTTATCAGGTCCATTTGCGGGTAGACGTGCCCGTGGGCGACGAAAATGTCGGGCCAGCCGGTGTTTTCCGGATCAAAGAATCCTGCTCCCCATCCCACCCACAAATACGTCGGACGTGTGATACCCGCGGAGTCAGCGATGTCCAGAAACCCTTTGTCGCCCTGGTTCCAGAACAAGCCGTCGGATTCTTCGCTGTAGTTAGTCACATAGATATCGAGTTGACCATCGCGATCGAAGTCTCCGAAATCTACCCCCATCCCCGCTCGTTCAACCCCGGTAAGGCTTAAGGATGCGCCGGAAAGCAAACCCACGTCTTCGAATGTGCCGTCGTGTTTATTGTGGTAGAGATAATTCGGGCCGCCGTCGTTGGTGACGTAGAGATCGGGCCAGCCGTCGTTGTCGTAGTCGGCCCAAATGCCTTGCATTCCAAGATAAGTCCCGGGATCATCGACGCCGGTTTTTTTCGAAACGTCTTCGAAGGTTCCATTGCCGCGATTATGAAAAAGAAAATCGGTTTGCCCGCTGTGGCCGCGGCGGGCGCATTCCATGCTGATACCGCGAAACTCGCAGCCTTTGTTCTCGGCATCGTAGGTGGGCAGTTTATTCATATCGAAATCGAGATAACGCGGCACAAACAAACTCACGAAGCCGTTGCGATCGTACTCAGACCACGCCGCGCCCATGCTGTAACCGCCGGCGCGCACGCCGGCTTTTTCAGTTACGTCTTCAAATTTGCAATTGCCGAGGTTGCGGTAAAGAACATTGCCGCCATAACCGGTCACATAAATGTCCGGCCAGCCGTCATTATCGAAATCCATTACGGAGACAGCCATGCCCCAGCCTTTGCGGGTTAGACCGGCTTTTTCAGTAATGTCGGTGAAATGGAGATTGCCATCTTGATGAAAAAGTCGAACCATGGGATCGCCGCCGTTTTGCCGGTAATGATCGACGTTCGAGCCGCCGACCATCAGGATGTCGAGTTTGCCGTCGTTATCACAGTCGATGAATCCCACGCCGCCGCTGGTGGATTCGACGATGTAACGTTTTTCGGGAGCGGCAATATGCGAGGTGGTTAATCCGGCGGACGCGGAGACATCTTCGAAGGTAGGAGTTTGCTCCTGTGCGTAAGAAAAACTGACCAGCAGTATGCCGGCGGCGAGGATTCTCAAACCGCGATCGAGACTCGAGATCATACGAAGCTATTTGGAAAACGGCACTTTTTGCGGAACAGTTGCACCTTCGGTCAGTGTGTAGATCATGTCAGCCGGCAAATCCTGGTAAACATCTTTTTGTCCGCTTGGCCAAAAGACTTCAACTTTGTTCATCACGCTGTTTGTGCCGAGACCGAAGTGCAGCCGCAAGTCGTTTTGCGAGAAATAGCTGGTGCCGCTGCGCACTTCGTTGAACTGCACCAGATCTCCGCAACTGACGCGCACCCGCCCGCCGATGGCGGCTTTGTTACTCTTGGTGCCGATCAACTTGAAGAGGACCGCGTGATTGTCGCTTTCGGTGCGGTTAATCAGCAGGGTGGGGGGCTCGCCTACGTTCAGCAGAAGGATGTCGATTTTTCCATCATTATTCACGTCACCAAACGCGGCGCCGCGGCGGGACGCTTTGGGAAGCTTATCCAATCCTGAAAGTGCGGTTATATTTTCGAAGGTACGATTGCGGTTGTTTCGGTACAGCATTAACGGTTGTTTGTAACCCACCCCGCCTTTGACGTAATCCATTTGCGGGTAGACGTGACCGTTAGCAATGAAGATGTCATCCCAACCGCTGTTGCTGACATCGAGAAAGGCTGTGCCCCAGCCAACCATCGGAACGCTTTCCTGGGCGATGCCGGCACTCCAGGCGATGTCCGTAAACCCTTTGTCGCCCTGGTTCCAATAGAGTGCGTTCGGTTCGTCGACAAAATTAGTCACCAGAATATCGAGCAGGCCGTCGTGATCGATGTCGGCGAAATCCACGCCCATAGAGCCTTCTGCCTTGCCATCAAGACTAAGAGCAGCCCCGGACATCAGCCCCACTTCTTCGAAGGTCCCGTCATGTTTGTTGTGGTAGAGATAATTGGGCTGGCCGTCATTGGGAACATAAAGGTCGGGCCAGCCGTCATTGTCGTAATCCGCCCAGACCGCCTGCAGTCCGTACATGTGCGCGGGATCGTCGACGCCGGCTTTTTTCGAAACGTCTTCGAAGGTGCCGTCGCCCCGGTTGCGAAACAGGTGATCGGGTTCGCCGGGAAGGCCGCCTGGCCCGCATTGCACCATGACTCCACGATAGCGGCAAAATTTGTCGTTGCTGCCGAATTCCGGAAGATGGTTGATGAGGATGTAAACGTAGCCCGGAATAAAAACGTCGAGCAATCCATCGCGATCATAGTCGGCCCAGGCTGCGCCGGAGTTAAAGGCGGGCAGGCTTAATCCGGCTTTCGCGGTTACGTCTTCAAATTTGCAGTTGCCCAGATTGCGATAGAGAACGTTGCTCCCGAAACCGGTGACGAAAATGTCCTGCCAGCCGTCATTGTCGTAGTCCATCACGGAGACTGCCATGCCCCAGCCCTTACGGGTGAGCCCTGCGGATTGGGTGATGTCAGTAAAATGAAGATCGCCATCCTGATGATAGAGAGTAATCATGGGATCGCCGCCCTGCTTGTAGCGGTCAACCGAAGAGCCGTTTACCATGATGATGTCGAGCTTGCCGCTGTTATTGCAATCGATGAATCCCACCCCTCCGCTCATGGATTCGACGATGTAACGTTTTTCAGGTGAGGAAAGATGGGAGGCGGTGATTCCGGCTTTCCTGGTGACGTCCTCAAAACGCGGGATGGGAGCCGTTGACGGCGGTGCCTGGGCGAAGCTGGAAATGGCGCACCCGAGACCCAAAAGAAGGATACGAACAGAACGCATGGATTGCGATCATCTTAGCATGTGAAACACAGCTGAAATCTTCTGAAAGCCGCAATTTTACAGGCCCCCGGCAGGTGCGAAATGATCGTAAGCGACTTTCTGAGCCTGAGGAAATGAGAGAATACTGACGTTCAATGCCTAAAACCAGTCATCGTACCAGCCGATTCCGAGAATCAGTCATTCGAGGAATGACGCGCCTCGCCAACCAATGCGGCGCGATTAACCTGTCTCAAGGCTATCCAGATTTTGATCCGCCCGAAGTGGTGTTGCAGGCAGCGGAAAAGGCCGGGCGCATGGGGCCGCACCAGTATGCGGTGACATGGGGCGCGCCGAATTTTCGGGCGGCGCTGGCACGCAAGCAATCGCGCTTCATGGGACTGGAGATCGATCCCGAAGAAAATGTTGTGGTGACCTGTGGAAGCACAGAAGCCATGATGGTTGCGATGATGACCGCGTGTAATCCCGGGGACAAGGTTATCGTGTTCGCGCCGTTTTACGAGAACTACGCGGCTGACGCAATTCTCTGCGGTGCTGAGCCCATTCACGTCACTCTGCGGCCGCCCGATTTCGCGTTCGATCCTGATGAACTACGGCGCGCGTTTGAACAGAAACCGAAGGCGCTGGTGTTGTGCAATCCCGCAAACCCTTCGGGCAAAGTTTTTACTCGTGACGAGCTGCTGTTCATTGCCAACCTTGCTGAAGAGCATGATGTCTTTGTGCTGACAGACGAAGTTTACGAGCACATTATTTATGAGCCTCATCAGCACACGTATTGTGCGTCGTTGCCGGGGATGTTCGAACGAACGCTGTGTTGCAGCTCGCTCTCGAAAACCTATTCGATGACCGGATGGCGCCTGGGCTACGTGATTGCGTCGGCGAACGTAATCAACGAAGCGCGCAAAGTGCACGACTTTCTGACCGTGGGAGCAGCCGCGCCTTTGCAAGAGGCTGCAGTAACTGCGCTCGAATTGCCCGACAGTTACTACAAAGATCTGCAGATGCTTTACACGAAAAAGCGGAGCAGTTTCTTGCGATATCTCGACGAGGCCGGACTTCGATACACCGAGCCCCAAGGCGCTTATTACGTCATGATCGATATATCCGAGTTTGGGTGGGAGAGTGATACTGCTTTCTGTGAATGGATGGCGCGCGAAGTGGGAGTGGCCGCGGTGCCGGGATCGAGTTTTTTTCACGAACCGGTAAATCACCTGATGCGGCTGCATTTTGCGAAGCGCGCAGAGACGTTGGCCGTGGCAGGAGAGCGTCTGCTTAGCCTTCGAAGTAAGGTCAACGGTGCCAGGCGGACTACCCGCACCGAAATTGCCACGTTATGAATTTCCGAACTGCGGAAATACTTACCACCCATACAGCATGAGCAGTATGGATACTGGTCATCTGGCGGTGCGGTTGCAGCATCATACCTAAGGGTTAGGGGTGCCGCGCATGCCGAATATCCTCAAAATGTTCCATGGACAAAAGCAGCGCCGGCGGTTGAGAGCGGCATTTCGACGGCGAGGGAAAGTCGTGCCGTCCAATCTTCTTCAATTTCCGCAAGTCGCGCCTGAAATCGACGAAGCCTTTCCAGATCATGAAACCGTGACACGGTGGCTGAAGCTGGCGGACGAAATGTTAGCTGGTCCACCCGCTCCTCAGCTGGATGACGACAATCGCAGGAAGGCATAATCGTTAAACGCAAAAGTTATTGATTTACCCCGCTGGCCAGCATACCTCCATCGACAATTAAGACTTGACCGGTAACGAAGCTGGCCGCGTCTGACGCGAGAAAAATAGCTGCGCCGCCGAGTTCATCGAGTTGCCCGAAGCGGTGCATGGGCGTGCGGAGAAGAAACTCGCGACCGCGTTCGGTGCCGTCGAGCAATGCGGCATTCAGGTCAGTACGGAAGACCCCGGGAGCGATTGCGTTCACGCAGACACCTTTAGTGGCCCATTCGATGGCGAGCGATTTGGTGAGCGAAGCAACTGCAGCTTTGCTGGCGCTATAGGCGGCGACCTCGTAAAGCGCCCTGAATGAGGCTATAGACGCGATGTTGATGATGCGGCCGTAACGTTGCTCGATCATGTGGCGTCCGAAAATCCGGCAAGTCCGCATGGTGCCCGATAAATTCGTTTCCATAATCGCATTCCAGTCGGATTCTGGAACGTCAAGCGTTGGCATGCGCTTGGTGCGTCCGGCGGAATTTACGAGAATATGTACGCTGCCGAGTTTGGAAATAACTTTTTGCAGCAGGCTTTCAATGCTGGCATTGTCGGTGACATCGCAGGCGACTGCGAGAGACTGCCGGCCAAGCGTTTCAATTTCATTGGCCGCGGCTGTGACGAGATCAGCCCGCCGACCGGTAGGCACGACATTCGCGCCGGCTTTTGCCAGGGCTTTACTGATCGCTAGCCCGATTCCGCTGGTGCCGCCGATGACGACCGCATTCTTGTTGGAAAGATCGAGAAGTGGATGGCCCATAAAATTGATTGTTAAACGCCGGAAAATTATATCGCGCTGACAGCATGGTTGAGGCTGGCCGTCTGCGCATCATTTCCGGAATCTTTCAGACGAAAAAGAATTTCGCCAGCATGAGGAATAAGTTTGATTCCTTCATCCTCGCGGTGCTTCCAGTGTTCAAGATTGACGGTTCGGTAGTCCAGATAGCTCAGGTTCAGTTCCCGGCAACTGCTTTCGGGAATTGAAGTCGCGAGGGTGACGCGGATGCGTGGGGTTTCAGCTCCGTTAGCCACGTCGTATGTTCCCTGGCCATATAGATGTATAGAGTGCGCCAGGATTCCGCGGGGAATTTCAGCGACCCGCTTCGGTTGCTTTAGAAAGTATTCAGCGCAGTGATAACCGACCTTGTTGAGAAAATCACCATGGATCTGACTGGCCAGCTTAATGTGGGGCGCGTAGAGAATTACTTCGCCGCCGTCGGCGATTGCGGGATCGGATTTATACATTCCCTTGGCGCCGGTCCACAAGTCAGGATACATTTCGGGGATCACGGCGAGCACGCGCTGAAAGGGGCGATCAACCCACTGGATGTGGGTTTCGGAGGAATGTGCGGCTGCTAATTTCCAGGCATCGCGCGCCGATCCAAAGTAAATGCCGGCGATATCTGACCCTTTCAACACCAACGCGAAACATGAGACCGGAATCGAAACTTTGGCGGCAGCCAGATCGATAAGTTCACGAACCGGGGTTGTGCCGGTGCCGATGATGTTAAAACTTCCGAGCAACGCGCCCAGCCAGTGGGTTTGGTGAATCATTTCGCCCGTGCTAATGCCGGGAAATAAATATTTATTGCCGCCGGAGAAACCGACGACTTCGTGCGGAAATACCGGACCGCAAATCAAGACGTGATCGTAATCGAAGAGCAGCCGATTGACTTGAATGCGGATTGACTCTGAAAGCACGCCACGGGAAATCCGCGCGACGTCGGCTTCATCGATTACTCCAATGTCGGCGAAGGTCTCAGGAACGTCCCAGCGGTGATTGAATATGTGCGCGGCCTCACACATTCCGTTGACAACGGGTCGCCCTAACATGCGGCTGAGCTGCACCTCATCCATATGAGCGTGGGTACCGAGTGCTACCAGATAATCGCAAGCAGCGGCTTTGTCACCGATTTCGGCCTGCAGAAGCCCGAACATCAGCGGCATGGGCATAGTGCGCGTGCTGTCGGGAATAATAACGAGAACGCGCTTGTCTTTAATCGAGATCTGCTTAGCCGCTTCGATAATGAATTGTCTGACTTCATCGCGAATCAGATTTGTTCCAGAAGCGCGTTTGCTGAGGGTTGCCATGATTAACAGCTAGCTGAATTCAGGCTGAAACGCTTTGGCTTCTTCGAGCGTTATGCGGCGCTTCTGCCGATAAGACAAGTTTGCCATGTGGGCGACAACTGCGGAGCGATATCCGAGTTCAACCGGCGCGTTCGGAGTTTTGCGGCTGCGGATGCAATCGATCCAGTTTGCCATGTGATTCGCGCCAGCACTTTTGCCTGTGATTTCCGAACCGTTGGGACGATTGAGCTTTTCGGGATAGTAATGAACCTGCTCCTCAGATTCACCGCGCACCATGTCGGTCGCGCCGGCGATGTATTCGACGGTACCGTCGCTCCCTAAAATTCTTTGGCCAAGCCCATAGCGTCGATTGCTGAATGTGGATTGCCAGGTCACGACGATTTCGTTGGGGAAGTCTACGGTGACCGCGATAGTATCGGGAACCTCGCGCCCGTCTTTCTCAGAAAAAATACCGCCCGACATATAGGCAGCGGTGGGCAGCGGAAGATTCAGCGCGCTCATGATCCAGGCGATCTGGTGGATCATGTTCTCGGTAATGTTGCCGCCGGAGAACATCCAGAACAAGCGCCAGTTCATGAAACGATATGCGTCAAAACCCGTGTCAGGCCTGCCATTCAGGAAGGCCTTCCAGCCCACGTTCTGAGCGGTGCAATCAGCAGCGGGTTCACGGACCCATTGGCCGTGGCCGTGGGGAGTGTTGCGGCTCATCCAGGATTCAACTTGAGTGACCTTGCCGAGCATGCCAGCGGAGATCCACTGTTTAGCGTCGACGAACGGGCCACCGCTCTGGTGTTGCAATCCGATTTGAATAACCCGGTCAGACTTGTGCGCGGCGTTAAGACACTTCTCGGCTTCGGGAATCGACCAGGTCATGGTCTTCTCGGCGTAAAGATTCTTTCCAGCGGCCAGAGTGTCAACGAAATGGAGAGCATGAATGTGCAGCGGAGAAGCGACGAGGACGCCGTCAATATCTTTCATGTCCAGAACGCGTCGATAATCATCGAAGGTCTGAATGCCGGGAACGATTCGTTTGGCCTCGTCGAAGCGCCGAGTGTAGACGTCAGCAATGGCAACGACTTCAGTTCCGGGGACGGCGACCACTTGCTTCAGCAGTTCCTGGCCACGCGCTCCTGCGCCGATCATGGCAACACGAACGCGATCATTGGCGCCGATCATGCGCGCCGCCAAGTTGGGAGTTAGAAAAGCGGCGCTCGCGGCCGCAGTTTTCTTGAGGAAGTCACGGCGGGTGTTCTCATTCATGCGAACTCCTTGCAGTCCACGGCATTGCAGTCAGACTGTTATTTTGCCACGAACTGGAAGGTCTGGGGCGCACCCTCGTGCCCGGAATATTCTGTTCGGCTCAGTCGAAAAATTTTAATGAGAATGGGCGGCCCTGGCTCACGCGACCGTCTCAATTTGGGGAACGCTCAAGTTCGGCATCGGACGCCCAGCGAACAAATGCCGGCACGGCTTGGCCAGCAATCGCACCCAGCGTTGAGACCGGGACACGCGAGCACTGTCAGTCGCGATGCCGGTATCGGCGTACATCTGGCGGTAGATTTTCGAAATCAGTACAAAGGCCAACCGCGCGCGCATGGATTTGATGAAGCGGGAGCGGGCCCAGATTGATTTCAGGCCGTAAAAGGTGTCCCACACGGATTGAGTGTTGCTGCGAATCTCTTCGGCTGACATTGTGGGATGCGACCAGTAAAGTTTGGGCCGCAGCTCTTGCGGAATCAACCATCGGCGGGTAATGGGAATGCCTGCAATCTCCACCGGCTTGGCTTCCATTTCTTTTTCCCAGCGCATGAAGTCCACGGTACCGGGGTACGGCGTGAGAGTGACGAACTGGGCGAAGGCGATTTCTGCCGCTTGCGCGGCTTGGGCGGTCGCCTCGAAGGTTTCGGCGCGGTCGCTGGGCAGTCCGAAGATAAACGAGCCCAAAACGTAAACCCCGTGGCGGCGGAATGTTTTCAGACGCTCTACCAGGTTGGCTCCCGATAAATTGAAATCCTTATAAATGTCTTTCAGGCCTGCCGGAGTCACAGATTCGACGCCGACCAACGCGCCCTTGATGTGAGCCTTATTCATAGCTTCAAGGAATTCTGGATCCTCCGCCGCTTCCATGGTGATCTGGGTGAAGAAGATGGTATCGGGAGGAAGTTGCGCCAGCCGCTTCATCAGGGTAAAACGCTCGGCGCGAAGCGCCTTGAGTTCGGTCAATCGGGCCTGGTTATTTTGTTGTTCGGCGAGGCGAAGATCGGTAATGGTGACGGGATAAAAATTGTCGTCGGCCAGGGCGATGAAACGGAATCCCATTCTCCGAAGCTGAACGATCTCCTCCATCACTACGTCGGAGGAGCGCTGCCGCGGTTTTTGCCCATCCGTCCGCCACACCGAGCAAAACGAGCAGTGCTTGGGGCATCCGCGAACCGTCTGCACCGATGCCCACATGTACTTTTCGCGCGGAATCAAATCCCAGCGCGCGGGCAGGAAAGAGCCAGCTTCGATCCGTCCACCTTCATAGACGGGAAGCGGATTGCCATTGATGCAATCGGACAGTACCTTAGACCACACGACGTCGCCATCGCCCTTGACCACCGCGTGTGCGCCCCCGAGCTGGTGCGCTTCGTTAGGATAAAGCGTGGCATGAATACCCCCAAAGACCACGTGAGCGCCGCGAGCGCGTGCCAGTGTGCCCAGCTTGTATCCGCGCAGCGCGTTGGCAGTATGAATGCCGATGCCGACAATGTCGCCCGGCGCGATGGTTTCCTCATCCAGCTGGGCGAGGGTTTCGTCAACCAGCAGGGGATCTCCGTATGTTTCCGGCGTGGCTGCCGCCAGCACATACAACCAGCGAGGGGTAATGACCGCAGTTCCGAACGCGACCTCACTAGGATTGATTAGGTGAACACGCATGTAGTATGCCTTTCCCTTGTAGGGACGCTGGGGGTGGAAGGCGAATCGATTGCCCCCTTGACGGCTGTAGGCCCAGCGTGCTGATCTCAGTGTAGATAAAGAGATTACCCTATTTTGGGAAGCTCCATCAAATTAATGAGAGATCCTGGAATCGGGCGAAATGAGCAGCTGAAGAGAATTTTCGGCAGCAACAAGGGTGGCGCCGGGACGGAAAGCAACTATCTCTGATCAAAAAGTTATGCGCAAACAAGGTCTGTGGAATCTGTCTTTCGCGATCACGAGCGTGCTGCTGCTCTTGATTGCTGCAATCCCCGGGAAGGCCGGCGCGGCGGATCAGGCGCTGTGCAAGATTCAGGGCACGGTCGCGGATTCTGAAGGCCATGCTATTCAGGGCGCATCCGTTCGTTTGCAGAGGGGCAGCGGCTCACTCGTCCGGGAGACGGTAAGTGATGCAGCCGGACACTTTTTGATTGCAGCGCCCGCCGCCGACTATGTGTTGCGAATACAAAGAACGAAGTTTCGCGAAAGTCTGCAACCGGTCGAGCTCTCCGTGAAGACGCCGGGGACTTTATCCGTTGTATTGAGTCGATCCAACGCGCCAGTGGCAGAGAGCAAACCGCGTGCACAGTTGCAATTCAGCGACACTACCGACTTTACGGTGGCAGGGATTACGGATTACACCGCAGCCGGCGGGCACGGTTCCGATGTGAACTTAAGAACCAGCGAGGCGCTGGCGAAAGACACTCACAGGCTCGCCGGAGAAGCATCGCAGCCAAACGCTTACGACAAGGCTGCGAACCGGGAGCAGTTGCTGCGAGAACGCGACCAGCTTCGGGTCAGTTTAGAAAGCAGCGACCGGGCGGATTTGCACCGCGCGTTGGGCGACGTTAGTGAGGAGTTGAACGATCCGCTAAGCGCGGTGCACGAATATGAGCGGGCTGCGCAGTTAAATCCTGATGAGGCGAATTATTTCGCATGGGCCGCGGAACTGCTTGCCCATCGGGCGATCCAAGCCGCAGTCGAAGTTTTCAGGAAGGGGATCGCGTCGTATCCACAATCGGAGAGAATGCGGGCCGGACTGGGCGCTGCGCTTTACGCCAGTGGTCTTTACGTTCAAGCAGCGAAGCAGGTTTGCGCGGCCTCCGATTTGAATCCGCATGATGTGACGCCATACCTTTTTCTGGGGAAAATGGTGCAGGCATCGCCACAGCCATTGCCTTGTTCTGAAGAGAGACTTGCCCGATTATTACGGGACCATCCGGAAAATGCCTGGGCAAATTATTACCTGGCGCTGGCATTGTGGAAGCGCGCTGGGCTGGCGGACAAAGCTGTTGCGGAGCGGGAAGAAAGGTTATTGAGAAACTCCCTGGACATTGATCCCAAACTTGCTGAAGCCTACCTGCAATTGGGAATTATTCATGTTGGTTTGGGCGACACAGAGGCGGCGGTAAGAGATTATGAGAACGCCAGCAAAGCCGATCCAGATTTGGCCGAAGCCCATTTTCGGCTGGGACAAGTTTATAAAGTTCTGAACGAGCCGGAGAATGCGCATCAGGAATTTAAAGATTATGAGCGGATAGAGAAGACCAAGGCTGCGGCCCTCGAGCAGGAAAGACGGGAAAGTCAGCAGTTTGTGGTGGTGTTCAAAGACCAGAAGCCAGTGCGTTGAATTTTAGCCTGGCCAAACCGGCTTCACTATTGAACCATCTTCTCAAATGCCGGTTTATTGTGGAGGATGAGGGTCGAGCCTTTCACCTGGAGAAACTGTTTCTTCTTGAATTCAGAGAACAAGCGACTGACTGTCTCGCGCGTGGTGCCGATCATCTCCGCAATTTCTTCGTGGGTCAGAGTTAATTTTGTTTGCGCCTCTTCATTGCCTTGTTCCTTTTTCGGATACCAGGAAAGCAATAACCTGACGAATTTTTCGCCCGGAGAGTTGGTAAGTCCGAGCATGCGAATCTTTTCATACGCTGTGTAGTAGTTACTGCTTAACTGCTGCGCCACGCGCAGCGAAACTTCGCCATGTTCGCGAAGAAATCTCAGCAGGCATCGCGGGGAATGAAGTTGGCGTCGCCCGGCTCGATCATCTCCGCGGTCACTTCGTAGGGGTGGTCCGAGAACGGAACGCGGTTGATGTTTTTCAGCCAGACCACCGGGTCCGGCGCAGGTCCTTCCACGGGCCGCCATCCGCGTACCCCACGGGATTCAGGATCTTCGAACGGGGGTCTTCCGCGGTGTCGAGCTGGAGAACCATCCACTTCGGATATGGAACGCCCGGGTCCGACGCCGCGTCCAGAAGTTGGACATCTTTGTCCGAGAGCTGAAGGTCTACGGCACGGATGTTGTCCTCTAATTGCTCCGCCTTGCGTGCGGCGACGATTACGCTGCTGACCGCCTTCCGTCCGAGTAACCACGACAGGGCTACGCGAGCCGGGCTCACTTCATGACGACCGGCCACCTCTTTCAGCGCATCCACCACCCGGTAGCCCATCTCCTTGTCAAAGGGCACGAAATTGCCCGCTTCGGCAAAGCGTGTGCCCGCAGGAGCGGGGTTAGCGCGGCTGTATTTGCCGGAGAGGAAGCCGCCGGCAAGTGGGCTCCAGACCAGAATGCCGATGTTGTGATACTCGGCGAACGACTGGAACTCGTATTCGAGACCTCGACTAACAAGACTGTAGTGCATCTGCGCGGTCACATATTTTTCTAGCCCCAACTGCTGCTGCAGCATTATCGAGGTGGCCGCCTGCCATGACATGAAGTTCGACAGCCCGATATAGCGGACTTTTCCCTGGCGCACAAGATCGTGGAGCGTTCGCAGAGTTTCCTCGAGCGGCGTGTTACTGTCCCATCCATGCACCTGGTATAGATCGATGTAATCGGTCTGCAGCCGCCTAAGACTGCCCTCCACTTCGCGCATGATGTTCACGCGGGTCGCACCGCTACGGTTGAAATTCTCGCTCATGGGAAGCCTGACTTTAGTGGCGAGAACAATCTCTTCTCTCACGCCCTTCAAAGAATTGCCCACCAGAGTCTCGCTCTCCCCCAGGCTATAAACGTCCGCTGTATCAATGAAGTTGATTCCCCTGTCCAGGGCCAGCTTCACCATTCGCGTAGTCTCCTCCTGGCCAAGGTTGCCCATGTTCATCTTGCCGCCGAACTGCATCGTGCCAAGTGCCACGCTGCTGACAATAAGTCCGGTATTTCCGAATTTTCTGTACCTCATCCCTGACACTCCTTCGACAGCGCTCGTTCAATCTCGTGCATCAGTTTGCAAAGCAGTTTGATCGCCATCGCGGGGCGCATGGTATGCACTGCATTTTGAGCAGTTATTCCAGACTCGCGAGAGCAGATCGCTCTCTCCTTGCTCCTCGCCATGCGCATCTTCGAGACGAAGTTCGCTCTGGCAAGGGCACATTTCGACAGCAAGTCCTTATTTCGACACATCAGAGCCATTACTAATAGATGGCTTAACCGCCTCATGGCAGGTGTTTTGACCAGGATCGAAACGCCGATCGTTGTTCAAAGGCTGCAGCTTCCCCCACTCGATTACGCTAAAAGACTTTGGAATAGAACATGCATTGAAATCGGAAGGAGAACAGTTCCATGCCTTTACTCAGAATCGATCTCATCGAGGGTCGCAGCGAAGCAGAGTTGAAGCAATTGCTGGATGCGATCCACTGCGCGATGCTCGCCGCTTTCAAAGTGCCTGAACGGGACCGTTATCAGATTGTGCATGAGCACCCGGCGGCAGAGATGAGAATTGAGGACACGGGCCTGGACATACCGCGAACCGATAGGATCGTCATGGTGCAAGTGACGACCCGGCCGCGAAGCCGCCTTGAAAAGCAAAACTTCTACGAATTGCTGTGCCAGGAACTACTTCAGCGCTGTGGGGTGAAGGCTTCGGACGTCTTTGTTTCAATTGCTCAGAATGCTGACGAAGACTGGTCTTTTGGATATGGCCGAGCTCAGTTCATTACCGGAGAACTTTGATCCTGAATACGGCATAGCACTCGCCGGTCACACAATTGCCCGCACGACACCACCATCCACTCGCAAGGCTGCCCCATTCGTGGCCGAGGAGAGTGGGCTGCACACAAACGCAACCAGCGCAGCAACTTCCTCCGGCGTGGCGAAGCGTTTCAACAACGACGTTGAGCGGATAGTGCGAAAGAACTCGCGTTCAACCGCCGCGGCGTCAGTGTTCTGTTCGGCTGCAAGCTGCTGAACGAACTTCTGTACGCCTTCTGACGCGGTGGGACCCGGCAGGACAGAGTTGACGGTTACGTTTGTTCCTACCGTTATCTCGGCTAGGCCGCGCGAGACTGCGAGTTGCGCCGTCTTGGTCATTCCGTAGTGAATCATCTCCGCTGGAATCTGCAATGCACTCTCGCTGGAGATAAAGACGATGCGTCCCCAATTACGCTCTTTCATCCCTCGCAGGTAGTGACGACTGAGTCTCACCCCGCTCAGGACGTTAACTTCAAAAAAACGCTTCCAGTCATCGTCGTCGATCTGCTCAAACGGCTTTGCTTCAAAAATCCCAGCGTTGTTTACCAGGATCTCCGCGTCCGGAAAGCAGCGTATGAGCTTGTTCGTTCCTTCAACCGTTCCAACATCTGCGGCCACACCTTCCACCTTGGCTCGAACGCCGGATGCCCGAAGCTTGTTGATGGCCTCATTCACCCGTCGTTCCGTCCGCCCGTTTACTACGACTGTAGCGCCCTCCTTCGCAAGAGCTTCCGCGATTGCGAAGCCGATCCCCGCGGTACTTCCCGTGACCACTGCCCGTTTGTCAACAAGTTGAAGGTCCATACACGCTTCGATGCTTTGCCCGAGTCATGCGCCTCATCCACGCGACACACGTGGTGCAGGACGCTGTACTTGGCTGAACAGTTTGAGCATCTCCCGATTGAATGCAGGGATATCGAGCCCCGCTCCGTTCAATTCGAGTTGCTGCTGACCAGCTTGCCGCAGCATTCCGGCCGTGCTGGCAGATTCGATTTATCCCAGCCGCCGCCAAGGGCCTGGATTAGTAACACCGCGTCGGCCATCCTTCGGCCAAGAATATTGACGGCGGTGACTTCATCCGCAAGTGCGGCATTCTGAGCAGTTATGACTTCGAGGTAGCTTGTGACTCCGCCCTCGTATCGAGTATTCGATAGATCAAGCGATCGTTGGGCGGCCCGCACGGCGACATCCTGAACTCCTGCCTCTTGCTCCAAAATTCGCAATGCCGCCAGATTGTCTTCCACTTGCTGAAAAGCGTTGAGCACTGTCTCGCGGTAGGCCGCGACGGTTGAATCGTAGTTCGCCTTCGCTTCGTCATTGAGCGCGCGCCGCCGGCCGACATCGAATACCGTGAACAGCGAGGAAGCTCCGACTGACCATAATGCACTGGGGCCTTGCAGCAGCGTAGTAATGCTTCCACTCTCGAATCCACCCGCGCCCAGAATATTGAGCGAGGGATAATAGGCCGTGCGCGCCAGTCCCACCTGGGCATTCGCAGACGCTACCAGGCGCTCCGCTGCGGCAATGTCGGGCCGCCTTTCCAACAACTCCGAAGGTATGCCAACTGGAATGGGCGGAGGCGGAGTAGTCAGCGGCAACGGTGCAAGGGTGAAATCTGCAGGAGGTTTCCCGATCAATACCGCAACCGCATGTTCGTATTGCGACCGAGCAGTTCCCACGTCAATCATCTCGGCGCGTGTGGTCTCAAGTATTGTGCGCGCCTGTTCGACCTCTACTTCCGAGGCGAGTCCTCCCTGGTAACGATCTTCGTTTAATTGGTATGCCTGCTGATATTGCCCGACAGTATCTTTCAACAACTTCTCTTCCGCATCCAAACTCCGTGCCGCGAAATAGTCGACAGCTAAGAGTCCATGCAAGCTCAGGTTGATTACCGCCAAATCGGCTGCGCTGGCTTGCGCTTGTTCGCGATAAGACTCGACGTTCTTACTTATCCGTCCCCACGCGTTGACCTGGTATGACAGATCTATGGGTACCACGAAGTCATTGAAGGTTATGCCGTCAAAGGCCGAGCTTTGCGGCGGACGATTGTTCGAATACCTCTGGCGGGAAGCCGAAGGGGCCGCTGTCAACGTTGGATAGTAATCAGCGCGAACATACCGCAACGCAGCGCGCGATTCCTGATACTGCGCCGCTGCCGCCTTCAAATTCTGATTTGAAACATTAATTTGCTGTTCTAAAGCGTTGAGCGTGGGATCCTGAAAAATTTCCCACCAGCTTCCGCCCAGCTTCTGATCGCTCGGCTGTGCGGTTTTCCAATTTCCGATCTCTTTGTATGCAGGGGGAGCGGGAGCTATGGGGCTCTTGTATTTGGGGCCGACAGCGCAACCCATAAGCTCAAGCACTGCGACTAAACTCACAAAGGCCAGCCATCTCGGCGACCCGACGGAGCCCCCTTCTTTTTTCTGCGGGGCGAGAGTCACTTCGAATCTCCCGGAAGCGTCGCATTGACAATTTTTACTTCTTGACCAGAAACTAGTGAGTCGGGCGGATTCGTAATCACCTGATCGTTTGCATTCAAACCTGACACAATTTCGATGTCTGTTCCAAAGTCGTGTCCTGGGATCACATCAGTGACCGTTGCCTTTCCATTTTTCACGACTCCAACTTGCAGTTTCTCAGACCGGAAAATCAAAGAACTGACTGGAAGCAGGAATGTAGACGTCTGGGCCGGAATTTTCAGGTGCACTTCCGCATAGGAGCCTGAAAGCAGCGTCCCTTTAGGATTTTGGACGTCAATTTCTGCAAGCAGCGTGCGAGTGGTCGCATTGATCGCATCGGCTGTGCGCACCAGGTTGCCCGGGAACCGCTGGTCGGGAAACTCTGCCAGCATAATGTTCGCGGCTGTCTCGCCAGGCTTTATGCCCCGCGAGTACTCTTCCGGTACATTTACGTACACCCGCAGTACACCCGGCTGAACCATGTCGAAAAGGTCCGTTCTCGGTGCCGTGCTGCTGCCGGAATTAATAAGGTCGCCAATATCGGTGTTGCGGGCGACGATTACACCATCGAACGGCGCATAAACCTTCTCGAACGACACCAGCGCTTCATAGTGACGGACATTTGCCATGTCGGCATCGACCACTGCTTTATTCGCGCTATAGCCGCCAACAGCATTGTCCACATCTTGCTGGGCGACGGCATGCTTGGTGAGAAGCGACTGGTAGCGGTCCCTCGTGATCTGGGCCAGTTCAAGGTTCGCCTGGGCGGTAGCCAGAGTGCTGCGTGCTTGCGCCAGTTGCTCATCGACTTCGGGAGTTTGAATGACCGCCAGCAATTGACCTTGCTTTACCCTGGCTCCGATATCGAAATACCAAGCCTTCAAATAACCATCGGTGCGAGCGTAAATTGGCGAAGAGATAAACGGCTGTATGTTGCCGGGCAAAATAACTTCCTCAGTTGGCGCCGTCTGTTTCGGCAATACGACTGAGACCGATGGAACGGCAGTCTGTTGAGTCACGTCGCGCAGGCTTGCTTCAGCCTTGACGCGCGATCGGATTCCGAAAATTAGAACGCCCGCCGCGAGCCCCGCAATGATCACTCCGACGATCAAGCCTCGTCGCCTGTCCGGCCTCTCATGATCAATAGGCAGCGGGAGAATCTCTAACTTGCCGAAATCTTCTTTTCTAATTTCAGTTTGCGTCATAAATTCACCAGGGGTCATGCCGCTCCTAATCTCGCCCGTGGGCAAGTTTTTGCCGGTATCCGTGCAGCACGCTGAAGAGAGTGGGAACGAAAAACAGCGTGGACCCCGTCGCGAATATCAGTCCGCCGATCACGGCGCGTCCCAGGGGAGCGTTTTGCTCGCCGCCGTCTCCCAGTCCCAGTGCCATAGGTACCATGCCAATGATCATGGCCAATGCGGTCATCAGCACTGGCCGAAAACGCGTGAACCCAGCCTGCAAGGCCGCGGCAATCGGATCCTTTCCTGCCGCCATCTGTTCGGTCGCAAAGCTCACCACCAGAATGCTGTTCGCCGTGGCCACGCCCATGCACATGATGGTTCCCATGAGTGCGGGCACGCTCAACGTGGTATGGGTAATGAACAGGAACCATGCAATTCCCGCCAGCGCCGCAGGCAGCGCTGAAATCATGATCAGGGGATCGAGCCAGGACTGAAAATTCACGACGATCAACAGATAGTCGAGGAGGATGGCAAAAATTAGCCCAGTAAGTAGTCCGACGTAAGACGTCCTCATGGTTTGCACCTGGCCGCGGATTATTACTCGCGAACCGCGAGGCAGTTGTGAGCGGTTGGCATCGATCAGCTTATTGATGTCGCCGGCAACGCCTCCCAGATCACGCCCCGACACTCCGCCAAAAATGTCAATCACCGGCGCGACATTGTAATGCGACACCACTCCCATTCCGGTTCCGCGCTGCATCGAGACCAGGCTAGCCATAATGGAAGGGGACACCGACGTGCCGCTGGTGGTTATAGGCGTGTTTACCAGATCCTGTAAGGTGTCCGCATGGTACTGCGGAGTCTGGGTTGCAATCGAGTAGCTCACACCGTTCTTTGGATCAAGAAAAAAAGTGGGCGAGGTCTGAAAACTGCCGCTAAGCGAAACCAAGAGGTTTTGTGCAATGTCGTGCGCCGAAAAGCCCAACTGCTGCGCCTTTGTGCGTTCGACCCTGAAATGCAGGTAAGGTTCATCGAATGGCTGCTGGATACGCAAGTCAGCCGTACCCGGAACATATCTGATTTTCTGTAGCAGTTGACTTGCCCACTCTCGATTGCCTTCCAGATTGTTCCCGATCACCTGGATGTCGATTGGAGCCGGCAGGCCAAAATTCAAGATCTGCGTGACCATGTCCGATGGTAGGAAAGCAAACATCACCCCAGGAAAATCTTTCGCCAGGCTCACCCGAAGCTGGTTAACGTAGTCGGCCGTGGCATGGTGCTTCGGCGTGAGAGTAACCAGAATATCCGCGTCTGATGTTCCAATCGGAGCTGAGTTACTGTACGAGAGATTGATGCCGCTGTAAGGCAGGCCAATGTTGTCGATAATGCTTTTAATTTCATTCGCGGGAACTTTCGTGCGAATGGAGTTCTCCACCAGGTCGCACAAAAAAGCGGTGTCTTCGATGCGCATGCCTGTAGGTGCACGTAGATGAAGCTTGAAGCTTCCGGCATCTACAGTCGGGAAAAAGTCTTGCCCTAACCATGGAACCAGGACCACGAGCGAACCCAGGCAAGCTGCAAAAAAACTCAGTATAAAAGCGCGGCGGTGATGGAGAACGCGTTCCAGCAGCTTGTGATAGTTGTCCCTGAAGTTATCGAAGCCAGTCTCAAAACGCTGCTGCATGCGGACGAATGGATTGCGGCTTCGCGTCGCCTGCCCACCTGTTTTCTGGCTCCGTAGTAAATACTTCGCCATGGTCGGAACAATAGTTCGCGACAGGAAATAGGAAGCCAACATGGCAAACACCACGGCCTCGGCCAGCGGCAGGAACAAATAGCGTGCTACTCCTGACAGCAAAAACATGGGAGCGAACACAATGCAGATCGAGAGTGTGGACACGAATGCTGGGGTAGCGATCTGCATCGCGCTATCCAGGACAACTTCATCCATGTCCTTGTCCGGCTCGGCTGCGCGGTTCCGGTTGATGTTCTCGACCTCCACGGTTGCATCATCCACCAGGATTCCGACGGCCAGAGCCAAGCCGCCCAGGGTCATGATATTGATAGTTTGACCGATGACACTGAGCACAATCAGGGATGTAAGGATGGCCAACGGAATAGAAGTCGCGATGATCAAAGTGCTTCGCCAGCTGCCCAAAAAGACGAGGATCATGACCGCAGTCAAACATGCTGCGATGAGCGCCTCGCGAACCACCCCGTTGATTGCTCCCAGCACAAAAATGGATTGATCCGCAAGCGGCTGTATCTTCAACTGAGGAGGAACCGTTGCCGCAATTTGCGGCAGCAACGACTTGATACCGGAGATCACTTTTAAAGTAGAGGCGTCTCCAGCCTTCTGGATGGTCAGCAAAACCGACCGTTGTCCGTTCACCCGAACGATATTGGTCTGCGGGGGAAAGCCATCGCGTACCCAGGCGACATCTTTTATATAGATCGTAGTGCTGCCAATCGTTTTGATAGGAATGCGGTTCAGGTCCGATACGGACTGCGGCGCGGCATTGGGGATATCGACGTCGTATTCCTTGCCGCCGATTTTTGCGGTGCCGGTTGGGAGGATCAGATTCTGCAAGGTGACGGCATTCACCACGTCCAGAGCAGACATATTTTTCGACTGGAGCTCCGCCGGATTTAGGTCAACCTGGATCTGTCGTTGCTTGCCGCCGTATGGATACGGTACCGCCGTTCCCGGTACGGTGATCAGCTGTGTCCGGATGAAATTTAACCCATAGTCGTTCAGTTCCTGCTCGGAAAGGCCTTGCCCAGAAAGCGCCAATTGAAGCACCGGAACACTCGACGCACTGTAAGCGATGATGAGCGGCGGCGTGGTACCAGGAGGGAGCTGCCTCAACTGCGTTTGAGAACTCGCGGTTATCTGCGCGACCGCGCGGTCGATGCTGGCGTTCGGCTGCATGAAGACTTTGACGACGGCGATGCCATAGAGCGACTGAGATTCGACATGCTCGATATTGTCGACGATAGTCGTCATGTTTCTTTCGGTGACGCTAACGATGCGGTCGGCCATTTCTTTCGGCACCAGCCCGTTGTAGTTCCAGATGACGCTGACGACGGGGATATTAATGTTCGGGAAAATATCCGTGGGCGTACGGAGGACGGAAATCACCCCCATCACCACGATCAGTATGGCCATCACCACGAAGGTGTAAGGCCGGCGCAACGCTAATCGAACAATCCACATAGAGTTCTCTTTAAGTGAGCTTCACTTTTCGATGTTGCTTAGCTGAAGCGCCATAGCGCCGACTACGATGTCCAGGGTGGACGACCCGGCGCATCAGCACCGTAAGTTTGGCGCGTGCCCGCGCCAGTTGCGCTTTCACAGTTCCTTCCGCCACTCCTAAAAGGTGCGCCGTTTCGCTTGTGGTCAGGCCATCCAACTCGCGTAATTGAAATGTCCTGCGCAATGGAACTGAGAGCTGTGGCAACAATTCTTTGAGGCAAGCTCGTAACTCGGAATCTCGACATTGTTGTTCAGGACTAGGGCCGTGATCTGGCAATTGTTCTGATAAGACGTATTCCCGATCCTCACCTATAGGTTCGTCCAGTGAAATGTGGTGATATCGTGGACGTCGACGCAATTGCATGCGCGCAGCGTTAGTGACAATGACAGTCAGCCAGGTCGAAATCTGCGCCTCTTCTCTAAATTGATCCAGGTGCTTGTAAGCAGACAGAATTGCATCTTGAACCGCGTCTTCCGCGTCGGCCATGTTGCCCAGGTATCGGCACGCCCTGCGACGAAACGAAGACATATGTCGAGAAAGAACATCCTGTAATTTCAGAGTTCGTTCCTCCCAATCGCGAATTTCGAGACCCTGTTGGGCGGAGATGTTTGCTTGCACTTGCATTGTTCGTTGCCTCCCTGGCAGGGCAGTAAAATGCACGTCGCTCTCCATAAGCGCGAAGATAACTTCGCGCCGAGTTTTCAGCGGAATAATCACCCAAGTAGCTCAGAATGGACTTCTAGATCGAAGTTGCGAGTCCAACGGCTGACACGACCGTCAGCATTTCGACTGGGCACCTTTCTGGCGGAGCCCCCTAAAGCCACGAATCTCAGCGAGTGCAGCCGCAACGCACCTTCGCGTTTTGGCAGGTGAAATGCACCCTGCAAGTTGAAATATGGCTTCTGCAACGCTGACCCGTTGCAGGTAGCTGCCTCTCATCCGACGTGACTGGAAGAGAGCCGCATTTGTTTGAGAGCTACATGTGCCATCACTAGACATGACGAGAGTGGGTTTGAAGATAAATATCGAGTCCGGCATTCGGAATTGGGTTTGCCCCGGATGCGGCGGAAGAATGGGCGGCCGTGGCAAAGAGTTCAAGTGCCAGGGCACGTGCCAAAAGGACTGGCGTCAAAACTGGGAGCAAGCTCTTTCGGACCGGCGCGCGCCACGGGTGATCCGCTGTATCGGAGCAGTCTGATCCGCCTGTCAACATTCAAGAAACAGTGGAGATTTTATGAAACCTCTTACAGCAGATCGTGTGAAACTCGGATTCATTGGCTTGGGCAACATGGGAGGCCGGATCGCTCGACGCCTGATTGATCACGGATACAAAGTGTACGCGTATGACAGCGATATAACCAAGGTGGAAGGCCTCGCTCGACAAGGCGCTGTCGCCGCGAAAAATATTCCGGAGCTCGTGGCCACCGCCGATGTGATCCTCTCATGCCTGACCAATGATGAAGCTGTTCATGACGTTTATGGCGGATCCCAGGGAGTTTTTGCTGTAGCGAAGGAAAAGGCCATTGTGCTCGAAATGAGCACCATCTCTCCTGACGGCTCGCGCACCGTGCACAAGCTCGGGGCCAGACATGGGATTCAGGTTCTGGACGTCGCCATCTCGGGTAGCACCCCCGCCGCCGAGCAGGGCATCCTCACGTTGCTGGCGGGTGGCGATGAAGAGCTGTTCCGCGCCGCTCAGCCAATATTTCAGGCGATTGCAAAGCAATACTTTCTTCTGGGCGGTCCGGGCTCCGGAACCGCCATGAAGTTGGTCGTCAACACTTTGTTGGGAGTCGGCATGCAGGCGATCGCGGAGGCCGTAGTGCTCGGGGAGAAAACCGGTCTCAATCGCGAGCGGTTACTTGAAGTCTTATCAAAAACTGCCGTGATCGCGCCGGCGCACTTGGGAAAACTGTCGAAGGCAGCGGCCAACGATTACAGTGAGCAGTTTCCACTGCGTCTGATGCACAAAGATTTCCAGTTGATTCTGGACGCGGCAGCCCAAGAACAAATTGCGATGCCCGCGACCCAAGCCGCTTTTTACGTCAATTCAGATGAGCTGGCAAACCACCCGGAAGAGGACTTTTCAGCAGTCCTCAGGAGGATGGAAGAAGTTGCCGGCGTAGAAGGCATCAGCTCCGCATCAGTCGTCAGTTAACCAAAGGCAAGATTTTGCGGGAATGCAGAGAGGAAAAACCTGTGGCCCACGTTGAGATTGATGGCGTCGTTCAAGAAACCCAGCCCGGTGAACTTCTAGTCGATGTGATTGAGCGTTCGGGCCGATCTATTCCTCATGTCTGCTATCACCCACAACTCGGTCCGGTGCAGACGTGCGACACCTGCATGGTGGAAGAGAGCGGCCATCTGGTACGCGCCTGCGCAACCAGAGTCGCTGATGGGATGAAGATCGTAACGAAGTCGCCAAAGTCGTCTGCCGCGCAGGTGGAAGCATTCGATCGCATCCTGAGCAATCATCTTCTGTATTGCACGGTGTGCGACAACAACAACGGAAATTGCACAGTTCACAACACGACGAAGCTGCTGGCCATTGAACATCAGAAGATTCCGTTTCGCTCAAAGCCATACGAAGTGGACAACACCAACCCGTTCTACCGCTACGATCCGGATCAATGCATCCTGTGCGGTCGTTGTGTCGAAGCCTGCCAAAATGTTGAGGTCAATGAAACCCTTTCAATCAACTGGGAGGACCCGAACCCGCGCGTGCTTTGGGACGGCGGCTCAACAATTGGCGAGTCCAGCTGCGTTTCATGCGGGCATTGCGTAACCGTCTGCCCCTGCAATGCGTTGATGGAAAAATCGATGCTGGGCCATGCTGGCTTTTTGACCTCTCTGCGCAAGTCCGCTCTGAATGGAATGATTGACGTAGTCAAAGGAGTGGAACCGGAAACCGGCTACGGCGCCATTCTTCAGGTCTCTGAGGCAGAGTCGGCGATGCGGTCTCACCGCGTACGCAAGACGAAGACGGTGTGCACTTACTGCGGAGTGGGTTGCAGCTTCGATGTATGGACAAAGGATCGCCACATCCTAAAGGTGGCGCCGGAACATGGCCCGGCCAATGGAATTTCGACGTGCATAAAAGGAAAGTTCGGCTGGGGCCACATCAATAGCCAGGATCGTCTAACCACACCACTCATTCGCGAGGGAGACAAATTTCGCAAGGCCAGTTGGGACGAGGCAATTGCTTTAGTCGCGAACAAATTGTCCGCGATCAAGGCTAGGAGCGGGCCGGATTCAATCGCATTCATCTCGTCTTCCAAATGCACCAACGAAGAAAGCTACCTGATGCAAAAGTTGGCGCGGGCCGTGATTGGCACCAACAACATCGATAATTGCTCACGCTATTGCCAGTCGCCGGCAACCGTGGGTTTATTCCGTACGGTCGGTTATGGAGGCGATTCAGGTTCGATTTCCGATATCGAAAAGGCCGACCTTGTTCTCATCGTTGGCAGCAACACCGCGGAAAGTCATCCAGTGATTGCCACCCGGGTCAAGAGTTCTCATAAACTCGATGGTCAAAAACTGATCGTCTCAGATATTCGAGAACACGAGATGGCCAGGCGCGCCGATCTATTCCTCCATCCGAAACCAGGTACGGATCTGGTCTGGTTAAGCGCCGTGAGCCGGTACCTGCTTGATAACAACCTTGCGCATTCCAAGTTTCTCGATCAGTGGGTGAATGGCCTGGATAATTACCGCAGGAGCTTGGAGCCATTCACCATGGAGGCCGCCTCGCGCATCACGGGGCTGCAAGTCGAAACTCTGCAGACCACGGCCCACATGATCGCCAAGGCCGATAAAATGTGCATTCTCTGGGCAATGGGAGTGACCCAGCACCACCAAGGTTCCGACACTTCCACCGCCATCTCGAACTTGCTACTCATCACCGGCAATTACATGCGCCCGGGGACTGGCGCTTATCCGCTGCGCGGGCACAACAACGTGCAGGGCGCGAGCGATCATGGGGCCATGCCGAACATGCTGCCGGGTTATCAGTCCGTGGATGATCCCGAAGTTCGCGGCCGATTTGAAAGTCGTTGGAAAGGTAAGCTGCCTTCCACCAAGGGATTGGATAACCATCAAATGGTGGAAGCGATTCAGGACGGAAAGTTGAAGGCGATGTATCTCATCGGCGAGGAAATGAGCATTGTGGATTCCAACTCCAACTATGTTGGAGACGCGTTTGCCAAGCTTGATTTCTTCGTCGTGCAGGACATTTTTTTCAGCAACACCTGCCGCTACGCCGATGTCGTTTTGCCAGGCGCACCGAGTCTGGAAAAGGAAGGCACTTTCACTAGTACCGAGCGCCGGATCCAGCGACTGTATCAAGTTCTTGAACCGCTGGAAGGCTGTCATCCTGATTGGAAGATAACCCAGGATATCGCCAATCAGCTGGGCGCAGGCTGGCACTTTCAACATCCTTCCGAGATTATGGATGAAATCGCTGCTCTCACTCCGATGTTTGCCGGCGTTAACTATGAAAGGCTGGCCGGTTATAAATCGCTGCAATGGCCGGTGGCTGCCGATGGAACCGATCAGCCCCTGCTTTACACAAAGCGGTTTGACTTCCCCGATGGAAAGGCGAATCTCTTCCCAGTCTCCTGGATTGGACCGACGGACCAGCCGGACTCTGAATTTGACTTGCACCTCAACAACGGTCGTTTACTGGAACATTTTCATGAGGGCAACCTGACCTATCGCACTGACGGAATTCGAGAGAAGACTCCCGACACCTTTGTGGAAGTCTCGCCGGAACTCGCTGAAGAACGCAGAATTCAAAGCGGGACATGGGTGCAGCTGGTTTCGCGATACGGGAAAGTTCGAGTCCGTGCTCTTGTAACCGACCGCGTGCAAGGTCGAGAACTATACATGCCGATGAACTCGATTGAGAGTCCCGTGAACCGGTTGACCAGCAGCCACACCGATCCCGTGACCAATACGCCCGCATATAAAGAGACCAGCGTTCACATGAACGTGTTGCCCGAAGTCGGAGAGAGTCCGTTGCCTCGCATCAATTCCCGCTTCGGTCATCCGACACCGCAGAATGGGGTGGAAGTCGAACGCAAGTGGAAGCGATCGGATTACGTCGTTCCGGGTAACGGAAATCATCTGGTCCAGTTGCAGACGAAGAAGTGAACCGAGGAGAACCACATGGCTCAACCGATTCCACTACAAATCCCTCCGCGCGACCCGCGTGCCGAGTTGCACTCTCGCCTGGGGCATGCGCCGGAGGAACACGCCGAAGCAGTGTTGGCCGCATATGAAGTGCTGCAACAACTGCACGAGCGGGGTGTGCTCGAGATCATGCGCGGCGCATTGGCGGCAAGCGACGATATCCTGGAGAAAGTCGTGGACGGCGCAAGAACTCCGGAAGCTATTCGCGCCATCAGAAACCTTCTGTTCTGGCGGCAGATCCTTGGCAGCATCGAGCCGGAATGGTTCCAGGGTATCTTCAAGGCAATTCCAGAAGGAATAGCACAGGCAACCGCGGAGCGCGACCAACCAGTTAGTTTTTTCGGCGTGCTTCGGAGACTCGCCAGCAAAGATAGCCTTCGCGCTATGGCGGCTGCCATCGACTTTTTGCAAGCCTTTGGACGTCACCTTCGCTCGTTAGAGAGTCCGACTTCTCGACCGGAGAAGATCTGAGCCGTCCATTCATTTGCCTCGACGGCAGTCGAAACGAAACGATACTCAGAACGACAAGCGCATGGAGAGTTCTCACACGCGCTGCATGCACAGTGCCAGTCCCATACCCACACACATGGGTATCAAATCGGTCTCACGATCGATTACACACCTCACACCCGCGGCGTAAATCCCGAGTGTGAATTCAATTCTTTTGATTTATTTTCATGAGGGTTTCGATCGGAGACGCCGTAGTTCCTTTGTCCGTGCTCCAGCGCGCTACTAAGTTCGGAGACAAGGTTCAATAGCTTTTCCGAATCCATTTCCACACTGGCGCGTTCGGCGAGAGACCTCCAATTCGTAAGCTCTCTGTTCTTTTCGTGTCCTTTATTTCCCTGCATAACTCTGTGCATGCATCCGAGTTTCCAAAGTCGCTTCTGTGGAAGCACAACATTTACCCTGGTTGGATCAAGCGCACGGCAGAATAAACCAAAGAACCGTCAACATCCTGACAGTGAGTCAGCGAGTCGACGACGGCCACCAGTTGCATTCTTCTCTAATCTTCAGCTGGACAACTCACAAAGGTCTACCCTGCAACGCGAGATCGCTTTCTGAGCAGAAAAGCTGTTTGGAAATGCGAATGCATTCCTAACATTCGAAAAGGAGGCTTACATGAAGCCAATAATCCGTACGGCGGTTTGCATTGCAGCTTTCCTGTTTGTGCTGGAAGCCGCATTTGCGCAGCAGGTCACAACCGACTTCGATCACCAAGCTAATTTCGCTCACTACAAAACCTATTCCTGGGAGGCAGTAAAGTCACCCGATCCCCTGTGGGACGCACGAATCAAAAGCGCGGTGGATGTCCAATTAGCCGCCAAAGGCTGGATGCGGGTCGAGAGCGGTGGCGACGTCTGCGTCGTGGCCATAGGGACGACTCAAACCCAGAGAACACTGCAGACGTTTTACGACGGCTTCGGTGGGGGATGGCGCTGGAGAGGATTCGGCGGCATGGGCGAATCCACCACCACGGAGCAGGATTACAAAGAAGGAACCCTGATCGTTGACCTGTACGACGCAAAGGTCAAGCAGTTGATTTGGCGAGGTAGTGCCGAAGATACTCTGTCCAAAAAGGCCGAGAAAAATGCAAAGAACCTCGACAAGGGCGTTGCAAAAATGTTTAAGAAGTTTCCTCCCGAGTCTGCTAAAGGTTGATGTGAATTGGATGCTTGGACGGATTACTGTCCTTGCGTTGCTTCGGCGGCTCGCTCGATCGCGTCCCGAGTTTCCAGACCAGGTCGGGCGATGCCCAGCTTTTGCATTTTGTGGATGAGAGTGGTGCGCTTCAATCCGAGTTTCGCAGCGGCGCCTTTTGGACCGCCGATCACCCAGCGGACGGATTCCAGCGTACGCAGAATCAGAACGCGTTCCGACTCTTTTAAAGTAGTCGGGGACGCAGTACCGGTTGGCGGATTAGGTGTGGACCCAGAAATGTTGATGCTCCGAGTGCCGGCAGCCGGCAAAGGATTGGGAAGCACGCCGTGGTTCGAAAGGATCACGGCACGTTCAATCAGGTTTTGCAACTCGCGGATGTTGCCCGGCCATTCATACAAGGTGAGTGCAGTCATCGTAGCCGCCGGAATATCCTCGATCTCGCGACCGATCCGGCCGCCATAAACATCAACGAAATGGTTCACCAGGGCAGGAACGTCTTCCCTGCGTTCACGCAACGGCGGTAACAAAACCGGAAATACGTTCAAACGGTAGTAGAGATCGCTGCGAAACTCGCCGCGGTTAACCATCTCTGTCAAATCACGGTGGGTGGCCGCAACCAGGCGAACGTCCACTTTGTGGGTGCGAGTACTGCCTAACCGCTCGAATTCCTGTTCTTGAAGCACGCGCAGCAGCTTTGGTTGCAAAGCTGGCGGAATATCGCCTACCTCATCGAGGAAGAGCGTGCCTTTGTCGGCTAGTTCGAAACGTCCGGCTTTTTGCGCGATGGCTCCAGTGAAAGCGCCCTTCTCGTGCCCGAAAAGTTCGCTCTCCAGCAGATCCAATGGGATGGCGGCGCAATTCACCCTCACAAAAGCACGCCCACAACGCGAGCTGATGTTGTGGATAGCATGCGCAATCAGTTCCTTGCCGGTGCCGGTTTCTCCCTGGATAAGAACCGTAGAGTCAGTAGGCGCCACCCGTTCGACCTGCTCGAGCACCGCTTCCAGGGCAGGACTATCGCCTATGATTCGCTCGAATCTGCGTTCCTTCCATTCCTGGTTGCCAGACCCGAATTGTTGCAAAACTCCCACAGAGAACCTCCTGGGTATGGTTGCACGTGGTCTACGGGCTCAACTTTCAATAGCAGCCCGAACATTCTCGAGCAAAACTTCATCGTCGAAGGGCTTGGTTAGGAATTCGGTGGCTCCCGCTCTTAATGCCTGCAGCCGCATTTTTGCGTCGCCGTGTGCGGTAATAAAGATAGTCGGGATGCAGCAACGCTCGGCATTCAGCTTAGCCTGTAATTCCAAACCCGACATACCTGGCATGCGAATGTCTGCGATCAGACACCCGGTTTCGCGCTGTAGTCCGGACCGCAAAAATTCTTCCGCGGAAGCAAACACTTGCGCTCGCAATCCAACCGCTTTCAGCAAGCCTTGCAAGGCAGCTCGCATCAATTCATCGTCATCGACGATCGCGATCATTTTTGCCTTCACCTGAGTGGGCATGTCAATAATGTAAGCCTCTGCGCAAAAAGTCCGCAATTATGCTTTGGTATGAGAGTTCTAATACTGCGCTGAGTTACTCCTGGGCTTCGGCGTGAATAGGTAGCGTGAGGTGAAAGCTGGCGCCGAGCGGAAGATGGTTGGCGGCCCATAATCGGCCGCCGTGCGATTCGATAATGGAGCGGCTGATGCGAAGTCCCATGCCGGTGCCATTAGGTTTCGTAGTGAAAAACGCGTCAAAAATTTGATCTGCTTGCTGTGCCGGCAAGCCCACGCCCGTGTCACTGATCGTCACCATTACTTGTCCATTCTGGCCTGGCTGCGAATGGATGGCGATTTCGCGCGTTCCGTCAGTGTCTTTCATGGCTTCGATGCTGTTCGCCATCAAATTCATGAGCACCTGCTGCAATTGCACGCGATCACCCGCGATTGCCGGCAAATCGTCTGCCAGTTCGATTCGGACCGAAATTGAGAATCGCGACATGTCCCCAATCATCAATGCAAGCGTCTCGCGAATGACTTCGTTCATATTGACCAACTCCGATTGCGGAGTTCCTTTTTTGAACAGCAGGCGAGTCCGGCCGATGATTTCCGCCGCGCGGGCAGCATCTTTCACCACTCTTGCAGCAGCCTCGCGCGCCTCTGTCAAATCCGGCTGATCGCGGTCGAGCCATCGCAAGCAGGTGTTGGCGTCGGTCATCGCAGCTGCGATCGGTTGATTCACTTCGTGGGCTAAAGACGCCGTCAGCTCTCCCATTGTAGTGATGCGGCTGATACGGGCGAGATCGGCTTGCGCTTGACGCAAAGCTTCTTCAGATTGATTGCGCTCGGTGATATCGGTGGTGCTGCCAACAAATCGCACCAGATTGCCCGCGGGGTCGAAAACAGGATGTCCAATGGTGTGAAGGTGCTTTACCTCGCCGTCCGGAAGGAGAATTCGGAATTCGACTTCGTACTCCGATTTTTCGCTTAACGCCCCATCGATTCTTGCTTTCCACCGGGCTCGATCATCGGGATGGATGCGCTGCAGCCGTTCCTCCCACCCCGGCACTCCCCGTCGCGGATCAAGGCCATACACTCGGTACCATTCCTCAGATAAGTACGAGGCGCCCCTTCCATCTACCTCCCAGACCCAACTTCCGGTATGCGTAAGCTTCTGCGCCTCCGCCAAGTAGGTTTCGCTCTGCCGTAGCTTGTCTTCAGCCCGCTTGCGCTCCGCAATCTCAACGCTCAACTCCTCATTGGTGCGAGTCAGCTCTGCGGTTCGCCCTGCGACTTTCACTTCAAGGTTACTTCGTCTTCGCCTGACTCCAATCATCAGGAGCGCAAAAACGATAAACGCGGTGTTATATCCTACTCGACCTAAAAGATTGACGTTTTCTGGAAAGAGATAATTGCGAATGAATATGGAAAGAACGGCGGCCAGGATCCCGGGCGCTGCACCGCCGTACCAGAAAGTGATCGCGATGGCGGACATCGCAAACGATGTAAACGGCTGAGGTAAGTGGAAATATAAAAACAGCCGCGCCCAGCCGAACGCGGTCGCAACTGAGACAAGGGCCAACCCATAGCACAGGACGTAACGTCTTATATCATGCGCATTCACTTGTTTGCTGGTTGGAAAGCTCATTCTCGGCAGCCCAAGCTACTTTCTTCCGGCCGGAATCTCAAGTTTCCCCGCCATTCTCACTAATTCCGCCAGGGAGTCAGCCTGCATCTTCTGCATTACATGACCGCGGTGGATCTTCACGGTGATTTCGCTAGTCCCCAGGTCATAAGCGATTTGCTTATTGAGCATGCCCGAAACCACTAGCTCCATAACTTCCCGCTCGCGCGGCGTCAGCAACACATAAAGACTGCGCAACCGGGCCAGTTCAGTCTGTTGCTGGCGAAGCAACCGGTCGCGGTCCAAGGCCAGCTGGATCGCATCCAGCAAATCCTGGTCGCGAAAAGGCTTGGTCAGGAACTCCACCGCCCCGAATTTCATCGCTTTTACGGTCATCGGAATATCTCCGTGGCCTGTAATGAAGATGATAGGAATGCGCACTCCAGCATCAGCTAATTCGCGCTGGAAATCTAGACCGCTAACGCCAGGCAGTCTTACATCAAGGACCATGCAACTTGGTCCGTCGTGACGCTTGCTGCGCAAGAAATCTTGCGGCGTCGCAAAAATCTCTGAGTGCAAGCCAACTGACTTAAGCATCCCCTGGATTGACTTTCGCACCAGGTCGTCGTCGTCAATGACGAACACCGTGGGGGCAGCTTCGGCCATCATGCACACGCCTCAAGGCGGCTAGGCAGAGTGATGTAAAAGCTTGCGCCCCGGTGAGAGTTGCGGGCAGCCCAGAGACGGCCGCCATGCGATTCCACAATAGAGCGGCTTATCCGAAGTCCCATGCCAGTGCCGTGAGGTTTGGTGGTAAAGAATGGATTAAAGATTTGGTCTGCCTGTTGGGGCGGCAGCCCCACGCCAGTATCGCTGACTGAGATCAGCAGCTGATCGTTTTCCGCCTTTTCCGACTTAATAGCGAGCTCGCGGATCCCGTCGACCTCTTTCATCGCATCGATGCCGTTGGCCACGAGGTTCATCAGCACCTGCTGTAATTGCACGCGATCTCCCATGACTGGTGGAATATCTGTGAGCTCCGTGCGGATCGTTATGGAATATCGCATTGCCTCGCTGCGTAAAAGGACGACCATTTCTCGAACGATCTCGTTCACGTCCACCAGGTCCGATTGCGGACTAGCCTTTTTAAACAAGAGGCGAGTCCGGCTGATGATTTCCGCCGCACGGGTGGCGTCCTTAACAACTCTCGCGGCGGCTTCTCGCGCCTCTGCCATATCAGGTTGATCGCGGTTGAGCCATCGCAAGCAAGTGTTCGCATCAGTGATGGCAGCGGCAATTGGTTGGTTCACTTCGTGCGCCAGAGAAGCCGTCAGCTCTCCCATCGTGGTTACCCGATTTATGTGCGCAATCTCAGCCTGGGCCTGTCGCAATCGTTCGCGCTCTTCTTCAGCGTGTTTGCGTTCTGTCACGTCAAGCTGTGTACCGACTACTTCAACAAGCTCCCCGCTCGCGCTGAAAACTGGATGGCCTAGCCCTTGTATGTGTTTGACCGTACCGTCGGGTAGCACGATCCTGAACTCGACCGCATAATCGCTTTTTTTGTCCAGCGTCTTCTGGACGTATTCGAGCATCCTGGTCCGATCCTCTGGATGTATCCGTTGCAAAATGGCCTCTCGCTTCGGAATACCATGTTGCGGATCCAAGCCCCAAATTCGGAAATTTTCCTCTGACCAGTAGACAGGCTGTTGAGTGTTGAAAGCCCAACTGCCGGTGTGGCTCAGCCTCTGTGCTTCTGCCAGATAAGATTCACTTCGTTGCAGTTCTTGACGCACGTGCTTGCGTTCGATGGCAATACCGCCGAGGTGAGTGGCCATTTCTAGCGCGCGGATCTCAGCCGGACTCGGACTGCGCGGTTCGCGATAATACATAGCAAATGAGCCCAGCACCTTGCCCGAGTGCGCAACCATGGGAGTGGACCAACAAGCACGCAAGCCAAAGGAGCCGGCTATGTCCCGGTACGGCTCCCAGAGCGGGTCTTGAAGAATGTCTGTAACTGAGACTGATTCACGGCGATACATGGCGGTGCCGCATGATCCCGCCTTCGGTCCGATGCGAAGGCCGTCGATTGCCTTCAGATAAGCGCTGGGAAGGCTGGGGCCGGCGGCATGCCGTACATGCTGCCCATCCTCATCGAGAAGTAGGACAGAACACAGCGAGCTGTCAAATCGCGCCTCTACAGCCCGTGCTAGTTTCTCGAATATTTCTTCCAGCGGAGCGTCACGGGCAATCATCTCCAAAACACCGCGCTCTCCGTCACGCAGCGTTTCTCCGCGCTTACGTTCGGTGATATCCATCACGGCGCCCACAAATTCGCCGGTATCGCCTGACGGCTTGACGAGAGGATGACCTATTCCATACATGTATCTCGTCGTGCCTTCCGGAAGAACCACTCGGAAATTCGCTTCGACATTGGTTCCGGCGCGGATTGCCTTCTGAAGGTCGTCGACGGTCCGATCTCGATCTTCGGGATGAATGCGATGATAAAACTCTTCGAATGAAGGTGCGCCATCCCCGGCTGGGGCCAGACCAAACAAGCGACGGTGTTCCTCGGACGAATGAATCATCTTTTGACTGGCGATATCGCATGCCCAGCTACCGGTATGGCTCAGCTTCTGGCCCTCGGCCAAGTAGGCATCGCTGCTAAGCAGAGCTTGCTCCGCGCGTTTGCGGTCGGTCACATCCATGACCGCTCCTACGAACTCTACGCCGTCCAATTCGTCACTTACGGCGCGAGCCACAACGTGGACATATTTGATGAACCCATCCGGCATCAACAACCGATATTCATGCTCGAAATTCTTCCTATCCTGCGACGCGCGACCGATCGTCTCTTTCACCAGGGGTATATCTTGTGGATGAACCCGTTGGAGGATAAGTTCCACAGTCGGTTTTATGTCTCGGTCATATTGAAAAATTCGAAAGCTTTCTTCCGACCAGATGATCTCACCAGTGGAGACTTTCCAGCCGAAACTCCCGGTGCGGCTGAGCTTTTGAGCCTGGGCCAAATATGCTTCACTCCGCCGGAGTTCCTCGTTGACCGCCATCAGTCTTTTAGTCCTGTCGGCGACTCGTTCTTCCAGCATCTCTGAGATTCGTTTCTGCTCGCCGGATCGTCGCGCCTCTTGCAGTCCAATGCCAGCCTGGTTGGCTGCAACGCGAAGGAGGAGTCGTTCGACCTCAGTCGGAAAGTCAGTTCGGCGGGAGCCGGCTATGAAAGCGCCGCCGTCAGGCTGAAGCCCGAGCGAGAACTGCGCGATGTAGACTTCGCCATCTTCCGTCGGATGCGGAATCGCACATCGCGAGCCAGGCTGGTCGTCGCTCAACCAGCGGTCGAGAAGTTCGCCAAATTGCTGTGGCTGACCGGAGAAGTGGCGGCGATCGCTTAGCCGGACGACCTCGACTGCCGGACCATCGCTTGCATCGGGAAGACGCGCATACACGAAATCGAGACGCAACATGGTCAGCAGAACGTCGAGCAGGGTGCCGAGAATATGAGATGCTTCGCTGCCACTCCAAATCGCGGGAAGCGCCAGAACACTGATCAGATCGCTGATGCAGCTCTGAAGGCGCTTAATCTCGGTTGTACTTTCCATTTTCCATTTCCGGGTCAGGCCGCTGATGGCGGAGACGCGTTGCTCGAGGAGTGGCGATAACGCAGCTCCCGCAGAAATTCATCCGGCGGAACAAAGAAAGGATTCTCCTGGAGAATACCTCCGATAATGATCATCGGATGGGTCCGCATAATATCGACAACGATCTGGCCGCCAAACTTGGCGAGATCGTAGATTCATATGACCGGATCTTTGTATTTAGGTAAAAGATAGTTCAGCCGCGTCTCATACTCCACCAGATCATCAACGCCCGGCCGATCTTCGAGCGCCCAGTCCATGTGCGCAACCAGCCGCGTGCGGACGAATCCTTGCTTTGGGCCTGAGTCCAGCACCTCCTGGATTAAAGCCAGCATCCGGTCCTGGTCGAAGTGACCATCGCGAAGATAGGCGTCGGCCCAGTTACATAGCTCGAATTGTCCCTTCTTTTCCGCAGCATCCACATCAATGCCGGCTGCCGCGAGCCGTAGGCGGTGCTCGCCTCTCAGCTTCGGATCGACGATGTGGTACGCCTTCTCGCCTCGTTCGAAACCGTCTTTGATGAATGGAAGCAGGACCCGATATTCTTCGTCCGGATTATGAAAAAAGGCACAGACATGACGTTGTTGGTCGAGGACCGAGCCAGCGAACCGAATCGGTTCGCCGGCACTCAGCGTTCTGGCAGAGGACTTCGTATGATAATGACTGCGATCCATAGATCCTCCTTTGAGAATAGAGGCAACGTCCAGCTGCTCGCGGCATAAGGAAATCACCGGAACTGTCGTCCGCACTAGCCAAACAGATCGCAAACGACACGTTGCGGCGGCTCGGCTGCTCAAGTTTCCCACAAATTTTACGCTCATTGCGCGACATGCAAGCGGATTATTTAAACGCAAATGGTAGGCCAGATCAGCGGCGGCAAAGACGGCTGATAAGTAGTTTTCGCAAGAAAGCCCGGGCCTTGAGCCCGGGCCGAACCAGCAAATTCCCGCAGTGTACTTAGTTCGATCCACCCGCCTCGGAATCAGTAGCCAGTTGTTGGCTGGCCACAACCGTTTGCTGCTGGTTTTGTGCCATCTGCCTCTCGATCTGGTTGGAGTAAACGAACTCGTGACCAGTTTCGTTCCCGGGATAAAACCACTTCAGCAGCACATCTGGTCTTCCTGCACCCTGTTCCACCAATGTTACGGTGGTGTCATACCGGACTTGTGGCTTCTCGCTTTGGATTGTCTCGAGAGTTGCGTACAGGTGGGTTCGATCCGCGCTGAATATCTGGACAACATCCAGATTGTCACCGTTGAGTAATTTGAACAAATAGTTTCCAGCCGGCAATACCTGCCCTGGAATCTGAATGGGTTGATTGAACGTAATCTCAGTTGCTTGATCTCCCAAATCTGCGTGAGCAGCGATTTCAAAAAATAAAGCAAAAGCAACTATCATTCCGACCGCGATAAAACTCTTATGGATTTTCATTTTAGTCTCCTTAAAATAGATTCTTGTTTCTTGTTAGAAAAGGAACTTAACGACCGCCTTTCCAGCCTTGCCGGTGTCTTTCGCTGAGACCTTTGCAGCTTTGTAACTATCCTTGCCTGCGACCTTGGCGGAATGACCGACAACATCAGATCCAAACGATGGGGCCGCCATGCATAAAGAAAGCGAAAGCAGAATAAGTAGCTTTTTCATAATTCCTCCTTAAGATTTTGTTGCTCTGCCTGCTTACTTCTTCGCAGTGAAGAAATGGTCTTCAATCCGATTTGGTAAGTCACGCTTTGAGCTTTTCACACTTTGGTTAAAAGCAATGCTCGTGCCAAAGCTGGATAGCGAGGGTCGGTTCTGAAAAGGCTTTGTTTTGGCGAATTTAGCTCAGATAAGTCTTCGAGACTCGGAGAAGCAGAGACGCCAGAAGTGTCAATGATGTCGAGTTAGGGCTGTAAGCGTGCTGATTCCGACACTACACTCTTCCGATGATGTAACGAGGATTGGCCCTGATGGACCCGAGCGGCGCACGTTAGGCTTGTTTGGAAACTAATCCATTTCGAATGCGAGGTATTGAAACTTGCCGCCGCGTTCGATTTGGAGAACGACTGGGTCGCCAGATTTGATTGTGCCGAGCACATCCTGCAGTTGTGACACGGAGTGCACCGGTCTGTGACCGATGGCGAAGATGACGTCCCCGGGCTGCAGGCCTGTATCGACAGTACGTGGGCCGCCAGCCTGAGCTATTACCACTATTCCGGAGTCGCTGTCATCGGCGTGCACCAGTGACTTTATCTTTTCGTTCAGATCGGTGGCAAAAACGCTCAATTGCCAGATCAAGTTTTTCGGCACGTCAGGCATATCAGACAACTCATCCATTGAGTCATGGTGGATTGTCACCGGAACTTTGAACGACATCGCTCCAGTACCCCGAAGGATGTCAATTTTCACAATCTCATCAGAGCCGTGAAGGTAGAGCGCAGCGATGAATTCAGGAAGATCGGAAATCGGCCGATCGTCTACGCCAATCACGATATCGCCGATCTGCAGGCCAGCCGCGCCGGCTCCGCCGTCAGGATTGATATTGGAAATGATTGCTCCCCAGCTCCTCGCGAGGCCAAGGCCTGCGGCCATTGTCGGGGTGATGTTTTGAATTTTCGCGCCTATTGCGACCCGCAACACGCGTCCGGATTTCCGAAGGTGCTGGTAGTCGAAATCGACGATCTCGGCTGGAATTGCAAATCCCAGTCCCTCGCTGCCCCCACCCTTGCTCAATATCAGAGTATTAATTCCAACCACGTTGCCATCGACGTCCACCAATGGGCCGCCACTGTTTCCCGGGTTGAGGGCCGCGTCAGTCTGGATGTAGACCATGGGACTATCCGGGTCGGGTTGCCGTGCGACCGAGCTGACCACTCCCATAGTTACTGAATCGCGAAGACCCTCGGGACTTCCAATTGCCAGTACTAGTTCCCCCTGGTGCACTCGGACATCGTTGCGCAGATGCACGCTGGGTAAATTGGTCGCTTCGATCTTGAGCAGAGCCAAATCAACCTCTTTATGCGTCCCAATGATCTTTGCATCCATGATTTGCCCGGCGTGAATGGGTTGGGAATCAAAGGCGGAGTCGGCTGGCGGCGGCGGAAGGATCACGCGAATGCGCTGCGCTCCCTCAACAACGTGAGCGTTGGTGATGATGTAACCATCAGGATCGACGATAATTCCCGCTCCGATGGCACGCTGACGGACAATCGTCGCTGTGTCATTCTGCCCATGATTTTCAGCCGGGCCGTACCCAGAAACCATTATCTGGACAACCGCGGGAGACACCTTGTCCACCACCTTTTCGATCGAGCGATCCAGCTCTCGCAACATGTTCGATGAAGCAGTTGCATCTGATCTGACGGCAGCTGCATCTGCCGAGTGGGGCGATGAGGGTGATTGCGCGTGCGCAGCCGCCACCAAAAGCAAACAAGCAACGGCCGATTTTGTGAAATGAAGTGGGCTCATCTGTGAACCTTTCGGAGGGCGGCCTTTAAATCCAAGCCTTGCCGCCGAGTGCCAGATCGACCGTGATGGCATAGGTGCAATACATCAGCCACACACCGGTGACGACTTGAAAGAATCCCACGAGGCGGCCACCTGCATTCCAGGACAGCAAACGGGTAGGGATTTCGATAGCGTAAACCAACGTCAAGCCAATAAAGATGAGCATCACCGGGATATCTCCGGCGCGCCGAAAAACGGCAATGCCGAGAATGCTGAGAAACAAGAACGCGATCGCCATCCAGCCATCCGGCTGGGCGCTCGAATCTATGTAGCGCCGGTAAGCCATAGCGAACCAGTGAATTCCATAAGCGGTGAACGCCAGTCCAGCCATATATAAAGGAGAGGAAGCTGTTTTGCCGAAAACATTGAACCATGTGAGACCGGTCAACAGGTAAATGCCGGTAAGAAACTGCATGAATCCCGGCATCCAGAAACCCCATAAACCTAAGGTTCGGTTAACTTCCGGACTGCTTTTCGGGAAGCCAAATAGAGCCTGACCACCCCAGATGAAGTAACCGGTACCCAGACCAAAAAAACCGATGGCGAGAGGCGCAAACGGCGAATTTGTAAATGCGAAAGTTTGTGCGTCCATTTCTTTTGTTCTCCTCTGCGATATCTACAGCACGGCCTATTCCACACTCAAAGACGAGTCGAGAGACCTCAACATTCAATAGATCCGTCTATTTACAGACCCAGCCTCTCCTATTCAAGTTGTAGTTTGCTTCGCAATGTGAGCGTTGGATCGACAGATTGTCGAAATGCTGACGCCGCCATCGCTCTGCGGACACCGCGGCCACTCTGCAAGCGGCCAAATATCAAAAAAGTCTTGTGTCATCAGCATTTTGCTTTTGGAGGCCTGCATGCAATCAGACAAGAATCACGCAGAAGTGATCGAAGAAGTGAAACGAAAAGGATTGAATCGTAATGGCAAATCAAAAAACAAAAAAGTGCGCACACATACCTTGCTTGTGCGATGTCTCAAACGGACAACAATATTGCGGAGAAATTTGTCGCGACGCAGGCAGCGAAGACGTAGAAATTGCGTGTCAGTGTGATCACCCGCCGTGTCCGATGACTTTTCGGCAATCGGCGCCAAATATGGCTGACTTGGCCAATTGATTGGACTTTGCCCATCGCTCGCAATACACCAAGCCGGTCAGCGGCAGGAGAATCGATATGAGATTTTTCAAACAGTGTTTGTCTTTCTTTCTTTCATCGTGGCTCATGTCAACGACGGTGCCGGTAGGGTTCGCTGATCAGGGAAGCCAACCAGTTGCACAAGTTCCGGTGGTGGCCGCTCAGCAAAAACCTGCACAGTTGCAGCAACTGGTCGCGCCAATTGCGTTGTATCCGGATGCCTTGGTCGCGCAAATTCTCGCAGCGTCGACCTATCCCGATCAGGTTGTCGAAGCCGATCGCTGGCTGCAGCAGCACACCGACTTAAAGGGAGAACAACTCGGCCAGGAAGTCGACAAGCAGCCTTGGGATCCAAGCGTAAAGGCGCTCACGGAGTTTCCCTCGGTGCTCGCCAACATGGATAAAAATCTTTCATGGACCTCCTCACTCGGCGATGCATACGTCAATCAACAGCGAGACGTAATGAACGCTGTTCAGGTAATGCGCGATCGTGCGGAGAAAGCCGGCAACCTGAGTAGCACATCGCAAGAAACAGTCAGCAACCAGGGGAACACCGTGGTGATCGCACCGGCCGACCCTCAAGTGGTGTACGTTCCCGAGTACGATCCCTGGCTCGTCTACGGAGATCCTCTCGCGGTCTGGCCAAGCTGGTATTGGTATCCGGGGCTGTACCTTGAGGGACCGGGCTTGGCATGGGGCTTCGGCTTTGGAATCGGCTTCTTTGGCGGCTTTGGCTGGGGGTGGGGACATTGGGGTTATGACTGGCATGATCACGGCATTCTTTTTGATCACCACGGTTACGTCTCTCACAGTCGAGTGTTCGCCAATCGCAATCACTTCAATGCTGCCCGGGGTGGATTCAATGGAGGCGGAATTCATGGCGGACAACGAGGGGGCTTCACTGGCGGCCAACACGGATTTGCTTCGCCTCATGCCTACGGCGGTTCTCACTCAGGCGCCTTCGGCGGCTTTAATCATGGAGGCGTGACGCGAGGCTTCTCCGCCCGCGGCCAGTCGAGCTTCGGGGGAGGTTTCCATGGAGGCGGAGGATTCCATGGCGGAGGCGGTCATGGCGGCGGTGGTCACCGGTAATTTCCGCCTTCACGCTCGTCGATGAAAACAACTGACTATACGGAGAATTAAGTTATGCGGAAAAACATCATTACTGCTACCTTCGGATCCACATTCGCCAGCTTGGTCGCTTTACTTGGGCTTTTGTTGATCGTGGTCGCGGGTGCTCCTGCAGCTCTAGCTCAAGCATCAGCTCCACGTACCTTCTCCTCGCCCACGCAAGCTTTGTCCGCTCTTGTCCAAGCGGCGGACAATGACGATGAATCCGCGCTGGAAGCTATCTTGGGGGCAGGCAAGAGTGTGACGTCGTCAGGCGATGGTGTCCAGGACAAACTGGAGCGCGAACAATTCTGTAAAAAATACCGAGAGATGCACCGCCTGGTTCGAGAAACCAACGGAAGCACCGTTCTATATATCGGCGCAGAAAACTGGCCGTTTCCCATTCCGCTGGTTTCCAAAAACGGCAAATGGTTTTTCGATTCCGATACCGGTAAACAGGAAATTCGCTTCCGTGCAATAGGAGAAAACGAGGCCATCGCGATTCAAGTGTGCGAGGAATTTGCAATTGCAAGAAAGCACGATGCAGTGAAGGCAGACAGCGAAGACGCCATCACCCGATTCGCCGAAAACTTGGTCGCTGCTGGCGCTGCGAATACTTATGACAACAACTCCAAGCCTTTCCAGGGGTACTACTTTCGAATTGTCAGGTCGAGTTCTGCGGGGGGAGCGAGCGACAACAAGAGGGCGCGCGGCTTGACGCTGGTCGCATATCCCGCAGACTATCGCGGATCGGGGGTCATGACGTTCGTGGTCACGCATCGCGGGATCGTGTACCAAAAAGATCTCGGAAGCAATACGGCGACGGCCGCCCGGCAAATAAACGCTCCCATCGGTCAGAGTTGGCATCCGGTTGTGTAGAGCTAGACAGAGGACGTCGCTACCATGCTTGCAGTTGAAGGGTCTTCTTCCATGTGGAACGTGAACGATGTGCGAGGACATTTTGCTTGAAAACCACAAAACACCGGCATGGGCGTCGACGCCGAAGTCGAGGGACGTCTCACTCTTTCCTTTTTGGGTCGAGGACCGGGGGTTAAGCTTCTTTCTCGCGTTTCTTATTATCGTGACCATTTTTGTTCCAATGGTGCCCTTGTCACGGTATGGGCGAATTGGGCTCGGCCTCATTTTTGCACTCATGGTCTTCTCGGGAGCAGTAGCCACGATTCGCAAGAGAGTCCTTATGTATCTGATCATCGCGCTGACTGTCCTCGAGTTCACAGCGGACCTAGTCGTCGAATTCATTCCCGGGTTTCACCATCCGGGTTGGGATACAGCGCTCAAGATATCGGGCCTGGCCATCCTGCTGATCATGACGTTGAGGCAAACGTTTCGCCCAGGGTCGGTGAGCGTACACCGGGTGACCGGCGGAGTCGCTGCTTACCTGTTGATCGGCGTCACCTGGGCATTCGGATACAAGCTGCTAATGGAGAAGCGCCCAGATGCAATTCATTTTCAGACGTTCGTCGGCGGTATTCCCACGGCTGAACCGAGTCTCTTGATGTATTTCAGTTTTTCTACGCTGACCAGCGTTGGCTATGGTGACGCTTATCCCGTTCATCGGATTGCGCGCTCGCTGGCAACTGCAGAAGCGCTTATCGGGCAACTCTATCCCGCGATCCTGATAGCGACTTTGGTCGGATTATCGTTGCAGGCGCGGGCCAATGCGCCTACCTGAAGGTTGCGTCTGGAAGGCGCGGATCACGTCTGATAATAAAAAAGTACTTTGGAGCATGAGATGAACGAGAAAAATGGAAATAAGAGAAATTTATCTGCGGCCGCCGGTGGAACCGTTTCGCTTGGCGGTGAACTCACCGTTAACCGTCTTGGATTTGGAGCCATGCGTATTACTGGCGACGGAATCTGGGGACCGCCCAGGGATCGTATGTCCGCAATCGCGGTGCTCCGTCGCGCCGTTGAACTCGGAGTCAACTTTATAGACACTGCCGACTCTTATGGCCCCTTCGTCAGCGAAGAGTTGATCGCGGAAGCGCTCGCTCCGTATCCCAAAGATCTCGTGATCGCAACCAAGGGTGGATGGAATCGTCCTGGGCCAAATCAGTGGACCCATGATGCCAGTCCCGCGCACTTACGCAGGGCCGTTGAAGGCAGCTTGAAGAGACTGCGCCTGGAACGAATTGACGTGTACCAATTGCATGCGCCGGATCCTGCTATTCCTTTCAATGCATCGATTGAAACGCTGGCGAACATGCAATCTGAAGGAAAGATTCGATTGATTGCATTGTCTAACGTCACTGTGGAACACATCGAGCGTGCCCGCCAAATTGTGCCAATCGTGTCGGTGCAGAACCGGTATAGCTTTGCCGATCGTGAGTGGGACAACGTGGTTGATTATTGCGAACGCCATAATATTGCGTTCATACCATGGTTCCCGCTTGGTGCTGGGACTGTAGCCGGAAAGGTGCTAGACCGGATCGGCAAGGCAGTGCACGCGAAACCCATCCAAGTAGCATTGGGATGGTTACTCAAGCGTTCCCCAATCATGCTGCCAATACCTGGAACATCCTCGATTACACATCTTGAGGAAAATGTTGAAGCGGCATCGATGCAATTAACGGATGAAGAATACATGGAGCTCAACGGGGTTGCCGCGCTGGCTTCATAACCCGACGCAGCATCTGACTGTTGTTGCATTAATAACTCAAGACGATCGCAATCCTAGGAGGAATTATGCAAATAAATAAGCGTTCGCTAGGTTCAGGTGGACTTGAGATTACCACCGTCGGTTTTGGAGCCTGGGCTATCGGAGGCGGTGATTGGGCGTTTGGTTGGGGGCCCCAGGATGACAAAGCCTCGGAAGACACAATGCGGCGTGCCATCGAGCTCGGAGTCAATTGGATCGACACCGCAGCGGTTTACGGCCTGGGCCATTCCGAAGAAGTTGTGGGTCGTTTTATGCGTTCGCTATCGCCCTCTGAGCGGCCGTTCATCTTTACTAAGTGCGGCCTGGTTTGGGACGACCGCAACCGAATGCAAGAACCCAAGCGAGTGCTCAAGCCGGAATCTATCCGCGCCGAGTGCGAGGCGTCTCTGCGCCGGTTAGGTATTGAACGAATCGATCTATATCAATTCCATTGGCCTGATGAAACCGGTACGCCCATCGAAGATTCGTGGGCTGAAATGTTGTGTTTGATCGAAGAAGGCAAGGTTAGGCTCGGCGGGGTCTCAAATTTCGATGTTGGTTTGCTCGAGCGCTGCTCTGCCATTCGCCATGTGGATTCGTTGCAGCCACCTTTCTCATTAATTCGTCGCGACGCTGCGGCGCAGCAGATCCCCTGGTGCGACGCGCATAACACCGGCGTGATCTGCTATAGCCCAATGCAGTCCGGTTTGTTGACCGATCGATTCAGCGGTGAGAGAGTTACGCGCATGGCGACGGATGATTGGCGCCGCGGTGCTGCGGAGTTCAACCCCCCTAATTTAGACCGCAATCTTGCGCTTCGCGATTCCCTGAAACCGATCGCGCGGCGACACGGAACCTCCGTCTCATCTGTGGCGATTGCCTGGGTGCTCAGCTGGTCTGGAGTGACTGGCGCCATCGTGGGAGCTCGGTCTCCCGAACAGGTGGATGGCTGGATTGGCGCCGGGAATTTGGAGCTGACTCCGGCTGACCTGGACGAAATTGCGCGCGCCATCCAGCGAACCGGCGCCGGTTCCGGTCCAGCGACACCGAAGTTAGAAATTGCTGGAAGAGAGGACGCGGCGTAAGTGGTCATAGAAAATTCAAGCAAACATTTGGACATGCCAGTGATGTTCTTGAATGTCCTTTGTTGGCTCTCGGCGGCCTTTCGTCTGAGGTTGGCTCTGCTATGTGGAGCAATGCTGTTTCTGCTCGGAGCGGACGCGTCCGTCGTCGCTCAGGACAACGCGGCACCGCAGCCATCCGCGCGTCAGCAGCT
>DATATW010000025.1:0-3851 GCA_036268595.1 Terriglobales bacterium
TCTCGGCCCGGGGCGAGGCGCCTGCTTGGGATTGCGCTCCCCGACCAAAGTATAAAAATAAGGAAACGCCGAAGCTGAAAGCAGCAGCGCATTGTTCTCGTCGCCCAGATTGGCTTCGTAAGCAGACTTGTCGCGCAGCAGCCGGACCATGAGTTCAGTTGCATCGCGCGCCCGGGGATCGGTCAAAGCATTACGCTGCGTGGGAAGTTTTTCGTCGGAGCCGAGGAAAGCCCCGACAAACGTCGGAACCATTAAAGTTTTTGGTGCAGGCAGCGGCAGCATCAGGCAGAACCCCACCGATTCGATAAAGCTGCGCGCATCTTCGAGCGTGCGCACGGCATTGCCGTTGACGCGCCACTTCTCGCGGCGAAGCTGGATGAGTTCGGTGTCGGTCATAAAAAGCAATCAGCCATCAGCTCTCAGCCATCGGGTAAAGCCACTTCTTACCGTCAGCACTGGTAATTCAAGCCGCCGTAGAAGACGTCGGCGGCCAGAGGATTTTCCTGATGGCTGATGGCTGATGGCTGAGAGCTAGATCCTCTTAAACGCCCGCTGGATGTCCTTCATCGAGTATCGCAGAACCACCGGGCGGCCGTGTGGGCAGGACATGGGGCAATCCGTCTTCGCCAGTTCACGCAACAGCCACTCCATTTTATTTTGTTCGAGCGGCATGTTGACCTTGATGGCCGCATGGCAGGCGATTGAGGCGGCAATGCGCCCGCGAATCTGATCGAGATTCAGCGCCTGATCTTCGCGCGCGAACTGCTCGAGCAACTCATGCAGCATTTGCTCCACATCGCTGGCCTCAAGGCCGGCAGGCGCGATTTTGATGGCGATGCTTCGCGTCCCGAATGGCTCAGCCTCAAACCCATTCTTCTGCAACTCGTCAGAAATTTCCGCAAACACCGCCTGCTGTGCCGGATTCAGCTCGATCACAATTGGCATCAGCAAGCGCTGGCTTTCAACTTGTTGTTGTGCCCGTTGGCGCAACACTTTTTCAAACAGCACGCGCTCGTGGGCCACGTGCTGGTCGATGATCCACAAGCCTTCGGAATTTACCGCCAGGATGAACGATTCGCGCAGCTGCCCGAGCGGCTTCAATGAGGAAAGCAACGGAGCATCGGCGTCGATAAAATCTTCTTCGGCAATCGCCGGAGCGCAACGGTCCGCCCCGAGTGACTGCTCTCCCCCGAAAGTCTGTCGCGGAAAACGTGCCACCGAAAGTGCAGCATTGGCTTCGACCTCGATGCCTTCAGAAAAATGCAGACGCTCCGTAATTACCGGCTCAGGCGGCGCTTGCAAAGAGAAGATGTCGGGCGCCGCGGCGCCGGGAATCGACGGGAAAGTCGAAGCTGCGCCTGCGAAGCGCGCGCCGGGTGTAAGTGAAGGGCTGGCGGTTGGATGAGCACGAATCTCAGTCACAAACTGCGGCACCGGCCGCGCTTTCATCAGCGCTGCCCGCACCGAATCACGCAGGAAATCATGAATGACCGTCTGCTGGCGGAAGCGCACCTCGGTCTTCGAGGGATGCACATTCACATCGACCTCCGCATTCGGCATCTCCAGAAACAACAACACCACGGGAAAAACCGTCGGCGGAATAATGTTGCGATAAGCGTCGGTTAGCGCATGCTGGATCAGCCGGTCGCGAATCAGCCGACCGTTGACAAAGGTGTAAATCGAATTGCGGTTCAGCTTCTGAATCTCGGGCTTCGAAACAAAGCCGTGTAGGCGCAAGCTGCCCGGATCAATGGGGGGACGGGCGTCTCGCCCCGCCGCGCCTTCTTCTTTCTTTCGCAGCCACGGAGGCGGCTGCGGCAAACCCACGTGCGCGAGCGGCAGCTCGGCCGCAACCGAAATCAGTTGATCGAGCACTTCCTTGCCGAACACCTGGTAAACCCGGTCGCTGTAACTTGCCACCGGCGGCGCCACCAGCATGGCATTCGTAGCCGAGTGCAGCTCGAAGTGCTTCTCAGGATGCGCCAGCGCATAGTGCGTGACCAGCGACGCGATATGCGACAACTCCGTCGATTCGGCCTTGAGGAATTTTTTTCGCGCCGGAGTATTAAAAAAGAGGTCGCGGATGGTGATAGAAGTTCCCGCTGGAAGCCCGGCCTCGTCGACACGAAAAATCTTGCCGCCGGCTATTTCGACAATGGTTCCTGAATCCTGATCGGAAGCTCGGGTTTCGAGCCGCAAACGTGAAACCGAACCAATCGAAGGCAACGCTTCACCGCGAAAGCCCAGGGTCGCAATGTTCAGCAGGTCTTCCGCATTCTTGATTTTTGAAGTCGCGTGGCGCTCAAAGGCGAGCAACGCATCGTCGCGCACCATGCCGCAGCCATCGTCGGTAATCTGAATCAGTTTTTTGCCGCCCGCTTCAACCTGAATCTTCACTCGCTTCGCGCCGGCGTCGAGCGAGTTCTCAAGCAGTTCCTTCACCACCGAAGCCGGGCGCTCAACCACCTCGCCAGCCGCGATCTTATTGGCTACATGCTCGGGAAGAACGTGGATACGGCCCATGGAAGTTAAGCCAGTTTCGCAGAACAAAGCAGGGAAGGCAAAGGGAGTGCGCCAAAGGTGTCTCGCTCAATGACGAACGAGCCAGAGAACGCGAATTCGACGTCCAACCTTCTGAAAGTCTCGATCTGCGGTGACCATAGTTGAATTTCGGAGTTCGGCCAGAGACGCAGCAACGCAATCAACAAATGAAAGCTTATGCAAGGTTTTAATCTCGCCCGCCTTCAATGCTTGCTCCTGATCGACCGGTACTATTTCGATTGGCAGACGTGACAGTTCTGCAATGGCGCTCCTTGCAGCTTCTTCACCGTGGTGCTGCCATACGTTATAAAACACCTCACCCCAGTTCAACACAGACATCGCTATGACATTTTTGCCTCTGTGTGCTTCTGCAATAAGGTGCTCAACCCGCCCGGCACCCGGCCCATTTTCGAGGAGATCTAAAACGGCGCTGGCGTCCAAGACGTAGGTCTTCATTTTTCCAGGCGCTTCGCTCGCTCTCTAGCTTCGACCATGGACACCGGCCCTTTTAGGGAGCCGCGAAGACGCCGAATGTACCCTTCATTAATCGGCTCGAGAATGATGAGATGGTCTCTTTCGATCCGGACCGCGATTCGCGTCCCCGCTTCAATACCCAGCCTTTCGCGTAATTCAGCCGGGATGACAATTTGCCCCTTAGAACTCACGGTGGTAAATGTATCAATCATGATTCTTACATTATATGCTAAGTAAGACGTTATACGATAGTAAGATTTATCGCCCGGGGATTAATTATGTGGGCGAATAATTTGCGAAACTCCTTCTGAAGCGATTAAAATATTCTGATGTCTGCTCTCTCCTGGGCCCATCCTTTAGTTGCCGAATGGTTTACGGCGAAATTCGGCACGCCCACCGAGCCGCAGGAGCTAGGCTGGCCTCATATCCTATCCGGCCGAACCACGCTGATTTCCGCTCCAACCGGCTCCGGAAAAACTCTGGCGGCTTTCCTCGCCTGCATCGACCGCCTGGTGCGCAAGGCTCTGGCTGGCGAACTGCAAGACCGCACTGAGGTTCTGTACATCTCTCCGCTGAAGGCGCTCGGCAACGATATTCAGAAGAACCTCGAAGTCCCGCTCGGAGAAATCCTCCAGATGGCTGGTGAGCGCGGCTTGCTGATGCCGCAAATTCGCACCGCTGTCCGGACCGGCGATACGCTGGCGTCGGAACGCCGGTCGATGCTGAAATGCCCACCGCACATTCTGGTCACCACGCCGGAGTCGCTTTACATCCTGCTTACGGCGGAGAAGAGCCGGGCCATCCTGCGTGATGTTGAAACCGTTATCGTGGACGAA